>JBDHIL010000085.1:0-2010 GCA_039587465.1 Gemmatimonadota bacterium | reverse complement strand
CTTCAGCAGCGTGCGCCGACCGATGATGAACAGTCCGTCACCCTCTCGAACTTCGATCGTGCGAAAACCGAACAACCGGCTGAGGCGGTAAAGCACCGTTGCTCCCTCACGAAGTTCGACCTCCAGCGTATGGAGCCGTGGCCTCTCGGCACTCCACGGCTCTACGCCCGGGAAGGTGCCCACCAAAGCCAGACCTGTCTCGACGTCGCCGGGCCCTGAGGTCAGTGCTCCAACCACCGTTCCACGTCCATCGACCACCCTCCCTTTGACCTCGACCTTCCTCGCAAGATCATCGATCTCGATATCGACCTGGATACGGCCATCGTGCCGAGCATCGATCGCTACGTGTCGGATGCCGTTCGCGGGACGCGCCTCGAGATAGACCGGCCTGTAGATGCCGCCGAAAACCCAGTAGTCCGCATCCCTCTCGGCAGCGTTTACTGACCGGTCGTCAGATGCTTCCGAGACTTCGACCTCGAGGAGATTGCCAGCCTCGCCATACTGGACCAGATCCGTGACGTCGTAGGAGAAGCGAGTAAACCCTCCCTGATGCGGCGGACCTGCGAGCTTCCCATTGAGGGTCGCCCTGACGTCGGTCATCGCGCCCTCGAAGACCAGGTCTATTCGGCGCCCCTGCAAGCTGCCCGGAACCGCGAATCGCGTCCGGTACGAGCCGACTTCGGCTCTCACCTCATCGTCCATTCCGTAGGCAAACTCGCCGAAGCCCTGGAGCTCCCATTGCGATGGAACGGGAATCGTCGTCCAATCACCCGCTCTGCGGCCCCGATCGATCGAGAACTCCCACTCGACAGCATCGTGCGGGCCTGTACCGGAAAGGTAGAGCCGCTCCGTCTCGGTTGCACGGACAGGGGCGCAGAGAACGAGCGCAAAAAGGCCGATCAGAGATGCTCTTTGCATCGTAGGCGAAGCATAGCGGTCATGAGGTCTCGAGGCACCATTCAGGCGCGAACCAACGAAGATCGTCCTCTCCCTTATTCCCTTCTCCCCCCGCTGCCCTGCTGAGCTGACCACTCGGTCACTCCTTCATAGCAGGTGACACCCGACTCCGGCGAGACGCCTCCAGCCAAGGCGCGCGACCGTGCGTGCCGGAACCAAAGAACCGCAAGAGGGTGTCCGAGCCCGCAGATAATCCCACTGGGCCTCTCTTCGCTCTAGCGAGCGACACCCCGAGCGGTTCTGCTCGGCCTACACCTCTTCCTCGACGGCGCAGAGCGAGGCCGGAAGGCTTCCGGCCGATCGACGTGATCTGCTCCCCCTACCCCTTGATCACCCCGATCGGCACCAGCTTCGCCACGATCCGACTGATCCCAGCACCCTCGACGACTTCTACCACGTCCGCAACGTCCTTGTACGCCTCCGGCATCTCCTCCGCTACGGTAGCCATCCCCGCCGCCCGCACCGTCACTCCCCGGTCCGTCATCTCCTGCAGCAGATCCCTGCCCCGCGCCTCCTTCTTGGCCTTCTTGCGACTCAGGCGCCGCCCGGCGCCGTGACAGGTCGAACCGAATGTCTCCGTGAACGCCTGGTCCGTACCGACGAGAACGTACGAGTAACGTCCCATGTCCCCAGGTATCAGGACCGGCTGTCCAATCTCCTGGTAGGCCTCGGGTGTCTGAGGATGCCCGGGCGGGTAGGCGCGGGTCGCGCCCTTTCGATGCATGCACACGCGACGCTTCCTGCCGTCGACTTCGAAGGTCTCGAACTTGGCGATGTTGTGGCAGACGTCGTAGACGACATCCATCCGATGCTCGTCGCCAAATACCTCCGCAAAGCTCCGCCGCGCCCAGTGGGTCATCACCTGCCGGTTGGCGAAGGCGAAGTTTGCCGCTGCCGACATTGCCCCCAGATACTCCTGCCCTTCCGGCGACACGATCGGCGCGCAGCACAGCTGCCGGTCCGGAAGCCGGATGCCGTACTTCTCGCCGGCCGACTGCATCTGCTTGAGAGAGTCCGTACACACCTGATGACCGAGACCGCGCGAGCCGCTGT
>JBDHIL010000027.1:0-40246 GCA_039587465.1 Gemmatimonadota bacterium | reverse complement strand
GAAGGTGCTGGCGGATCTGGGTGATCTGACGCCGTTCCTGAACATCGTTTCGTCCGAGGGACAACATGTCGACGCGGTGGCGGGGCTGTTCCTGTCCCGAGACCTCGACGTTCCGTTGAGCGAGTGGGATGAGACGAATGTGCCGGCGTTCGAGAGCCGGACGCTCGCGTGTGCGGCCGCGGCGGAGGGTGAGGCTGCGACGGTCGCGATGTACGACGACCTGCTGCTCGCCGATGATCTTCCGGACGGGGTCCGCACCGTGTACGAGAGCGTGCGGTTGGCCGCACTGGAGAGTCATCTGCCGGCGTTCGAGCAGTGCGCAGCGGATGAGCCGGAGCCACCGGAGCCACCGGACCCGGGGATGATCGCCGATATGGAGACGGCGATTCAGGACGAGTACCGAGCGCGGGAGACGTACGCGAAGGTGCTGGCGGATCTGGGTGATCTGACGCCGTTCCTGAACATCGTCTCGTCCGAGGGACAACATATCGACGCGGTGGCGGGGCTGTTCCTGTCCCGAGACCTCGACGTCCCCGCGAGTGAGTGGGATGCGACGAACGTGCCCGTGTTCGAGAGCCGTGCGCTCGCGTGTGCGGCAGCTGCCGAGGGTGAGGCCGCGACGGTCGCGATGTACGACGCGTTGCTGCTGCTCGCGGAGGACCTGCCGGACGACGTACGCACCGTGTTCGGGAACGTGCGACGGGCCGCGCTGGAGGATCACCTGCCGGCGTTCCAGAACTGTTCGTGAATTGACCGGCGGGGTGGGGGGAGCGTCCTTACCACCACCCCGCCGGTCTGGCCTGGGCCGTGATTGCGCGGCAGGGCCGCTCAGGCATAAGCTGTCCCGATGCCTGACCATGAGTCCCCCCTCGAGCCCACGAGGCTCGAGCAACCCGGGGGAAACGGCCGCGATGAGTTCTCTTCACACGAGCAGGACGACGTCGCGAACGCGGTGACCCAGCTTCTGGACGAGGTGACTGCGGAGACCCAGCCGCAGCCCTTCTTCGACGCGGCCAGTTTGCGCGGACAGGTAGCGCTGGTGACGGGCGCATCCAGCGGAATCGGGCGGGCGGTGGCTCTGGAGATGGCGCAGCGCGGAGCCGATATCGCGTTCTGTTTCAAGGATGACGGTGCCCAGGCTCGCCTCGACGCCCAGGCCGTCGCCCGAGAACTCCGGCAGCAGGAAGTGCGGAGCTATCTCCGCGCTTGCGATGTGCGAGACTCGAAGGACGTCAACGCCTTCGTGGCGGAGGTCATGGAGGAACTGGGGTCGATCCAGGTGCTGGTGAACAACGCTGGGATCGGCCGGGACCGAGCACTGTGGCGCATGGAGGATCACGAGTGGGAGGCCGTCGTCCGCACGAATCTCGACGGGGCGTTCTTCTTCACCCGGGCGGTGGCGCCGCACATGAGGGCTCAGGAGTACGGCAAGATCGTCAACATCACCTCGGTCCACGGCATCCGCAGTGAGTTCGGGCTCGCGAACTATGCGTCTTCCAAGGCAGGCCTGATTGGCCTGACGCGGAGCGCCGCAGTCGAGCTCGGCTCCCGGAACATCAACGTCAACGCGGTGGCGCCGGGCTACATCCGCACCACCCGCCTGACCGACGGAGTTCCGCCGGAGATCCTGGACAAGGCGCGCGAACGTTCGGTGTTGGGCCGGCTGGGAGACCCACGTGACGTTGCTGGGGTGGTCTTATTCCTGTGTTCCGAGGCGGCTCGGCACATCACGGGGGCGGTCGTACCCGTGGACGGCGGGTACCTGTTGTAGACCGGCATTCGGTCGCAGCGAAGGTCGGCGCCTCTCGTCATTGCCCAACGACCGTGCTCCCTGCATGATGCGCGGATGTCATTGCTGAAACGCTTCTCCAGCCTAGTCGACGGTCTCAACGACCGGATCGGGGCGGCCATCCGGTGGCTTGCCCTGATCATGGTGCTGGTCGGGGCCTTCAATGCACTCGCGCGGTGGCTTACGCGGTATACGGGCGTGTCTCTGAGTTCGAACGCCTACCTCGACATGCAGTGGTACATGTTCAGCCTCATCTTCCTGCTGGGTGCGGCCTATGGGCTGAACCACGACGTACACGTTCGTGTCGACGTCCTGTATGCGCGGCTGGGCCGGAAGGCGCGAGCGTGGATCGATCTCGCGGGGAGTGTGCTCTTCCTCCTGCCGTTCACTCTCGTGATGCTCTGGGTGTCGTGGCCGGCAGTGTCCAACTCCTGGTCCATACGAGAAGTCTCGCCCGATCCCGGAGGTCTGCCACGCTATCCCATCAAGGCCGTCATCCTCCTCTCCTTCGCTCTGCTCCTGCTCCAGGCACTCAGCCAGATCGTGAAGCAGATCGAGATCATCACAGGCGACGAGGCGACTGCCTCAGCCAGCCCGGGACCTGAGGATTCACTGCCGGAAACGGACCTCCCGGCATGATGGGTCTCTGGGGCCCGGCGATGTTCTTCGGGGCGCTGCTGCTGATCTTCAGCGGCTACCCCGTGGCCTTCGCCCTCGGCGGTAGCGCGCTCTTCTTTGCGGTTCTTGGGGCCATGACGGGTTCCTTCGACCTGGTGCTCCTGTACGCGCTCCCGGAGCGGACGTTCGGGATCATGTCGAACTTCACGCTTCTTGCGGTCCCGTTCTTCATCTTCATGGGCACGGTCTTGGAGAAGAGCCGGCTCGCTGAGCAGCTTCTGGAGACGATCGGCGCCGTCTTTGGGCGATTCCGCGGTGGCCTCGCTCTCGGAGTCATCTTCGTGGGTGCTCTGCTGGCAGCAGCTACCGGGGTGGTCGGTGCCAGTGTCACGGCCATGGGACTGATCTCGCTGCCCGTCATGCTGCGGAACGGTTACAGGCCGTCCTTCAGCCTCGGCGTGATTTCCGCATCGGGGACGTTGGGACAGATCATCCCACCGTCCATTGTGCTCATTGTCCTGGGCGACCAGATGGGTGTGAGCGTAGGTGCCCTGTTTCAGGCGGCCCTGGTCCCGGGCCTGGCGCTCACGGGGATGTATGCGATCTACGTGATCGTGCTCGCGTTCTTCGACAAGGAAGTCGCGCCGGCCCTGCCTCCGGAGATGCGGTCGTCCGGTGCCGCGCTCCTCAAGCAGGTGTTCGTCTCTCTGCTTCCCCCTCTGGCGCTGATCGTAGTCGTCCTCGGGAGCATCTTCGCCGGCGTCGCGACCCCCACGGAGGCCGGTGCCCTAGGAGCTGTCGGCGCAATGGTCTTGGCCGCGCTCAACAGGCAGCTCGGCCTCCAGACGCTCGAGCAGGCGATGGAGGAGACCAGTCGCCTCACCATCATGGTGGTCTTCCTCCTCATCGGATCGACGGCGTTCGCTTTGGTCTTCCGCGGCCTGGACGGAGACCTGTGGATCTCCGATGTGCTGACCGGAGTGCCCGGCGGAGCCTTGGGCTTCCTGCTGGTCGTCAACGCGGTGGTCTTCGTCCTCGGCTTCTTCATCGACTTCTTCGAGATCGCCTTTATCATCGTGCCGCTCATCGTGGTCCCGGCCCAGATCCTCGGCATCGACTTGACCTTGCTGGGAATCGTGCTGGCGGTGAACCTGCAGACGTCCTTCCTGACTCCACCGTTCGGATTCAGCCTGTTCTACCTCAGGGGGGTCACTCCCGAGGAGATCCCGACGACCGCGATCTATCGAGGCGTCATCCCCTTCATCTTCATTCAGCTGGTGGTTCTGGGCGGCCTGATCTGGATGGCGAGGCCAGCGGGTTGAGCGCCGGCGAGCTGGTAACCCTGTGGCAGAGTGGTCGCCGACGGCTCATGAAGGACCCTGCGTTCGCCCCCGTCGTAGAGGCTGTCGGCCCCATCCGCTATCCTGGCGGATCAGAAGATCCCTTCTACTACCTGTGCCGGGCCATCGTCCACCAGCAGTTGGCCGGGAAGGCCGCACAGACCATCCACGGACGCTTCGTGGAGGCACTGAAGGGAGACGTCGTGCCGGCGAAGGTCCTCCGTGTTCGGGAGACGACCCTGCGCGGCGCGGGCTTGTCGCGCGCGAAGCTGGCGGCCGTGCGCGACCTGGCCCGGAAGGTTGATTCCGGCGAGGTCGTGCTGGACGATCTTCACGAATGGGGTGACGAGGAGGTCCTGCGCCGCCTCACGCAGGTGAAAGGCATCGGCCCCTGGACAGCCCAGATGTACCTCATGTTCCGGCTGCACCGGCCCGACGTGTGGCCCGTAGGCGACCTGGGCGTGCGGAACGGGCTAGCTGCCGTGATGAGGATGAAGCACCCGCCGACCGAGAAGGAGATGGGACCGCTGGGCGACCCGTACAGGCCCTGGCGGAGTGTGGTGGCGTGGTATTGCTGGCGGGCTCTGGAGGTGCAGGCGCCGTGATGGAGGAAAAGTGACTCGCCGGACCCATTACCTTCCCGACGATCTATACGCCTATCTCGTGGACGTGTCCGTGCGCGAGCCCGATGTACTCCGCAGACTTCGGGAGGCGACGGCCACGCTCCCCACGGCCAATATGCAGATCGGCCCGGAGCAGGGGCAGTTCATGTCCCTCCTGGTGGAGCTGGTGGGGGCCCGGCACGCCCTGGAAGTGGGCACCTTCACAGGGTACAGCGCTCTGGCGGTGGCCCTGGCCCTGCCGGACGACGGCACGCTGGTCGCGTGCGACATCAGTAAAGAGTGGACCGCCGTGGGAAGGCCCTTCTGGGAGGAGGCCGGGGTGGCGCACAAGATCGACCTGCGCCTGGCCCCCGCGTCGGAAACGCTCGATCGGCTCCTCGCCGAGGGCAGGGAGGGTGACTTCGACTTCGCCTTCATCGACGCCGACAAGGAAGGCTACGAAGGGTACTACGAGCAGGCGCTCCGGCTCGTCAGGCCGGGTGGGCTCATCGCGCTGGACAACACGCTTTGGGAAGGCAAGGTAGTCGATGCCGATGTGGTCGATGCCGATACCGAGGCGATCCGCGGGATCAATGCGAAGCTTGCTCGGGACGAGCGTGTCACGCTGAGTCTGCTGCCCGTGGGAGACGGTCTCACGCTGGCCAGGCGTCGCTCGGGAGAGGACGGTCGAGGCCCGGAGGGCCATGCAGGGTCAGCATGATTCGCTCCAATCCACTGGTAGAAAGCGAACTTTCGCCCCTCGCGGTGCCACCCTATCTTGGTCCGCCATGCCTGCCCTCCCGCTGAGCAAACCCGTCCACCGTGCCCGGATCGTCCAGGCACCACCAGCACACGTGTTGGTGTCTCTGGGGCACGCTCCAGATCATCTACCAGTTCACCGTGGGCCGGGTCGCGGCGGCCCCGACTCCACGGATGCGCTGATATCAGGATGAGCGAACGGCCCTCCCTCTTCGCACGGCTCAAGCAGGCGCGCATCGTCCAGGTTCTCGTGGTCTACCTGGGTGCCACATGGGTGGTGCTCCAGCTGGTGGACACGCTCATGGGGCTGCTGTCGCTCCCGTCGTGGGTGGGGCCCGTGGCTGTGGTGCTGCTTGGGGTGGGACTGGTGGTGGTCCTGGCCACGGCCTGGGTACAGTCCCTGCCCTCCACCGATGAGGCCGAGGCGGCCGGGGAGAGGCCCTCTGACTGGGAGGTGGCCCCCGCCGACGCCCTGGCAAGCCTCCGGGCCGGCCGGCTTCCCTACCTCACGTGGGGCCGTGCGATGACCGGCGGCGTCGTGGCTCTGTCGCTGCTGTTCGGCGTGGCCGGTCTCTTCGTCCTGGTGCGGGGAGGAGAGTCCCTCCTGGGGCCGACGGCCATTGGGGCCGAGTCTACCTCGGCGGCGGTCGCCGTGCTTCCGTTCCAGGTCCGCGGCGATGGCCTCGACGTCTACGGAGAGGGCATGGTGGATCTCCTCACCACCAATCTCGAGGGTCTCGGGGGACTCCGGACCATCAACGCCGGCAGCGTGGTCGCCCGCTGGCGTTCCGAGCTTGGGGAGACCACCACGGCTGAACTGGAAGCGGCCCTGCGTGTCGCGGGCGGACTGGCCGCCCGTTATGCCATCCGGGGAAGCGCCGTCAACGCCGGAGGGCAGATCCGGCTCGCTGCCGAGGTCTTCGACCTGGCCGACGGCAGCCGGGTGGATGGCGCGCAGGTGGAGGGCGGCCTCGACGGCATGCTCGGTCTGGTGGACGCTCTCACAGTGCAGTTGGCGGCCCTCTTCGTGGGTGAGGGCGGTTCGGACTTTCGCGGTCGGGCGTTGGACACAGAGTCATTGGATGCCCTCGAGGCGTACCTGAGGGGCGAGGCCCTTTACCGGCAGTTGCGCTTGGAAGACGCCGCGGGGGCGTTCCGCGAGGCCGCGGTGGCCGACGAGCGCTTCGCCCTGGCCTGGTGGCGCCTGTCCGAGGTCTGGGGCTGGCTGGCTCCAGGCGCCCAGGAAGGGCTCCAGGCCCTGGAACGGGCTCAGGGGATGTCCGAGGCGTTGCCGGAGCGCGAGCGCATTCTCCTCCGGGTGCGTGCGGGGCTGACCGAAGGCGACAAGAGCGGGATCGCGGCCCTGCGCAGTCACCTCGCCCGCCACCCCGAGGACGCTGAAGCGTGGAATATGCTCGGGGAGGGAGCGGCCCACCTGCCGTGGATGTCCAGGGCTGACGAGGGCGAGATGGAGTTGGCCTTCGCCCGCGCCGTGGAGCTGAGACCCTCGTTCAGCCCCTACTACATCCATCTCATCGGCCTCCTGCTGGCAGAAGGCCGGGAGGAGGAGTTCCGGGCGTATCTGGACCAGGCGGCCACCGTCAATCCCGAGGATGAATACCTGGAATATTGGCCGTACGCATGGGATTTCTACTGGGGCTCTCCCGGGGAAATGCAGGCGGCCGAGGCGTACTTCTTCACTCAGCCCATGGCTCGGAGGAACGTGGTGGCCCTGGGCATGCTCCAGTCCGATGCCGCCATTCGGTCCCGTGCAGCAATGGGTCTCTTCACGACCGAGGCGCAGGAGGGGTTCCCCTTCCTGACCGCCGCCGTCGAGTACTCCGCCGGGATAGGTCCGGCGCTGTGGGACCTGCCCTCTACCTCCAGGGCGGGTGGCCTGGTGGGCTGGTCTCTCCTCACCGGAGAGTGGGAGAGTTCCCGGGCTGAACTTGCCGAGAATCTCGGTGATGGTGCCCGCACTGCCGAGGCCATCGCGGCCGCGGTCGTTGCGGCGTGGACAGGCGACACTGCTCTCCTCGATCAGGCGTTGGATGCACTTCCAGACACTGCCTGGTCCGGGACTTATGGTGATTTCGGCGGAGCCGCGAGCCCCGGGCAGGTGATCGCCACCGCCGAGGCCGTGCAGCGGCTGCGATCGGGGGACTACGCCGAGGCCATTGAGCTCCTCAACCGGATCACCGCCGAACCCCGGTACGACGCTCTGGCGGTCTTCCTCCTGGGCGAGGCTTACGCCGGGGCGGGGAACTGGGACGCCGCGCTGGAGCAGTACGAAGTTCTCCTGCGAGGCACCTTCCGCCCTCACGTGCTCCTGGCCATGGGGCGAGCCTTTGAGGAGAACGGGGAAACCTCGTCCGCTCTGGAGAGGTATCAGAGTTTCCTCACCATGTGGGCCGAGGCAGACCCGACCCTTGCCCCCGCTGTGGAGGCCTCCCAGGCAGTGGCCCGTCTCGGCGGCTGAACCGGGAGGGCGGCATCGATCGGATCCGTCCGGCGCACGGGTGCGGGGGAACCTGGGGAAGCCCCCGGCCGTAATCCAAACAGTCCGTACAGGGGCACGTTTGGGCGAGGCCTCGCGGAACGTGATTGTCACTGACGAATCTTCCGACGTACCTTGGACTCTATGAGACACACGCATCTTCCCCTGTATCGACTCCTGATGCTGGCTTCCGGGCTGTGCCTGGCCGCGTCGCCGGCGTACGCCCAGGAGGACGCACCGACGACACGCTCGCGGGAGGTGGGTCAGCCTGCGGGAAAGGACGAGGACTTTGCAGTCGGACGGTATGTCTTCGTGGGCATCGGTGTGGACCGGTACCAGGAGCAAACGCTGTGGCAGCATCTGGACAACGCGGTCAACGATGTGGTCGCGGTCCGCGACATGCTCGTCGAGAATTTCGGCTTCGAGTCCCCGGACGAGTGGTTCCTGACTGACGAAGAGGCCACGCGCACGGCGATCCTCGGCACCATCGACGAACTCTATGCGCTGCAGCCCGAGGACAACGTCGTGTTCTTCTTCGCCGGCCACGGCATCTCTGCCCCCCTTCAGGTGGGTGAGCGGGTGGACACTCAGGCCTACATCGTGCCGGTGGACGTCAAGGACTTTCCGGACACGAGAGCCGCGACCCGCCAGTATCTCCAGATCGAAGACCTGCTCGAACAGCTCGCTGAACTCGAGGTGCGACACGTTCTGGCCATCTTCGACGCATGCGAGACGGGCATCGCCCTGAATGAGCGTAACGGGCTCAAGACGCGCGGAAGCGGCACCAACTTCTCGGAGCCGGACGTCCTCATGCGCCGCACGAGCCGGCACGTCATCACGTCCGCCACCGAAACGCAGAAGGCCTTCGACGAGAACGAGCAGTATCCCGGGAACTCGCTATTCACGGGATGGCTGCTGGAGGGCTTCCGCAGGGCGGTGGAGGGTGGCACCGGAGAAGAGGAATCTCCGGATGGAGACGCGAACGGCTCTCTTACCGTGAGTGAGATAGCCCAGTTCGTGGCCACGAACGTCTCTCGCGAGTCTCAGGACCGTCAGACACCGGATCACGGGACGTTCCAGCTCGACCAGCGGGGCGAACTCGTCATCGAACTCGAGACAGATCCGTTCTTCGACCTCTTCCGCCTGGCCGAGGAGTACTACGACGAGGGCAAGATCGAGCAGTTGAACCGGGTCGTGGCCGACGCCATGGCCATGCGCGATGCCGATCCCCACGTCTCCTACCTGCGATACCTCCGCGCCAGCGAGAACGGAGACGACGGCGAGGCCCTGCAGGCTCTTCAGGAGCTGGACGCGTACCGTATCGAGGGGCACGACATCCCCATGAGTCCCGGACCGCTCCGGAATGCGCTGAGGAGGACCGAGCGCCTCTGCAAGAACGGGGGATGTGCCGTGGGTGGGGGCGAGTGATGAAGTGCCGTACCTGGCTGGCCGTGACCGGGGTCCTCGCGGTCCTCTGCGCGCCCGGTGAAGTCGACGCCCAGCAGGGACGCTCCATCTTCAGCGCCCTCGACACGCAGGGACGCACGGTTGCGGTGGGAGAGGAGCTGCAGGGCAGCCTCTCCGACGGAGACGTGCTCTCGGCCGGTGGTCGGCGGGTCCAGGTATGGACCCTTGGTGCGGAGCAGGGGCAAGAGGTCCAGATCGATCTTCGGTCCGATGACTTCGACGCATTTCTCTACGTCGTCGGGCCGGGTCTGAACGAGGGCCTTCGCGACGACGATGGCGGGAGCGGCCTGAACTCCCGCATCTGCTTCGTGCCCGACGAGCCGGGTGAGTACCGGCTGGTGGCCTCGTCGCTCAACGCGGGGACGGGCGGGTTCAGCCTGTCTGCGGTGCCCACGGAGGGTGCATGTGGCGGTGCCTCCACCACCAACGAGGTGGACGACCTCGCCAACCTGCCGACTGAGGGACGTGTCCTGCGGGTCGGCGACGACGTTTCAGGCGCACTGACGGATACGGATCCCTCGTTCTACGGCTCTGCGGTTCAGGCCTGGGCCGTCCAGGGCGTGGCCGGCAGCTCGTTTTCCGTGGACCTCGTCTCGAGTGACTTCGACTCCTTTCTCACAGTCATCGGGCCGGGGCTCGAGGAATGGCTCGACGATGACGACGGCGCGGGACGCTGCGACTCCCGGGTCAGCCTGACCTTCTCCGAGACTGGAGAATACAGGGTGGTCGTGTCGACACTTGGCGGTGGCACCGGCGCGTTCTCCCTCGTGGCGTCCGAACTCCCTGGGCCGGTGAATCCGGAGTCGTGCGTCCCGCCGTTCGAAGAGGGTGAGGGGGAGTACGAGTACCTGGAGGGGAACCTGGACGATGTCTTCACCGTCGGGTCCCTGAGCATGGAGACGGCCGTCACCGGCGTCATGGCCGGGGACGAGGTCCACTTCCGCAGTCGCCCCGTGCAGGGCTGGAGCCTGGAGGGTATGGGTGGCACCCGCGTGGCCGTCACCCTGACGTCGGATCAGTTCGATACCTATCTCTTCTTCGATGGACCCGGCTTCGACGAGCCATTGTCCGATGACGACAGCGCCGGTGACCTCGACTCCCGCATCTGCGTGGAGCTCCCCGAGACGGGGGCGTACCGCGTCTTCGCTGGCCCGCTCTCGTCGGCGGACGACGGGGCGCGCTACACACTCGAAGCCAGCGTGGTCGACGCGGCCGAGCTTTGCGGAGGTGTCTTCGAGTTCTCTCCAGAGCGGGCGGCAGAGCTGCTCGAAGGCCTCGACACCGAAGGGCGGGTCATAGGCCTGGAGGAGGAGCTGGAGGGAACGCTGTCCGGCGACGTGCGCCATCCGGAGTCGGGCCGTCCGGTGCAGCCCTGGACGCTTCGCGCTCCCCCGGGGACGTTCCTGTACGTGGACGTCCTGGCCTCAGGGTTCGACGGGTATCTCTACGTGCTCGGCGGGGGGCTGGATGGCGTTCTCACAGCCGATGACTCCGAGGGTACACTCAACCCGCGCCTGTCTCTGACCATGCCCGCGAGCGGCGAGGTCCTGCTGCTCCCGAGTTCGTTCGACACGTCGGCCCGCGGCAATTTCCTGCTGAGGGTGTCCACCGATCCGGGTTCCATGGAGAGCCCGGACGGTGGGTCGGCCACGACGGGAACGATGGCCGACGCGTCCAGTGTCGCAGACGTCGGCCCCCCGGTTGCGCGCCTGGTCTTCGGTGGAGAGATCAGCGGTACTCTGCGACAGACAGATGGCATGACCTCCGGGGGCGGGTACGCGCAGGCGTTCACCTACGACGGGACTGAAGGCGAGGAGGTCGTGTTCGAGCTCGTCGCCGAAGACTTCGACCCGTTCCTCTACCTCGTGGGTCCGGACCTCGCCTGGGCCGTGTCGGATGACGACAGCGCCGGCAACCTGGATTCCCGAATCGAGGCGACGCTGCCGGAAGGCGGCACCTATACGGTGGTCGCTTCCGCGCTGCGGGAGGATGTCACCGGGTCGTTCCGCCTCCGGGTGTTCCGAGTGATCCGGTAGCGGCTCTCCCCCCGGCCCCCAGATGACAAGAGAGGCCGGTCGGGCAACACGCCCGACCGGCCTCTCTGCTTTGGCGCTGAACCGCCGCCTTCCTACCTCACGCCGAAGAACTCACCCAACGTCATGCTCGCGTTGTCACCGCGCATCTGGGGATTCTGATCGGTCATGTCGTTGTTGCGGATGTACTCCATCGTGTTGTCGTGAACCGGACCGGCGAGGTCGCGGAACGACGAGGTCAACGGGGCCGACATGAGTGCCTCACCCACGTAGTAGGTGAACACGCTGGCATTGTTGCCCAGCCCGCTGGTCCACGACACCTGCTCTTCCGTGGAGGAACCCCACATGATGTGGCGCTGAGGCTGCTGGAAGGCCCTCTCGATCGAAGCGAGGTCCCCGAAGAAGAGGGACAGGTCCGGCAGCTCACCCGCGGCCTTCAACTCGGAGCCGATGAAGTTCGTCGGCAGGCGAATGCTCGCGGCTACTTCCGGATCGTTGATGTCCACGATCTTGGACTGCGGGGCATCGCCCGCGCCCCGAGTGATCTCACCGGAGAAGCATGCGTCCACGACCACCAGGGACTTGCCGGCGTCGATGGTCTCGATGAGGAACCCGAGCTCCTCGTCCAGGAGAACCGAGGACTCCTGGTCGTAGCCGTAGATGTAGATCGCCTCGTCACCGTCGCCCCGGGGCTCGGGATCCAGAGCCCCGGTCAGGCCGATGTTGCGCCCGATCTGCGTGCCGTGACCAGAGTAGAAGAAGACCGCAGTGCCGTCCGGTCCGGCTTGACCCAGGTGCTGGACGATACCGTTGGCGATGTTGTCACGCGTTGCGTCGGAGTCGTTCAGGACCACGATGTTCTGGGGGTCGAATCCGAACCGCTCGGTAAGCGCACGGTACATGATGCGCGCGTCCTCGACCGGCCCGCGTAGGTCACTGCCCGTCCCAGGGTAGTCATCGATGCCGACCAGAAGCGCGTACTTGCCGTCCGAGGTCCCACCGGTGGCGAACGTCGCCGATCCGGCGCCGGCAGCCTCGGCGACCACGGAGATGTCGTAGGCTCCGGTCTCACCGCCCGCGAAGGTGTTGGCGGCGAACGTGTACGTTCCGGAGGCCGGGAGCGTCATGGTGATCTGGGCGTTCAGCGCCCCGCCACTGTCATCGTCTTCCGTGATGTACTCTCCGCCGGCCACGCTGCTGCCCCGGAAGGCGATCAGATACGAGTCGATCTCGTCCGAGGTCATCGTGACTGTGACGCGCTCGCCACCCTGGCCCGAGAGGGTCCACTCGTCGAAGTACGAGCCGTCGTCGAATGCCGGGTCGCTCGCGGAAAGAGATCCGCTCGAGGTAGAGCCCGGACGGAGCACTGCGCTCGACGACGATCCCGAGCTGGAGCCGCTGGCCGAGGAACCCCCGGCAGTGGAGCCGCTACCCGATCCGCCCAGCATGAACGTGAGCTCGTAGGCACCTGTCTCCTCGGCGCCGAAGCTGTTCGCCATGATCGTGTAGGCGCCGGCAGGGATTTCACCGGCAAGGCGAGCATTGGGCATGCCGCCGCTGTCGTCATCGGACCCCATGTGCGTCCCCAGGCGCCCCGGGTGGCCTTGGTAGAGGGACAGGTATGAATCGACCTCGGTCGAGGACATCGCGATTTGGATCTCCGCGGGACTGCTCAGCTCGAAGAGCCAGGCGTCATAGAAGGAGCCGTCGTCGAGCTGGTTGTCACCCGAGTTCAGCAGGCCCGCCACAGTCTGCCCGGGTTCGATCGACGCGATGGTCTTCGTCATGTTGTCGTCCGCCAGCGCCGACCCCAGGGCAGCTGCCATCATCACCTCGTCCGGTCCCGCTTTCGAGGAACGGGATTCGAACTGACCGGCCTTCGAGGTCGGTCCTTTCGCCTGATCTCCGCACGCGACGGCGGTCAGCGCCATCATCGCGATGCCCGCGAAAAAGCGTACGCGGGAGGCTTTGCTAGAGTCCACTCAACTGCTCCTTGTGTTGTGCCCTCAGTCGGGCGGGGGCGCCGCGCTAGCGGCCTGGAATCACGTGAATCTGAAGGGCCACCGTGGTGGCCGAACCGCCCGGCGCACCCACTTCGCCGGAACGCGTGTTGCTGTACGAACGAGACAAGACCGTCTCGAGGTCGGACAGGTCGCCGGCGCCGGCCGACCCCCGGGTGCCTCTCGTCTCGAACATGGCCCGGAAGTCCTGAGGCTCGGCCGTAGCGAACAACTTGAGTGTCTCGTACCCGATATCATCGCTGATGAGATAGCACCCGAGGTCCATAGTAGCCCCGGGCTCCAGTTCGTACGCTGACGCCGCCTCGTCCTCGCGGGGCCTCAGAACGTCGATTTCACCCCGCGGCATGAGGTCGAGAAGAGCGATGAACGCGCGCCTCTCACCAGTGTTCGTGACCCGGAGATGATATGCGTCTCCCACGCTCATCCGCCACTGGCCACCACCCATGTGCTTCGGGGATTTCGAGGCGTTGGCCCAGTCCGGATCGGCGCAGCCGGTCACACGTCGGAGCCGATCCCTTTCCACTTCCGTGGGCGAGATTTCGAGGGTCGCCTGGAAGTCCTCGGAACGGAAGTCCAGTCGCCTGAGGTATTGGTTCCGGGCGAAGTTCTCGATGACGCGCACCACGTCGGTGGCGCCTCGAGCGAGGACCAGGCTGTCCGCCATCGTGAAGGCGGTGACGATTCCGTCTCCGGCAGAGACGAAGACGTCAGGGGTGCCTTCGACGAACTCGATGACCCCGAGGCCCCCGAGTACGCGGGTCAGGCCGTCGCGGTCCGACTCCCGCAGTTCCGGGTCCAACTGCACGCGCGTAGCGAGGTCACCGAACGTGCGCTGGGTGATGAATGCCCACGCTCCGATGGCACTATCGTCGAGCGTTCCTTCGACGATCTCAGCCAGGGCCTCCAGCGGCTGGGATTCGACGACGGTGACCTTGGCCAACGCGCTCTCTTCGTCGGGTCGGGACGCGCCAGCCTCCTGCACCGAGAGTACCGTCCCCACGTTCAGACCCATGAGGGAGCCGCCGCGGAGTGCCACGATGCCGGCCTCGGCCACCACCGTATCGACCTCTACGTAAGGCGTCTGCGGACTCAGGCGGTTGGAGAACAGCTGTGCGTCGATGGTGCCCTCCACTTGTGGCGTCTGGCGGACCTTGCCCGACAGGGCCCGAGTGATGTCCGCGAAGAGAGCCCTGTAGGTCGTTCCGGGCGCTGCCTTGGCGAGAGTGCGGGCCAGGGCGTATGAGAGGGAGCCGACCCGGGTCTCACCGTCGACATCGTAGGTCTCGTAGGCCACCTGCCGTTGGCTGGCCGCACTGAACACGGCGAAGGGAGCGAGATCCTCTTCGTCGCCGCCCCCGCGGGTAGCCGCCGTTCTGCCCATTTCCATGCCGGTGCCGACATCGGATGCGTCGCCGACCCCTCCGCTCGGCGGTCCCAGGGGCTCTGCCGATCCCCGGGCAGCCAACTCCTGGCCGCCGCGGGTGCCTGTGCCGGAGTGACAGGCATCGAGAAAGAAGGTCACGTTGCCGGTGCGACCGACCGTCTGGCGCAGGCGGGCGAGCAGCTCGCCCACCTCGTCGTCCCGAATGTGCAGGGACCCGTCGTATCCGTCGTAGAATTCGTCGTGGGAGCCGTAGGGGACGAGGAGTTCGTCGTACCCGTCGGTCTCTTCGTCTTCCGCCGGATTGTCGTTGGTCATGCGGTGTCCGTGGCCGGAATAATGGAAGACCACCACGTCTCCCTCATCGGCCTCACGGATGAGCCAGCGGAATGCCTCCCGCATCCCCTCCGCATCTGCTTCGGCATCCGCCACGACCCTGATGTTCTCTTTCGCGAAGCCCTGGACCTCGAGAACACCGCGGATGAGGGGGATGTCGTTCTTGGCGTTCAGATCCCGATAACGCCGCATCGGCTCACCCGTGAGGGGGTTGGGACCAGGGTTTCCGTAGTCGGAAATCGCCACGACCAGGGCGAGCTTCCGTCCCTCATCGGACTGAGGCGCCGCCGCGAGTGCGCCCGGGGAAAGCGACGATGCGAGGAGGAGAAGGACAGCCAGACCGCCGAGGGTCTTCTTGGACGAATTGCTCAAGGACGGATTCTCTCGTGTGAACTCTTAGCGGGGTCGGTGCCGTGCGAGCTGTGTCTCGTACGTGCATCACGAATTTCGGTTCCCGGGTTCCAATGTTCCGTTGTTCCTTTGTTCCCCCGGGGCCGGTGCGACCGACACGTTCAGCACCCTAGTGCCGAGGGGACTGACCGCGCAACGGACTGGGCCAGCCGGGGACCGCCGCCTGGGGCCGGACCCACACATCGTCTTCGCCGCGTGTGTAGTATCGAGTGGATGAGGGTAGAGATGCTCTGCCCTCAGGAGGCCGTCAGGGCTGCATGTCGGCTCGACCGATCCTGGGGAAGGCGAAGTTCGCGAACGCGAGTTCGTTTCCGGCAAAATACGGGTAGGACTGGGCTCTGAATGCGTTCCAGTTCTCGTACACCCGCCGGAAGGCTGCGTCATCTGCAGCCATTTCCTCGAGGTAGGAGTTCGACTCCCGCCAGGCGCCCTCCATAATATCCGGCGAATACTGCCGGAGGCTCACTCCATGGTCCTGCACGAGTCGCCTGAGGGCCTCTGGATTGGCCTGATCGTATGCAGCCAGGCTGTTGGAGAAGATCTCGGCGCAGGCACTCCGGAACACCTCCCGGTACACGACCGGGAGCTCATCGAAGGCTTCCTGGCTCACCTGGAGCGAACCTGCGAGGCCGGGCTCCCACCACCCCGGGTAGTAATAGTTCTTGGCGATCCGATGGAAGCCCAGCTTCTCGTCGTCGTACGGACCCACCCATTCGGTGGCGTCGATGGCTCCCCGCTCGAGCGAGGGGTAGATGTCACCCCCTGCCAACACCTGAACGGTGACGCCGAGGCGCGCCATGATCTCGCCGCCCATCCCCGGGATGCGCATCCTGAGTCCGTTGAGATCCGCCAGGCTGCCGACCTGCTCCCTGAACCACCCGCCCATCTGCCCTCCGGTGGACACGGCCGGAAAGGTCACGATGCCGAAGTCGGCGTAGATGGAGTTCATCAGCTCCAGCCCCCCGCCGTGGTACAACCAGGCGATCTGCTGTCGCGTCGTGAGGCCGAAGGGGACCGACGAATCGAAAGCGAGCGCCGGGTTCTTGCCGATGTAGTAGTAGCCGGCGCTGAGTCCGCACTGAACCGTGCCCTGCATGACGGCGTCCATCACCTGAAGGCCGGGGACGATCTCGCCCGCAGCGTATACGCGTATCGTGAACTGCCCTCCTGTGAGGGCCGCTACGCGCTCGGCTACACGCTCACCCGCGCCATGGATGAGGTCCAGACTCCGCGGAAAGCTCGTGGCCATCCGCCAGTTCACCCGGGGGCCGCTCGCCGCTGCTTCCACTTCTGCGGTCTCTGCCCCCGCGCAAGCCGAGAGAGCGACGGCGCCCGTTGCGCCCGTGGTCGCCTTCTTGAGAAAGTCCCGCCGCTTCATGGCCATCCGGTCCTGCCCCTTCTGTCGATGTTCTTCGTCCGGTGCACTGTGCACGGGTGAAGTAACCCGCGGGCGAGCGGTCTGCAATCAGGCCTGGCGCGGACAGCCGGGGTGCAGGAGGTTCCCGGCAGACGGCAATCGGATCGGCTCCTCACTCGACTCCTCATTCAGGGATATCCATGCCTGCCTCGCCCCTGAGCCGGATCACGGCTCTCCCAGCACTGCTGCTTCTCGTCGCTCTCGTTGGGGCTCCGTCCCCTGGTCCGGCCGCCTCAGGGGCTGCAGCCCGATCGACGGACCCCCTGCGTGCACCGAGCGGAATGGTGGTCTCTGAACACTGGCTTGCCAGTGAGGTCGGGCGGGACGTCCTGGCCCAGGGTGGGAACGCGGTCGATGCTGCCATCGCCACCGGGTTTGCGTTGGCAGTCGTCCATCCCGCGGCCGGCAACATCGGGGGTGGCGGGTTCATGGTGATCCGCTTTCCCAACGGGACCACGACTGCTGTCGATTTCCGTGAGAAGGCTCCGCTGGCCGCGACGTCGACGATGTGGCTCGACGAGGACGGTACCTACTCACGGACTACGCACCACAACAGCCATTTGGCCGTCGGAGTCCCCGGGACGGTGGCGGGATTCGACAGGGCTCATGCGCTCTACGGCTCCATGGCCTGGGGCAGCCTGGTGAACCCCGCGGTGGAGCTGGCCGACAACGGCTTCGAGGTCACCGAGCGACTGGCGCGAGGGCTGTCGTCCCTGATCCGACGCGCCGACGAGTACCCGGCCACGGTCGCAGCCTTCTCCAAGAATGGCGTGGCCTACCAGGCGGGGGACATCCTGGTGCAGGGCGACCTGGGGCAGTCGCTGCGCCGTGTGATGATCGACCGGAGCAACGGCTTCTACCGCGGCGAAACCGCGCGATTGATCGCTCAGGAGATGACGAGGGGCGGCGGGCTCATCACCGAGACCGACCTGGATCGCTACCGGGCCCGCGAGAGGACTCCGGTGGAGGGGTCCTACCGGGGGTACGACATCATCAGCATGCCGCCGCCGAGCTCGGGAGGCGTCGCCCTGGTGACGATGCTGAACATTCTCGAGGGGTATGATCTCGCCGGGATGGGCCACAACACGGCCCAATACGTCCATGTGCTGGCAGAGTCGATGCGGCGGGCGTTCCGTGACCGCGCCCAATACCTGGCCGATGCGGACTTCGCGGATGTTCCGGTCAGCCGGCTCACCTCCAAGGAGTACGCATCGGAGATCGCGTCGGCACTGTCCCTGGAGCGGGCAGGCGTGTCGCGGCCGTCCGATGTACAGCTGGGCTACGAGAGCCCCGAAACCACACACTTCTCCGTGGTCGACGCAGACGGGATGGCTGTTTCCGTGACCTACACGCTCGAGGCCGGCTACGGGTCAGGGATCGTCGTGCCAGGGGCGGGCTTCCTCCTCAACAACGAGATGGGAGACTTCAACGCGGGGCCGGGCCTCACTGACGAGCGGGGCCTGATCGGCACCGAGCCCAACCTGGCCCGGCCCGAACAGCGCATGCTCTCGTCGATGACGCCGACAATCGTCGCCAGGGAGGGAGAGTTGGTGTTGGTGGTGGGAAGCCCTGGCGGGAGGACGATCATCAACACCGTGCTGCAGGTGATTCTGAACGTTGTCGACTTCGATATGAACATTCAGGAGGCGGTCGCTGCAGCTCGCGTCCACCATCAATGGCTCCCCGACCGGATTCGTATCGAGGCGGACGGCGTGAGTGAGGGTTCGGTGCTGCAGCTGGAGGCCATGGGGCACCGAGTCGATGTCCGTGGTAGGCAGGGTCTGGCCCACTCCATCATGATCGACCCGGCTACCGGCGAGAGACTCGGTGCTGCGGACGCGCGCAACCCCGATGCAGGCGCAAGGGGGAACTGAATCGGGTGCTCGTGTGTTATTTTCATTGATCCTTAGCACTACCGCACACCGAGAGGACCAACGTGATCCCTGCCCCCGTGTTCACGCAGATAGCCGCAGCCTTGGTGCTGGCGGTGCCGGCGACGTCTCCTACGGCAACGCCGACGAGCGCGCTCTACGCTCAGATCCAGCAGCAGGAGGGCCACTTCCACGAGGGTGACCTCGGCCGGAAGTACCTGCTCATCGAGCAGAATCTGAAGTGCGACTGTGGGTGCAACCTCGACGTGCACTCGTGTCAGTTCCAGATGCAGTGCGGCACGTCTCCGGACTGGTCTCAGAGGGTTCGCCGGGAACTCGAGGCGGGACGGACGGTCGATGCGATCGAGGCGGGCTTCGTGGCTGACTTCGGCCCGACCGTTCTCATGTCCCCGCCTGCCGAGGGCTTCAACCTCGTCGGCTATCTGCTCCCGGCGTTGGCGATGGTGACGGCGGCCATGATGGTGGGGCTCGTCGTGCGCGGCGGTAGCCGCCACGGCACGGTCGAGCTCGCTGCTTCCCGGGAAGTCTCAGACGAAGAGGCAGAGCGACTCCGCGCCGCCATGAAGCGGCTCGACGAGTCCGAAAGCCCCGACTGGTAGGCGTCCGCTCCAACGGTGCACGGCCGCGGTCGATCATGAGGCTACTCCACGCGCGTGAGCCATCCATGGGTATCGTCGGCTTCTCCCTTGGCGATGGCCAGGAAGCGCCGCTGGATATCGAGGGTGATCGGCCCCGCGGCTCCTGCCCCGATCCCGATTCTGTCTACGCTTCGGATGGGGGTCACCTCTGACGCCGTTCCGGTGAAGAAGAGTTCATCCGCGGTGTACAGGCTCTCCCTCGGAACGTGTTGCTCGCGGACTGCGTAGCCCAGGTCGTCGGCGATGGTGAGGACAGCGTCGCGGGTGATGCCCGAGAGTGACGTTCCGTCCAGGAACGGAGTGATGACCACGCCGTCCCGGACCAGGAACAGGTTCTGCCCGCTGCCCTCGCTCACCAGCCCGTCCGGCCCGAGGGCGATCCCCTCGATGTATCCGTTGGCCAGTGCCTCCATCTTGATGAGCTGGGCGTTTACGTAGTGGCCGCCTGCCTTGGCTTGAACGGGGAAGGTGTTCGGATGGGCGCGATTCCACGACGAGACACCGACATCGACGCCCTCAGCGAGGGCTTGCTCACCGAGATAGGCGCCCCACGGCCATGCCGCGACGTACGTCTCGAGGGGACTGGCCGTCGGGTCCATGCCGGCCGCCCCGTAGCCCCATAGAGTCATGGGCCGGATGTAGCAGTCCGTCAGGCTGTTCTTCGCCACGGTCGCGAGACAGGCCTGCATGAGCTCTTCCGCACTCCATTCCAGGGGCATGCGATAGATGCGGCACGAGTCCTGGAGCCGACGGATGTGCTCCGGCAGACGGAAGACGGCCGGACCGTTGGGCGTACCATAGCATCGGATGCCCTCGAAGACCGAGGCTCCGAACTGCACTGCGACGGTCAGCAGATGCAGTTGGGCGTCGGCCCAGGGAATGAAGTCGCCCTGCTTCCAGATGAAGTCGGACCCTTCCAGACGTGCTGTACCCATCTTCCTCTCCCGTCCTACATCAGTCCCTTGATCCAGCCGCCGTCTACGGCCACGGATTGCCCGGTGATATACGCGGCCTGCTCAGATGCCAGGAAAGCGGCCAGGGCGCCGAGCTCTGCCGGATTCCCCAGGCGCCCCATGGGCACTTCGCCCTCCCACTCCGCGTAGACGCTCTCGGGCGTTTGTCCTGTGCGCCCTCCCACGGCCTCGGCCAACTCGCCGAGGCGCTCCGTCCTCGTGAAGCCCGGAAGAAGGTTGTTCACGGTGACACCGAAGGGAGCTGCTTCGTTGGCGATGGTCTTGGCGAAGCCAGTCACCCCGGCCCGGATCGAGTTGGAAAGTATCAGGCCAGCGACCGGCTGTTTCACCGAAATCGACGTGACGTTGATGATACGCCCCCACCGCCGCTCCTTCATGGCGGGCAGTGCCTCGCGCACCAGGTTCACTACGCTCTCGAAGTTCTGTGCGATCGCCTTGCTCCAGATCTCCGCGCTGTGGTCCTCGAAAGGACCTGACGGCGGACCCCCCGTATTCGTCACCAGGATGTCCACCTTGCCCAGCTCCGACACGGCGGTGTCCACCACGCCCTTGATCGATCGCGGGTCGGTCAGGTCAGCCGGAATTGCCGCGACCTTCACTCCGGTCGCTGCGATGATCTCGCTCCTCGCTGCGAGAAGTGCTTCCGGTGAGCGGGAGTTGATGGCGACATCCGCCCCTTCGGCCGCGAGCGCATCGGCGATGGCTCGCCCGAGGCCCTGGCTCGAGCCGCACACGAGCGCCGCCCGCCCTCTGAGTCCCAGATCCATCGTCTATTCCTCGTGGAAGTACGAATCGGTTCCGTCCAGCCAATCCTGCCGAGGCGGGCTGAATACATCGACGTCGACCGTGTCCTCGAGGGCCTCCGCCTTGTGAGGCACGTTCGATGGGATGTGGAGCACCTCACCTGCTCGCACGACGATCTCCTCCACCTCCCCGTCGGGATCGCCGATCCAGAACAACAGGGCGCCCTCCAGAATGTACGTGAGCTGCTCGTTCTCGTGCTGGTGGGTCGGCACGACGGCACCGGCGTCGAGATAGACGTGGGCGAGCATCATCCTTTGTCCCGTCACCAGACGCCGGGAAATGTCATCGGTGACCTTTTCCCTGGGCATGTCGTCCCATCGGATGTGTCGGACTGACGAACTCATCGATCGCTCCGGGTTGCGGGGTGGGGATGCCAATGGGGCATGCCTTGGGTACGCTGTCAACAAGTCACATGGCCGGGCCACGGGGACCGCACACAGCGCGTGGGTGTAGGGAGATGACCGTCATCAGGATCGCAGCGCACGCGCAGGTAGGAGAGCCATGTCGGACGAAGCAAAGAAGTCGGACGAAGAGTGGCGCGAAGTTCTGTCCGAAGAGGAGTATCGAGTCCTCCGGGAGAAGGGCACCGAGCGCCCCTTCACCGGTGCCTACTGGAACGAAACCCGCCCCGGGACCTACCGGTGCAAGGGCTGCGGCTCCGCACTGTTCGTCTCGGACACGAAGTTCGATGCCGGCTGTGGCTGGCCGAGCTTCTACGAGTCGATGAACGACGACTCAGTCCGCACCGAGGAAGACCGAAGCCATTTCATGGTGCGCACCGAGGTCCTGTGTGCGAAGTGTGACGGGCATCTGGGCCACGTGTTTCCTGATGGTCCGCAGCCGACGGGCCTTCGCTACTGCATCAATTCGGCCTCCATCGACCTCGATCCGGACGGCGGCGCTTCATGAACATCTTCGATGCCATCCATGCGCGCCGCTCCATCAAGAGATTCACCGACCGGCCAGTGTCCCGAGATGAGGTCGAGCGCCTCCTCGACGCGGCATGTCAGGCCCCGAACCACCGGATGACTGAACCCTGGCGCTTCTACGTGCTCGGCCCAGAGTCACGGCGCGCCTACGGGGCGGCCCTGGGCCAGCGGAAGGCCAAGCGCGTCGAGGATGCCGAAGCGGCGCGCGCGGTCGTGGAGAAGGTCGCCGAGGTCCATGCCGGCCTGCCCATGATGCTCGCAGTCGCCGTCACCGTGGATGAGAACCCGGAGATCCGCGAGGAGGACTACGCGGCAGCATATATGGGCGTCCAGAACCTGTCTCTCGCCGCGCACGCGATGGGTTTGGGCGTCCACATCAAGACCGGAGCCGTGATGGACGACCCCGCGGCCCGCCTCGCCATTGGAGTACCCGACGGTCAGAGGATCGTCGCCACCCTCGATGTCGGCGAGCCCGAGACCACGCCGGACGGCAAAGCGCGCCGGCCCCTGGCCGAACTCACGACCTGGGTTCCCTAGTCGGCGCACTTGAGTGTCTGCTGAGGCCCGCTCGGCCCCTGCGGTCCGTTCATCGCGTCCAGATCGGTCGCTTCATCGCGTCCAGATCAGGACGATCCCGCATGTTGAGTGAGCCGTCGCTGACGCCGACCGCCAAGCCGTCGATCACGACCTTCATCGGACAGTACCGTCCGAAGCGGTGTGTCAGCGGCACGTCCCCGCCGAGACAGGTCGCCGGGTAGATCACCGCCCCCGGGTGGAGGAGCCTCATAGCTCGAGCGCTCGAGGTGAGATTTCCGAGAGACTTCCCGGCGCGGAACGAACGCGGGGGGCTCCCGATGAACCGGGCAGGAATTCCATACATGAGTTCCCGGGTGACGGATATCAACACTCTTCGGACTGGCGCTCACGCGTCCCGGCCGTGACGATTACCCGATTCCGATATCCAACGAGGCAGGATCCATGAGAGTTCCCCGTACGCTAGGGTTCGCGGCCGCGGCCGCGCTGATCATTCCGCTGCCGTGTGGGGCGCAGACCGCGCCGCCGCCGGGCCTCGACGACTACGTCGAAGCCGTGATGGAGCGGTTCGAGGTGCCAGGCCTCTCGGTTGCGATCGTGAAGGACGGCGAGGTTGTCCTGGCCAAGGGGTATGGCGTCCGACGGCTGGGGTCCTCGGAACCGGTGGATGCCGAGACCCTCTTCGGCATCGCGTCGAACACCAAGGTCTTCACGGCGACGGCCTTGGGAATCCTCGTGGAGGAGGAGAAGCTGGAGTGGGACGCCCCGGTCGTGCGTTACTTGCCGTCCTTCCAGATGTATGACCCGTGGGTCACGCGGCACATCACCGTGAGAGATCTCCTGGTCCACCGAAGTGGGCTGGGACTCGGCGCCGGTGACCTGATGTTCTGGCCGCCCACGACGTTCACTCGCCCGGAACTGGTCGAGCGACTGAGGTACATCCCCCCGGCCACGAGCTTCAGGAGCGAGTACGCCTACGACAACGTACTCTACCCGGTGGCCGGAGAGGTCATCGAGGCCTCGAGCGGTCTCAGCTGGGAGGAATTCGTGGCCACGCGGATCTTCGGACCCGCCGGAATGACCGGGAGCGACGTCCGCCTTTCACACCCCGACTCGGTATCGAACGCGGCCATGACGCACGGGCGGGTCGATGGGGTGGTGCAGGTCGTGACGCCCTACGAGGGTGATGCGGTGAACCCTGCGGGCGGCATCTTCTCGAACGCTCGGGACATGGCCCGATGGGTGATGGTCCAGCTGGACTCGGGGCGGGTGGCGGACGGGGGCCGGGTATTCGGTCCGTCGGTGACGCGTGAACTCTGGCGCCCCGTGACCCCCATTCGGTTCGGAGACCCCCCGGAGGAGCTGGCTCCTCTGCGTCACGATTTTCAATTCTATGCACTGGGACTCGGGGTCCGTGACTACCGGGGGCGCCGGATCCTCACGCACACGGGGGGACTTCCGGGCTATCTGTCGCAGGTGACCTTCGTTCCCCACCTGAAGCTGGGCGTCATCGTCCTCACGAATCAGGAGTCGGGTGCGGCGTTCAACTCCATCACCTACGAGGTGCTCGATCACTACATGGAGGCGCCGGACTGGGATTGGCTCGGCGGCTTCAGCGCGGTCGCGCAGCGCAACGCCGAGGCCCTCGAGGCGTTCGAAGACCGCCAGGCCGCGGAGCGGGACGAGACGTCGAGCCCGTCCTTGCCTCTGAGCCGATACGCGCACACCTACCGGGATGCCTGGTACGGGGACATCGACATTGTGGAAGAGGGCGGCGGGCTCGTGATCCGGTTCTCGAGGAGCGCCGACCTCGTGGGCGACATGGTGCCGTGGCAGTACGACACCTTCCTGGTGCGTTGGCGCAAGCGGGAACTACGCGCCGATGCCTTCATCACCTTCACCTTGACGCCCGAGGGTGGCATCGACCACGCAACGATGAAGCCCGCGTCGCCGGCGGTGGACTTCAGCTACGACTTCCAGGACCTGCTGTTGGTGCCCGTCGCCAGGTAGGCGGGCAGGACCTTGCCGCTACGGCGCCCCGGCCCCGGCCACCGCCCAGTCCGGCATGACCCCCGGCTCGATCCCGAAGACGACGGTGCCCAACAGGTAGAACACGGTCGCGATCACCAGAACGCCCACGAGGTTCAGCACGATGCCGATCCTCGCCATTTCGGGGATCCGCACACGCTCACTTCCGAAGATGATGGCGTTGGGGGGGGTCGCGACGGGCATCATGAAGGCACACGACGCCGAGAGCGTTGCCGGGATCATCAGCATGAGTGGATGCACTTCGGTAGCGACCGCCACGGAGGCGAGGATCGGCAGAATCATCTCCGTAGTCGCGAGATTCGAAGTGAGTTCGGTGAGGAACGTCAGTGATAGGCATACCACCAGGATGATCAGGAACGGAGAGACTCCGGCGAGCCCCGAGAACTGTTCGCCGATCAGGGTCGACAGCCCCGTGACCTGAAACCCGTAGGCGACGGCGAAGCCTCCCCCGAACAGAAGGACGATGTTCCAGGGAAGACGGGGAATGATGTCCGGCCCGGCGAGCGTGGCGGCCGGTGCCCCGGGCGTCCGCGTGGGGATCAGGAACAACAGTGCAGCCATCGTGATCGCTACGGTTCCGTCATCGATGAGTGCCGCGAAGGGGAGCAGCTGTGACCACCCGGGCACGGACACGAATCCCAACTCGATCGGAGATCGGAAGACCCAAAGAACAGCGGTCGCGGCGAACACCGTCAGGACTGCTTTCTCCTCGAAGCTCACGGCCCCCAGCGCTCGCGTGTGCTGCTCCACGACGGTCTCGTCCACCGTCACGTGCTCGGGTACCCGGAAGAAGACCTTGGTGATGAGCACCCAGGCGATGCCGAGCATGATCACGGAAATCGGGAGACCTACCACAATCCACTGGCCGAACGAAATGGCCGGGGCGTCCGGGAATGTGATCTCGAAGATCCGGGCAAACGAGAGGTTGGGAGGCGTTCCGACGAGGGTGGCGATGCCCCCGACCGAGCAAGCGTAGCCGATGCCGAGCATGACTCCCACGGAGAACGGGTGGGTATCCTCGACCCCGAAGTCCTCCTCCATCTCGAGAACGATGGCGAGCCCGATGGGCACCATCATGACGGCCGTGGCCGTGTTCGAGATCCACATGGACAGGAACGCGGCCGCTACCATGAAGCCGAGGACGATCCGTCCTGGCCCGCCACCGATCGCTCGGATGATCTTCAGAGCGATGCGGCGATGGAGATTCCACTTCTCCATGGTGAGGGCGATCATGAATCCGCCCAGGAAGAGCACGATGGTGCTGTTGAAGTAGATGGGTGCCGTGTCCGCACCTCGCTCGATCCCGAGCAGGGGAAAGAGCACGAGCGGGATCAGCGCCGTGGCGAAGAGGGGAATCGCTTCGGTGATCCACCACGTGGCCATCAGAAGCGCCACTCCGGCCATGCGCGAGACGGCGGGGTTGGCGGGATCCAGGTCGATGAGGATCATGGCGAAGAACATGACCGGCCCGAGGGCCAGACCGATCTTCTGCATGGTGCTCTTTCGGGCGGACATCAATGCTCCGGCGTTCTTCCGACAGACCTGCGGCGAACCGGCATGCTACGGTGCCCGGGGCGGCTAGGCGAGTGCCAGCTCACCCTCCGAGGTAGGCCACGCCGAGGGTGTAGGACCCCAGTGGTGTGTGCCACAGGATGCTTCCCGACTCGATATCCACGGCCACCACGCCGCCGGGCGTGTTCACGTCACCCTCATAGGTGACGTACGCGACAGCGGCACCGGGTCCGAGCGCGACGCCGTGCGGGTGGGCGCCGGGAATGGTGATCGTCCTGGGCTCTCCCCCGTTCATCGGCAGCAGGGACAACGATCTGTCTCCGCGGTTGGCGGCCACGATCCAGCCCCCGTCGCCGGTCATCTCTATCTGAGCCGGATTGGCCCCCGAGGGGATCTCCGTCCACTCGCCCGTGGAGAGGTCGATATCCGCGATGGAGCCTCGACCCATGAGAGACACGAGAAGGCGCTGGCCGTCGTCGGTCCAGGTCGCATTCATCGGTCGCGGCCGTGCCTCCGGGTCGGCGAAGAGGTCGTTCCGTGCAGAGGGCACGAACGCCGGGGCGCCCAGGATGACAACGCCCGCCCCCTGGGCACAGGTCACTGCGATGCGGTCACCGTCCGGGCTGAACACGGCGTCGTGCGGGGCGGCGCACACCTCGGGGGTCCCCACCACCGTCAGGTCGTCGGTTCGCACGATGGCGACTCGGCCGGGTTCTCCGTAGCCGGCCCGCCAGTAGTCGGGCACTGCAGCCAGGGTGCCGTCGGGGCTGAGGCGCACGCGAGATGCGCCCGTCGTCGGCAGGGTGACCCGGCCGACCAGGCGATTGCCCTCCGACTCGAACTTCCACAGGGTCGGCTCGCCGTGTGAGAGCGTGGCGTACCAGTGAAGGCCGTCGGGCGCGACCGCCACTCCGTGAGGCTCGTCGCGCTCCCCGGGGCGCCGGTCCATCGACAACGAATCGAGGACCGTGCCTGTCGAGGCATCCAGCACGAAGACCTGATCCGTGAAGCCCGACGTCACCAGTAGGCGCCCGGCTGGGGGCGCCTGCTCGCATGCGGCGGCGAGAAGCACCGCCAACAGGAGTCCCCACGGCCTGCGCGCCGGGGCGTCCATCAGAACGACGGCTGCAGGGCCAGGAGGCCGTTGTTCATGTCCGCCACCCATACGAGCCCCCGGTAGAGCTGAGGTGCCCAGGTGCACGTGTCGTCGCCCGTCCGATCGCAGACGCCCGGTCCCGGGCTGTAGCGCAGCCCCGCGATCTCCCGCCCCTGACGGTCGAGCTCTCCCAGGAGCTCGCCCGACACGTCCAACGCCCGGATGCCCTGGCCGTACCAAGCCAGGTACAGAATCTCCCGGTCTTCGTCGAGCCAGAAATTGTGGGGGGTCTGTCCCGGCACCTGGAAGGTCGCGACCTCACGCGGCTCCCGCACGTTGCGCACGTCGACCACGTGCATGCGACCGGGTGTGCCGAAGTCCTCCTCACCCACGAACACGTACCCGGCCCCGGGCCAGTACCAGGCGTTATGGGTCTCACCGCCCAGATTCCACAGACGGGACACCTCGACGGGACTCTCCGGCGAGCCTCCGGCGACTCCGTTCCCGACATCCAGAATCACGAGGCCGGCGTTCCAGTGCGCCAGGAAGGCCAGGCCGTCCCGCACGTAGACGTCGTGCAGGAAGCTCGTCCCGGCATAATAGGACGCGGCGAGCCTCGGTTGTGCCGGGTCGGAGATGTCGAGAATCCGAAGGCCGCTGCCGATACCGTCCACCACGAGATACGCGTAGTCCCCCTCCAGCCAGGTGTTGTGTACTCCGGGCTGGAGGCGATCGTCGAAGCGTCCCACGAGGGTGGGATGGGCTGGGTCGGCCAGTGAGAGCAGGGTGACCCCGTTCAGCCCGTCGTCCGAACCTTCGTGCGTGATTACGGCAAGCGTTCCGTCGGCGCGAACCTTCACGTCGTTCACGGTCCGCGCGTTTATCCGGACGCTGTCCACCTTCACAGGAAGTGCGGGGTTGGCAACGTCCCAGGCGTACATGGTGTTGCCGGAATGGAACCCATCGACCGTGGCCCGGGTGCTCCACGTGCCCGTGTAGGCGTATCCTCCGGCGAGCCACAGATCGGATGTGTACCGCGCACGCTCCTCTCCTTGCCCGACCAGAGTGAACGTGCCCTCGACGCCGCGTTCGAGGACCTCGATCGAGACAGTATCCGCTGCGCTTCCAGACCTGGCCGTCAGCGTCGCGGTCCCGGAGGCATAGCCGACGAACTGACCGTTACCCCCGACGAAGCCTGCGCCGGCCGGCCCCACTGACCAGGTTACCTCGGCGCCCTCCAGGAGCGCGCCCAGGGTATCCCTCACCTCGACCGACAGCGCAGCGACGTCTCCGCGGCGCAGGTCTCCGGGTATGGGGCCGATGACGAGCGTGGCCGCCGCCTCCTGCTCGTCGGTGGGCACCAGGAAGTGCAGGACGAGCTCGGCTCGGGTGCCCGATTCCGCCCGCGCCGTCACGACCGCGTCGTATTGGCCGGGCTGAAGGGTGCCTGGCAGCGACAGGGTGAGTTCCACTGTTGAACCCTGGCCGGGGTTGAGCGTCGGGATCTCTCCGGGCGATGCCAGCACGCGGGAGCCGGCGACGGTGGCTCCCGACTGGTCCCGCACGAGTCCGGGCTGGATCTGAACAGGCCCCACGGCCTGGCCGCCCGTGTTGACCAGATCGACGAGGGCCTCGCGTTCCAGCACCATGTCGATGATCTGCGTCGAGAACTCCAGCTGTGGTGGTAGCTTCGGGTCGGACGTGCCGTCCCCACAGGACGTGCCTCCAAGGGCGATCACTACCAGCAGGGCAGTCCCGGGGAGGAGCGTCTTCACGTCGTGTTCTCGGCAGTAGGCGGGGGAGGGGCTCCCTTCATCTCGAGAATACGTTGCATCCGGCAGATCCTTGCACAAGTCCTTGGCGGCGGCGACATCGAGGCTTCAATGAATTCTGATCCTTAATAGGTTTAGGGGCTATGATACGAATCCTGCGATCCCGACGGCCGCATGTGCCCCTCGCCACCCTCATTCTGTCGGTGGGTCTCGGGGCATGTGGGTCCAGCAGCGCCGAGGCTCCGAGCCCCGGATCGACGACGACCGCCCCACCGGTGCTGAGCGGCCGGACGGTGATGGTGCTCCCCGTTCAGGCCCAGGTCGGCGTGGGGGGCGATGCCGACGCGGAGCTGGCCTTCGCGCTGGCGGCCCGGGAGAGCAGCGTCAGGTGGGTATTCCCGCCGCGTCTCGGCAGGGCGATCGAGGGGGCACCGGGACTCGGCGCTCGCATGAGGGATCTGCCCGTCGGCATGTTCATGCAGATCGAGGTGGAGCGCGTGGGCGATCCGCTCTACGGAGACCTGCTGCGGCTGGCAGCGCTGGTCGACGCCGAGGTCGCGTTGATTCCCGTGCAGCTGGTGCCGGGAGCTCGGGACGCGAACGGGCAGATCACACTGGTCACGGCCGTGGCCTTGATCGCTGTCCGAAGTGGGCGGGTGCTCTGGTTCGGCCTGGTGGATGGAGAAGCTGGCGATCCGGGTTCCCCCGGCGTCCTGGCATCAGCGATGGAGCTCTTGGCCCGAACGTTGCTGTGGTATGCGGGTGGATGACATCCAAGGCAGCCGCGGGAGGCGTGTACCAATGGAGCACACGAAGGGGATGACGCGGGGCAGGAGCCTGTTTCTGGCCTCGGTGAGCGCTGCCGTGATGGCGGCTTGCGAGGAGCCGGCAGAGCTGGCGCTTCCCACTCCCGACCAGGTCCAAGCCTCCTACGAATACGGTGGCGATCTGAGCTCTGAGATCCGCGGCAACGTGGCGGTGATCACTGTGGTACAGTCTTCGGCACAGTTGCGCAGGGGCGGGACCCTGTGGGCGAAGGTCGGGCCCTACATCTTCCTCTTCTCAGAAGAGACGCACAACCTGTTCGAGACCTATCCGGGCCTGGCCGGCGTCAGGGTCGTCACGCGGGTGCAGAGCGGTCCCGAGGTCGCCAGCGCCCTGCTTGCCCGTGACGGGATGTCCGGCGTGCAGTGGCGGCGCGGACTCAACATCGCCGGGCGGGCTCGCCGCGACGGTAGCACGAGCCTCACCCTGTTGGAGAGTCTGATCCGTTGGGGTGAGGATCACACGGAATTCGAGTACAACCCGCGCTATACGTCGCGCCGTTAAGGCAGGGGATCTGATGCCCAAGGACCGTGCTTCGTGGAGAGACGTATACCCCGACGAGGTCACCTGCGTCCGCTGCCTCGAAGTCAAAGACCTCATGGCGCTCGACCGTCTGCTCTGGTGCGATGCGTGCCGCTTCCGCGCTCGCGAGCGAGCTGCCTGGTGGGGGTGGTTGGGCGGGTTCCTCTTCGCGGCCGGTGTCGGGCTCTACGTGTGGATCGTCGTCAGGCCGTCCGACCTCATCATTGGCGGGTGGCTGGGCACGCTTGCGGCCGCGGTCTGGATCGGGTCCAAGGTCTCACGGGAGATCTTGTACGGCTGGATGCGTTTCAGGAACTCCCGCGCCGTCGAGGCTTCACCACCCTCGGCGCTCCCCCCGGAGCCCCCGAAACAGTAGATTGGCGGGCGCCCGGGGCGTTTTCACCTCTCCTACCAGACCCCAGTCCAGGACGAGTTACCGATGGCCGGCAAGTTCGAAGGCGTCGACCTTTACGATGTAGACTCCTTGCTCTCCGAAGAGGAGCGCATGGTTCGAGACACCATCCGTGGCTGGGTGGAAGAGCGTCTCATGCCGATTATCGGCGACGCCTACGTTGATCGGCGCTTCCCGCAGGAGATTATCCCTGAACTGGGTGAGCTGGGCGTGCTCGGGGCCAATCTTCCCGAGGAATATGGATGTGCCGGCCTCAACAACGTGGCGTATGGGCTCATCATGCAGGAGCTCGAGCGAGGCGATTCGGGTATTCGCTCCTTCGCTTCGGTCCAGGGTGCCCTGGTCATGTATCCGATCTACGCCTTCGGCTCCGAGGAACAGAAGCGCGAGTGGCTTCCGAAGCTGGCGTCCGGCGAGGCCATCGGGTGCTTCGGGCTCACGGAGCCGGATTACGGTTCCAACCCGAGCGGCATGATCACCCGCGCCGAGCGGACTGACGACGGGTGGCTGCTGAACGGCGCGAAGATGTGGATCACCAACGGCTCACAGGCCAACGTGGCGGTCGTTTGGGCTCAGACCGGCGAGCGTGGAGACACCAGGAGCATCAGAGGCTTTGTGGTCCCCACGGATACTCCCGGGTTCAGCGCGCGGGACCAGAAGGGCAAGCTCAGCCTCCTCGCGTCGGACACGAGTGAACTGGTCATGGAGGATGTCGCCCTTCCGGCAGACGCGATCCTGCCCGAGAGCACCGGGGGGCTGAAGCATCCCCTCATGTGCCTGACCCAGGCCCGCTATGGCATCGCATGGGGTGCCGTGGGCGCCGCGATGGCGTGCTACGATGAGGCGCGCTCCTACTCGCAGGAGCGGGTCATGTTCGATGGCCCCATCGGTGGCAAGCAGATACAACAGGTGCGCCTCGCCGACATGCTCACCCAGATCACACTCGGACAGCTTCTCGTTCACCGTCTCGCGATCATGAAGGACGCAGGAACCATGACTCCCGTGCAGGTGTCGATGGCCAAGCGGAACAACGTGGACATGGCCTGCAACATCGCGCGCGAAGCCCGCCGACTTCTGGGGGCCAACGGAATCCTGGTCGAGTACCACTCCATGCGGCACATGGCGAACCTCGAGTCCGTGTACACGTACGAGGGCACGCACGACATCCACTCCCTGATCCTGGGCCAGGCGGTCACGGGGATCGCGGCCTACTAGGCGAAACGGTGACGGGTCCAGTCCCGCCACGGGTCGAGAACCTGACCCGCCACGAGCGCGAGGCCGTCATAGACGTTCTCTGCGAGTCCTTCCGGGCCTACCCGGTCATGCGCTTCATCTTCGGCCCTGATGAAGATCCGGAGGGTCGGCTCAGGTCACTGATCGGGTTCTTCACGGATGTGCGTTTCTCCATGGCCTGGCCGGTGCTTGGAATCCGGGAGGACGGACAGCTGGTGGCCGCTGCGCTCGTGAACCATCCTCACGATGGCTCCTTCCTCGAGCGCTTCAGGGAGGGTCTGGATCGGGTGAAGGGCGAAGTGGGAGAGGCTGCATTCCACCGCCTGGGCCGGTTCGGGCAGGCATCTGAAGTTGCCGGACCCCGTGACACGCACTACTTCGTGGGCATGCTCGGAGTACTTCCCGAGCGTCGGGGGAACGGCTACGCCCGAGTCCTGCTCGAGCACGTTCGGGGCCTCTCCATCGCAGCCGGGTGCGCCGGCGTCGCGCTGAGCACGGAGGATCCTGCCAACCTGCCGTTCTACGAGCATATGGGCTTTGAAGTCGTGGGTGAGGGAACCGTGGACCGACTTTCCACATGGTCGCTCTGGTGGGCGAACGACTGACCGGCGGCCTCACGCTCGGCGACGACAACGTTCTCAATCGGGGCCCAGGGCCCCTCGGGAGGTAGTGATGCGTCGTTGGTTCTCCACCCTCGTTCTGGTGCTCCTGGGCCTCTCGACCTCACCGGCCGCCGCCCAGGATTGGGATGCCGTCCGGATCACCGCCCAGGATCTGGGCGGTGGGGTCTACATGCTCCAGGGGCGGGGCGGCAACATCGGGCTATCCGTGGGTGAGGACGGTGTCTTCGTCATCGACGACCAGTATGCGCCCCTCACGGAGAAGATCCTGTCAGCGATCCGTGAGGTAACGCCGGAACCGGTGCGCTTCGTACTGAACACCCATTGGCACGGCGACCACACGGGCGGCAACGAGAACATGGGAGAGCGTGGCGCACTGCTCGTCGCACACGAGAACGTCCGGGCCCGGCTGAGCATGGACCAGGTGCTCGCTCGGGTCGGGCGCCCCGTGGACACCACTTTCGCCTCCCCCGAGGGTGCGTGGCCCGTGGTGACCTTCACCGAGGATGTCACCTTCCATCTCAATGGTGACGATCTCCACGCCTTTCACGTGGCGCATGCCCATACCGATGGTGACGCAATCGTTCATTTCCGGAAGGCCAACGTGGTGCACATGGGAGACACGTTCTTCCTGGGCAGATTCCCGTTCATCGATATCGCATCCGGAGGTTCGATCGACGGGGTGATCGCAGCCGCCGGTCGAGGACTCGCTTTGATGGACAGCGAGACGCGGGTGATACCAGGCCACGGGCCGCTCGCGGACCGTGAGGACCTGCGGACCTACCGGGACGCGCTCAGAGTCATGCGGGATCGGGTGCTCGGGCTCATGGAAGAAGGCCTGACCCTCGACGCGATCCTGGGCTTGACCCCCAGCGCCGACTACGCCACGGCGGTGGGTGCGTCGGACGAAGCTGAGCGTGCCTTTACCGAGACCTTGTATCGCAGTCTCGGGGGGCGATGAGCGAGCGATACGCGCGCCGAGCGATTCTGCACGTTCGGGGGCCGGCGGGGTCGGCCTGGCTGCCTTCTCGACGAGCCCGTCAAATAGAGGGGAAGATCCCCCACAGTCTTGGGCGTACATATACCCCCAATTTCACTTGATGCGGGCAATCCTTAGCACTAGAGTTCACATGTAGTTTCCCACGGAGGTCCGTCTCCTAGGGGAATCCGGCCGTTTGGGCCCCAGAAAGACCGGAAGGAAGACCAATGAGGATGATGTCGACGAGGGCCCTTCAGGCGGCTGCGGTAGTCGTCGCCATTTCTGCCCTCTCCGCCTGTGTCGACGAGCAGGGCGTCTTCGAAAACCGAGAGTTCTTCGAGAATCCGCCTTCCGCGGCGGCCAGCTTCCTCGGGTACGGTGACCGCGACTCCAAGCTGACGATTTGCGGAAACTGTCACGTCGAAAGCCAGTCCCAGTGGGAGGGGACCGCGCACGCCGGAGCCTGGGCCAGTCTGCAGGAGAGCGGCGTGGATGAGGAATTCTGCGAGGCCTGCCACTCGGTCAATGCGCTTGGCAACCCAGCCGAGGGTGCGGCCGGATATGTTTCGACCGGAGACGCGCGCTACGAGGACGTCCAGTGTGAGGCCTGTCATGGGCCCGGGCTCGCGCATGTCCTGAACCCGAAGGACGAGACGATCCCGCTGGCACCCATGACCGTAGGGGTCGCCAACTCCGCAGGATGTGGCGAATGCCACCAGGGCACGCATCAGCCGTTCGTCGAGGAGTGGGCTGCCTCGCGGCACGGCCGGATCAACGTCTACCCGGCTGGCCAGGAAGGTACGTGCGACCAGTGCCATACGGGGGAAGCGGCCCTTCGTGCCTGGGGCATCGACAGTCCCTACCTCGAGAAGGACTCGCTTTCGTTGCCGGGCGAGCACATGCCGATCACGTGTGGCGTGTGCCACGACCCGCACGGTGGTCCCAATGAGGCCCAACTCCGCTTTCCCCTCGACGCGCCCGATGTCGACGCGAACCTCTGTATGAAGTGCCACCAGGGGAGAGGGAATCCGGATCCCAAGAACGAACGCGGTCCCCACTCGCCGGAGGGGCCCACGCTCTTGGGTTATGCTGGTTGGTGGCCCCCGAGCATGGAATGGGGTCAGGACATCGTCGGCACGCATGGGGACTCGGAGGCCAATCCCAAGCTGTGCGCTCAGTGTCATGTGTTCCCGTTCCAGGTGACCGACGAGGCGACCGGCGACCTGGTGTTCCAGGCGACCGGCCACTCGTTCGCTCCGATCCCCTGCCTGGACGCCCAGGGAAGACCAGATCCGCAGGCGACGTGTGACGACCAGGAGCGGACGTTCCAGTCATGCACCGGATCCGGGTGTCACACCGACCAGACCGAGGCCCGGACGGCACGGAGCGAGGCGGTCACCCGGATGGAGACTCTGGTGACCGAATTGCGCGCCCTGCTCGATCAGGTGCCTTCCACCGAGTTCAACACGCGCGACAACCGGTATACCGTTGCCGAGGGAGCGCGCTTCAATGCCGTGCTCGGGGTCTTCCGAGGGGCTGCAGTCCACAATCCGGTCCTCGTCGAGGCGCTCCTGCTCGGTAGTATCGACGCGGTGGAGCAGACCTATGGGGTTGCGGCCGCCTCAACGGTCAGCCGCACACCCGCCTTCGAACTTCATTGAGGCGATTCGACTTCGCGCAGGGGGCAGTGATTCCGGATGGATACTCACGGATCGTCCACGTGGGGCAGTCCGACTGCGATATCGGTCACGGGGCCTCGTAAGACGATGACTCCAGGCATCTTCCCGACTACCACGCGTCATGGCTGACGAGAGAATGTCCGCACCTGATCGCATCGGCGGCTTTCTCAGCCGCTTGTCACTGCCGCTCCTTCTGGCTCTCGGAGGAGTCATCATGGGTGGCGTGGCCGCGGGTGGATACTACGCCTACCGCACCTACGACTTCGTACAGCACGACAACGATTTCTGCATGTCGTGCCATTTGATGGCAGACCCCTACGAGCAGTTCGGTCAGAGCGCTCATCGAGGTCTCGGATGCAAGGCCTGCCACCAACCGACCCTGGTGGCCCGAACTCAGATGGCTCTCACGGCCGTGGTCGAGAACCCCGGGGAAATCGAGACCCATGCTGAGGTGCCTAACGAGCGCTGTGCGGAATGCCACATCGAAGGGGATCCGCAGACGTGGCGCCACATCGCCAACTCGGTAGGTCACCGTGTGCACCTCGAATCGGACGACCCCACGCTCAGCGGGCTGCAGTGCGTCGAGTGCCATTCGACCTCCGTCCACTCGTTTGCCCCCGTGGACCGGACGTGCGCCCAGTCGGGGTGCCACGAGAACAACCTGATCCAGCTCGGCGGCATGAGCGACCTCACCATCCATTGCGTCGCGTGCCACGCCTTCGAGGCTCCGATCGACGCGGTCGAGGGTGAAGCTGCCTCGAGGGCCAGTCTCGAAGCTGCGATTCTTCCTGACCGGCAGGAATGCCTCAGCTGTCACGTCATGCGTACGCTGATGCAAATGCCTGACCCGGACCCGCACGGTGGGGTCTGCGCGTCGTGTCATAACCCCCACGTGCAGTCGACCCCGGCGGAAGCCGTACAATCCTGCGGTAACGGCGATTGCCATGCCGGATTGGACACACTCACCATGTTCCACCGTGGTCTGCAGCCGGGCGCCCTCGAGAATTGCCTCGCGTGCCACAAGGCGCACGATTTCAGCCTCGACGGAAACGACTGCGTATCGTGCCACGTGGACGTCGTCAACGACGATCTCACGATGCCCGGGATCCGGGACTTGGACGGGGAAGACGCGGACACCGTCATCGCTGGCGTGGCGGCTGGAACGGCTCACGCCACCGATGCCGGCAATCCGTGGGAGCATCTGGCTGGCGTGGGGATAGGAACCTTGGCCCAGGCTTCGCAGCAGGAGCAGCCTCCCTTCCTGCATTCGACGCACAGGGCCGTCGACTGCACGAGTTGTCACGACAGCAGCGATCGGCATGGCGGCCTCATGGTGCGGTCGCTCAACGACTGCCGCAGCTGTCATCACTCGGAGCCCGTGTCCGATTCCTGCCAGCGGTGTCACGATGACGCCGATAGGCCGCAGGGGTCGCTGCCGCGGCAGTTGGAGATGACCCTCTCGGTGAGTGGTGATCACGTGCGGACCGTGGCATTCCCCCATGCCGGGCATGAGCTCTTCGGTTGTACCACGTGTCATGAAGAGGGACTTGACCGGCCGGCCGACTCGGTCGACTGCAGCCAGTGCCATCAGATCCATCATGCTCCGGACAAGGATTGTACGGCATGCCACACTGCGCCGCCGGTGAGCGCCCATCCGCCGGCCCAGGCTCATGTCACATGCTCTGGATCGGGCTGCCACACCACGGTACCGTTCGAGGGCGTACCTCGGACCCGCACCGCGTGCCTCGTGTGCCATCAGGACAAGACAGACCACCGACCGGATCGGCCGTGTGTTGACTGTCACACGCTTCCGAGTCCAAGGGGAGAGGTCAGACGGCCGTGAACCATTCGGATCGAACGGGCGGAAGCCGAGTGCGAGTCCTCCAGATGCTCGGCGCCGGGGTGATGGCGTCGGGGTTGGCCCTCTTCTCCGCGTTTCCGGTCCATGCTCAGGGTGTTCGGGGTTGGGGTGGCACCAACGTACAGATGATCGAGCTGCGTCCTCTGGGCTTGGACTCGATTCCCCTGTCAGACGTGACCTTCGCCCCGGACGGAGGGACCACCTACCAGGGCCGTGCGGTCGCATGTCGGCTGGGTGATCTTTGCACGGCGTATCGGGTGCTTCCGAAGGTCAGGGCTGTGGCCATCAGTCAGGACGTCAGCCTCACTGCGTGGGGCTTTGGAGTTCAAGGACTGAGCTTCACGACGCTGCTGAGGGTGAGGGATGATCTCGGCAGCGACTTCATTTGGCCCAGGGCCGACGATGACTTCGATGCGCTGCTGGGTTACGCGCAGCTCGTGCAGGGGCCGATGCGTCTCAGGGTGGGGCGGCAGGAGGTTCGGTCCGGCCTCGGGTTCGCGGCGTTCGATGGCGGGAGCGCAACGGCGACCTTCGGTGACGTGCGCGTCGAAGCCTACGGTGGGCGCAGCATGGCCAGGGGTCTCCGGGAACCGGCGAACGAGGCGCTCCGGGGCATCGAGACGTTCCTCCCGGACCAGAGCGTGTATCTCCTGGGTGCCGCTGCCGGCTGGCGCATCTCCCGCACGTCCGTCACGGGTCGGTACCACCGGGAGATTCTGGCCGATCGATCGGCTTTGGCCTCTGAGAGAGCTTCGCTGGACTTCACCAGCTCCGTTCCCGGTGCCCGCATCGCCGGTTCGATCGACTACGACAACGGGTTCGGAAGGGTCGGCAAGGGCCACCTGTCTGTTTCCGTTCCCGTCGCCGACGGAAAAGTAGTGCTGGAGACTACGGCCCGGCGGTATGTCCCGTATTTCGATCTGTCCACCATCTGGGGCTTCTTCGAGCCCGTCTCGTACTCCGAGGTGGAGGCACGCGTGGGATGGTCTCCCACGCGGCGTTTTGGGACGTGGCTGTCCGGCGGACGAAGAGACTATGCAGACGCCAGGACGACGGTCGTGGTCAAGCTTCTGACGGACGACGGATGGCGAGCCAATGCGGGTGTGCATTGGCGACTCGCGGAGGCCTGGCAGCTCGAGGGCGGCTATCGCCTCGAATGGGGACCGGGTGGGTACCTGAGCTCCGGTGATGTGTCAGCGAGATTCAGCCCGTCAGAGCGGATATCGGTGACAGCGAGCGGAATGACCTTCCAACAGATCGAGGAATTCCGCCTGGGTGAAGGGAGGGCGCTCGGAGGAGGGCTTTCCTTCGACTTGGGCGTTCTCAGCCGGGCCCGGCTGGCGGGTGGGGTCTCGGTGCTGCGCCATCGCAGCGACGGCGTCGGGCCGGAAAGCCCGTGGAATCAGACGCGAGCTTGGACTGGCCTACGAATCGAGGTGGGCGACGATCCGGGTCTTGCTGCTCGGAGGCGGCCATGAGGATGGGACTCGAAATGGGGAGGGCAGCACGGGTGCCCGCAGCAGTGCGGACTCTTGGTGCCCTTGCGGCAGCTGTTCTGCTGAGCGCGGTGTCCGGCGGCTCAGCGGCGGCCCAGGAGGATGGATTCCCTCACGAGCGGCACGAGGGGCTCTTCCCGGTGTGTTCCGGGTGTCACCAAGGCGTCCCCGAGAACGACTGGGCGACCTTCTTCCCGTCGATCGATCTCTGCAACCAGTGCCACACGGGTGACGAGCAGCGCACCGACACGTGGTCCCAGCGGGAGCGGCGTGAGGGGAACCTCCGCTTTGCGCATGGCTTCCACGAGGCGCTCTTCGGGGACTTCGCGCCCACGTGCGAGGCCTGTCACTCTGCTCCTGATCAAGGCAGGATGTCGGTTTCCGGTGACATTCAGCTGGAGACCTGTTGGACCTGTCACCAAGCCACAGATCACCAGACCGATGCCCCCTGCGTCACGTGCCACGTGCCTTTGGCCGAGTCGGGCCTCAGCGTAGGTCGGATCGCCGGCTTCCCACTGCCCAGCGATCACGCGGCGCCGACCTGGCTGCTCGAGGATCATCCTGCACTGGCCGTCGAAACCAGCACCGGTCGCTGCTCCGTGTGCCATACATCCGACCGGTGCCTGGCGTGTCACGTGGACGCTGAGAGGGAGCCTATCCAGGCCATGCTGGCGGCGCCCGAGGGCATGGAGCTTCCGCCTACGTGGGCCCGCTACGAGGCTCCTCCCTCACACACCGACGAGCAGTGGCTCGAAGACCACGGGGCGTCAGCCTCGCGGGGAGAGTGCGGAACGTGCCACACATCGGATTCGTGCATGAACTGCCACGTGCCGCCGGCTCCCTCCGCCGTGCGGTCACTCGTCGCGCACGCGGATGCGGTCGCACCGGGCGTGAGCCTCGCCCGGATAGCTCCGTCCACGCACGAGTCTCTCTTCTTCATGGATACGCACTCGACCCTGGGTGCAAGCAACGCTGGACAGTGCGCGACCTGTCACGTGGATCGCTTCTGCGTAGCGTGCCATGACGGGCCTACCGGTGGCGGCTATCACCCCGGTGACTTCGTCGCACGGCACGCTGCCGATGCGTTCGGGCGCGACGCAGAGTGTGCGACATGTCACAACACCCAGGCGTTCTGCCGGGAGTGCCATGTCCAGGCCGGGATGACGAGTTTCGGTCGGCTCGGGCCGGGCTATCATGACGCTCAGAGCCTGTGGCTCTTGCGTCATGGACAGGCAGCCAGGCAGAATCTCGAGAGTTGCGCCTCCTGCCATGCTCAAAACGACTGTACCCAGTGCCACAGCGTGCTCGGGGCGCTCAAGGTGAGCCCCCACTCGCCGGATTTCGACGCTCAGCGGGCCTGGGAACGGAGTCCGACGACATGCCTGGCATGTCACATAGGGAATCCAATAGGGGGGGGATAAGCGCATGCGTAGGTCTGCAAGTGTGATCTGTCTGATCGGTCTCGCCGCTCTGGCTGCTTGCACGCCCGATGCAGAGCGCACCGATTCCCTGGATCCCGAACACGTGCTCCAGGACCGGGAGAGCCTCCCGCCCGAGGTCACCGCCCACCTGGACAGCGGTACTGTCGCGTTCAGGGACGACGACTTCGATGCCGCGCTCCTCCACTATGAACGGGCAGTCGAGATGGCTCCCGATTTTGGTGCAGCATGGTTCGGCGTCTACATGGTCGAGAGCGCACGGGGCAACGTCGAGGCCGCCGAGGCGGCTCTCTCTCGCGCTCAGGAGAC
>JBDHIL010000011.1:0-116886 GCA_039587465.1 Gemmatimonadota bacterium | reverse complement strand
ACCTGGGCAGGTAGGCTGCGCCCTGAATGGTGCAGTATTCGACCTCGGAACGTGAGGTGCAAGAGCCTTGTGCGGCAGTGCTCGCGCCCCGTCTGCCTTCGGGTGGGCGGGGCGTTCGCTTCTGGCAGGCGAGTGGAGTGTGGCTAGAGCCCGGGTAGCCTCGTAACTTGCGGGAGCCTGCCCGCGAGCCCGGCTGTCCGGTCCGGCGCTCGCCCCTTCTGCCTTGCCGGGCACGATCAACCATCACACTTCAGGGTCCACGTTGACCCCGGGCAGACGGAGTCGGCGACCGCTACTCACCCTACCGAGCTGCGCCTTCGGCGATAGCCACCGGGGAGCCCAGTGCGGGGACGTCATCTGCTCGCGAGCGGGGAGGTGAATGAGCCATGCCGGAGACTCAACCGTGGCGCAGTGCAGTTGGTGCCGCATCGTTCGTGCTGCTTCTGGCTATCGGAGGGTGTGATCTTCTCGGGCCGGGGGAGGATGAGCTCATCTTGATCGAGGCTCCCGGTGAAAACGACTGCATTTCTCCCATGTGCTTCGATTGGGAATGGTCGCCCGACGGCAAGTCGGTCGTCTACTGGACGGCAACCGGATGGGGCGAGCCCAGGCCCACCTACCAGATTCGGATTCGTGACCTGGACAGCGGGTCGGACCGCAGCCTCCTCGAGGGCTTCGACGACGACCGGCGGCTCGTCGAGGACTACTACGGTTCGATGACGGTCACTCGCCGCTACGTCTACTTCAGAGTGCGTCTTGGCCCCGCCTTCGACGCGGGGATGCAACTCTATCGGGTGCCGCTCGGAGGCGGGTCTGCAGAGTTGCTGTTGGACGAGCTGGGAAGCGGCTTCTTCGTTCAGCCGGACGACCGGTACTTGTTTGCCAAGCCAAGCGCTGGCGACGGTCCTGCACGTCAGTTCCGACTGGACACGCGCACTTGGGAGAATGCCTTGCCCACTTCGGTGAATCATTGGCGGGGCGCGGTGTTCGATGCAGAGGGGCGCCGCGCGATCACTCCCACCGTGGGTGCGGGGTGGGGGGGAGGAGCGTGGGCCTTGGTACTCGACCTTCCAGCTGGTGACAGCATCGGCTACTGGAGGCCGGACAATATCTCTTCGGGTCTTGAGGTGCGCCGCAACGCTGCCTGGCGTGCAGGACAGCCCTACGGGTTCAGCACAGAGGGCGGTAGTCCCGGAGGGCACGTCGTTGAGAGAAACATGTTCACTGGCGAGGTTCGAACCGCACTCACGTTGGCGGACAATGAGTACCTGTACCACAGCAACTACGTTTCCGTCTCACCAGATGCTAGATCGGCCGCCTTTTGGGTGCGCACCTGTAACGAAGGCGATCACCCGAACGGGTGTTGGGCGCGGGATATGGGGGGACTTGGTGAGTTGATTGGGGCCAAGTCGGTCCGGGTGGTCGGCCTTCCTTCCGGACGCACTCTCTTGGATCTGCCGAAGGCTCCCTCCATGAGCTGGGCACTTCATCCTTGGATGTCCCCAGACGGCTGCCGGGTGGCCGTGCCGCACGTGTCGGGCGGAGTCTGGATCGTACGCGTGCCCGAGACGTGCTCCTAGCGGTCCGGACTCGACCGCCTCCGCCCCAACGCGGCAGGAGCTAACCGGAGGAGGACGAGGGCGGTCCCGGGCGACGAGCCGACGATCAGCGGAACGGGCACCCACCCACCCCCTCCGAGGTGTTTTAAACACTTCCTGAGACCCACCTCCTACCGACGCGCAGGAGTCACACTCCATATACGGGATGGGGGTGCCTGGGGGGCTTCGCCTTCGAAATCCCCGCTGTTCGCCCCGCTGTTCCCGCTGTTATCCCCGCTGTTCAGGGGCGGCAGCTTCCGGCATCCCGCGCCGGCAAGTGCGGCAGATCGTGCAGTCCAGTAAGGACTTATGCGATTCGCTGTTATCCCCGCTGTTCAGGGGCGGCAGCTTCCGGCATCCCGCGCCGGCAAGTGCGGCAGATCGTGCAGTCCAGTAAGGACTTATGCGATTTCTTGCCGTGATTCGCGGTGATACCGATGGGCTTTGCAAGCCGGGGGTCGCCGGTTCGAGCCCGGCTGGCTCCACTTTTGGAAGTGACTGCCCTGCTTGCTCTTATGAGATTGGGCGGGCATTGCTGTTGGGGGTCTTCTCGACTCCCACTGGACTTCAGACCAGGTAAGCCACTGGAAGCAACGCCGGCACCGTCCCCCGTCGACGGGGACGAGTCACTCTGAATGACGAAACGGGGTGCCAGGGTCTGCCGGCAGCGATGGGCCCTACACGCGTCTAGCGGCTAAAACCGCCGAACCAGCCGAGGTAGACCGCACCGAATCCGTCCAGCGCACCACGAGCCGCATCGCTCGGCGTACCGTACACGTGGAGGGCTGTCGGCTCGACGCAGGCCAGAAAGCGCTCAGCGAACTGGGCGCCGAAGGTGCCGAGGTGCGCTAGGGCCGCTTCGGAATCCGAATACCGCTCGTAAATGTGACAGGTGGCGCCATCCTTACTGAGGAACCACTCGTAAGCTTGGGTTCCCGGCTCGGACTGGGTCGACTCAACCATCTCGTGCATCAAGGAACGGAACTCCTCGAGGCGACCGTCACGCAGGGCGAGGCGAAGGTTCCAAGACAGAGTGTCGGACATGGGAGGGTCCTCGTGCAGTTGGGACATCGAAGCCCGGCAACGGGTGCCGAACTCGCAGGACGTTCTATATGCACGTTGCGCGGAGTACAGGTCAAGCCGACGAGCCCCCATCAACTGCCACGACCTCAGCACGCCGGGGATCGATGTCACATGACGGAAAAGCCCCGTCACGCACCGTATCTCCGAACCCTTCCGGAAGCCCGACTAGCGCGGTGGCGTGCTCGTCACGCATGAATTCCAGCACGTCCTCAGCGGCGGCGGCCGGCCCGGGCACCAGCATCGTGGCTCCCCTGGCCATGCAGCTCACCACGCCCCCGGCTTTGGCGTACCAATGGTGGAATGGCGCTGCGACGCACAGCCCCTCGCCCGACGACACTCGTTCGCCATCCCTCACCGAACACGCCTCGTCGAGCACACCGCGGTGGCTCGCCATCGCATGTTCCGGCGGGTCTGTCGCAAGGGCCGAACAAGCCAGGTAGACCGGATCCGCCGGGTCGAGCGACTCCTCGCGGTCGAGCAGCGCTGAAAACGGTACGGCATCACCCCGGGCCAGAAGATCACCCCACGACAGGAAGCCCTCCGGGGCCTCGTCTCCCAGGCAGATCACCCACCGCAGCGCCGAGAACGCGGCCGCCTCCAGAAGGCCGGGAACGCTGTCGGTAAGCTCCGTCACGATCTCTGCCGTAATGCCCGGGTAGTCGAAGTCATCGGACCGATCGACCACGAAGAGCGCCTTCGCAGCACTCCTGCGGAGCGCCCGGGCCAGTTCATCCGATGAACCGGCAGGATCGACGGAGACGAACACCGCCCCGATGCGCGAAGCAGCCATGAACAGGACGGGCCATTCCGGGCAGTTGGTGGCCCAAACGGCAACGGTTTCACCGCGCCTGATTCCCAGCGACAAGAGCGATCGGGCGACGTCGTCCACCATCCGGTCATATTCCGCATAGGTCACCCGCAAGCCCCCGGGCCAGAACACGAAGGCTTCGCGATATGGGTGGCTCGCAGCGGCGTGCCGGAGCGCGCCACCTATCGTCAGGCCATCCAGCGGATGGATGGCTGTCATCTATGCCCCTTCGCCTTTTGCAGTCGTATTTGCACTAAATAGTGCAAGATAAATCTACTCATGTGTCGGCTCGCCTGGGACCCCCTGTCCGCCTATCTTGCGCCCCTTCCTCAAACGTGATCCTGAGCCGGGAGAACACCTGTGCGTGCCCTCCGATCCTTCACCCTCCCGATCTTCCTCACGCTTCTTCTGGGGGTTCCCTGGAGCGCAGGGGCCCAGGACGTGCCGAGTCCCGAAGAGTACTTCGGATTCGAGATGGGTACCGCCAAGATGCTGGCGCGCTGGGACAGCATCGTGGCCTACTTCGAAGTCGTCGCCGGCGGCTCGGATCGAATTCTGGTCGACACGTTGGGCGAGTCCACCCTGGGGAACCCCTTCATAGTCGTCACGCTCTCGTCGCCGACGAATCTCGATCGTCTAACGGCGATCCGAACTGCTTCGGCGGCGCTCGCCCAAGGGCGCGTTTCGCGCGGCGAGGCGGAGGTACTGGCCCGTGACCTCCCGGCGACCGTGGTCATCAATCACAACATCCACTCCACGGAGATCGGAGCATCACAGACGAGCGTGGACCTCGTGTACCGACTGGCCGGAGCGACGGACCCGGAGACGCTCGAGATCCTGGACAACGTCGTGACCGTCCTGATCCCGTCGTCGAACCCCGACGGCCAGATCATGGTCACCGACTGGTATCGGACCAACCTCGGCACGGACTTCGAAGAAGCCCGGATGCCCTACCTCTACCACGCCTACGCGGGCCACGACAACAACCGGGACTTCTTTCAGGGCAACCTGGTGGAAACACGGTACTGGATGGACGTCATGTTTCGCGTGGCATATCCGCAGCTCTACCTCGACCAGCACCAGATGGGATCGACCGGTCCGCGGATGTTCGTCCCCCCCTACCCCGACCCCATGGACCCCGACATTCACCCGCTGCAGTGGCAGTCGCTGCAGTTCATGGGCGGCGGGATCGTGGCCGACCTCCAGCGCGCCGGCAAGCAGGGCGTCATCACCGGCCAGATGTATCGCATCTGGGGACAGGAGGGGGCGCTGACCGGGAGGCACCACAACATCGTAGCGCTCCTCACAGAAACGGCGAGCGCCAACATCGCCAGTCCTCGGACCGTGACGCGTGGTGAGTTGGAGCTTGGAGCCAGGCGGCTCGGGCCGGGTGCGCAATACGGCTTCAACGTCAACTTCGTCGACCCGTGGTGGGGTGGTGAGTGGACGCTGGCCGATATCGTCTCGTATCAGACCGTCGCCGCGGTCTCGTTTCTCAAGCAGGCCGCCCGCTTCCATGACGACTATCTCATGGGTCGCTGGCAGATGGCGTCCGAGACCATCGAGCGCGCTCGCGAAGAGGGTCCTTACGCCTGGGTGATCCCCATGGACCAGGCTGACCCTGTGGCCGCGGCCGACATGGCTCGGCGGCTCGCGCTGCAGGGCATCGAAGTGCATCAGGCTCGACGCGACTTCGAAGCCACACCTTCGAATCGCTCGCCGCGGCCGCAGAACCGAGATCCGGATCGTCTTGCAGAGTGGGCGGGCACGGCGCACACGGGCATGACCGATCGAGAGGAGACGACCGCCGAGCCCGAGGACATCGAAGGCGAAGCGGAGTCCGAAGAGGCCTCCGCCAGCGAGACCATGCATGAGTCCGAAGAGCACGCGGCAATGCGCGAAATGCACCACCCGTCCCCACGGACCTTCAACGCCGGCTCATGGATCGTACTGGCAGCACAGCCGTCATGGGCCGCCCTGGAAGACCTGATGATGCCCCAGGACAGGGACCTCCTGTACGAACACCCCGACGGTCCCTTCCTGCGCAGCTACGATGGAGCCGGCTACACCATGCCGCTGCAGATGGGAGTCGAGTCCATCCTCGTGGACGCTGCTTTCGAAGTCGACCTCCAGGAGCCGAGCTTCGCGCCGGCGACATCTCCCCTACCGGCTGCCGACCAATGGTACGCGTTGAGCACTTCGGTCACGCAGGCCTACCGCGTTGCCAATCACCTCATGGCCGAGGGTGTGCCCGTGTCACGGAGCTCGGGGTACCTTCTGGTAAGTGCGCATGATCCGCGGGCCACAACCGAGCTCTCTCGGCTGGCTCGCGAGACCGGGGTCCCGGTGATGGCCGATCCGGAAGACCTGGGAATTGCGGAGCCGTTGGCACGCGCCCGGGTCGGGCTCTACCAGGGTTGGGCGGCCTCGATGGACGAGGGTTGGACGCGGCTGCTCCTCGAGGAGTACGGCTTTGATCTGACGGTCCTGGGCAACGACGACGTCCGTTCCGGGGAACTCGATCGCGAACTCGACGTGGTCATCATCCCGTCGGAGATTTCGCTCGACCGACTCATCGATGGATTGTCCGACGAGGACGCCCCGGAGGGCTTCCGCGGCGGGATCGGAGAAGAGGGAGTCGAGAAGCTGAAGGCGTTCGTGCGTGCGGGTGGAACGCTGGTGACCCTGGGCACGGGCGACCGGGTCGTGCTCGAGCATTTCGACGTTCCCGTCAGAGACGCTCTCGCGGACATGCCGGCGTCGGAGGTCTTCACCCCTGCTTCACTCTATCGCATGGAACTGGACCCGGCGCACCGGCTGGCGGAGGGGAGTCCGCAGGAGCTCGCCGCCAAGTGGGCCGGAGGACGGGCCTATGAGCCCACCGGGTGGGACGGTGAAGCGGGCATCATCCGTACGGTCGGAAGGTGGGCGACCGACCCCGACCGCCTGCTCATGAGCGGCCTGGTGGTCGGAGCAGAGCACCTCTCCGGCAAAGCGAACCTCCTGGACGTGGAGTACGGCGCGGGCCACGTATACATGTACGGCTTCAGGGTACAGCACCGAGCTCAGACGCTCGGGACCTTCAAGCTGCTCTTCAATGCTCTCATGAGGGCGAACGACCGGTCAGCCACGGACGGGTGAAGCCATGCTGAAGTGGATGCGCGGAAAGCGGTTCGACATGAAGACCACGATCATCGTGATCGTGCTGGCTCTGGTCGCATGGGCGCTGGTCATCTACGCCAACGTCGAGGAATTCGTGCCCGACGAGTTCACCCAGGCGCCCATGCCCTGATGAGGAGGGCCGGACCCTAAGGGCCTGAGGTGAGTTCGTGGGCGACGCTTCGACTCTCGGCGCCCTGGACCGCCTTGTGCCGCGCCATGAAGTCATCGGCGCCCTCGGGCAGCAGCAGCCCGTCCGCGATGGCCGCGATTTCCTCGGCCTCCTCCCAGGCTCGCTCCAAGCGCCAGAGTTCGCCTTCGAGCGCACGCCTTTCCTGTTCCTCGTGCAGCGCCATCTCCACGGCCAGGCGCGTGGGCACGGCCAGGCGAGCCAGATGGCCCGTGTAGTCCTTGAACGTATTGCGGGAAATCTGCTGTGAGGCAGCTTTCATGACCGCGTCCGCAGAGCCATGCTCGTCGAGCAGCGCCACGGCTCTCTGCACATCGACCTTCTTGGCACCCGACCGATTCACCCGACTCGCGATGATCCCGGTCACGCGGTGGGCCTCCGCACCGTCGAATCGGTACTCCTTCTTGCCCTTCTTCAGAAGGAGCGCCCAGTCGGCGCCCTCCTGGAGGATCTGTGTCTTGTCCAGGTCCGGTTTCTTCATCTTGAGCACCGTTCCGTCCGGTGCCTTGATCTTCGCCAGAGTCCGGCCGTTCACGAACACGTTCACCAGGTTGCCGGACTGCCCTAGAGCGGCACCGCTCACCACCCCGGCTGCGACTCCACTGATGACGAGCGTGCCGAGCACGGCGACCCCCGCAGTGCCGTAGAGGAGGGTCTTCTTCCGTCGGCGGCCGAATTGATCTCCGTACCGCCAGGCTGCGAACTCCGGCCTCAACGGCTGCCCGATCCGCACGAGTTCCAGTCCCTCCGGGTGCTTGGCCAGACCGACGTTCTCGGACGAGATACGGGTTCTGGTTCCCCGGAACAGTCGCTCGCAGTCCTCGACCGCCTCCCATCGCTCTTCGAGCGGGCTGAGGTTCCAGCGCTCGCACTTGCGGCACACGACCCAGAGCCTGCCCCGGTGCGCGTCGAAAGCCAGACGGCGCCCCACTGGGAACGCCTCGACGACCTGGTTCTCGCCCAGAGGCTTGTTGCAGAACATGCAGGTCGTGTACACGGATCTAAGCTCCGGAGCATGGGGACCTTTGTCCCTTCGGATACGGAAGCTTCCCCCGCCTTCTTCACCTGAAGACCAGGTACGGAACCGTCGCGGCGGCGAGGGCCCGGGGGTCGCCGCTACGAGACTCCTTCCGGAAGGCACGGAACGCTGCTGAATCCGAGAGCCTGAGAGTGCCTCAGCGCGACTCCGCAAGCGAAGCCAGATCCTCCTCGACCTGCTCCCACTCCGCCATCAGATCCTTCACCTTCCCCTGCAGGGTCGCTCTCTCCTCCTCGAGGAGTCGGATGTCGTCGGGCGATACGTCCTGATAGAACGTCGTCGCGGCGAACCGGCGCTCGATCTCATCGATGCGGGCCTCCGAGACCTCGATCTCGTCGAGCAGGGCCCCATGCCGTTCCTCGAGCTTCCACTTGTTGAGCGTGCGCCGCGCGGGCTTCTCGCGGTCGTTCTTGTCCAAACGACCCTCCGGAGCCACGGCTTGTCCCCTGCCCTTCTGCTTCTTCTCGCGTTTGGCCTTCAGGATCACCTGATCCGCATCCAGGTGATCGTCACCGCAGTAGTGGACGTACTCCTGGTACGTTCCCGGATAGTCCTTGATGCCGTCCTCACGGATCTCCACGACGCGCGTGGCGAGTTCACCTACGAACCAGCGGTCATGAGATACGAAGATGAGCGTACCCTCGAAGCTCTTGAGGCCTTCCACGAGCGACTCGATGGCCTCCAGGTCCAGGTGGTTGGTGGGCTCGTCCAGGACCAGCACGTTCGGGTTCTCCATGCCGAGGCGGCTGAAGATGAGGCGGGCGGCCTCTCCCCCGGAGAGGGACTCCAAGCGCTTCTGTGAGTCTTCTCCGGTGAACAGCATGAGCGCCAGACGTCCCCGCACCCATCCGATGTCCTTCCCGGGACAGTAGTCCCAGACCCAGTCCTCCGCCGTGCGTGCCGTGTCGTCGAACTGCTCCTGGTGGTCCTGCGCGAAGTAGCCCGGGTGGGTCTCGTAGCCCCACTCGACTTCGCCGGCATCCTGTTCGACCAGACCCATGACGATCTTCAGCAGGGTCGACTTTCCGATCCCATTGGGCCCCATGATGGCGAGGCGGTCACCGCGGCGCACCAGCAGGTCGACACCGTGGAGCACCTCGTTGTCACCGAACGCCTTCTTGATCCCGTCGATCTTCAGGACGTCGCGGCCGCTGTTCCGTCGCTGTTCGAAGCGGAACGTAGGGTACCGCCTGGAGCTGACCGGCACGTCCGTGATCTCGGCTGCCTTCTTCTCGATCATCCGCACCTTGCTCTGGGCCTGCCGAGCCTTGCTCGCCTTCGCACGGAAGCGGTCCACGAACTTCTGGTGGTGGGCGATGTCCCGCTCTCTGGCCGCCAGGTCCTTCTCACGGCGTTGATGCTCGGCCTCCTTCCCTTCCAGGAAAGCCGAGTAGTTCCCCCGGTACGGCAGCACCGTCTCGTAGTCCACATCCAGAATCGCGGTCGCGACGTTGTCGAGGAATCGATGGTCGTGGGAGATCACGACCACCGGCCCTGAGAAGTCCTTCAGGAAGAGCTCCAGCCAGCGGATGGAGAGGATGTCGAGGTGGTTGGTGGGCTCGTCCAGGAGGAGTACATCGGGCTGGCTGGCCAGCACCTGCGCCAGAAGGACCCTGAGCTTGAAGCCACCCGAGAGCGTGGAGAGGGGCTGGCGATGCGACTCGACGGGAATCCCCAGCCCCTCGAGAATCGCGGAAGCCCTGGCTTCCGCCGTGTAACCGTCGTGGTGCTGAACCTTTTCCTCGACTTCGGCGAAGCGGTCGGCGTCGAAGGCTTCCTCCGCGGCCGCCAGGATCTCCTCGCGCTCCACCAGAGCATGCCAGAGTTCGAGATTCCCCATCATCGCGACCTCGACGACATCCTGGTCCTCATGCCGAAAGTGGTCCTGCCGCAGCACGCCGAGGCGCGCATCCTTCGGAATGGCCACGTGGCCTTCCGTTGCGTCCTCTTCACCACTCAGGATGTTCAGGAGCGTCGTCTTTCCGGAGCCGTTGGCCCCCACCAGACCGTAGCGCACGCCCTTGTTGAGCTGCAGGGAAACCCCCGAGAACAGGGTGCGGTCGCCAAAGGACTTGCCGAGGCCGGATATGGAGATCATGTCGGCGAATGTAAGCACTCGGGTGGGTCCATGGTGAGCCCCTGCCTCGGCATGCCCCTGTCAGATGCGACGCGTGACCCATATCGTGCCCCCGCGACGAGGTCCGTCCACGGACCTTGAGAACCGTGATCCAGACCGGAGTACTACACCCCCGTGCCCTCCACCACACTTCTCTCCGACCCGATGGCCGTGTTCGCGTTCCTGGCCATGCTCGTGGCGACCATCTTCTGGGTATCCGAACTGCCGAAGCTGAAGAAGACGTTCGAGGTGATCCCGCCGGTCATCTACGTCTACTTCCTGCCGATGCTGGCAACGACCGCTGGCATCACGCCTTCGGCGTCGCCGACCTACGATTGGATGACGCGATTCCTGCTGCCCTTCGCGCTCCTGCTCCTCATGATCTCGATCGACGTCAAGAGCCTCGTGAGACTGGGGCCGACAGCGCTGTTCATGGTGGTGGCAGGGACGGTCGGCATCGTCATCGGCGGTCCGATTTCGCTGATGCTGTTCAAGACATGGCTGCCCGCCGACGCCTGGCAGGGCTTCGCGGCTCTCTCGGGAAGCTGGATCGGGGGCACGGCCAACATGGTGGCCATCGCCGAGAGCGTGGGCACGCCGGACTCGGCCTTCGGGCCGATCATCGTGGTCGATACGGTCGTAGGTTATGGATGGATGGGGGTGCTGCTCGTATTCAGCGGGTACCAGGCCGTCTTCGACAAGAAGACCCGCGCTCGCACCGACGCCATCGAGGACACCAACCGGCGTCTGGCGGAGATGGATCTCGATCGACATCCGACCACGCTCCGCGACCTCGTGGTCATGATCGGGATGGGAATGGCCGGTGCGGTGGCGGCGGTGGCGCTTGGCGAGAAGATGCCCCGCCTGGGTGACCCCACGATCATCAGCAACACGACATGGGCGGTGCTCATCATCGTGACCGGAGGCCTCATGCTCTCGTTCACGAAGCTTCGCGAATTCGAGAAGGTGGGTGCATCGGGGCTCGGCTACACCGCCCTCTACCTCTTGCTCGCGGGCATCGGTGCCCAGGCAGACCTGCGCGCGGTCATGGACGCGCCCCTCTACCTCGTGGCCGGAGCGGTCTGGCTCGCGATCCACATCGCCGTGTTGCTGTTGGCAGCGAAGCTCGTCAGGGCGCCGCTGTTCTTCGTCGCCACGGGCAGCATGGCCAATGTCGGAGGGGCGGCTTCTGCGCCGGTCGTCGCCGGCGTCTACCATCCGGCAATGGCCCCGGTAGGGCTGCTCATGGCGGTGGCCGGCTACATCCTGGGAATCTACGGGGCGCTCGTGTGCGCGTGGCTCCTCGGGATCGTCGGAGCATGAGCATGGGACGCACGCCTGCGGCTGGATCGGTGTTTCGGGCCGTCGCCCTGGCCGGGATGATGGCCGGCGGCACCTGCATCCACCCCGTTCAGGCCCAGACGGGCCCGGACGCAGCACGAAACTTCAGAGAGGCTAACGAGGCAGCCATCCTGAGGGACTTCGCCGAGCTCCTCTCCTACCCCAACAGGGCGCGGGACTCCGAAGACATCGAACGGGCAGCAGCGTACATCCGCGACGAGCTCGCGCGCGTCGGTGTCGACGCAGAGCTCCTGCAGCTCGACGGCAATCCACCCATCGTATACGGCGAGATCACCGTGCCGGGCGCGACCCGGACGCTGGGCATCTACGTGCACTACGACGGACAAGCCGTCGATCCCTCACGATGGACCCACGCGCCGTTCGAGCCGACGCTCTACAGCGCCTCCATGGATGCCGGGGGTGAGCCCATCCCGATGCCGGATCCCGGAGACGCGGTCGATCCCGAGTGGCGCCTGTACGCGCGCTCGTCCGGCGACGACAAGGCTCCGATCGGGGCGCTGATCCCCGTGCTGGAGGCCTTCCGGGAACAGGGGGTCACGCCGACCTCGAACCTCGTGTTCTTCTTCGAAGGCGAAGAGGAAGCCGGTTCAGCCCATCTGTTGGACTACCTCCAGGCCTTTCGCGACAAGGTCGACCCCATCGACGTCTGGCTCTTCTTCGACGGGCCGGCCCACCAGAGCGGGAGGCCGCAGCTCACGTTCGGCGTGCGGGGCTCGATGGGCATGGAGGTCACCGTCTACGGGGCGGTGAGAAACCTGCACTCGGGACACTACGGAAACTGGGCCCCCGACACCCCTCTGGTTCTGGCTGAACTCCTCTCGAGCATGAAGAGCAGCGACGGTCGGGTTCTCGTCGACGGATGGTACGACACGGTCGAGCCGGTCGGTCCGGAGGAACGGGCGGCACTGGAGGCGCTCCCCCCCGTCGACGCGGATCTCATGCGGGAGCTCGGCCTGCTCTGGACGGAAGGGCAGCCCGACCCGTTGGCGGAGCGCCTGCTGCTTCCGGCACTCACCATCCGTGGGCTCACCGCGGGCAATACCGGCTCGCTGGCGCGCAACGTCATTCCGAACACCGCCGTAGCTGCGCTGGGTATCAGGCTCGTGAAGGGGAACGACCCGGAGCACATGCGGGAGCTGGTGGAGAACCACATCCGCTCGCAGGGCTACCATGTCGTGCGTGAGGACCCCGACCTCGAGACCCGCCTTCGCTACCCGAAGATCGCCAAGGTGACGGGAGGAGGGGGCTATCCCGCGGCCCGAGCGCCGATGGGAGACCCGTTCGTCCGTGAGATCATCACCGCGGCCGGGCTGGCCGCGGACCGTGCGTTCGGCGAGGGCAGCCTCGTATTGACCCCGGGCCTCGGAGGATCACTTCCCCTGTACCTGTTCACGGACGTGCTCCAGAAGCCGTTCGTGAACGTTCCCGTGGCGAATCACGACAACAACCAACACGCGCCCGACGAAAATCTGCGGATCGCCAACCTGTGGTACGCGATCGATCTCTATGCAGCGCTGCTCACGATGCCGCCGAGGATCCTTCCCTAGGCGCCGCCGGAGCCAGCCTGGCCAGCCGCGTGGCCACCGTTCTTGTAGCCCCGGAGGGACTCGGACCCATCCGGACGACATCATCGAATTCGGGAGAACCCAGTGATGCGCACTGCACTTGTCGCCACCCTGGTCCTGCTGCTTGCAGCCAGCGTCGCTTCGGCCCAGACGCGGGCCCTTGTGGGCGCCACCGTCATCGACGGTACCGGGGCGCCGCCCCTCCCCGATGCGGTCGTGCTCCTCGCCGGCGATCGCATCACCTGCGTCGGCACGGCGGCGCAATGCCCGGTTCCGGCAGAGGCGGAGGAGACCGACCTGAGCGGACGTTTCATCACGCCCGGGCTGGTCGACGCCCACGTCCACTTCAGCCAGACCGGATGGCTGGACGGGCGGCCTGACGGCCTGACCGCTCCCGAGGTCTTCCCCTACGCCGAGACGTCCCGGAATGCCCGTGAGAACCCGGGCCGTTGGCAGCGCTCCTACCTCTGCACGGGAATCACGGCCGTGTACGACGTGGGTGGACATCCGTGGACGACCGGACTCCCGGAGGCATCGGAGAACGACCCTGACGCGGCCCACGTGAGGGCAGCCGGCCCTCTCATCACGCACGCGAACGTGCCCGCCCTGCAGGTGGACGAGGAGCACTACACCTTTCTTCCCATGGGGTCCGTGGCCGAGGCCGTGGAGAGCGTCCAGAAGGTCGTGGACATGGGCGCCACGTCGGTGAAGGTCTGGTACGTCGGGTCGCCGCCCGACCGATGGGAAGAGCTCGATGAGATCGTGACGGAGATCGGGCGGGCGGCGACGGCTGCGGGACTCGACCTCATCGTGCACGCTACGGGACTCCGGGAGGCCAAGGCTGCAGTCCGTGCGGGCGCGGACCTTCTCGTACACAGCGTCGAGAACCAATTCGTGGATGAGGAATTCCTCGAGCTTCTCGCCGAGCACGGCACCATCTATGCGCCGACCCTCACAGTCGGAGAGAACTGGGCTCGCGCCATGGCCTCCGTGGTCATGGACACCCCCGAGCGCCTCGACGATCCCAACGGCTGCGTCGACCCCGTCACGACCCAACACGTGCGTGCCACGGCGTCCCTCCGGGAATACCTGCCCGAGCGAATCCGATCGAGAAGTACCGAGTACGTATACCAGCGGTTCATGAGGGTGGGGCGGTCCGGCTTCGTCATGGCCGAGAATCTGCGCCGCGTGCACGCATCGGGGGCCGTGGTGGCTACCGCGACCGACGCGGGTAACCCGATGACGCTCCACGGGCCGTCGATCTACGGTGAGATGGAGACGATGCAGTCCGCAGGCCTGTCCCCGATGGACGTCATCGTGATGTCCACCAAGAACGGCGCCCTGGCCATGGATCGCCTCGACGACTTCGGGACGCTCGAAGCGGGCAAGATCGCGGACTTGATCATTCTCACTGAGGACCCGAGCGCTGACGTCGCGGCCTTCCGCAGCCTCACGCACGTGATGCGCATGGGGGTCCTGCACGACCAGAAGGATCTGGCGTACAGACCCATCAGTTGAGCCGGATCTGCGGGTGACCCTCGCCGCGAGGCCCGGGCGAGGGCGCCTGGCCTCCGTCCAGCGGCGGGAGCGCTACCCGGTGACCTTCCGCGCCACCGCACGGCCCACCAACCGCAACTGGTCCTTGATCGGAAGCCGCCCGAGATTCGACTTCACGACGCCCTTGGTGAAGAAGGTCTTTCGACTGTAGTCGATCGCCACGTCTACGAGGACCGGCCTCCCGTCCGAGGCCAGGCTGTTCGCCTCCATGAGGACGGTCTCGACTGCCTCGTCGTCGGGCATGTCCAGGAAGTCCACCCCCACTCCAGCCGCCAGGTGCCGCAGGTCGTACTCCCTGACGCCGCTGGCGACCTTCCGATTCATGGCCGTGGACTGGAACTGGGCGATCTGGGCGAGCTCCCGGTCCCTGAGTACCAACGTGATGACCCCGATGCCCTCTGCCGCCGCGGTGGCCATCTCGAGGCCGGTCATCATGAAGGCCCCATCTCCGGCAAGTGCCACCACAGGCGCATCGGGCTGCGCCAGCTTCGCTCCCAGCGCCGCCGGTACCGAGTATCCCATGCACGAGTAGTCTACCGGGGCCAGGAACTGGCCCGGTACCTCCAGGCGTAGGCACTCCATGGCGAGGAAGGTCCCGTTGCCGCTGTCCGTCGTGTAGATCGTTTCGGGCCCGAGCACCCGCTGCGCTGTCCTGAGGAGATACGCCGGAGTCACCCGTTTCCCACCGACGTCGTCGAGCCAATCCTCCCATACGTCGGCGTGTCCCTCACGAATGTCTTCGCGCAGTGCCGAGCTCTGGCCGCGTGGCTCTCCACCCAGTCGCTCCAGAAGCTCGCGGAGGAACGTGCCCGCGTCGGCAGAGATCGCGACATCCGCGGGGTAGTTCCGACCCAGCGCGTCCGGGTCGATGTCCACGTGCATCAGCGGGCCCGGCGGTGTCAGGCCGTAACTCCCGGTCCCCACCTCTCCGAACCTGCACCCGATCGCGAGCGTGGCGTCACACCCGTCCGCGATGTCGCGCACGAACTTGGGCGCGGCCGCACCGAAGCCGGGCCAGAGGAAGAGCGGGTGGTCCTCCGGGAACACTCCCTTGCCCTGGAACGTCGTCGAGACAGGGGCTTCCAGGAGTTCAGCGAGGGCCCGAACCTCTTCGGTCGCCTGTGCCGCGCCTGCCCCCACGTAGAGCAGCGGGCGCTCGGCGTCGGCGAGGAGCTGCACCACGCGGCCCATGAGAGCCTCGCTGGCTGGCGGGTCCGCGGCCGCCTCCGCGGCCCAGGGACCCCTCCCCACGTCGTGCGTGAACATGTACAGGTTGGCCGGGATCTCGACGAACACAGGACCGGGAGCACCTGAACGGGCCACCCGGCAAGCCTCCCGGATGGTGGGATACAATTCCTCTCCGGTCATGGGCCGGAACGTGGCCTTGACCACGGGCGCGATCATGGACTGCTGGTCCACGTCATGAAGCTGGAAGGCCCTCCCCGAGTCCTGGCGGATGCCACAGCCGAGGACGAGCATCGGCACGTGGTCCATGAAGGCCTCGGCGATGCCCGACATGGCATGCGTCAGACCCGCGCCGGGCACCACGTTGACGCAGGCCATCTGCCGAGACGCCCGCCACGCTCCGTCGGCCATGAAGGACGCACTCTGCTCATCGGTGACCAGCACCGCTCGCACGGAGTCGGATCGGGCGAGCACGTCGTAGAGCTCGATGTTGTGCGTGCCGGGGATGCCGAACGCGAAGGCGATTCCCTCGTCTTCCAGCGCCTGCACCACGATGGATCCTCCAGAGCGCTTCAAGGGCTCACTCCAAAGTCGTCGAGCACGGCATCGGCCACGCGGTCGGCGACCGCCATGATCGTGAGATAGGGATTGATCTCGATCGAGTCGGGAAAGAGGCTCGAATCAGCCACGCGCAGCCAGGGGAGGCCGTGGACCCTGCCCCATTCATCCGTCACGGAATCGGACGCGTCCCTTCCCATGGCGCATCCTCCCATGAGGTGCGCCGCAGATACCGAGATCCGTCCCGGCACGAAGTGGTCGGCATGAATGCGCTCGTCCAGCCGCGATGCGTCAGCTCGCTCCAGAAGAGGTGGGTCCGCCGGCGGAGCATGCACCCGATCGGCTCCTGCCCCGAAGAAGATGCGCGAGGCCGCTCGGGTCGCGGACACCATCTTCTGCACGACGTCGGGCGTGAACTCGTAGTGGACCTCGGGATTCCCGTCCGAGTCCACCTTGATCCGGTTCTGCGGAACGGCCTTGTCGCACGCCAGGACCAGGATCATCTGCAGCCGCGGGTACGCCCGCAGCAGTCTCTCGTGGTCCGGCCCGAAGCCGGTGAGGTTCTTGGCCGTCACGAACGGGAAGTACATGCAGGTTTCGAGGATGAAGCCCTCCTCCACCGCCCGGTCGAGATAGAAGCTCTTGGGGTGCCCCACGTCGTTCGTGATCTCGCGGCCATGCTCACCCACCAGAATGAACGCCGGGTGACATGTGAAATTCCTCCCGAGACGGGGAAGAGAAGACCCAAACCCAGACCGTAGCATAAGCGCACTAGAGCCGATCGAGCCGCCAGCCAGCACGACCGTATCGGCGTTGACCCGATAGTCGCCCGGCCCCCACTCGGAGGGTGCGCCCTTGGTCCCGGGGACTTTCGACCGGACGCGCACGATGGCGGCCTTCTCTTCGATCCGCAGTACGTCCGCACGGGTCACGACCTCCACTCCCGCCTGCTCCGCGGCCGGAAGCTGGACCTTGTGCGTGCCCTGCTTCGCCCCGTTCGGGCATCCGAGATTGCACAGACTGGAACCCAGGCAGCCGCGGAGGTTCAACGGAAACTGGTGCGGCAGATACCCGGCTTCGCGGCAGCCCTCCACGAAGAGCCGGTTGTTCTCGTTGATCCTGTCGTCGGGTATGAAGCGGACGTTGTTGGCCTCGACGTACCGCTGGGTGCGCCGCATGAGATCGGAATGATCCAGACCCGGGACCCCCCACGATTCGATGACCCGCTTCGGCGCAGGCAGGGACGTACCCGTGTAGACGACCGTCGAACCCCCATATGCCTGACCAAAGGCGAGAGTCATGGTCCCGTCGGCCGTCAGAAAGCCTCCGGAATCGGCGTACAGCGCCGGAGCCATGTCGAGTTCGTCGCCCGTGAATTCCTCGTCGTGGAATCGTGGTCCACGTTCGAGCACGAGAACCCTCCGGCCCTCGCGCACGAGCGGCCGGAGTCGGTCGGCCACGGTCCCTCCCCCGGCTCCGGACCCCACCACCACGACGTCGGCATGCTCCTCACGCATGGCTGGCTCCATCGGCGGCGGTAAGCGTCGAGGCCTCAGGCGTACCCGCCCCCTTCCTCTCCGGCCACGCTCCGGCGCTGCCGCCCACAGCCTCCCACCCGACACTGGATGCGGAGTATCCTACCGCGGTCTGAACAGCGTCCTGCGCGTAATACCCCATGTAGGCAAGCGTTCGCACGCCCCAGAGGCCACGTCTGAAGAGGAGAATGCGTGACTTCTCGACCGTCGACAGAAATCCTCGCGCCTGCTCGCCGTCGAGGCTTCGGAGCCTTCGGCCGCAGCGCACCAACGCCATGAGGTCGAGAAGTCGAATGAACAGGACGATCTGACGGCGGATGGATGCTGAGCGCTGGCTGAGCGCATCGTCCACAATCGCCTCTGCACGGGTCCACCCGGATTCGTCCATCGAGGAGGCAGCTGGAGCCACTGCGGCGACGATGGTCCGGAAGACGGGTCGTACTGGACCGATTGCGTGTGGGGGTGCCATGGGACCCCAATTCACTCCGCGTGCCGGATCCTGTCAACCGGCCTCGCCGGCGCGGCCTCCACCGGCCCGAGCGATCAGTAGACCGCCAGGATCGCGTCCTTGAGTTCCTCGGGCGCGTCCTCCACACCACCATCCGGATCGATGCGAGACAAGTCCAAGGGCACGAATCTGTTCTCTCGGTATGCAATCTTGAGCTGAAGCAGGGTCTGGGTCGGCTCATGCACGTAGCCGAAGGAACCGCTCGCCTCCGGCTCGCCGTCGATCACGGATAGTGCCACGCTCAGCACACGTGGATCGTCGTCGTGGAAGGCCTGCCCCATCAACCGCTTCGCGAACCGCACCAGGGACTCCTGGAGCAGTGCTCCGTTCCGCGCGGGGTCCGGGGAGACCGCGAAGGGGGCCTGCCGAAAGTGATTCTCCTGCACCTGCAAGACCTCAATCTGACCCTGCGGCTCTGCGTACAGCGGGCTCTGGTTGGCAACGAACCTCTGACCAAGAACGAATCCGGAAGGGTCTCCGCGCTCAGCCGCATGAATCAGCAGCACGGGCACGCTGCCTTCACCGGTCTGTAGGCTCCCGGAGGACATCAAGGCGAAGCGCTGCACCCCTTCGATCGACGCCGCCGCGACCAGGTCGTCATCGGTCGTCCCGTGGGGGTAGTCCTTCTCTCCGCGCATGCCGTCGGCCGATTCGATCACGATGAACGAGAGCAGGGGGCCGTCGGTGAACTGGATGGCGGGGATCGCCTTGTTCGTGGCGTGGACGATCAGATCGACGAGTTCGGTAGAGATGTTCATCGGCGTTTGTGTGTGAGGTCCGAGAGGGTGGCGTAAGGTCGGCGCGCCAATCCAACATTCACGACCCCCCATGTCAACCTTGCTCGCACCTGGCGAAGGGCGCACGGCCCGAGAGGCGCGCGCCAGCCGCGTCCTTCCAATCGACCCGGAGCCTGCCACCGTCGCGGCCCTTTCTGCCTGGCAGCGAAAGCCCGTAACGCGCTTGGCAGCGAGATGTCTCGAGGTGAGGTTTCGACCCATGAAGAACGTGCTTCTGCTCTCGGCCCTCGTGTTGTCCGCGTGCGCGGAGGATGTGCCGCCCGCCATCGTCGTCGGAACGGTTTCCTTTGCTGAGGATCAGCTCCTGGGGCTGTCCGATGCTCGCCGAAACACCCTCATCGACCTGGCCGCGTTCGGCCTGGCGGTGGCCGACTCATCGACGAGCGAGATGGGTGCCCCCAGGCTCGGGCGCATGTACGACGACGCCCTTCTCGGAGTCCTTGCCGCAGAGTTGACCTTGGAGGAGCACGGCGTGGACGACGCGGTGCTGGAGGCGCGTTACCTCACGGATCCCGATTACGAACTGACGGTGCGCCACATCCTCTTCTTCTCAGAGCGATGGAGGACAGCCGACCACCGCGCGCAGGCCCGGGCGAAGGCCTCCAGAGCCCTGGAGGCGCTGAAGGCAGGAGCGGACTTCGCCGAGACGGCGGCCCAGCTCTCTGAGGAGCCAGGGGCCGAGGGCCGGGCAGGCCTTCTCACGCCGGGTCGCGAGGGTGCCTGGGTGGACGAATTCTGGGCTGCCGCGAGCGTCCTCGGAGTCGGAGACGTGAGCCCCGTCACGGAAACCCAGTACGGGTTCCATATCCTGCGCCTGGAAGGACGGAGCCTGGTTCCGTTCGCCGAAGCTCGCGGCAGGGTGGCGCGTGACGTCGCTGACCGCATCGACGATCCCGTGGCCGTCCTCGGTGCATACCTGGACCGCCAGCCCGAGATCTTCTTGGCGGAGGATGTGATCGAAGCGTCGATGTACGACTCGTTCGGGGCCACCGCGCTGATCGCCAGCTGGGATGGCGGACAGCTCGCGTTCGGGGAGTATCTGACCTGGGCGGCAGACCAGCCCGCCTCGTGGAACAGCGGAGGCCTGGGCTCGGACAGGGAGTCGTTCCGCAGGTCCATCGCCGAACTCGCGCGCAGGCGCCAGGGGCTCGATGAGGCAGAGCGCAGAGGCCTCACGCTCTCCCCGGTGGACGTGGGAAGGGCGAACAGGGCGTGGGACGACGACGTCAATCGTTGGTCGACCGCGCTCGGGTTCATCCATGGCGCGACCCCGGGGGAGGTCGCCGAGGCGGCTCTGGCCGCGCTGGCACGTACTGGCCAGGGAGCCATGATCGCACGGGAGGAGCTGGCCGATCGAGCGCCACTGCTCAGAGCCCGCTACGAAGTGAGGGTCGCAGGTTCGATGAACTAGAGAAACCGCCATCAGCCTGCAACCGTAGGGCTGTGCGAGGCGTCTCAGCAGGTGCAGGTGGTCAGCGCGAGAGGCTCACGGGGTCCAAACCAGGCCGGGAAGCATGAACGACACTACCACACGCAAGCTCAAGTTCCTGGCAGGGTTCGCACTGTATTTCGGCGTACTCTGGTTCTTCTGGGACACACCGGCCGTGTATCCGCTCAAGATCTTCGTCGTCCTGCTGCACGAAGTGAGTCACGCACTCGTCGCGGTCACGACGGGAGGGAGCATCGAGCGCATTATTCTCGACCCCTATCAGGGCGGCGCGTGTTACTGCCCCGGGGGCAGCGCCTTCCTGACTCTCTCAGCCGGCTACCTCGGCAGTCTCGGCTGGGGGGCGTTGATGGTGGAGGGCGCCCGCGCCAAACGCATCCGCTCGGACCTCGTCAACGGCCTCATCGGCGGCCTGGTGGTCGCCCTGACGGCACTCTTCGTCAGAAGCACGTTCGGCTTCGTCTTCGGGATCGCCTTCGGGCTGGTGATGATCGGCCTCTCCCGGAAGCTCTCCGTGGCGGTGAACCGCAGCGTCCTCCTGACCCTCGGAATGACCTCGAGCCTCTACGCCATCCTCGACATCAAGAGTGACGTCCTCGACCGGCCCCACCTGCAGTCCGATGCGTTCATGCTGGGTGAGCTCACCGGCCTGCCGACGCAAGTTTGGGGGGTCGTATGGATCGTGATCGCGGTGGGTGTCACGGCACTCCTCTTCCGGCGGGCGTACCGTCAGGCCTGAACAGGGTGCCTCGCTCCGGCTCCCGTGGAGGGACCGGGCTACCGCGGGCTGAAGCCACGATTCGGGCTCCGCCCCCTCCGGCCGGCTACGGGAGCGGTGGGACGTCGGCCGCTACGAACTGCCTGTAGAAGTAGGAGACCCACTGCGGCGGGAATCGATCGCCAGCGGCCTCGACCGTCTCCTCCACGGTCATCCCCTCCGCCAGGGAGCTCCGAGCCAGTCGCATGCATGCCCTGGTCTCCCGGATCTGGGTATGCAGCGCCTCCAGCCTGGTGGGAGGATCGTGTCCCCCCACGAGAATCGTCCCGTCAGCCATGCCGGCCAGTCGGCTCTCGAGCCGATCGAGGAAGCCGTCGGGGTCGTCGCCACCCGGGAAGATCATCGGATTACCTGCGAGGTAGGCGTCGCCCATGTGCAGTACACCCGACTCCGGGAAGTAGACGGCGAGATCGGAGGCAGTGTGCGCACTCACGTCGAAGACCACGACTTCCTCGTTGAACCGGAAGTCACGTTCCGTCATCTCCAGAACACTCCGCGATTCTCGCAGCCTCGGCTCCAGAATCACATCGTCCATGAACTCATAGGGCTCGGCCATCGCCTCCCGCGTCCCCGGGTGGGCCCATATCTCTGCTTCACCCACGAGGTCCGCGACCATTCCCCAGTGATCCTCGTGCGGGTGGGTCAGAATGACGAATTCCACGGTCGTCGCCCCAACCGTCGACAGGGCCCTGCGGAGAGCGGCGTGGGCTGCCCGGTAGCCGGTGTCCACCAGGAGGACGCCGTCGTCCCCGAAGCTGGCGAGCACGTTCGAGCCGCCCCCCTCGAGCAGGTAGATCCCATCCGCGAGCCGCGACATCCCGAGGTCCATGTCCTCGGCCCGGGCGACGACCTCCACGTACGCCTGGTGTTCCCGGACGTTGTCGAACGCTGTGTCGAACTCGGAGATCGAGATCATCAGTTTCTCGATGTCCTCCTCCCACGCCATGACGAGAAAACCGCCCGCGGCTGCGGCGTCTCCGAGAAGAGCCGACGCCCTCGCGGCCTGGTACTGGGCGAAGGGCCGGTTGAGATGTCCTGCGGGCATCCCCGCCACCGCTGCGGCCATCTGGGCGGCATACTCGGCGTGGTCGCCTGCCTGCCTCGCGTTCTCGCCAGCCGCGTAGGCGGCTCTCCACGCAGTCTCCTGGCCGGCCGCAGGTGCGGAACAGACTACGATCGCGACGGCAACGAACACCAGATGTCGTACGGTGAAATTCATGGCACTACCATAGGTCGTGGGGAATGCTTGCGAAGGCGTGGCCGGGTGCAGTATCATGCGGTCGATCGGAAATGCATCCGATCTGGGCCGGGGTCGGACATCCAGACGATTATGACCCCCGGACTGCGGGACTCGATCCCGTCGGTGTTCTGCCCAAAGTCGACTCGAAAACAGGAGGTGATCCTTGTCTAGTCCTAGTATCCTGTCCAACCTGGCACGGGCAAGCGATCGCCGTAACGGCTTCTAAGCCGGACGATTGAGCTAGCTGTTCGCGCCCTACCGGCGATCGCGCCGGGTTGCGACAGTGAGACGCCACCGAGGCATACGCTCGGTGGCGTCTCTTTTTTCATGTCCCGGATCCTTGGGTGCTCACCTCCGGTATTGAGAAGCATGACCCGTCGCACCCTTCTCCTTGCCGCCGCTCTGTCCGCGGGACTCGCCCCCGGTGAGCTCGTCGCGCAGGGCCAGACCTGGGCGTTGGTCGTAGGAATCGACGACTACCTGTACCTGGACGGGGTCGAAGGCGGAGATCTGCTGGGGGCGGAGAACGACGCCAGAGCTTTCGTCGAGTATCTGACCAGGGGACTCCAAGTGCCCGAGGAGCAGATTCTGGTTCTCCTCGGGGGCGATGCGACAGGCCGGGGCATCCGCGGCGGGATCAAGAACTGGCTCGCGGAGCGAGCCGGTCCGGATGACCGCGTCTACTTCTTCTACTCCGGGCATGGGTCGCAGGTGCTCGACCTCGACCGGGATGAGGAGGACGGTCTCGACGAGACGCTCAGCCCCGTCGACGCGCTTCCGCTGTCGCCAGAAAACGACATCGTGGACGACGAGATCGATCAGATGCTCGCGAATCTCGCCGCGGGTGAGATCGTGGTGATTCTCGACAGCTGCAGTGCGGGCACCGCCACGAAGGTGCCCGGCGTCACGGGCCGGCCGCGGCGCCTCCAGCGCCCGCTGGTGCGTCCCAAGGGACTGGGCACCGACTCCCGAGGATCGGGATTCGTCGAGGGGGACTCCGGCCGAATCATCGAGCTCGCGGCGTCGGCACCCGATCAGACCGCCCTCGATGCCGAGTTCGTGGGGGGCGACGGAACGGTCACGTACGGAGGCGCCTTCACCACCTATCTGCTGCAGTCCCTCTGGGCAGCAGTGGACTCGACGACCCTGGCCGGTGCCCTGGCTGGGGCCCGCTCGGCGATGTCGGCTGGGAGTTTCGAACAACGGCCGCAGTTTTCCGGTCCCGGAACCGCAGCCGTGAAGATTCGACGCCGCTAGCGGCGCCACCGTTCAGCCGAAGTAGTCGGGGGCGTTGCCGGGCTTCCACTTGATGTTGCAGCCCAGGCTGGGGGACTGCACATCCGAAGGTGCGCGTCCACCCAGGACCGCGTCGCAGGCGTCGCGCAGGTCCGACCCCGTCACGGGAACGTCCAACGAGGGCCGACTGTCGTCGAACTGGCCGCGGTATACAAGCCGACCCCCAGCATCGAAGAGGAAGAAGTCCGGCGTGCATGCGGCCCGGTAGGCCTTCGCCACCGCCTGAGACTCGTCGAACAGGTATGGGAACGTGTACCCCCTCGACTCCACCTCCGCCTTCATCTTGGCTGGGCTGTCGGCGGGATAGTTGAGGATGTCGTTGGAGCAGATGCCCACGACCGCCACACCCCTTGCCTGGTACTCCCTCCCGAAGCCAGCGAGCTCGTCGGCGAGGTGCTTCACGAAGGGGCAGTGGTTCGACAGGAACATCACCAGGAGTGCAGGCGCACCGGCCAGGTCTTCCAGCGACACTTCCGTGCCCGTCGCCGGCTCCGGAAGCGAAAAACCCGGCGCGCGCGTCCCCAGCGGCAGCATCGTTGAGGGCGTCTTGACCATCGTAGCGGACTCCGAATGGGCTGGGTGTGGGTGGCCGATCGTCCAGGGAAGATCGAGCCCACTTCCGCGCAGGGAAAGGTCGCGGCGAACGCTACGGCTTGGTTCGCCATTGGTTATATTCATGGGTCAGCCGCGGCCCTCCCGCTTCTGAGCGGCGCACCGGCCTCCTCACCGCCGGTGACCGCAAAGGGAGAGTCTTGTGCCTTGGTCTCGTGCTGACCCCGCACTGCCCGTCGTCGTTGCATGCCTCGTTGGATCTCTAGCTGCCTGTTCGGGCCCGTCAACCATGCAAGCGGGCGGTCCAGGTCACATGTACATGCATTACCAGCAGGTGGGGGAAATCCACGCCGCCGTCCTGTTGGATGACCTGGGCGCTGTCCGTGCACCGGCCCGTGCACTCGCGAACACGGGGAACGAGTACGGGCCCCAGGCGGCAGATGCGTGGGGCGTGATGACCACTGAGGCCCGGGCCGTCCAAACCAGCAGCGACCTGGTCGACGTCGCCCGCCCCGTGGCGAGAATGGGGAGCGCGTGCGGAGCCTGCCACACCGCACTCGAAGCGGGTCCGGTGCTCCTGCCGGGTGACCCGCCATCGGCGAGTCCGAGACCTACCGAACACATGCAGCGCCACAAGTGGGCCCTCGACGAGTTGTGGGATGGCCTGGTCGGCCCCTCGGAAGCGTGCTGGGCAGCCGGGGCTGCTGCGCTCGGGTACGAGCCCATGCGCGTCGGACCGTCGGCTGACGAGCCGGGCAGGGCTCAGATCCTGGCGACCGAGTTGCACGAACTGAGGGACGAGGCCAGGCAGGCCCGCGACTGGCCGGCGCGCGCCGAGGTCTACGGCGCGGTGCTCCGGACGTGTACCGAGTGCCACGAGCTGCTCGGGATGCGCATGAGGTAGTGCGAGTCGGACGCCATCAGTCGCTTGTGCATCAGGTTGAGATCACATATTCATACGAACGTATGATTGAACCGAAACCCTAGTTCCGACATCGACCCCGAGCCGGAATGACGACCACCGACCGACCACACTCCACCCAACGGGGCGCGGAAACCCGCGCTGCCCTCGTAGCCGCGGCCACGAGCCTCTTCGCCGCGCGAGGCTTCGACGGCACTTCCGTCCGTGACATCGCGCGCCTGGCCGGCGCGAATCTGGGTGCGATCACGTACCACTTCGGGTCGAAGCGGGGACTCTACGAGGCCGTTCTGCAGCACGGACTGACTCCGCTGGTCGAGGGGGTGGGCGCAGCTGCCAAGGCGGCGGGGAAGCCCATGGAGCGGCTCGAGTCGGTCGTCGACGTGTTCTTCGACCACCTGTCCAGGACCCCGGAGCTTCCGTACCTCCTCCTCCAGGAGGTCGCCGCAGGCAAGCCACCCCCCGACCAGGTCCTCGCGATTCTGCGCCGGAACATGACGAACCTCCGCGGGATCATCGCCGAGGGGTGGGAAGACGGATCGATCCGCCCCGGACACCCGATGCTGACCGCCGTCTCCATAGCCTGCCAGCCGGTCTACATGACCGTCATGGCGCCCGTTCTGAAAGCCATCGGGGGAATCGACCTCCAGAATCCGGCCACCCGCCGCGAGGTGTCCGACCATGTGAAGACCTTCGTGCGCGCTGGGCTCGCGCCCAGCCAGGAGTCGCACTCATGAAATCAGCATCCCAGCTTCGGGCCCTCGTCCTCGGGACCCTCGTGGCACTGGCCGCGACCCCGGCCCCGGGCCAGCAAGTCACCCTGCGTGATGCCGTCGGTGCCGCGTTCACCACCCACCCTGTCATGGGCGCAGCGCAGGCGCGCGTGGCGGGCGCAGAGGCGGCCCTCGCCCAGGCCAGGTCCACGAGACTTCCCTCTGTCGGCACGGCGGCCAGCCTCACCCGATTTCAGGAGCCCATGCTCGTGGCTCCACTCCACGCTTTCGATCCGACGAACATCCCCGACTTCGACAGAACCCTGGTGCAGGCCCAGCTAGCCCTTCAGTACACGATCTTCGAAGGGGGCCTGCGTGGGGCGCGCATCCGAGGGGCCGACGCCATGGCGGGCGCGGCGCGCTGGCAGCTGGAAGCCACGGAGGCCGAACTCCTGGAGACCGTGACCGAGGCCTACCTGCGAGTCCTCTCGAGCCACGAGGTGGAGGTCGCCGCTGAGGGCCAGGTACGAGCGCTCGAGGCCGAGCGGGACAGGGCTCGCAGCCGACTGGCCGAAGGCACGGCGCCGAGAGTCGATGTACTCCGGGCCGACGCAGCTCTGCTGGACGCTCGAGCACGCGCGTCGACAGCCTCCGCGCGTGTGGAGCTGGCACGGCAGGCCCTGGCGCGACTCATGGGAGTGGAAGCCTCGAGCCTCGGTAATGCGGAGTTCAGCCCCTTTCGCTTGACAACGACGGACGAGCCCACCGCCGGAGTTCACCCGCTCGTGCAGGGCGGACGCGGCGAGGTCGTGGGGGCCCGCGCTCGTGTCGACCAGGAGCGGGCCGGCCGGCTGCCGTCGGTCTCGGCCACGGCAGGGCTCCTGGACTTCGGAACCATCGACGGCGGGCACATCGCCGAGTGGCAGGCCGGCATCAAGGTATCCTGGGCGCTGTTCACCGGGGGTGGGCGTTCGGCTGCGATCCGGCAGGCGGACGCCGAACTGCGAGGAGCCGAGGATAAACTGCGGCTGATGCAACTGCAGCTCGACAACGCTTCTGACGCAGCCCGTGCATCGCTCGTGGAATCGGAGTCGCGGGCCGCGGCGCTCGAAGCCGCTGTGCTTCAGTGGGAGGAGGTGGCTCGCATCGAGGCCCTGCGGGTGCAGGAGGGCGCTGGCGTCCAGACCGACCTGCTCCGGGCCGAGGCCGGCCTGTTTCAGGCCCGGGCCGGGTTCGCGCAGGCGAAGCACGACTCCGTGCTGGCGAGGGTGCGGCTGGCGCGGGCGATCGGATTCCTGAACAGAACGTGGATGGACATGGCCCTGGAGACGACCCCATGAAGCGACGAATGATGATCCTGGCGGCGGGTACTGCGGTCGTCGCGACCTCAGCCTGTGGGGACGGTCCGGGCGACGGGTCGCTCGTGGCTTCGGGCACCGTGGAGGCTACGGAAGCCGATCTCGGATTCCAGGCTCCGGGCAGGGTCGCGGTCATCGATCCGAGGGAGGGGGACCTGGTGTCCGGCGGCGAGACGCTCGCCTGGCTCGAAGACAGCGAGTTCGAGGCGTCACGAGCAGCCGCGGCCGCACAGCTCCAGGTTCAGGAGGCACGCCTCTCAGAACTCCGCAGCGGAGCGCGGGCCCAGGAGTTGGCCTCGGCGGAAGCTGCCCTGAGGGCTGCCGAACGGCGCACTGCCGATGCCAGACGGGACGCCGACCGCGCAGTGCGCCTGTTCGAGGCGGGTGCCGTGAGCCAGCAGGTGTCCGACAAGGCCACCACGGCACTCGAGATCGCTCAGGCTCAGGAGGAGCAGGCCAGCGAACAGCTGGACATCGTCCGTGAAGGCCCCCGCACCGAAGTACTCGATGCCCAGCGGGCAATGGTGGAACAGGCCCGAGCCAACCTGGCCCGGACCGAGGCGGCCCTTAGCAATGCCATCATCACTGCGCCCTTCCCCGGCCTGATCACCGTGCGACACCGGGAGCCCGGAGAGACAGCCCCGCCGGGAGCCCCAGTCCTCACCATCCTGGACCTGCAAGATCGATGGGTACGGATCTACGTCCGGGAGGACGCCATCGGCAGGGTCGCCATCGGCATGGACGCGCTCATCTCGTCCGACACCTACCCGGACGAGGAATACGCGGGGCAGGTGTTCTTCATCGGCAGCGAAGCCGAGTTCACCCCGAGCAACGTCCAGACTCCGGAGGAGCGCATCAAGCTCGTGTACCCGGTCAAGGTACGGATCACGGGTGATCCGGACTTCCGGCTGAAGCCGGGTATCCCTGCGGACGTGAGGCTCCTGGCCGGGGGAGCCTGACCTTGTCCGAGCCCTCGGTGTCGCTCGACGGTCTCACGCGTCACTTCGGAGACCTCGCGGCCGTCGACGACCTCACCTTCGATGTGGCCCCCGGCGAGCTCTTCGGAATCGTAGGCCCGGACGGCGCGGGCAAGACGACCACCCTGCGCATGCTCGCCGGGATCCTGCGCCCGACCGCCGGGACCGCCCACATCGAAGGATTCGACGTCGGCCGGAACCCGGAGGCTGTGAAGCGGCACATCGCCTACATGGCACAGAGGTTCGGCCTGTACGACGATCTGACCGTGCAGGAGAACCTCGATTTCTACGCCGACCTGTATCTGGTGCGGCGCAGCGAACGACGCGAGCGGCTCGAACGCCTGTATGAGTTCAGCCGCCTCGGAGAGTTCAGCGACCGCCTCGCCGGCAAGTTGTCAGGCGGCATGAAGCAGAAGCTCGCCCTTTCGTGCAGCCTCATCCATCATCCCGATGTCCTGCTGCTGGACGAGCCCACGTTCGGGGTCGACCCGATCTCGCGACGGGAACTGTGGCTGATTCTTCACGAGATGGTGGCTGAGGGCATTACCGTCGTGGTGTCCACCTCCTATCTGGACGAAGCCGAGCGGTGCGACAGGGTCGTGCTCCTCAACCAGGGAAAGGCCCTGGCACTCGACCGCCCCCAGGTTCTCCAATCGTCCCTAGCCGGTACGATGATCTCGGTCCGTGCCGATCGTCCCCGACCGGCCCGGGACCTGCTCCGAGCGGCCCCTGCGGTTCAGTCGGCATCTCTGTTCGGAGACGCCGTGCACGCGCTCCTCTGGCCGGACACGACGACGGACGCGGTCACCGACCCTCTCGCTGCGGCTGGTATCGCAGTGCTGGAGCTAGACGAGATCGAGCCGTCGCTCGAAGACGTCTTCATCCACCTGGTGGGCGCGGCCGGTGCCTGATCAGCCTCTGCCCGTAGTGGTCCGGGGCCTGACTCGGAGGTTCGGCGACTTCACGGCCGTGGATCAGGTCAGCTTCGATGTCGAGCCGGGTCAGATCTTCGGCTTCCTGGGCCCCAACGGTGCCGGCAAGACGACGACCATCAAGATGCTGACCGGCCTGCTGCCCGCCTCCGCGGGAGAGGGGTGGGTAGCTGGCAGGGACATCCTCAGCGAGCGATCTGCGATCAAGAGTCTGATCGGCTACATGTCGCAGCGATTCTCACTCTACGGGGACCTCACCGTCAGCGAGAACATCGAACTCTTCGCCGGTCTCTATGGCGTATGGGGTCCGCGACTCGCAGAGCGCCGTGGGTGGATCCTGAGCATGGCCGGGCTCGACGACGCGAAGCACAGGCTGACCGCCGACCTGCCACTGGGTTGGAAGCAGCGCCTCGCGCTGGGCTGTGCGATGGTGCACGAACCAGAAGTCCTCTTCCTGGACGAACCCACTTCCGGGGTCGATCCGGTGGCCCGCCGCCGTTTCTGGGATCTGATCGACGAGATGTCGCAGGCCGGCACCACCGTCTTCGTATCCACCCACTACATGGAGGAGGCCGAGTACTGTCACCGCCTTGCGCTGATGAACCGGGGCAGCCTCATCGCACTGGATACGCCGCGCGCTCTGAGAAACCGCGTGGTGGAACCCATTCTCGAGGTCGAGACCGACGATGCCCCGCGCTCAGTCGACGCTCTCGGCCGTGACGCCCGTATCATCGAGGCGGCGATGTTCGGCCGCGCCCTGCACGTCACTGTGGACGACGCGGACTCAGGAGCCGACCTCATCCGGGAGGTCCTGGCCGGCGCGGGCTGCGGGGTGGGCCAGGTACGTACCGTCGCGCCGTCCCTCGAAGACGTCTTCGTGTCGCTGGTTCGGGCCGAAGGTGGAGCGCTGGCCGGATGATCAACGTGTCCCGTCTTGGCGCGATGGCCCGCAAGGAATGGATCCAACTGAAGCGCGATCCGCGGAGCATGATCCTGGCCTTCGCCCTCCCGCTGTTCATGCTGCTGTTCTTCGGCTACGCGATCACGTGGGATGTCGAGGATCTCAGCCTGGCCGTCGTGGACGGGGACCGCACACCAGCCAGTCGGCAGCTCATCGAGGCGATGGCTGCCAGCAGTCTATTCGCTATCGATGAATACGTCTCCACCGAAAGCGACGCGGAGGTGCTGTTGGTACGGGCGAGGGTGAAGGGCGTTCTTTCGATCGCACCCGGGTTCCAGCGTGAGCTCGTCTCAGGCTCGGGCCCGGCGGTGCAGCTCCTGTTGGACGGCAGCGACGCGAACACTGCGACCATCGCCCAGAACTTCGCCGACGCCATCATTACCCGGCACGGGCTGGCCGCCGTGTCTCAGGGCAGAGTGCTGACGCCGCCACTCCGCCTCGAGACGCGGACGTGGTACAACCCGAATCTCGAGAGCAGGGACATGATCGTGCCGGGCCTGATCGCGGTCATCATGTCGATCATAGCTGCCATGCTCACGGCTCTCACCATCGCCCGTGAGTGGGAACGGGGTACCATGGAGCAGCTCGCGGCCACCCCCGTGGGTCGACTGGAAGTCGTACTCGGGAAGCTCCTCCCCTATCTGGCCATCGGGATGTTCGACGTCGGGGTCACGGTCCTTGCCGGAATGGCCATCTTCGGCACACCGATGAACGGGAGCGTCGCTTATCTGAGCATTCTCACTCTGCTCTTCCTCGTAGGCGCCCTGGGCCTGGGCATCTTCATTTCGGCCGCGGTGAAATCCCAGGTCCTGGCGACGCAGATCGCCATGGTAGTCACGTACCTGCCGGCTGTTCTCCTATCCGGCTTCATGTTCGACATCGCGAGCATGCCCACGTTTCTGCGGGGCGTCACCTTCCTCATTCCCGCTCGCTACTACATCACGGTCACCCGGGGAATCTTCCTGAAGGGCGTCGGACCTTCGGCTCTCTGGCCCGAGGCGGTCGCGATGATCCTGTACGCCGCCATCGGGCTCGGGCTCGCCACGAAGTTCTTCAAGAAGGAGCTCCAAGCATGAGCGAGTCACCGTCGGCAAGCTCCTGGCTCAGGGTCCGGCGCATGGTCAAGAAGGAGCTGCGCCAGCTCTTCCGTGACCCGAAGACCAAGCGCGTCATCTTCGTCGCGCCCGTGCTCCAGCTCATCCTCTTCGGCTACGCCGTGAATACGAACGTGCACAACCTCGCCACCGCGCTCGTCGATCATGACGACACCGCGGCGTCCCGCGCACTCGTCCAGTCACTGACCGCGTCCGGCTACTTCACCATCGTTCTGTCATCGACCCGCGACGCGGAGCTGGGACGGGCGCTCGATCACGGCCGGGCGCGAGCCGCTCTCCAGATCCCGGCCGGATATGCCGCTGATCTGGCTGCCGGCAGGAGCCCTGCCGTCCAGATGCTCGTCGACGGGACGAATTCGAATACGGCCACGGTGGCCCAGGGCTACGCCGCCAAGATCATCCGACAGCACGGCGCGCGGATCGCGGCGGAGGCGGGCATGTTGAGCAGACGTGGTATCGAGCTCCGCACCCGAGCGTGGTTCAATCCTGCGTTGAACAGTCAGGTGTACAACGTGCCCGCCGTCATCGGGGTGATCGTGCTGCTCATGTGTCTCCTCCTCACGGCGCTCGCCGTAGTTCGCGAGCGGGAGGTGGGGACGCTGGAACAGCTCCTCGTATCGCCCCTGTCTGCGACGGAGCTCATGCTGGGAAAGACGCTGCCTGTGGCTGGCATCGCGATGCTCCAGCTCTCGATTGTCACGGCCGTCGCCCTGCTGTGGTTCGACGTACCCCTGAGGGGACCGGTGCCCGCCCTGCTGCTCGCAGCGGCTCTGTTCATCCTCGCGGGGCTCAGCCTCGGGCTCTTCATCTCCACGATCTCGGCCACCCAGCAGGAAGCCTTCCTGGCGATGTTCCTGTTCATCTTGCCTTCCATCATCTTGTCCGGCTTCCTGTACCCCGTCGACACCATGCCGGAGGTGTTCCAGAAGCTCACGCTCGCGAATCCACTCCGGCATTTCCTGGAGATCGTGCGGGCGATCTTCCTCAAGGGCTCCGGGGTTGGGGACCTGTGGGTTCAGTTCACCGTGCTGGCCGGTATGGCCGCCGTCGGGCTCACCGTGGCGGCCTCGCGGTTCAAAGCGTCTCTCTAGCCGCCTTCCCGACCCGCCAACCAATCCGAATAGTCGAGATCGAGGGGGGGAAGAGGATCGTTCCGGTGGTCACCGGGGCGCAGGTAGTACTCGAACCACCGCAGCGTGCGGAGCAGGTAGTCGTAGCGATAGACGTTCGAGCTGTTCCCGTGTCCCTGCCCGGGGTACCGCACGTATCGCACCGGCGTGTCGGTGGTCTCCTTCACCGCCCGGTACAGCATGAAGGGCTGGCTTGGATCCACCCTGGGGTCCGCCGTTCCCCCGGCGAGGAACAATGGGGTTCGGCTCTGCGGCGCGTACGTGAGGGGGCTCCGCTCCTCCATGTATTCCCACTGGGCGAAGGGCCAGGCCTCCTGATAGTGGACGTAGTAGTACTCCCAGGGGATATCTGTCGTGAGGTACTGCGAAGCGACGTGTGTGATGGGCACCATCGCGACGGCAGCCGCGTAATAGGCCGTGTGCCGGGTGGCGGCCCAGGCGCCGGCATATCCGCCGTAGGAAGCACCTCCGAGACCCACGCGATCTCGATCGACCCATCCGAGGCCCACGAAGTGCTCTATGGCGTCGACATGGTCGTTGAACTCAGTGCCTGCCAGGTCGCCGTGGTCATCCTTGGCGTAGGCGACACCGCGGCCCGTGCTGGAGCGGTAGTTCGGGAACCAGACGAAGTAGCCCTTCCGGCTCAGGAGCTGACCCCACGTACCGTAACCCGTGAGCCAGCCGTTGTTGTAGTGACTCTCAGGACCGCCGTGCACGGCGATGACCATGGGGTAGGTCGTGCCTTCCTCGAACCCGAGCGGATACATCAGGATGCCCTGCACATCCACGCCGTCCCTGGCCGTGAACGTGTGCGGCTCCTGCCTGCTCAAGCGGATATCGGCGAGGGCCGGATTGGAGTCGGTGCGCCGGACCCACGCAGTGCCCTCCAGGGTGTGGACTTCGCTGGGATACAGGGGTCCTGACGCGGCCGCCCAAACCCTGTCCCCGACGGTGTGAACGCTCCCAAAGGCGACCTGGGCCCCGGGCAGGTCGGAGAACGTCCGAGCCTGCGGATCGAAGTCCGAAACCCTGCTCTCCACTCCCCTGCTGACCACCAGGCGCATCCTGTCCGCGTCGAGCCAATCGAACGAGTGGACCATGCCCTCGAACCCGGGCGTCAGCTCGGTGACCGCTCCGGTCGTGGCGTCGGCGATGAACAGCATCCCGTTATGGGGGTCCATGGCATCGACCGCACTGAGGTAGGCGATGGAAGCTCCGTCGGGAGACCAGCCGATCTGACCGAGCTTGCCGGGGTTGTCCACCAGCTTCTCCACGCCGCCCGAGGCGACGTCGATCACGTGGATGCGCTTGAACATGTAACGATCGTCGGTCAGGCTCCTCGGGGCGATGGCCGCGAGAATCCTGGCACCGTCAGGGGACCACTCGAGGTCGAACACGCTGCCCGGAACGTCGATTTGCCGGACCGCTCCGGTCTCCGCAGACCAGATGAAGAGGGCAATGGGGTTCCAGTCTTCGTCATAGACGCGCTGGCGGAACCCGGCTGCCCGCGCGGTGGAGCGAGCCTCCGGGGCGGGAAGGAAGGTGGTGAAAGCGACCGCATCACCCTGTGGACTCCAACGATACTGGGAGATTCCGAAGGGGGCTTCGAATACCCGCTGAGCATCACCGCCGTCGAGCGGCATGGCGTAGAGCTGCTGGCCAGGGTCTCCCTGGCGGACTTCGGTGAACGTCACCGACAGACCGTCGGGGCTCCACGCCACGCCACGTGCGCTCCGGTTTCCCGTTACGAGAGGGCTCTCGCCACCGGCCGTCAGCAGATGGATCGAGGAGAAGCCTCCGCCCACTCCTTCAGCCGGGCTGCGCGGGATAGATCGTGTGAAGACGACCTGAGTTCCATCCGGACTCGGATAGACACCGGAAACACTCTTGAGCATCAGGGCGTCCAAAGGCGTCAGGTCCTCCTGGGCGGAGGCCGGGAGTGCATGGAGCAGGGCGAGCGTGACCATGCCCAGCAGGGCGGCGCGGGTACCGGCCATTGGGTGGGGCCTCGACAGCATGATGTTCCTCCAGGGGTCAGAACGCGAAGTCGGCCGCGGTGGGGGCAGACCCTTCACACGATCCGAGCGGTGTCCGTAGGTGCTCGAAAACTAGGCCCATTGCCCCGCGTCAACACCCCCCGCCGATTGCGAGCAGCCCCACTGCCCCACCCCAACCCTGGCCCCGCGAACTTGACCTCCTTGAAGATTGAACTATTCTTCGGGAAGCTCCGAACGACCCCTCCTGCCCTCCCTCGCCATCGGCGCCATGCAGCCACTGAAGACTCTCGGCTTCCACCACATCACGATGGTGTGCACCGACGCGGGACGCACCCTCGCCTTCTACGGCGGCCTCCTCGGGCTCCCGTTGGTCAAGAAGACCGTGAATTTCGATGACCCGGGGGCCTACCACCTCTACTTCGGTGATGAGCGCGGGCGGCCCGGGACCATCCTCACGTTCTTCGAGTGGCCCAACGCCCCGAGGGGTGGTTGGGGAATCGGGGGCGTGCACCACCTCGCCCTCGGCGTTGCGGATCGGCACACGCAGTTGATGTGGAAACGCCGCCTGACGGACGCCGGAGTGCCCGTGACCGGCCCCTTGGACCGAGGGTACTTCACGAGCCTCTACTTCGCCGACCCCGACGGACAGATCCTCGAGATCGCGACGGCGGGACCGGGCTATGCCATCGACGAGCAGGCCGACGCCCTCGGCCAGAAGCTGCTGGTTCCGCCGACGGACCGCCTGCCCGAAGGTCGCGATCCGGTGGCCATCGATTCGATGACTCACCCCGACCCGGTACCGGAAGTGACAGAGGACATGACGCTGCAGGGAATTCACCACATCAGCGCCATCACGGACGACCTGGAACGGGCCGGGGAATTCTACGAGGCCGCGCTGGGCCTGAGCGTGGTCAAAAAGACGTACAACCAGGACGACGGGAAGACGAAACACTATTTCTGGGCCCACTACGATGGCGCCGAGGTGGGACCGCATTCGGCGATGACCCTCTTCGACTGGGGAAGCATGTCCCGCCAAGCGCGAGCCGGGGCCGGCCAGACGCATCACGTCGCCTTCCGGGCCCGTGACGTGCAGGAGCAGGAGGCCTGGAGAGCTCATCTCCTGGAGCTGGGTCTGCAGGTCAGCCCCATCCTGGACCGGACCTACTTCCAGAGCATCTACTTCCGGGCGCCCGACGGCCTGCTCGTCGAGATCGCCACGGACGGCCCGGGCTTCTCCGTGGATGAAGAACCCGGTGCCCTCGGATCAGAACTCAGACTGCCGCCTTGGTTGGAGGATAGGCGCGCCGTCATCGAAGAGGGGCTCTCACCCCTTCCATGACCTTGCACCGAGGGCGAGCGCATCGCAGGATCAGAATCCCTGAATCATGACTGGCCCGCTCGAAAGGCATCCCTAATGCTGGTGAAGAACATCAGTCGGCCCACGCGGGCCGAGGATGGAGCCACCGTCGCCGTCATGCTTCATGGACGAGGAAGCCACCGCGGAGACCTGCAGGCCCTCCACCCGCTGCTGCCCGCGGACTGGTTCCTGGTCACGCCGCAGGCGCCGCACCCAGGGCACCCCTGGGGCTATGGCCCGGGATGGGCCTGGTATCGATATCTCGCGGAGGATCAGGTCGACGCAGCGTCGCTCGACCAGAGCCTGCAGGCGCTCGACGGCTTCCTCACCGAGCTGCCGGACATCCTGGGCATCGTCCCCGGAACCATCGCCCTGGGAGGCTTCAGCCAGGGGGGGACGCTGAGCATGTGCTACGCCCTCTCACGCCCGGGAGTGGTGTCCGGGGTGTTGAATTTCTCGGGATTTCTCCCGAGCCACACCGATCCGGCGGACGGGGACGCCGGCCAAGGGGTCGCGCCGATCTTCTGGGGACACGGTCTTCGCGACCCCAGCATCCCATACGCTCTGGCCGAGCGAGGCCGCGCACGGCTCAGGTCCGCCGGCGTGCGAGTGGAGGCTCGGGACTACGACATCGGCCACTGGATCGCCGAAGACGAGATCCGTCACGCAGTGGACTTCGTGACTGGAGTCGGATAGAGGCGCGCAGTTCGGTTCGGCTGCACGAGGCCAGGCCCCCGGGCCAGATCCACCTCAGCCGTCCTTGCCCTCCAACTGCTGGGGCAGGGTGGTCAACTCCAGCACCTTGTACTGCCGATCACCCATGGGCAGCTGCACCGTGACCTCCTCGCCGAGAGCCGCACCCAGAAGACCCTGGCCGATCGGCGACGCGAGTGAGACCTGGCCGCCGTCGAGGTCGATGAAATCGCCCGCCGTGATCGTGAAGACGAAGTCCTCACCCATGGCTACATCGTGGATCTTCACCTTCGAGCCGAATCCGACCTTGTCGTAGGGCATCGCGGACACATCGATCTTCGAGAGTTCCGTCATGCGCGACGTGAGGTGGTTCAGTCGGGCCTCGACGAAGGCCTGACGCTCCTTCGCAGCCTTGAACTCCGAGTTCTCCCGCAGGTCGCCATGCTCCATGGCGATCTTGATCCGTTCGGGCAACTCGACGTTGAGTTCTCTGGTGAGCGATACGATTTCACCCTCGATCTTGTCCCGGATTTCGTCCAGCATGGTGTCCGCCAACACGGTGAGAAGGTGGCAAGGCCCACGCGCCGCGCCCCTGAGGCGGCCACCGCGCGTGAGGCGAAACGATACTCCAAGCCCGGCCGTTGTGGAAGCCGCATGCGGGCGGGGCGGTGACCCCACCCGCGTGCGGACATGCGCAGGCGGGAACCCTACTCGCTCCGCAGGGCCGTGACCGGGTCCACGGAGCTGGCTCGTCTGGCCGGCACCCATGCGGCCAGCAGCGCCACTCCACTGAGCAGGAGCGGAATCACCGCAAAGGTGACGACATCCGTCGTGCCGATCCCATAGAGGAGACCTGACAGGGCCCATGTGGCTGCCCCTGCCAGCACGACACCGACGACTCCCCCGGCGACCACCAGCCGCATGCCACTACCCACCGCCATGGTCACGACGTCTCCACGACTCGCGCCCAGCGACATCCGGATACCCAATTCACGAGTCCGCTTGGAGACCGCATAACTCACCACCCCGTAAATCCCCACCGAAGCCAGCAGGAGCGCCAACCCTCCGAAAACGGAGAACAGAAGCGCTGCCATGCGCGGCGGGAACAGCATGATGGCCAGGTGCTCATCCATGGTCTTCAGGTCCATGAGGACCATGTTCGGATCCACCTCGTCAAGGATGTCGCGAGACACGCGAAGCAGCTCCGGTCCGGTCGTCGACCCTTTCACGATGAACGTCGTAGACAGGAAGCCACCATCTTCCTGCGCCAGTGACTGGTACACGAGAGGGCGCGGAGCCTCACCCAAGGTGCGCACCTTGGTGTCGGCGGCGACACCGACGATACGGAGTTCCTCTCCACTCGGCTTGGAGATCATCCGCCCCACGACGTCCTCACCCTGATAGAAGCGGTTCACGAACGCCTGGCTCACGATGACGGCCGGATTCGCTTCCCGGTCGCCCTCGTGGAACGTCCGGCCCCTGTTGATCGAAATGCCCATCACATCGAAGTAGCTGGCGCTCACCGCCACCTGATCGAGGTCGTGATCGCCGTCGAGCGACTCGGAGGGCACGCCGGGCAAGAGGAAACTCGAGGTCTGAAACGCCATGCCCAGGGGGAGCACGTCCGCCTGCGCGACTGCGTCGATCTCCGGATGGGCCATGAGGCGTGCCCGATAGGCTTCGCTGAAGAGCCTGATTTCATCCGGCGTCTTGTATCCGGAGAGATCGGGCATCGGCGACAGCAGAGCAGCCGGCCCCGTGTCGAACCCTGTGTCGATGTGCTGGGCCTTCTGCAGGCTCCGCACGAAGAGGCCCGCACCGATGAGCAAGACGAACGAGAAGGCGACCTGCGTCACGACCAGGCCGCTCCGGAGGTTGAACCGCCGGGGCCGCCCACCACCTGTGCCCTCGTTCTTGAGGGTCGGAGCAACATCTGGATTGGTGGCCTGGAGCGCCGGCGCCAATCCGAACAGGGCTCCCGCCAGGAGCGAGACGCCACCGGTAAAGTACAGAACCGTCCGGTCGAGTGAGATGTCGAAATCGACAGGCACCGGCAGCGGCGGCTGGAAGCTCATGAGCAGGTCCAGAGTCCAGTGCGCCAGCGCGAAGCCGGCCGCGCCGCCCAGGACGGCCAGCAGCATGGTCTCGACCATGAGCTGACGAATAAGCGCCCCACGTCGGGCCCCCATCGCCAGGCGCACCGCGATCTCCTTTCTGCGGTCCTCCGCGCGGGCGAGCAGGAAGCTCGCGAGGTTGGCGCACGCTATCAGCAGCACCAGTCCCACGACCGCGAGAAGCAAGCCGGCAACCGGTACGAGGGCGCCATCGACGATCGGGTGAAGGGCGACGTCGCCGGCCGGCAAGGCCGACATCACCCTACCCTCGTTGGTCTCGGGATACGCCTCGCCGAGTGCCGAGGCCAGCGCGGCCAACGACGCGTTGGCCTGGTCCAGAGTGACGCCGGGCTTCAGACGGCCCTTCAGGAACATGCTTCGCGAGCCGCGGCTCGCGATCCTCCCCGAGCCGCCCCCCATCAGCGCATCGGTCATCATCAGCGGTACGAAGAAGCTCGACACCATCACCGGCATCGTTCCGGTGAATGCCTCGGGCCCCACGCCCACGATCGTGTAAGGCTCGTCGTTCAGACGCACGGTGGAGCCGACGATGTCGGGGTCGGCGCCGAACGCCTGGGTCCACGTTCGGTGACCGACGATCGCGACCCGATGTGTGCCCGGCGTCTCGTCCTCCTCTGGCAGGAAGGACCGGCCGAGAGTCATCTGCGCTCCCAAGACCTGGAAGTAGTCCCACGACACCATCTCGCCGAAGACCACCTCGGGCTCCCCTTGCCGGTCCAGACGGGCGATGAACGTCTTCGTCCCGACCACGCCGGCGAATACGTCGTCCCGCTCGCGGAGATCACGGTAGTCGGGGTGCGACGAGGTGGCATATCGATAGCCGTCCTGGTCAGACGTGTAGAGCTCGACGAGCTCCTCCGGCGCCCTCACGGGCAGGTCCCTGATGAGTACCGCATTGACCAGGCTGAAGATGGCTGTGTTCGCGCCGATCCCGAGCGCGAGCGTCAGCACTGCTACGCACGTGAAGCCCGGGCTGCGCGCGAGCCGCCGAACGGCGTACTTGAGGTCTTGGAGATTCATGAGAAGTCCGCTCCATATATCTGTTTCAGACCCCACGCGACGGGGTCGGTTACGCTCAAAATCGGGCCGGCGGCCGCTGATTCTGCGTGAGCTCCGGCGAAGGGTACCACCCCTCAACATCAGCACCTGAATCCAGAACCAGAGATCGGCGCCGATGCGCGAACGGGCAGCCCCACGGCGTTGCCGGTATTCCTCCTCTAGATCGCCGAGGAACGCCTCGGTGATCTCTTCGGGAAGCCGCACTCCGGCCAGCCATTGGCCGAGCCTGGGAGGGCCCCCGACGGGCTTTTCAGCCGACACGCGCGTCAGCGCCGAGAGATATCTCGACGCCCTCCCACATGTCGTCGCGCACCTGACGAGTGGCCTGCAGAGCCGCCACGCCCTCCTGGCTCACGCCGAAGAACCTCTTGGCCTTGCCGCCTCGGACACTGCTGGGCTCGCCCATCCACGAGCGCACGTAGCCCTTCTCTTCCATCCGCATCAGCGTGACGTAGATCGTGCTGATGGAGACCGACCGTCCAGCCGAATCGACGAGAGCAGATCGGATCTGTGCCCCGTACGCATCGTCCTTGAGTCGGAGGACGCTCAGAAGGACGAGCTCCTCGAGGTCTCCCAGGTGAGTTCCCTTCCCCATGTGCTGCTCCCGGAGGTTTTATTGACAAAGTCAGAATTACCTACGGGAGAAGGATCGAGGGGGTTTCGCTGGCACACGAAGCCGGAGCACGGCAGCGCTCGAGGGGCGCGCCCCATACGCCGACGCCCCCCTCCGGCCAGTGGCCGGAGGGGGGCGTGAGTCGGCGGGCCCGTCGGTGGGCGCCGCCGGCCGCCAGAGCTACTCGGCGTCCCTGGGATCGGGCGTGGCGAGAGCCTGAGTCCGGCGCGCCTCACGATCGGCTCTCACCGCGTCGCGGATCTCCGGGTGCTTCGCCCCGAGGATCTGTCCGGCGAAGAGCGCCGCATTCACCGCCCCGGCCTTGCCGATAGCCAGCGTCCCCACGGGCACACCACGAGGCATCTGCACCGTCGACAGAAGAGAGTCGAGGCCGTCGAGAGACCACCCCTTCATCGGGACCCCGAGCACGGGGAGCACAGTCTTGGAGGCCATCACTCCCGCCAGGTGGGCTGCGCCCCCCGCGGCCGCGATGATCACTTCCATGCCGCGCTCTTCGGCGGTAGCCGCGAAGTCCGCGCTCTCATCGGGTGTTCGGTGAGCCGACAGCACCCGGACTTCGCACGCGATGCCCAGGGCGTCCAGAGTATCTACGGCATGGGACATGGTAGACCAGTCCGACTGGGAGCCCATGACCACTCCAACCAGCGGCATCGACATAGCGTATCCTCAAGGATTTCGGGGGTGGGATCGAGGGGCGAAGACGTTGCGAAACGGACCGCATCTGGTCAAGGGCAGCCGGGCGAATCCGGACGGACGGGGCCTGGGCCGGGACCAGGGTCGTCGGTCCACCGCGGCAGCTGTTGTCAGTCCGCCACCGCGACGAGGTGGTAGCTCTTCTTGCCCTTCCTCAACACGACGAAGCGCCCGTCTATGGTCTGGTCCATGGTAAGGCGGAGCCCCGTGTCCTGAACCCGCTGGTTGTTGACGTAGACGCCGCCGCCCTCGATGGATCGTCGCGCGTCCCCGCGGGAGGTCGCCACCCCGGACTCGTCCAGGACCTCGATGAGCGCCTTCCCCTCACCCGCCAAAGCGTCCCGTCGGATCTCGGACGACGGCACGTCGGAGAAGATGTCCGCAATCTCGTCTGCACCGAGTCCACCGATCTCCCCTCCGAACAGGGCCTGCGTCGCCTCGAGCGCCTTCGCGAGCCCGGTTTCACCATGAACTCGCCGGGTCACATCCTCTGCCAAGGCCTTCTGCGCCACCCTCCGGTGAGGCTCATTCACCACGCCCGCCGCGAGTTCATCGACCTCTCCTCTCGACATCAGAGAGAAGTACTTCAGATAGGGCACCACGTCGGCGTCGTCGGTGTTGACCCAGAACTGATAGAAGCGGTAGGGAGACGTGAGGCCCGGATCGAGCCAGACATTACCTGCTTCGGACTTCCCGAACTTCGTACCCGAGGCGTTGGTCACCAGAGGGAACACGACCCCGAACGCCCTCTGCTGGTCCATCCTGCGAATCAGGTCGATGCCAGCCGTGATGTTTCCCCACTGGTCACTGCCACCCATCTGGATCGAGCAGCCCTCGCGACGGAAGAGCTCAAGAAAGTCGTAGGACTGGAGAAGGGCATAGCTGAATTCCGTGTAGGAAATGCCCGTCTCCTCGTTCTCCAATCGGCGCTTCACGGACTCCTTCGCCATCAGCTGATTGACCGAGAAGTGCTTCCCAACGTCCCGAAGGAAGTCGACGAGCGCCAATCCGCCGAGCCAATCGAGGTTGTTCCTCATCCGGGCGGGGTTGGTCTTGGCGTCGAAGTCGAGGAAGTGCGCGAGCTGCTTCCTGATCTCTTCTGCGTTCTCCCCCGCCTTCTCCTTCGTGAGAAGGAGCCGCTCCGCCGTCTTGCCGGATGGATCTCCGATCAAGCCGGTCCCCCCGCCCACCAGCGCGATGGGCGTGTGACCGGCACGCTGGATGTGCACGAGCCCCATGATCACGAGGAGGTTGCCCACGTGCAGGCTGCTCGCCGTGGGATCGAAGCCGATGTATGCGGTGCGCGAGCCGTCGGCGAAGTGCTCCGCCGCACCTTCAGTGGCGTTCTGGAGCATCCCGCGCCAAACGAATTCTTCCATGACTGAGTTCATGGCCCAAAGGGTAGCCGGGGGCGCGGGCAGGTCAAGGGTGCCGGGTCGAGCTACGAAGCCACCCGTGCGAGGCGCATGGCGTTGAGCGTGACCGCCAGCGAGACCCCCATATCCCCGATCACGACTGCGGTCACGAGCGAAACTGCGCCCAGGGGCACACCGATCGCCAGGATGCCCTTGATCAGAATCGCGGCCGCGATGTTCTGCCGGATCACCCCCCGGGCTCGGTGCGACAGGGCGTACAGGTACGGGAGGCGGGCCAGGTCATCTCCCATCAGCGCGATGTCGGCGGTCTCCAGGGCCGTGTCGCTTCCCGCCGCCCCCATGGCGATGCCCACGGCGGCCGCGGCGAGCGCGGGGCCGTCGTTCACGCCGTCGCCGACCATCGCCACGGGGCCGTACTGGGCTTCGAGCGCTCTAACGGCCTCTACCTTCTCCTCGGGAAGAAGACCCGCCCGCACCTCGTCGATTCCCAACTGACCGGCTATCGCCTCCGCCGGCGCCCGACTGTCTCCCGTGAGCATCACGATGCTGCGGACACCTGCCTTCTTGAGGCCGGCGACGGCTGCTGCTGCACCTGGGCGCGGCTTGTCGGCCAGCGCGAACCAGGCAAGAAGCTTTCCGCCCCGCCTCAAGCCGACGACGGTTCTTCCTCCCGACGCCATGTCCCGTACGATCTCGGCCTGCTCATCTCCGAGCTTTCCGAAGTCGGGCTTCCCGACCGTGAACTCGACGCCGTCTATCAGAGCTCGTGCTCCGTGACCCGGCTCCGCCTCGAACCCGGTCACGCCCGCTACAGGCTCGATACCGCGCTCCTCTCCGCCGTCGACGAGAGCGCGCGCCACAGGGTGCTCCGACCTGGCTTCGATGGCAGCGGCAAGCGCGATGGCTTCGTCCTCCGACACTCCGTCCACGACTCGAACCTCGAGCAGCCGCGGGTGTCCGACCGTCAGCGTCCCGGTCTTGTCCAGAGCCAGGACCTTCACTCCTCCCATCGCCTCCAGATAGGTGCCACCCTTGATCAGGACACCGTTCCGCGCCGCCGCGGTTACCCCACTCACCACCGCGACCGGCGTGGATATCACGAGTGCGCAGGGGCATGCGATGACGAGAAGTGTGAGGCCGCGCACGAACCAGAGGTCGAACGGGGCGCCGAACAGCAGCCATGGAACCAGGATCACCAGGACTGCGGCCAAGGTGACCAAGGGCGTGTAGTACCTGGCGAACCGATCGACGAAGCGTTCGGTCGGACTCTTGAGTGCCTCGGCACCCTCGACCAGTTGGATGATACGCGCGAGGGCACTGTCGCCCGCAGCCTTCGTGGAGCGCACCTCGAGGAAGCCGCTGCGGTTGATGGTTCCCGAGAAGACCTCGTCGCCCGGAGCCTTGTCCACTGGCACCGATTCGCCCGTGATGGGAGACTCGTCGACCGCGGACGCCCCCCGTTCCACGACCCCGTCCACCGCGATCCTCTCGCCCGGCCGCAGAAGGAGCATCTCACCGCGCACGATGTCGTCGGCCGCAATCGTCACCTCGTGGCCGTTCCGCATCACACGAGCGGAATCTGGAGCGAGGTCCATGAGTGCAGAAACCGACGCGCGGGCCCGCTCGACGGAGTGGTTTTCGAGTAGTTCAGCGATCGCGAACAGGAAAGCGATCGCCGCCGCTTCCACGAACTCGCCGATGCCGACCGCCCCCAGGATCGCCACCGTCATGAGGAAGTTCATGTCCAACACGAGGGCCCGGGCCGATCGAACTCCCTTCGGCACGAAGTTCCAAGCACCCACGAGCGCCGACAGGAGGAGGAAGACGTCCGGAGCGGTCAGGGTGACCCCCGAAGCATCCATCACAGTCGGTTCCACCCCGACCGCCCGGAGCAGCATGGCCAGGATGAAGAGTCCGAGAGACGTGTAGGCGATCCGGGCGGCGGTGCCCGTCCAGGTGCCGGTCGCCTCCGGAGGACCCGCACCCTCGACGATCGGGCGCGCGACGTACCCAAGCCGGCCCACCTGCTCCTGCAGCGTCGTGGCATCTGCGAGCGCGGGGTCGACGGCGACGGTGAGAGTCCGCCCGATCGCACTTCCTTCAACGGCGAGGACGCCGTCGACCTTGGCGAGGTGGCTCTGGATCTTCGCCACACACGTGGCACAGTCCATGTCGGCGACGTGGAGCCGTACCGAAGGCGCCGCCGTCGTGGAGGAGACCGGGATCGTCATTGGGCGCTCCCACCTCCTGCTGCTTCCTGCACGTGCTCCAACCCCGCCAGGAAGAGCATCTCCACGTGACGGTCGTCGAGTCGGTAGAAGGCCAGGCGCCCCTCCTTACGGTAACGCACGATTCTCATCTGCCTCATCTGACGCAATTGATGACTCATCGCTGATTGGCTGACTCCGACCAGAGCCGCCAGATCACCCACGCACAGCTCCCCGGCGGCCAGTGCTTCGACCATGCGCAGTCGCGTCGGGCTGGCCAACATCTGGAACAGGTCGGACAGGTATGTCAGATCTTCGTCTGAACTGCGGTCGCGACCGGCAGAAGCCACAGCTTCCCTATCGACGATGTGTGCGCCTGGAGGCTCGATACCTCGCATGGGTCCGGTCCGTCCGGAGAGGAAGAGATTGCTCGTCGTCACCCCGAGGTGATCCGGCAATATCTGCACACATGCTCATATATGCAATCGGTAGACCATACTCGTTCGAACCGGCTCTGCGCTTGACGATGAACGCCCCGTGCCCCTCGCGGCTCTGCAGGAGATGGACAGCTTGAGTAATATTAGGGAGGCCATCTCAGCAGGGAGGAAGTCGTGAGTGAGTTCACCCATCGCTTGCCCCATCAGTCTTGGATCAAGCCCAGCCGTAACGAGAAAGAGTACTTCCAGCGAGAGGAGTTCCGCCTCCGGATGGAGGCGGCACGCGCCCGCGAAGCGCAGCGCGCCGAAGCAGAGCGTGGGCATTGGATCGAGAAGCACGGTAACCATTGCCCGAAGTGCGGGGGTGAACTTCAGGCGATCACGAGCCAGTCCGAGCACGGGGATCAGTGCTCGAACTGCCTCGGGGTCTGGCTCGACTGGGAGACCTTCGACCGGCTGACCCACCCGGAGGAGAAGAACGAGTACCTCACCGGGATCTTCAGGGAACTCCTTCTCCAGTACACCACCGGGAAGATCCGCTCAACCGATGAGGACTAGCCTGGCGCTGCGTCACCACGTGGGTCGCTGCCTGGCTACAGGGTTACGAACCACCCCGATCTGTGAGGCGGGGACGCTGACCGTGACCGGACAGGATGCGTGACTTCTTACGCGCGCTACTACGACGTCGTGCGCCGCATCCCTCCCGGTCGGGTAGCCAGCTACGGCCAGGTGGCCGCTGAAGCAGGATTACCGGGCAGAGCCCGCCAGGTCGGGTACGCGGTCGCGGCGCTACCTGAGGCCAGCGACGTGCCCTGGCACCGGGTCGTGAACGCGCGCGGCGAGATCAGCCGACGCACGGGCGGGTCTGCCTTCGAGCAGATTCAGCGTGTGCTGCTCGAGGCCGAAGGAGTCCTCTTCGACGCCCGCGGACGCATAGACCTGACCCGGTTCCGCTGGGACGACTGAAGCCCCAGCCGCCCTGACCGAAGCCCTACCCGCCTTGGCGGAATAGTTCGGGGTCCAGGCCGGGCACGATCCGGAGGGCATTCTCGTAGTAGACCTTCCTCAAGACGTCGTCCGGCAGCTCGAGCCCATACATCTTCCAGAAGGCGTGGCGTCGCCGGTAGTAGTCGAAGTACTCGTCCGCCGATTCCAGAACGCGGAAGTAGACGTAGTACTCCTCGGGAGCCCACACGTCCTTCCCCATGAGGATGCGGTCCGCATACTGCTCGAAGAACCGGGCCGCCCTTCGTGGCTGCCTTCCCGGTTCGTAGATGACCGCGCCCAACTCGGTGACCATGTTCGGGATCTCGTCCATGATCTGACCGAGCCGATCGAGATCGTTGGCCATCCAGAGGAAGTGCGCCGCGATGAACGTAGTCCCCGGATGCTTGCGAAACACGTTGGTCTGCTCTGTGATCAGCTGCTCGAACGTCGGCTCGCCCTCGCGCTTCCGGCGGGGATACTGCTTCAGCTCCAGCCAGCGCTCGTTGAATTGATCGTGCGGAAGCCAGAAGGCAGCCGGATCCGCGGTGTGGATCAGGACGGGAATGCCCAACTCACCTGCCTTGGCCCACAGCGGATCGAGTCGCTCGTCGTCTACCCGAACCCGATTCCCCGCCGCATCCACGACGCTGAGGCCGAGGTTCTTGAAGATCTTCAGACCCCGGGCGCCGTTGTTGTAATCCTCTTCCAGTTGAGCGGCGGTGCGCTCCGGGTAGTCGGGGTCGTCGATGCCTGCGTAGGACGGATTCGCGAATACGGCGAAGCGGCCCTCTCGGTGACTGAGCGCGCGCACGGTGCTCGCGAGGCCCTCGCCGCTGCCACCCGACAGGTTGACCATGACCGCCATGTTCAGCCGGTCCATGTCCGCGACGATCTCGTCCACCCGCTCGGGCGTCATTCCGCCACGGAGGTGATTGTGGATGTCCACGAACGGGAAGCGCGCTGCCGTCACCGGATTCACAGGCACCACCAGAGTGGACCGCGGCGTGTACTCCTCGAAGCCCATCTCCTGAGCCTCGACTGCTTGGCCGATCGCCAGGACAAGAACAGCGCCGATCACGACCATGGATTCCCTCACCAAGCTTCCTCCGATTCCGGGGCAGGATCGCTGACCGGCCCTTGCGGCCGTGCCAGCGAGAGTCCGGCATGATGCCACATTCCGCTGACCAACGCGAGGGTACGGTTCCACCTGGCCTCCGTCGTGGACCCTCGTCGACCAAACCATACCGCGGCACCCTCAGCCCGTCATCGTCAGGCGATCCTAACCGTTTATCGTATGTTTTGCTGGTCTTGGCAAACTAATACCTCTCAACATATCTTTCACCGGTTAGATACCGTCCGCCTTGCAGGGAATCCCGATGATCGCCGCGTTCTCGTTCGACTCAGGAAGCCTGGCCCTGGACCTGCTCAACACGTGGGCGCGTCCTGAGGCAGACGACGGACTCCGCTCTCCGGCCGCGCTCCTGGAATGGCTGTCCTCGGCCGGCCTGCTGTCTCCGGAACGACACGCAGAACTGAGAGGCTGCCCACCGGACGCCCGCATGCTCCTGACGGAGGTTCTGACCCTCAGGATGGAGGTACGGTCTGCCCTCGAAGCGATGAAGCGCGCCCGCCCGGCACCGGAGTCGGCCGTTCTCGTTCTGAACAGGGTGCTCCGCGCCCGCCGCTCGTCGCTGTCCCTCGAGCGCGATGCGGGACAGCTCTCACTCGTGGAAACGCACGACGGCCGGGCGCTGCGCTCCATTCTTTCGCCTGTGGCAGAAGCCGCCGCGGAGCTCCTGCTGCACGGGGACCGGGCACGGATTCGGCAGTGCCACGCGGAGGACTGCGCCTCTTGGTTCTCGGACACTTCGAAGAACGGGCGCCGAAAGTGGTGCTCCATGGCGCGATGCGGGAATCGCGCGAAGGCAGCGGCACACTACCGGAGGCATCGCGAGGGTTAGCGCTTCCCACCCCGCTCCAACTCCGATCACTCGTGGGACGCGGTCACTCGTGGTACTCGGCCTGGACCTCTTCGATCTTCGGTCGAACCCGGTGGAACACCTTGAGGAGATCGGGATCGAAATGGGCGCCGCACTCCTCGTCCATCATTGCGACGACCTCTTCGTTGGGCACGGCCCGCCGATAGGGGCGATCCACCGTGAGGGCGTCGAAGAAGTCGACGATCGCGCAGATGCGGGCCTCCTGCGGAATTTCCTCGCGCGCGAGGCCCTTGGGATACCCTCCCCCGTCCCAGCGCTCGTGATGGGCGAGTGCGATCCGCTCACCCATCTGGATGACATCGGACTTGGAGTCCGCCAGGATCTGTGCTCCGATGAGCGTGTGCGACCGCATGACTTCCCATTCCTCGTCACTCAGGCCTCCGGGCTTCAGGAGGATGCGGTCAGGAATCCCGATCTTGCCGACATCGTGCATGGGAGCGGCGTGGCGGATGATCTCCACATCGGCCGACGACCAGCCCAGGCCCCGAGCCATCACGGCCGAGAAGCGCCCGATCCGCTCAACGTGCTCCGCCGTGTCCCGATCCTTGTACTCGCCCGCGAGGGTGAGCCGGTGGATCGTGTCCATGTGGGCCTGGTGCGTTAGCAGCCTCGCTGCCTGCACCTCGGCCAGGGCCTCCCGCAGTTCCTGTGTCCGGATGTAGACCGTGTGCTCCAACTCCCTCTCGTGGGCCTTGATCTCGTCCTGCGCGACCTTGAGCGAAATCAGCCACCGGGCACGCAACCTCAGCTCGTTGGGATCGACGGGCTTGTTGATGAAGTCGTTGATTCCCAGATCGAACGCCCGCAGCCGGTCTTCGCGCCCCACGAGGCCCGTCACCATCACGATCGGCACGTCGGCGACCACCGGATCGGACCGAATCATCCGTGCGACCTCGAAGCCGTCCATATTGGGCATCTGGGCGTCGAGCACCACCAGGTCGGTCTGCGGCGTGAGGAGCGCGAGCGCCTCGACTCCATCGCACGCCGTCTCGACTTCATACCCGAACGTCTTGAGTAGCTCGCCGTGGAGAAATCTGAATTCAGCGTCGTCATCGACGACCAGAACCGTCCGTGCGTTCTGCGTCATGATCTCCCTGAGGGAAAGTGGTCCGCCGCCGCACTGTAGCGATCAGCGGGGGCTTCGGCTACCACCGGAGCCAACAGACCTGCGAGTCCCGCCGGGTGAGTTGACGTTGGGCGTCTTCCGGCACACCGTGTCTCGGGTGCCGCGAGGCACCACCGAACCAGCACCCCGACCCTTCCCGGAGTCCTGTCATGCGTGCTTCGTGCCCCACGCCATCGCGCCTCCTGCTGTTGCTGTGCGCGTCGACATCCCTGAGCGCGTGTTCCATGGTCGGGGCGCCCGGGGCACCCGGTCCCGAGGCCGGGGCACGGCCCGCCAGGTCGGCTGCGGTGTCATCCGAAGAAGCTGCCCGCATTACCGCAGGGGTCGTCGAGCTGGCGCTGGATGCCATCGGGACCCCATACGAGTGGGGCGGCACGGACGCGAACGGCTTCGACTGCTCGGGCCTCATTCAGTGGGCTTACGCGCAGTTCGGCATATCCCTGCCGCGGGTGAGCACCGAACAGATCCGCACCGGTTCGAGGGTGGACCTGGCTCCGGATGCGCTCCGACCGGGCGACATTCTCGGTTTCTCCCTGGACGACCCGAACAAGACGTCCCACGTCGGCCTCTACGTCGGTGACTACGAATTCATCCACAGTAGTTCCACCGGCGTGCGCACCTCCGACATCACCAATCCATACTGGCAGGAGCACCTGATTTCGGCCCGGCGGGTCGTACCCTGACCCCGAAGGCGCTGCACCCGGGCCGACGGTCCATGACCTCCCCTACGACTCACATGGGCAGGTCGTAGCGCTCGAGGTAGTTCAGGTCGAATTCGTCGTAGGCCACCACGTACACCGCCGTGGGGCCGAACCCTACGACGCGCTTGCCGTGATCCAGCGTGAACGTAGCCACACGCTCTCCGCTGCGGTCGAACAGGTCGTACGTAGACGGCTCGCCGGCGTCGACATGCCGCCTGACCCAGGCGCGGTCCAACCCGTCGATGGGCAGACGGCCCTGGTAGAAGGCAGGCTTCACCTCAGGCCACTCGTATCGGTCGATTTCCCGGTCAGGTCCGCCCGCGCCCCGGGCGAATGTCATGGACACCTGCCCATTGTCCATCTGGATGCCGATTCCGATCCCGCCCCCGGATCGAGCCGACTCGGCTACGTACTCTTCCTTCTCCGCGGTGCCGAGCGGAACCGGGGAAAAGGGAGTCGCCGGGCCGCGTGCCACCGTACCGTCGGGAGCCAACCACTCGAGGTGGTAGTCACCGACGCGGGCGACAACGATGGAGCCGTCCTGGGCGATGCCCCAAGCGTCCTCGCCGGAGAGCGGAATGACGTCGATGCTCACACGCTGGTCCGATGCGCCACCTTCCGTCGTCCGCGTGCGGCCTTGCAGCCTGAACGAGCCCATCACAGCCTCCGACCGATCTGCCCGGCTGATCCGCAGGATATCGGCTGAGTCGGGAAGCTCACCCCCCATGCTCATGCCACCCATGGCGCGAGCGTAGAGGTTGCCGTCGCGGTCGACACCCTGGGGCAAGGCCAGCACGAGCGGCCGACCAGGGCCCGGCTCAGACAGGGCGAGTGGCATCGTGGGACCAAAGCTCAAGTCCGGCCCGAGCGCCACGAGGCGCCCGTTGCCGAGGTCCACCAGCAGGGTCGAGTCTCCAGGAAGAGGCCACACTGCGTCGGGCTGCAAGTACTCTTCGGGGCCCTGTCCCTCCGCACCTACCTGGGTGCGGATGCCTGCGTCGAGGTCGACCGCGAAGAGCACCTTGCTGAGAGGGTCTGCGACGAGGACCCGGCCGTCCGGGAGTTCCCGTACCGTCTGAATCGACCCGAAGTCCTCGGGAAACACCGCTGACGGTTGGCCCAGGGACTCCTGGCCCGAGACGGGCGCCGAAAGCATGGCCAGAAGGACAAGGCGAAGGAACAACTGAGCATGTTTCATCATGGCCGGACTCTTCTGTGTGAGATTCGAGGAAGCTCCATGTGCACGATCGTTTCCCTGTGCACCATACCTACCCTGTGCACCATCACCCCGTGTGCACCATCACCCCGTGTGCACCATCCCTATGGATGCGGCGAGGGCCGAACCAGGTTGTCCGGCGGCGAGGACCCTCACCGTCGAGCGTCGAGCGGCTCATCGCGATTCCAGGAACGCGCCGAGGGAACCACTCTCGCCCCGAAGCCTCAGCGTGTCTCCTCCTATCGCGTAGGCTCTCGTGCGTTCAAGCACCTCGAGAAAAGCAGCCTCCCGACTCCCCCGCGACCCGGTACAGGGACCCTGCGGAGGGCTGACGACCACGAACCTGAGTCGCCCCCCTACCAGATCGTACGACCCTGTGAAATCGGAGCACCCGCTCCAGCCCACCAAACGACCTTCCCCATCCAGGAGTAGGGTCGGAGGATCTTCGAACTGGACGTCCGACCCCATGAGTGTCACCGCCGTCCACTCCGATCCAGCCAGCGAAGAGCCGCCCGGTCCTGCTTCACAGCCCTGGCCGATGAACACCTTCTCAAACGCCTTCACCACCAGGGTAGGAGCCGTGCCGCCATCCGCGCCCTGCCGCAACGCTACATACCCTCGGACGCCCACGAGAAGAGGGTCGCCCGGACCTGCCTGAAGCTCCAGATAGGCGCTCTCGAGTGCAGCAGCGTCACCATCCGCCGCCACGGGATACGAAACGCCCGTCCCACACTCGGTGAACAGGGCTGCGTCAGCCAGGTAGGAGTACGTGCCCTGAAGCGTCACTTCCACGGCGGGAGAGCCGTCGGGCCCTCGATCTCCAGAGGTCTCGTCAGTGCCCGAACAGGCTGCGGCAAAGGCAAGCCCCACCAGCGCCCACATCGGTGCACGCCTCATGGTCAGCCTTCCGACAGGCTCCTTCGGGAAGGATCGCTTCATGGGCGATGCACGTCAGTCGACGACCTCGTCCCCTACGACGGCCCCGGACGAGCCGCCTTCGGCCTGCGACTCGGGCTCGGAGGCTTCGCCCGAACCGGGAGGCGCGGACTCGGCGTTCGCAGCCGCCTGCCTGCGCCTCATGGCATGGGCGGATTCTCCGAGATATCCCCCGACCAGAGCGATCACGACTGCGGCGATCGTCGCCATCGCGACCGACCCAATTCCGAACTGAGGAGAGAAACCGAACACCACGAGCATCATGTCCGCCGCGATCACGACGAGCGCCGCTAGTGCAGGTTCCACGATCGTGAAGCCGGGTGAGAAGTACGCGACGAAGAAGGCGGTTACGAAGAAGCTGGCCAGGAATCCGGCGAGCACCCCTCTTCCCGACAGGTCGAGCACTTCCTGGAGCACGAACACAGTGTAGACGTTGAGCAGAATTCCGAGCACGGCCCCCACCAGAATCCAGGGCCATGCAAACCGACCCACCGCACCCTCTCGCAGCAAAGTGCCCTGAAGCACCTCACCCACCCATCCACCGACGGCCGAAAGGACGAGCCCTCCAATGAGGGCACCAGCAGCCGCCGGCGCAGTCACCGGCAGCTCGAAGCCGATGCCGATCGACAGGAACGAGAGCACGACGAGCAAGGCCCCGGCGATGGCAGCCTCCCGGATCGTCTCCCCAGGTGAGTGGTACCCCACCAGGATCCCGACGAGGGTGAAGGTCAACATCGCAATCAGAAGTGCCACGTCCGGCCGCGGAGTCTCGCTCCGTACGACCGGGACCAGTGTGCCGAGCAGGACGACGCCCAACCCTACGCCGATCCCCACCCACGCCCACAGTAGATCACGGGAGGCGGGAAGGCTTGATTCCTTGTCGCCGATATCTGTCTTCATGATGAGCCAGGCCAGTCGGTTCGTCAGACGGTTCGTCGGTCAGCTGCCAGTCCGGGCAGCCTCCAGAACGTGGGCAATGATGACCCCTCGCAGCGGGCTAGGGCAACACGGCAAACGGACACCGAATCAATGGCGCCAGGCCCGCTCACCGGCCTCGACCCGCACGGCGAGCCGATTGTCTCTCGTGGGCAGGGGGCAGGTGGCGAATGGGGTGAACACACACGGCGGATTGTAGGCCAGATTGAAGTCGAGCACCACGCGGGCATCCTGGTCGGGCTCGTCGATCCACAAGTAGCGACCTCCCCCGTATGTCTCGACTCCGCTCGTGGCATCGGCAAAGACGAGCATGTACCGCCCATCGTCAGGTCGGCCGACCACATCGAGGGTGTGCTTCGTCCCATCCACCCAGAACTCGAGCACGGCCGGCGAGGGTGTGTCCGTGACGGTTCCGATAACGTTCGGCACGGCCACGGTCTTCCGCTGCGGGGTCCAGCGGGCCGTAACGTACCACTCCGCTGAGGTCGGGTAGCGTCGGATGTCAATGAAGCCCTCGTAGTTCTGACTGGCGTTGTCTCGCACGCGCAGCGCGACACGGTCACCCCGCCTCACCAAGATCCAATTCAACTCCCCATGACGCAGCACCGTGTGGTGTTGGGGCGCCGGGTCGCCGAGCGTGGCCTCCCGGACCGCCGGGTCGCCGGAGACGTCAGGGGGACGGGCACCCGTGGCCACGGGGAGACTCAAGGTCGAGTCGATACCCTGAGTCACGAGCACTCCCGGTTCCACGAGGAAGCGGACCACCGTGTCCTGCCGGACGGCCCGACCCACGAGGGGAGCCGCCGGCTCCGGAAGCACGATATCGTTGCCCGGAGCCGATCCCAGGGTGGTGGAGCCCTCCGGGAGCCAATGGAGCCCGATCAGAGCGAGCCAGGAGTCCGGCGCTGCCAGCTCCGAGAGGCGACGCTCCACCCAGGCCAGGACCCGGGCCTCGTGAACTTCGGGTTCTATTGAAATGGGAGAAGGGGGTCGCTCGCATCCCGCCGCCATCAGAGCGCCTCCCAACAAGGTCCGGACTCCGATGCCGCGCCAACGTCGACTCACCCGTCCACGCGGGTCGTAAAGAGCCCGAGCGAGATGTACTTGTCGCAGACGACGTCCGCGTACCGTGCCGAGAAGAAGTGTCCCACGGAGTACACGACGCCCCCACGCATCGACTTGGGCTCGATGCCGGGAAACAACGAGGTCGCCGCAGCCCTCTGTTCCTCGTTCTGGGGCACGATCACGACCTCGAACAACCCGGCCTCCTTGGAAGACGATACGTAGCCGGCGATCATGCCGGTGATCTCCTCCAGCACCAACTCCTCTTCGTTGGAGATCTTGCCGTCAGCCTGCACGAAGATATGGAGGACATCCAGCAGCTCCATCGCCTGGTCCGCGGGGGGTGACACCTGCAGGTAATCGTCGACGCTCTGGCGGAGGGCCACGACATCACCGTCGTGCTCGGTGTCTCCCTCCTGCAGGTCCGGGGGGTGGATGTGCCAGCGCCTGGCGAAGTCGGTGATCATCTCGATTTCACGTGAGTCGACATGCTTGTCGACGCTGGCCATCGCCTCGAACACACGCAGGAGCTCCTGGGCGCCCGCCGGCTGCACGAGTGCCCGCACGAGGTCGGCAGATTCCTTCCGCTCGAGGTTGAGGGCCCGCGCGAACAGACGGAAGAAGCCCTCCCCCCGGAACTCTGTGACCCAGATTCCTGTCCCGACCAGGACGAAGACGATGCCCGTCACGATCCCGATCGCCGACTTCCCCGCAGCGGCCCAGTTCTGGTCGACGAGCACGAACTGAATGAAGAACGGCAGCGCGGTAGCGAGTCCCAGGAGGGCCGCGGAAATGGAGAGGCTCTGGGCCACGTCCTTCTTCATGCGGCGGGACCAGAGCTTGTTGACGATGAGGTAGTTACTGACGGCGGCGATCACCACACTCAGCCCGACGAGCACTTCGTTCAGGGCGAGAAACGTCTCCATTCAACTCTCCGGTGCGAATGACTGGACCCCGAGCCTACAGGCGAAGGCTCCCATTGAGTACCTGCCCATTCACTCCCCACGCAAGGGCTCGGCAACGGATTCGAGATACGAGCGGATGGCCTCTGAGTAGGAATCGCCCGCCACCACCCTCAAGTCATTGTGGCCGGCGCCCTCGACCCAGAGGGTCCGTCGCTGCCCTGCGGGGACGGCCTGAGCGAGCTTTCGCCCGTGCCACACGGCGATCACCTCGTCCGCGGTCCCATGGATCACGAAGACCGGTGCAGCTACCGACGGGAGCTTCTTCAGGCTTCGAAACTGATCCACCGGCAAGATCGGGAACCGGGTCATGACCCGATAGGCGGAGACGAACGAGCTTTCGACGATCAGCCCGGCGACGGCACGACGTGAGGCAAGGTCTACCATGACACCGCCCCCCAGCGACTGACCGTGGGCCACGATGCGCCCGCTGTCGATGCCGAGCGTGCCTGTGAGGTGGTCGTAGGCAGCGTCCGCCGCCGCGTACGCGCCCTCCTCGCTGGGCAGTCCCGCGCTGAGGCCATATCCAGGATAGTCGAACGCCAGCACGGAGACCCCGAGGTCCCGGTACGCCACGAGATAGGAGAGCACGTCCCCGAGATCCTCGCCGTTCCCGTGGGCGTACATCACCGTGAGCGGCGAATTCTCCGCCTCCAGGTATACGGCGGCAACCGAGTCGCCGGCCTCGGTGGCCAACTGGGTGAACCCCTCGACGTCGGCCCCATAGGAGGGCTCGGGAGGTACGAAGATCAGGCGCTCCGCGAACGCTGCACCGAGCACGATCAGGGCTCCATAGGTGAGCACGAGTATCCGCACCAGAGGCTGGAACAACCGTATGGCCCGTCCAACTCCCGATGGCGCGCCATGCATCCTCACTTTCGGTTCAGCGCCCAGGGCCCCGCGGCTTGGGCTTCACATGCTGGAGAAAGCCCCGCCTCTGCGTCGGTCCGCTGACCTCCCGTGTAGCGAGGTCGATGCGATCTCCAGCGGAGAGGAAGTAGAACGAGCCCCCCTCACCGACCGTCACCTGATTGTCGAATATCAGAACGTAGGACTGTCCGAGGACCGTCGCCTCGTCTCCCTCTACGATGAGCGCAGTGTCCTCGTCGATGCCTATCCCGAGAAGCTCCGGATGGCGTTCCACGAGTTCGATCAGATCGAAGTGCCGGTTCCTCCGGAGCACGTGCTGATCGATGCCCACGTTGCGGAGATAGCCGAAGCCGATCTCATGATCGCCCATGACCCGCGTGTTGGTTTCCGTGTCGCCGCGGACGAGGTAGGAGCCCTGGATCGATGCGCCGGCGGAAGACCCGCCGACCACCCCTCCCCGATCGAGCACTCGCCTGATCTCGAGTTCGGTACGGGTACCGGCGTAAGCTTGAACCAAGCGCCATTGCCTTCCGCCGAAGAAGAAGACGCCATCGGCGGTTGTGAGCGGCTCCCAGAAATCGCGCGACTCGGCCTCTCGGGGGTCGGTGGTGTGCAGGACCGTGATGTTCCGCGCACCCGCATCGCGCCAACGCTCGAGTCCGGGAAACTCACCGTCGTAATCGTCTTCACCCCCCGCCGTGGGGATCATCACCAGCTCGGCATCCGGGCCTCCGGCAAGCTCGATGAATCGGGTGAAGATCGCGGGGTCTCTCATCGCCCCACCCACGATGACCAACGACCCCTTCTCGGGGCCGACCCGCGGCCCCTCGACGGGGCCTCGATAGGACTGACCGGCTGCGGGGCCGACCCACACCGCCAAGACGAGGGCGGCGGCGCCCGCTCTACGAAGACGTCTCATGGCTTCAGGCGTTCTCCCCATACACAAAACGTTCGACTTCGCCATGCACACGAGCAATGGTCTCGGCAGAGGGAGGGGCCGAGAGCCTGGAAACGAACCAGGCAACCAACGCGTTGCACACCAGCCCCCAGATTCCGCCGTGAACCCCCAGCGGGTGTGGGCTGACTACCAGAGTAAAGTAAAGAACTCCGAGCCCTGACCCCAACCCTGACAAGACGCCCGCCTTCGTGAACGTCCGGCCGCCGGGGAAACAGACACCCATGATCGCCGGCATCAACTGCAGTGCGCCCGCCCCGGAGAGCGTGACGAGCACAACGAGGAAGTCCGCCGTGTGCACCGACAACTGATACCCCACGAGCAGGAGAGCGACGACGATGGCCCGCCCGACCCAGACGTAGTGGGCAGGGCTGCGGTCGCGGGCGATGTAGCGCTGGTAGATGTCCCTTGTGAGGACGGTCATGTTGGCGTGGAGTATCGAGTCGAGCGTGGACATCGCGGCAGCCGTGGCGCCGGCCAGGATGACTCCGGTCAACCACGGCGGCGCATACATGAACAGGAGCTCTGGAAAGATCCGATCTGCCACCTCGAGATCGGGCAATACCAGCGCCCCACCGAGTCCGACGAGCGCGGCAGGGATGTACAGCGTCATCAGGTAGATCGGCGTGGTGGCTCCCAACAGCTTCAGCGTCCTGGCGTCGATCGCCGTGTAGTAGCGGATCATCATGTGAGGTTGGAACACGATGCCGAACGACAGGGTGATGGTCATCCCGACCCACATCCCCGGCGTGAAGAAGCCCTTCGGACCCGGCAGCGACAGCAGGTCCGGGCGCTCGGCGGCAACGGCCCGCCAGAGTTCGAGGGGACCCCCGAAGAGCTCGTATGAGAGGACCAGCGCGCCCACCCACACTGCGACGTACATCCAGACCCCCTGGAGCACGTCGGTCCAATAGACGGCCCGGAGTCCTCCTGCCATGAGGTAGGTGGCGGCGACGACAAGGAGCACCAGGGTTCCGAGCTCGAACGAGATTCTATCCCCGGACGCGACGTTGATGATGTATCCGAGACCCTGAGCCTGGACCTGGATGTAGAGGATCGTGAACACTACCGAGACCACCGCGACCGCGACTCGTACGGCCTCCGACTCGTAGAAATCCGCCAGCATGTCCGCAGGGGTCATGTAGCCGAAGGCCTTCCCCAGGGCCCAGATGCGCGTGCCGATCACGTAGGTGATCGCGCCGACGAGAAGGGTCCAGGTGCCCGCTGCCCAGAAACCCACTCCGTGGGTGTAGAAGAAGCCGCCCGAACCGAGGAAGGCGAAGGCGGAGTGGAACGTTGCCACCACGGTCAGATACAGAACGACGAAGCCCGCCTGCCGACCGTAGAGGAAGAAGTCCTCCAGCCCTCCCTCCATCTTCCGGTTTGCCACCACGCCCAGCACGATCGTGAAGGCCAGGTAGAGAAAGATGAGACCGGTCGCGATGACCCAGGCTTCCATCAGCGCACCTTCCTCATACGCCTTTCCTCAACGCCCAGATCAGGACCAAGATCAGCGCGCAATACACCAGAAAGAGAGCTCCGTAGAAGAAAGGCACGCCGAGGATCCACGGCTCGGTGCGGTTGAGCAGCACGTGAGTCACGGGCGGCATGCACAACGCGAACAGGGCTAGGAACGCTATCGTCGCGATCCAACCGTCACGTGTACGGGGAACGTAGTGGGACCTGGTCGGGGGTTCATGGCTCATGGGGCGCGAACATGGGCGAGCCCACCCGAGCCAGCAAGGAGTCGCCGGCGACCCTCTAGTCGGTGCTGTCCTCCCAGCTGTCCCGCCTCAGCGCCTGCAGCCTGGCCTCGATCCGTGCCCGGATGTCATCGACCTCGGCTTGCCGATCCGCCAATCGAGCTCCCACCCCGCTCCTGACCTCGGCCACCCGCCGGCGCGCGTCCTCGATGACCGGCTGGATCTGTGCATCGACCTCTGCCCGCACCCGGGCTTCGGCCGCCGCGACCTCGCGGCCGACCTCACGGCGCAGCGCGGCTGCTACCGCTTCGCCGAGGTTCGACGAGACCTCCAGAGAAGGATTCGCGAGCGTCCCGGAAATGGCCATGTCGAGCTCGATGCTGGGCGTCGCGCTGACCGCACCCCAGACGAGATCGCGGGCCCAGGCCGCCGAACCGATCGGTGCCTGCGTATTGTCGACATCCTCTGCAGTCGCACCCGGAACATCGGTTCTGGTCGCCGTCGCGTTTTCCGAGACCCAATGCAGCCGGGCCTCGATCTGCTCACCCTCGCGCTTCAGGGCGAATCGGCTTTCCCCCTCGCCCAGGTCGAGTCCACCCCCGAACGAGCCGAGCGTCAAGCGAGGAAGGGAGACTCCGGACATCGACATCGAAATCGAGTCGCGAAGCACAGAACCGGTGTGGTCGAACACTGCGGTCAGGGCCAATCCGGTCGGCCCCCGCTCTGCTTCCGCTCTCGACACCGTGATTTCCATGGGCTCTCCGAGCAAGGCGGGTGCGGACGTCAGCCCCCGGATGCGGGCGGAGTAGGCGCCGGCGCTCGCACCCGTCCCCGGGAGTTCCAGGCCGAGATCTCCCTCCTGGAGAAGAAAGCCAGGATACCGCGCGCCCTCGCGGAAGTCGTAGGTAGTGCCCTGGGCGCGGGAGCGGGCCGGACCAGGCCCCTGTCGCGGATCGAGTCCCGGCGGAAGGAGGCGCTCCGCGGCTCTGGCCCAGTAGAGCACGGGCTTCAACCAGAGCAGAGCCGTCCCACCGAAGAGCGCGGGCGAGACGGTCGGAGCCTCGAGCGACGGGATGTTCAGCAGGCTCGCCGCGTAGGCGAGGTCCTGGCGCCGCAGGTCCGCGAGGACTTCGTCTCCGAGCTGCAACGTCGAGAGGCCACTCTGAACGACCTCGTCCAACGAACCGAGGTCCTGCTGCAGCACCCGAACCCCATCGAGAGTGCTGCGTCCGTCTCTCAAGAGTGCGGGAAGCTGGAGGGCGTTCAACGGAGTCAGGCGAAAGCTCTCGAGCCGCTCCGCCATGGCGCCGGCAGCGTCGATCCGGGGGCGCGGGTCGAGCGCGGTGAGACGATCACCCCACTCTTGCTGCATCGAATCGGACCGCTCGCCCATGGATCGCGCGTATCGAGCAGTCCGGAGGCTGTCCGGGGAGAGCGCTTCAGTTCTGACGACCCCTCCGAGCCCCTCGAGGTTCAACTCCGGAATCTGGATTTGCTCGGCCCAGCCGTTCACCTGCCGCCAAAGTTGGCCAGCCTCGGCGTCCTGCGTGCCCAAGGCTCCTGAGGTCTCCCGTTCGGTATTGAAGCGTACCCCGGTGACGACGAGCCGCTCGATGACCAGCTTGCGCTCGAGCAGCGGACCCAGCATCAGGTCCCCGACGATCTCATCCGCCTCGAAGAGGTTCGTCATCGGTCGGTCAGGATTCGTGACCTGGAGCCCCGTCAGGCGGATACTCCCCTCCAAAGCCCTCAGATCAGCCGACTCCAGATCGACCCTCGCTCCCATCAGCGACGCTCCCGACTCCTCGACGCCGCGCCGCAGGAGCGTGTCCGCGTACATCCACCACGCCAGGCCCAGGAGGCCGAGGACCACCGCGAAGACCACGAGGCCCGGAGGCCTCACCACGCCCGTCCTGCTCGAACCGGCAGGACCCGTGTCGACTCCGGTCATAGCGCACCGGGCCTGAAGAGGCGGTAGATGTTGTAGATCTTCGATGCGCGCAGCGCCCGCAGGACCTTCGCGTCCTTGTAGCGCTCATAGATCTTCGTGCGATACCGGCTGACCGCCCAGCGGCAGGCGAAGAAGAGCGGCCAAGCCAGGATGACCCAGAACACGAAGCTCCCCACCACGATGGTGTTCGTCGGATGCCCGAGCGCCACGATCGGTGTGTTGTACAGAAGGACCCAGAAGTCGCGGAGTGCCGAGGTATCGGCCAGGAGGGTCGTGCCGATGGCGTCGAAGGTCGGGTCCAGCGCGAAGCCCAGCGGCGTCGAAATGAGCCAGCCCAGCATCGCTCCGGGCACCGAAACCCGCAGAAGAAGGATGGCCCCGACGACCAGCAGATTGTGGAGGGTGAGGAGAGGAGTCAGGCCCAGACACGCACCGAGGGCCATGCCAGCTGCGACCTGCCCCGGGGTGCCCTCGGAGTTGAGGGCCTTCACTAGGCTCTGGAGGAGCTTGACGATCCAGTACAAGGGAACCCATCCGCGGTGGGTGGCACTTCACACGCCCCATGGACGTGCGAGAAAGCTAACAGAGCCCGGGGAGTGGCTGCCACGCGACTCTGGCCTCCACGCGCATACGTGTCGAAACGAACCGCGGGTGGCAGGGACCGACTCTCGGCCTCCGCCACCCGCTCCTACCGATTCGTTCGGGTCGACCGGACCCCCCCGGGGACTAGAAGAGGTCGAATCCCAGATGGCTCGTGAGCGCCCACGTCCGGCTCTTCGCGGCCAGTGCGGCATCGCTGATCGCCGTGATCCCGAAGGAGTAGACCAGGTCCACGCCGGCGTAGGCCAGCCCACCGAGGTGGAAGCTCAGCCCGGTCCCGGCGACTCCAGCCCACTCCACGTTCTTGGCCGAAAAGCCGTCGACAGCGTCCTTGCAGTCCGTGGCGGCAGCGGCGGAGGCCTTGATCTCACACCCGGTGTTGATGCCCAGCGTCGGGCCTGCGACCAGATTCCAGCGGAGCGGCCCCGCCTTGTAGAGCGGGAACCTGAGGTGCACCGGAAGCTCGATGTACGAGAGGTCGATCGTGGAGGTAGTAGCCCCGTCGGTCTCCTCGACTCCCTTCTCGGACCACGCGCCGCCGAGGTTCAGCCCGAGGGGACCGATGGGAATGACGATGTCGATCCCGAAGTTCGCGCCGAGCTCGCGAGCGGCATTCTCGATCGCGTCCCCACTCAACTCCGAAATGTTGACTCCTCCGGAGAATTCCAGTCCCTGAGCATGAACGGGAGCCGTCGACAAAGCGAACAAAGCTGCTACTGCAAACAATTTTCTCATCATCACGCTCCTCGTGCGGTGCCTCAGCACCATTGTCCATGGACCCGCTGGCGGGGACTCAACACAAGCTACACTCGGGTGGGCTCCGAGTGGTAGTGGTTTCTAGGGGCAACTGCAGAGCTGGCACCAGGAAGGTAGCAGGGGTCATGCCGACAGGCGGGGCGATCATCGAGGCCCGGGGAGAGTCCGATGGCACCCTCACACGTCCTGAAATCCCCATCTACAGCGCTTTCGGCGAGCGCCCCTGGACCACCCGTCGGGGCGAAGGGGTCGCATCCTCGCCCATACGGTGACAAATTACGCTCCCCCAGGATCCCGGGTTCGCTCCCCCGGACCTGGAGCGGGTCGAGCGTTTGGCACGAACGACTCTACCCGATCGTTCCGTTATGCATCCCGGCGTTGAATGAGCCCTGTAACACGCACATCACCCGAGGGAACCGGTGGGCCCAGCGCCCCGGTCCGGCCCGCTGAGGCGGCACCGGCCGTGCTGGGCGCGTGGTCGGGGCATGCCTCGGACGCCCTCACCGGTGAAGACGCGCTGCACGATGCCATCGCGGACATTCGCCGGCCCGTCTACGTCCTGGGGCGCGGCACGGACCAGGCAGTCCCTCGGCGGGCCGTCGCATGCAGGGGCGTGGCCCGATTCGGGACGGACGTGCGCCTCCACGACGACGACCGTGCGATCGTGGGGCATGCCGCACCGTTGCGACTCGACAGCCTCGGCGACCCGGAGTTCCTGGCCGCGCATGGCCTGAAGCTCGCCTGCGTGGCCGGAGCGATGGCCAACGGGATCGCGTCGGTGGAGCTCGTGGAAGCGATGTCGAGAGCGGGCATGCTGGGGATTTTCGGCGCGGCCGGGCTGCCACTGAGAACCGTCGAGGCAGCCATCGATCGGCTCACGTCCTCGCTGGGCAGCGCGCCGTTCGGGTTCAACCTGATCCACAGTCCCAACGAGCCGAACCTCGAGCACGGCATCGTCGACCTCTATCTGCGTCACGGCGTGCGCCTCGTCGAAGCGTCGGCCTACATGCGCCTCACGCTGCCCCTCGTCCGTTACCGGGTCAGCGGGATCTATAGAGACACGGATGGGCGGATCGTGACGCCCAACAGGGTCATCGGTAAGGCCTCGCGGGTCGAGGTGGCCACGCGCTTCCTGTCGCCGCCGCCGGAGTCGTTCCTCCAGGAACTCGTCGCCAGCGGCGACATTACCGAGAAGCAGGCGCACCTCGCCCGTGAGATTCCGGTCGCACAGGACCTCACCGCCGAGGCAGACAGCGGCGGGCACACGGACAACCGCCCGGCGCTGGGCCTGCTGCCTACGATGATCGCCCTGCGCGATCGACTCCAACGCGAGTACGGTTACCGGGAGCCCGTGAGGGTCGGGGCCGCCGGCGGTATTGCCACGCCGCACGCGGCCGCGGCCGCCTTCGCGATGGGGGCGGCTTACGTGGTCGGAGGCTCCGTGAACCAATCGTGCGTGGAAGCCGGCACCTCTCAGGCGGTAAGGGAAATGCTGGCCGCATCGGGGCAGGCGGACATCGCGATGGCGCCGGCGGCAGACATGTTCGAGATGGGGGTAAAGGTCCAGGTGCTGAAGCGGGGCACCATGTTCGCCATGAGAGCGGGGCGGCTCTACGAGCTCTACCGCACACTGGATTCGCTCGACGAGATCCCCGCAGATGAGCGCAAGACCCTGGAAGAGACCGTCTTCAAGGCGACCTTCGACCAGATCCTCGATGAGGTCCGCACCTATTTCGCGGAGCGGGACCCCGGTCAATGGGAACGGGCGGAGAAGGACTCCAGGCACCGCATGGCGTTGGTCTTTCGGTGGTACCTGGGGCATGCCTCGGTCTGGGCCAACAACGGGGAGCCTTCTCGTCGTCTCGACTATCAGATATGGTGCGGGCCCGCCATGGGGGCGTTCAACGCCTGGGTGCAAGACAGCTTCCTCGCCGAACCGCAGCACCGGAGCGTCGTCACCGTCGGCCTGAATCTCCTGTACGGCGCTGCCGTATTGAGTCGAGTACAGACGCTGCGCAGCCAGGGCGTCACCCTCAGCCCCGAGCAACAGCAAGTCACACCGCGCACTTTGGCCCAGTTGGAGTTGCATCTTCCGTGAACAGTTCATCCTCCAAGGAGCGGAACCACGACGTTCCGCTGGCCATCGTCGGCATCTCCTGCATCTTCCCCGAAGCGGATGGGTTGGAGGCCTATTGGCACAACATTCGCAACGGTGTCGATGCCATCACCGACATCCCCGCCACGCACTGGTCGCCGGACGACTACTTCAACGCCGATCCGAAAGCGCCCGACATGACCTATGCGGCGCGAGGCGGATTCCTCCCCCCAGTGGACTTCAATCCCCTGGACTTCGGGATCGCGCCGAACGCCCTCGAGGCCACGGACACCGCCCAACTGTTGGGTCTCTATACGGCTCGGCGGGCGCTGATCGATGCCGGATACGGTCCCGAGCGAGAGTTCGACAAGGACCGAGTGAGCGTCGTGCTGGGAGTGACGGGCACCCTCGAACTCACCATTTCTCTCGGAGCCCGACTCGGGCATCCGTTTTGGCGGAAGGCCCTGTCAGAAGCTGGAGTCGAGGGCGAAGTGGCCGAGGATGTCGTGCGGCGCATCGCGGACTCGTACGTCGAGTGGCAGGAGGCCTCCTTCCCCGGCCTGCTGGGGAACGTCGTTGCGGGCAGAATCGCGAACCGCCTCGATCTGGGTGGAACCAACTGCGTAGTGGACGCGGCGTGCGCGAGCTCGCTGAGCGCGCTCCACCTCGCCGCCATGGAGCTTGCGGACGGCCGCTGCGACATGGCCATCACGGGGGGTGTCGACACGCTGAACGACATCTTCATGTACATGTGCTTCTCGAAGACACCAGCCCTGAGCCCCACCGGCAACGCGCGGCCCTTCGACCACGAGGGCGATGGGACGATCCTCGGAGAAGGCATCGGCATGTTGGTGCTGAAGCGCCTCGACGACGCCGTCCGGGACGGCGACCGCATCTACGCGGAGATCATCGGCCTGGGAACGTCGAGCGACGGCAAGGGCAACGCGATCTACGCGCCTAGCCAGACGGGACAGGCCAAGGCGCTCCGCCGAGCGTACGAGCGGGCGGGGGTGACTCCGGACACCGTCGAACTCGTGGAAGCACACGGTACAGGCACCGTGGTCGGTGACGCGGTCGAGTCCGAGGCTCTCGCTGCGGTCTACCGTGAGGGAGCTGCCGAGGGAACGTGGTGCGCGCTGGGTTCGGTGAAGTCCCAGATCGGGCACACCAAGGCTGCGGCCGGTGCCGCCTCTATCATCAAGGCCGCAATGGCTCTCCACCACAAGGTCCTACCGCCGACCCTGAAGGTGGAGAAGCCGCTCGCGCAGGTGGCCCCGGGCGCGTCTCCGTTCTACGTGAACACCGACAAGCGCCCTTGGCTCCAGCCGGTTGGCCATCCCCGACGCGCCGCTGTGAGTTCGTTCGGCTTTGGCGGGAGCAATTTCCACTGCATGCTCCAGGAGCACGTCAGTGCCGACGTCGCCGCGCAGAGAGAACCCGACTGGGACGGCGACGTTCAGGTTCTCGCCTTCGGTGCATCTACGCAGCATCGTCTCAAGGAGTGGTTGGCGCGCCTCGGACGGGCCGATGATTGGAACGCCGTGCGTGCCCTGGGGCAGGCATCCAGGGAGTCCTTCCGAACCGATGCGGCAGAGCGGCTGATCCTGGTCGTCGAGAAGGGCCATACCGACGCAAACGCCCTCGCGACCAGGGCAGAAGGCTTGCTCGACACCCATTCCGAATCCACCTGGTCGACTCCTGACGGCATCTACTATGGTCGAGGAGCTGCGCAGGGGGACCTCGCGTTCCTGTTCCCGGGCCAGGGGAGTCAGTACGTGGGCATGCTGCGTGATCTGGCTTGCCAATTTCCGACCATGATGGACGCGCTCGAGCTCGCTGATGCCGCCGACCCGCGTGACAGGCTCAGTGACCTGATCTACCCGCATCCGGCGTTCGACGACGATGCGAGACAGGCGCAGGAGGACGACCTCCGCGATACGCGCAATGCGCAGCCGGCGATCGGAGCCGTGAGCCTCGGGGCCCATGAGCTGCTGCGCCGGTTCGGTGTGTCCCCGGTGGCGACCGCCGGCCACAGTTTCGGAGAGCTCACGGCCCTGTGCGCCGCGGGACGCCTGTCCAAAGCGGACTTCCACGACCTCGCCCGTCTGCGCGGTCGTCTGATGGGCGATCAAGACGGCGGTCGAGGAGCGATGCTCGCAGTGCGTGCCGGGTTGGCAGAGGTCGAGCGGATCATCAAGGCCGAGTCCCTGGACCTCGTGGTGGCGAACCGCAACGCACCGACGCAAGTGGTTCTCTCAGGCACTGTAGAGGAGGTCGAGCGGGCCACCGGAGCCCTCCGCGTTAGGCAGATCGACGCCCGGCGTCTCCCCGTGTCCGCCGCGTTCCACTCGCCCCTGGTTTCCGAGGCTGAGGGACCGCTCGCTGAGGCACTGGATGCGATCCAGACCGACGCCGGCACGATGCCGGTGTACGCTAACAGCACCGGTAAGCCTTACCCGGCCGACCCGGAGGAAGCCAAGAAGATTCTAGCGGGCCAACTCGCGAGCCCCGTGCTCTGGGAAGAGCTCATCCGTCGGATGCACCGCGACGGAGTGCGCACATTCGTCGAGGCCGGTCCGCACGCCCGACTCATCGGGCTCGTCGCTTCCATTCTGGATGGCGAGCCGCACCACGCCCTCGCTCTCGACGCGACTCACGGGTCGCGTTCGGGAGTCCGAGATCTCGCTCGAGTGTTGGCCCAGATCGGCGCGCTCGGACACACAGTAGACCTGCAGCCCTGGGACGCTTCCTTCCGCCCACCGCCCGCATCGGCATCAGCCGGTCCAGCGGGACTCAGCTACGAGGTGGGGGGAGCAAATATCCGGACTCGCAAGAGAGAACCGATGCACCGCGACGACACTAAATCAGCACCGCCGGCACCGACGCAGAGCGCGCCCCGTGAGACGGGGACGCAGCCGAGCGCTCCGCCTCCCTCTGCCCGCCCAGCAGCCCCTGCAGTTCCCCCCCCGGCAGCGGGGGCGCCCGTCACGGCCTCCGTGGTCGAAGCGCTCCGGATCACGCAGGAGAATATGGCTGCACTCCAGAGGCTGCAGCAGCAGACCGCACAGCTGCACCAGCAGTTCCTGGAGGGCCAGAACGCGTCGCAGCAGCAGTATCACACCCTGCTCCAGCAGCAGCAGCGGTTCCTCGACATGTCCATGGGGCTTCCCGTCGGACCGGCACCGGCTGCCGCAGCGCCTTCCGTACCCGCGTCCTACCCACCGATCGCGCATCCGACACCTCAGCCGTCCGCGCCGCCGGTAGCCGCGCCCGCTGCTCCGGCCCCGGTCGAAGCTTCCCCCGAACCCGAGCCGGTGATCCAGGTGGCCGCCGCGGCAACTCAGACGGTTCCCATGGCTGCACCGGAACCCACGCCGGCACCGGCTGCCCCGTCAGCCCCTGGCGTCGACGTAGCCAAGGTTTTGCTCGACATCGTGGCCGAAAAGACAGGCTATCCCGCCGAGGTGCTGGAACTCAGGATGGAACTCGACTCCGACCTCGGCATCGACTCGATCAAGCGTGTGGAAATCCTGTCGGCACTCCAGGACGAAATCCCGGACGCGCCTCAGGTGGGACCCGACCAGCTGGGTACTCTGCGGACGCTGCAGTCACTTCTGGACCTGATCCCGGGTGGCTCGGGAGGAGCGGTCCCCAGCCCTGGGGCGGACGCGAGCCCTGCCATCGTCGTGGAGGAAGCCGCCGAGGCACTCGCGAACATGACCCGCGAACCCTCCTCAGAGGAGCAGACCCACTCGGTCGAAGAGGCTGCGCGGCCGCTGCAGAGGTACGTCCTGCGGTCCCGGGATTTCAACGGCGCCAAGGAAGAGAAGGTGGCCAGGCCCGCGGAGGGAGCGTCGATCTGGATTACCGACGGAGACGAGAAGTTGGCGTCCCAGATCCTGGGACTCCTGAAGGGTGACGGCTTCGAGCCGCGGATCGTGTCCAAACAGTCACTGAACGGCGACCAGGACGAGTCCGTCGCCGGACTCGTGATCCTCCCGCCCCGTGAGGGCGCCTCGGACGAGGACCTCCTCGAGGTGCTGCAGGTCGTGCAGGCCGCCGGGCGCAGCCTCCGCAACGCCGGACGCGAAGGCGGTGCCTTCCTGGTGAGCGCCTCTCGCCTCGATGGAGCCTTCGGCACGACCGGCGGCGAGATCGCGGACCCCCTCACGGGTGGCTTCGCGGGACTCACGAAGTCCGCAGCCCACGAGTGGCCCGAAGTCCGCTGCAGGGTGCTCGACCTCGCGCCCGACCTCGGCGATAAGGAGGCGGCCCAGGCCGTCGTGGATGAGATCTTCCGTGCGGGGCCCCTCGAAGTGGGGCTGAGCGCAGCCGGCCGATCGATCCTCGAATTGGTGGGCGTGGACGCCCAGGCGGCCGGCCGGAGCCTCCCGGTGGACGAGGGAGAAGTCGTGGTGGTCAGCGGAGGCGCGAGAGGCGTCACCGCCGAGGTGGCGCTCGCACTGGCGAGGACGTGCCGGCCTACGCTCGTCCTTTTCGGGCGCAGCTCCGAGCCGGACGCTGAGCCCGAATGGCTCGCCGGCCTCGAGACCGAAGCTCAGATCAAGCAGGCCGTTCTCGCCTCCGGCGCTGCCGAGACACCCCGTGAGGCCGGTGAGATGTATGCCGGCATCAGATCGGAACGCGAGATGCGGAGGAACCTCGCCCGCATGCGTGAGACAGGAGCTACGGTCTCGTACATGCCGGTCGACGTGCGCGACGCGTCCGCCGTCGCAGCGGCACTGACGGCGACGCGTGAGGAGTTCGGTCCCATTCGCGTGCTGGTCCACGGCGCCGGGGTGCTGGCCGACCAGCACATCCTCGACAAGACCGCCGAGAGCTTCCAGAAGGTGTACGAGCCGAAGGTCGGAGGACTGCGAAACCTCCTCGACGCCCTGGATCGGGATCAGCTAAGGGCTCTCGTGCTGTTCAGCTCGTCGACGGCGCGGTACGGCCGCGCCGGACAGGTCGACTACGCCATCGCCAACGAGGTGCTCAACAAGATCGCCCAGCAGGAGGCCCGCCTGCTGCCCAACTGCAGGGTGGTCAGCCTCAACTGGGGTCCCTGGGAGGGCGGGATGGTCGACGAGTCCCTCAGGACTGTGTTCGCCAACGAGGGCGTGCCGCTCATTCCGCTGGCGCAGGGAGCCGACCATCTCCTTCTGGAACTCGCCACCGGCGAGACCGACGTCGAGCGATTGGTCCTCGGGCCGGCAATCGACGGCGCTCCCATCGTCAACGGAGGCATGAACGGAGAGGATCCCGAGACACGGCAGCCGATGGCGTCCTCCTCCCTGCCGCTGGTGGTGGAGGAGCATATCGACGTGGCGAACTGCAGCTTCCTGCGCTCGCACGTGCTGGACGAGAAGGCCGTGGTCCCGATGGCGATGCTTCCCGAATGGCTCGCTCACGGCGCCATGCACGGCAACCCGGGCCTCAAGTTCCACGGATGCGACAACCTGAGCGTACTCAGGGGGCTCGTGTTGGACGCGGCGGGAGGCCTCGGCCTGCGTATTCACGCCGGAGCTGCGGTGAAGGACGGAGACTGCTTCCGGGTCCCGGTCGAACTCAGGGCACTGCACTCGGACGGTAGGGAGTTCCTGCACGCACGCGCGGACATTCTCCTGACGGACAAGCTCCCGGCCGGCACGCCGCAACTGGCTCCGCCGGAGGGACCCGCATACGAGAAGACCGCGGCCGAGACGTACAGCGACCACCTGTTCCACGGTCCGGACCTGCAGGGCATCGAGCGGGTGCACGTGTGCTCTGAGGAGGGAGTCGTCGCCGACGCCTCCGCAGCCCCGTCACCCAAGCAATGGATGGATCGTCCATTCCGACGGCGGTGGCTGACGGACCCATTGGCTCTGGATGTGGGCATCCAGCTGCTGACGTTCTGGACCGGAGTCCACAGTGCCGGCCCGTCGCTCCCATGTGCAGCAGCGAGCTACCGACAGTACCGGGCGTTCCCCAAGGACGGCGTTCGGGTCGTGGCGAGGGTCACCAAGAGCGATGCGTCGCGCGCGTTCGCCGACATCGAATTCCAATCCGCCGACGGAAAGCTCGTCGCGCGGTTCGAGGGCTGCGAGAATACCATCGACCGGGGATTGGCGAGCACGTTTCGCAGCAATCGACTTCCCCTCGAGGTCAGCTCCTAGCGGAGGGGCCGGACAGGGGGTTCGTGCGTGAGTGAACGGCTGGACATCGCCATCGTCGGCTTCGGGGGAGTCTTCCCGGGGGCCGAGAATCCGAAGGACTTCTGGAGGAACATCGCGCGCGGCCACGACGCCGCTGTCGAGGTGTCTCCAGGCCGGTGGTATGTAGACCCTGACGAGGCCTATGCCTCGGGAATCGCGGACCCGGACAAGGTCTACTCACGCCGCGCCTGCCTGCTGGGCGACATCGACCTCGACCCGGATGGCCTCAGGGTCGATCCGCACGTACTCGACGGCCTGGATCCGATGTTCAGGCTGGCGCTTCGCGCGGCCCAGATGGCCTTGGAGGACGCCGGACCGGAGACCGTGAACCGGGAGAGGACCGGTGTCATCTTCGGCAATATCGTCCTCCCCACGGATTCGTCGTCCGCACTCGCGCTGGAGACTCTGGGGCGGAGCTTCGCAGAGCGGATCGGCCAGGTCGGGGCCGACCCGGAGCCGACGCAGCCCCTGAATCGATATGTCGCTGGCCTCCCAGCCGGCCTCGTCGCACATGCGCTGGGACTGCGGGGCGGCGGTTACACTCTCGATGCGGCGTGCGCATCGTCGCTGTACGCCCTGAAGCTGGCCTGCGACGAGCTGACGTCCGGGCGGGCCGACGCGATGCTGACGGGTGGGGTGTCCAGGCCCTCCTCACTCTACACGCAGATGGGCTTCAGTCAGCTGCGTGCCTTGTCGCCTTCCGGCCGCTGCTCTCCGTTCGACAAGCGCGCGGATGGGCTGGTCGTCGGAGAGGGTGCGGGCCTCTTCGTCCTCAAGCGGCTGGCCGACGCCGAGCGCGACGGAGACCGGGTTCATGCGGTCATACGTGGCATCGGCCTGAGCAACGACGTCGGCGGCAGCCTCATGTCTCCGGACCCCGAGGGGCAGCTCCGCGCCATGCGGGCCGCCTACGACCAGGCCGGATGGGAGCCTGAGGACGTCGATCTCATCGAGTGCCACGGCACGGCCACGCCGGCCGGAGACAAGGCGGAGCTGCGGAGTCTTGGCGAACTGTGGAAGGACGCTCCGAAGGGCGACCGGCCATGTGTGATCGGGTCGGTGAAGTCCAACGTCGGACATCTGCTCACCGGGGCCGGAGCAGCGGGCCTGGCGAAGGTGCTCCTGGCGATGCAAGAAGAGACGCTTCCACCTACTGCGAACTTCGAGGAGGCCGCCGACGACTCGCTCGAGAGCGGGCCCTTCCGCGTACTCGCCGAAGGATTGCCCTGGACGCTCCGTCCCGAGGGACAGCCGCGCAGAGCGGCGATCAGCGCGTTCGGCTTCGGCGGCATCAACGCCCATGTGCTGCTCGAGGAGTGGCGCGCAGGCACGGTGGCCCAAGCGGTCGAGGAGCGATCCCGGCCGGCCGAGGCCATCGCCATCGTCGGCATGGATGCCCACTTCGGCCCCTGGGAGGGACTTCGCAGCTTCCAGGAACGCGTGTTGGGCGGCGACGCGGACGTCCTGCCGAAGGCGCCCACGCGGTGGTGGGGAGCGACCGACGCTGACTGGTTCGAAGGTCTCGGGCTCCACGAGGACGACTTCCGCGGGCATTACCTCGATCGACTCGAGACCCGACGCGGGCGCTTCCGTATCCCGCCGAAGGAGCTGGAGGAGATGCTGCCGCAGCAGCTCCTGATGCTGAACGTGATGGCGAACGCGCTGGAGGACGCTCGATTCGAACCCGAAGAGCGCCTGCGCTCCGGCGTCTTCATCGGCATCGCGCTCGACCTGAACACGACCAACTTCCACTTCCGTTGGTCGGTGGACGAGGGCATGCGCGAGCATACGGTGCCTCCCCTGACGGCGAACCGGACCATGGGCGCGCTCGGCGGCATCGTGGCGAGCCGAATCGCGCGCGAGTTTCGCATCGGTGGACCGAGCTACACGATCTCCAGCGAAGAGACGTCGGGCATGCGAGCCCTCGAGGTCGGGATACGTGCACTCCAGGACCACGAGCTGGACAGCTGCCTCGTCGGCGCGGTGGATCTGGCAGGTGATGTGCGCACCGTCCTGTCGACCCACGCGCTCCACCATTACTCCCCGAGCGGGTGTGCGCGCCCCTTCGACGCGGAGGCCGACGGTGCCGTGGTGGGAGAGGGCGCCGCAGCGGTCGTGCTCAAGCGCCTCGAAGACGCAGAGCGGGACGGCGACCGCGTGTACGCGGTCATCCGCGGGTTCGGTGGCGCCTCCGGAGGATCGGCCCAGCGACCCATGCCGACGCCCGACTCCTATATGCGAGCCCTCGCGCGGGCCTACGAGGAGGCAGACCTCGACCCGTCCCTGGTCGGATACGTGGAGACTCACGGGAGCGGCAACCGTATCGAGGACAGGATCGAGACCGAGGCCCTGTGCTCCTTCTTCGCGCCTCGCCATATGGCCCCGGTTCGCCACCTCGGCAGCGTAAAGGCGGACATCGGCCATCCGGGTGCCGCGGCGGCCCTCGCGTCCCTGGTCAAGACTGCCATCTGCCTCTATCAGGAGGTGCTGCCGCCTCTTCGCGGCCTGCGTCACGTGCGGGCAGACCTGTCGCCCGAGGACTTTCTGCTGGCCCGCGAGCCCCAGTACTGGCTGCGTAACCGTGCAGACGGGCCTCGCCGCGCCGGAGTGAGCGCCCTTGGCGTAGACGGGGGATGCTGCCACGTGGTGCTCGAGGAACACGAGGAGAGCAAAGGCGCCGCTACGTTGGCGGAGCGGCGGCAGCCGCTGGGGGCACGCGCCGAGGCCCTGTTCGCGGTGGAAGGCGACGACGTCGCACTGCTCGGTGCTCGCCTGGCCGCGCTCGCCGCTCATGCACGACACGAGGCGAAGCCCATCGAACTCCTGGCCCGCGATTGGTTCAGGAAGGTGGGACAACGCCCAGATGCCAAGCTGGGCTTGTCGCTGGTGGCGCGCTCGCGGGAAGAACTGCTGCGCCTGATCGACGCGGCTGGGCCCATGCTCCGGGGAGAGGCCGACGATAGCGCACTTCCCGAGTCGAACCGAATCCTCTGGAACTCACACCCCCTTGGCCGCAGGGGAAGACTCGGGTTCGTGTTTCCCGGCTCGGGAAATCACTACACGGGCATGGGTCGAGAGTTGGCCGTGGAGTGGCCGGAGATCGCGCGCCGGCAGGATGCTGAAAACCTCTATCTGCCGCAGCAGCTGCTGCCAGACCGATTCTGGAACGCCTCGTCGACGAAGGCCCTCGGCGACGACAGGGCGTTCATCATCGCCCAGGTGGCCCTCGGAACGGTCGTCTGTGACCTGGTGCGCTCCTTCGGAGTCGAGCCCGGAAGCGTGATCGGCTACAGCCTGGGTGAGTCCGCAGGCCTCTTCTCGATGAGGGCGTGGCGAGACCGGGAGGTCATGCTCGCCCGCCTGGTGGAGAGTTCGCTCTTCACGGACGATCTGGCCGGACGCTGCGACAGCGTGCGCAAGAGCTGGGGCCTCAAGGAAGTCGAGGAGGTCGATTGGGTCACCGGGGTAGTGGATCGCGCGGCAGCTGCGGTGCGTGGCGTCCTCGATGCCGAAGAGCGGGTGTACCTCCTGATCATCAACACGCCCGCAGAGTGTGTCATCGGCGGAGACCGGAAGAGAGTCGCGGCGGTAGTCGACGCCCTGCACTGCAACTTCCACGCGCTCGAAGGCGTGCCCACCGTCCACTCGTCGGTCGCGGATCCGGTGGCGAGAGAGTACCACGACTTCCACCTCTTCCCGACGACCCCCCCGGCAGGCGTCAGGTTCTACAGCGCCGCGGCGGCCGATGTGTACGACGTTACGCGGGAAAGCGCTGCCGACAGCATCGTCGAGCAGGCTCTTACCGGGTTCGACTTCCCGCGGCTCATCGAGCGCGCCTACGAAGCCGGCGTCCGGGTGTTTCTGGAGATGGGGCCAGGATCGTCGTGCACGCGCATGATCTCCCGGATTCTCGAAGGTCGGCCGCACGTCGCCCAATCGGCGTTGACCGCTCACAAGGGCGACGTCTCGTCACTGCTGCGGCTGCTGGGTCGCCTGATCGCTGAACGTGTCCATGTCGACCTGCAGCCTCTGTACGGCGTGGAGACACGGGCGCTCGGACATCGCAGCTCACTGCGTGAGGGCACGTCCGTCCTGAGCATCCCGATCGGTGGCGATGCCTTCCACATCCGGAGAAGGAGCCGTCAACCGGCCCCGGCCCCGGCCCGCGAGGCCGAGCCCGCGATGACGACGGCTCGGGCGACCCACGCCGCGGAACCGGTGGTGCCGATGGCGACATCGTTGCCGTCGGGCCCGTACACGGCGTCCGGGATGGCGCCCCCCGAAGTGGACGGCACTCTGCTCGAAGGCCTCGGAGCGCTCCACGATGCCAGAACCCGAGCACACGGGACCTACCTGCGCATGGCGCATGACTTCGAGCGCGCCATGCAGGAGACGGCTGCCTACCAGTTCCACCTCGCCGAGCAGCTGGTGCAGAGCGCGCCGGAAGGCACTGCGCTGCCACCGATGCCCCGGCTGGAGGCGCCACCGGCCGAAGTCGCACGTCCGACCACCCCACCCGGGACCACTCGTGCCGAGATGCCACCCAGGTCGCTTGATCGCGAAGCCTGCATGGAGTTCGCCGTCGGGTCGATCGGGAAGGTGCTGGGTGAATCATTCGCGTTCATCGATGAACACCCCACCCGGGTGAGGCTGCCGGACGAGCCCCTCATGCTGGTAGACCGGATCCTGACCATCGAGGGCGAGCCCCACTCGATGACCGGCGGGCGCGTGGTCACCGAGCACGACGTCGGCGCGCGCCCCTGGTACCTCGACTGCGGGACTATTCCGACCTGCATCGCGGTGGAATCCGGCCAGGCCGACCTTTTCCTGTCCGGCTGGCTGGGAATCGACGGCCACACCGGCGGAACGGCCGTCTACAGGCTCTTGGACGCAGTGGTCACATTCCACGACCACCTGCCCACACCCGGCCAGGTCATCCGGTACGACATCCGCATCGAACGGTTCTTCCGGCAGGGCGATACCTGGCTCTTCTACTTCTCGTTCGAGGCGACGGTGGACGGCTTGCCCCTCATGTCCATGGGGGAGGGCTGCGCGGGCTTCTTCACGATCGAGGAGTTGGAGGCTGGCCAGGGCATCGTGCGGACGAGCATCGACGAGCAGCACCGACCGGGGGCTCTGCCGCCCGACTGGCAGGAGCTCGCACCGATGGCCGCAGGGGAGTCGTACGATGACGCCCAGATCGCTGCGCTCCGGAGCGGGGACCTGGTCGCATGTTTCGGGGAGGCCTTTGCGGGCCTGCCCATCCGGACAGCGGAGACGCTACCGAGCGGGCGCATGGAACTGGTGCACCGCATCAGTGACGTGGACCCGACGGGTGGACGCTTCGGCCTGGGTTTGATCCGGGGTGAAGCGGATATCCATCCGGACGACTGGTTCCTCACCTGTCACTTCAGCGACGACATGGTCATGCCAGGCACACTCATGTACGAGTGCTGCCTCCACACGCTCCGGATCTACCTCCTGCGCATGGGCTGGATCGGCGAAGCCGGCACCGTGCGATATGAACCGGTGCCCGGGGTGAAGAGCCGCTTGAAGTGCCGCGGGCAGGTGACGGCCGCCACGAGCGGCGTCACGTACGAGATCGAGATCAAGGAATTGGGTTACGGCCCGGAGCCCTTCGCCATCGTCGATGCCCTCATGTACGCCGACGGGAAGGCGATCGTGGAGATCGCGGACATGTCCGTCCGTCTGACGGGGTTGAGTCGTGAACGGGTCGAGTCCCTCTGGCGTCCGAGAGAGAAGAGGGTGCTGTACGACCGCGACTCGATTCTGGCCTTTGCCGTCGGGAAGCCTTCTGAGGCCTTCGGTGACCGCTACGTGCCCTTCGACGGCGAGCGCTCCATAGCCCGCTTGCCCGGACCACCGTTCGCCTTCATGGACCGGGTCGTCGATACGGTGGGGGCCGCGTGGGAGTTGAAGGCAGGTGCAGCGGCCACTGCGGAGTACGATGTGCCGAGCGACGCCTGGTACTTCGCTTCGAATCGTCAGGTTGACATGCCGTTTGCGGTGCTTCTCGAAGTCGCACTCCAGCCGTGCGGATGGCTGGCGGCTTACTGCGGATCGGCCCTGACCTCCGACACGGACCTCCGCTTCAGGAACCTGGGAGGACGCGCGGTTCAGCATCGCCCGGTAAGGCCCGGCTCCGGCACCCTGACCACCGAGGTGTGCCTCACGGACGTGTCCCACTCCGGCGGGATGATCATCGAGCGTTTCAGCATGCGTATGACCGACGACGAGGGCCTGGTGTTCGAGGGGGACACGTATTTCGGCTTCTTCAGCGCCGAGGCCCTGGCGGATCAGATCGGCATCCGCGATGCCGCCAAGTACGTGCCGACGGAGGCCGAGATGGCGTCGTCCGTGGCGTTCGAGTACCCGACCGCAGCGCCTCATCCCGATGACCGCTTCCGCATGGTCGCAAGCATCGACGTCCTGCTTCGCGAGGGTGGCCCGAAGGGCCTGGGATTCGTCCGCGGCAGCATTTCGGTAGACAGCGAGGCCTGGTTCTTCAAGGCGCATTTCATGGACGACCCGGTGTGGCCGGGGTCGCTCGGCTGCGAGTCCTTCCTGCAGCTTCTCAAGGCCTTCGCACAGGACCGCTGGTCACTGGGCGCGGATACACAGTGGCGGATGAACGCACTGGGCAGGGAGCAGCGCTGGACCTACCGTGGCCAGGTGCTCCCCACCGACGGACGGGTAGAGGTGGAGGCAGTCATCACGGAGGTGGACGACGAGGCCCGCCGGGTGGTGGCCGCGGGATTCCTCACCGTCGATGACCGCACGATCTACCACCTTGAAGAGTTCAGCCTCGAAATCGTGCAGGAAGCCGAATGAAGTACACGAAGGCCCACATCGAAGCGATCGGATACGAGCTCGCCCCCGTCGTAGTGACGTCGGAGGAGCTCGAAGAACGCCTCGAACCCCTGTACGACAAGCTGCATGTGCCGATGGGGTCGCTCGAAGCTCTCACCGGGATCGCGGAGCGCAGGTGGTGGGAGCCGGTGCACTCCCTGTCGGGCAACGCAGCGGCGGCGGCGAAGAAGGCCCTGGCGAAGTCGGACGTGACATCAGCTGACCTCCAGATGGTCGTGTATGCCGGTGTCTGCAGAGAAGGCTTCGAACCCGCTACGGCATGCGCAGTCGCGGCAGAACTCGGCGTGGCTGGCGCGGCGTCCATCTACGACGTCAGCAACGCCTGCCTGGGCATCCTGAATGGCATCCAGGACATCGCCAACCGCATCGAGCTCGGACAGATCCGCGCGGGGGTGGTCGTCTCCGCGGAGACCGCCCGGGAGATCGTAGACGTCACCATCGGGCGGATGCTCGCCGACAGCACGATGGCGTCGTACACGGAGGGGCTGGCCACGCTCACGGGCGGATCGGGCGCCATCGCCGTCGTCATCAGCGACGGATCTTTCGGAAACGAAGGGGCGCACCGCGTGGTCGGAGGCGCCCAATGCGCCGCTCCGGAACATCACGCCCTGTGCCGGTGGGGGCTCGACGGAGTCTCCTCGCTGCACCACCCCGAGGCACTCCCGCAATCGATGCATACGGACGCGGCCTCGGTGCTCCAGCACGGGGTTGCACTCGGCATCGAGACCTGGAACGCGTTCCTCGGGCAGACCGGCTGGACGGCGGACGACGTCGACCGGGTCATCTGTCATCAGGTGGGAACTCCCCACCGGGACACGATTCTCGAGTCCATCGCGGTACCGATCGAGAAGGACTTCTCGACCTATCCCTACCTGGGGAACATCGGCACAGTCTCCCTGCCGATCACAGCTGCCCTGGCAGAGGAGCGAGAGGTGTTGAAGCCGGGCCACCGCGTCGCCTTACTCGGCATCGGCAGCGGCCTGAACTGCATGATGCTCGGAGTGGAGTGGTAGCCATGCCTCCACAGCTGGAGGACTACCCGTTCGAGGGGCGGTTTCTGGACCTCGATGGTGGCCGAATGCACTACCTGGACGAGGGCGAGGGCTCTCCGGTGGTCATGGTCCATGGCAATCCGACCTGGTCCTACTACTACCGCCATCTGGTGCTGGCCCTTCGGGGGCGACACCGGGTCGTGGTCCCCGACCACATCGGGTGCGGGCTCTCCGACAAGCCCGGCGAGGACATCTATCCGTACCGGCTCGCACGGAGGGTCGAGGACCTGGGGCGGCTACTCGACCACGTGAAGCCGGATCGAAAGATCACCCTCGTGGTCCACGACTGGGGTGGCATGATCGGCATGGCCTGGGCGGTTCGCCATCCAGAACGGATCGAGCGACTCGTGATCCTGAACACTGCGGGGTTCCACCTACCGAAGGCGACCCGCGTGCCCATGTCCCTCAAGCTGTCGCGCTCCGTCCTGGGCGCATTTCTGGTGCGCGGGCTCAACCTGTTCTGCCGGGGAGCCCTCCGGTACTGCACCACCCGGCGCCGACTCACCCCGGGCGAACGCCGCGCCTACCTGGCTCCGTACGACTCCTGGAAGCACAGGCTGGCGGTGCACCGCTTCATCCAGGATATCCCCCTCAGACCCAGCGATGCGGGGTACGACATCATCAGTGAGGTCGAGGCTGGACTGGACCTCCTCCAGGACGTCCCGACCCTCGTCCTCTGGGGCATGAAGGACTTCGTGTTCGACCCGGCCTATCTGGCGGAGTGGGAGCGGAGAATGCCGCACGCCGAGGCCTGTCGCTTCGACGACGCCGGCCACTACGTACTGGAGGATGCACGCGAAGAAGTGGTTGCGCGGGTCCAGGCCTTTATCGCTCAGACCTCGACGGAGGCACCCCCGACGGAGGCACCCCCGACCGAGGCACCCCCGACGGAAGGCGCGCGATGACGCACGGACCCAGCAACATCGCGGCCGCGCTGCCCGCCATGGCGGCGCTCCAGCCCGACACCATGGCCATCGCTTGGCCCGATGGTCGCGGCGGATTCAAGCAGTGCACCTTTCGGGAGCTAGACGAAGACAGCAGTCGGCTGGCTTCGGCTCTGACCGCATACGGCATCGGTCGGGGAACCCGGACCGTCATCATGGTTCCGCCGAGCTTCGACCTCTTCGCCCTCACCTTCGGCCTCTTCAAGGCCGGCATCGTTCCGGTCATGGTCGACCCCGGCATGGGTCTCGCGAGCCTCAAGGCGTGTCTCGCCGAGGCCGAACCGGAAGCCTTCATCGGCATTCCGAAAGCCCATGCGGCGCGGGTTATCCTGGGATGGGGAAAGAAGTCGATCCGACTTCGCGTCACCGCAGGACCGCGGCTGTTCTGGGGGGGCACTACGCTGTCCGCCCTCCGGAAGACGACCACCGAGCTGATGGAGCCCGTCGCGACGACGGAGGACGAGGTCGCGGCCATTCTCTTCACGAGTGGCTCCACCGGAGTGCCGAAGGGTGCTGTCTACACTCACGGGAACTTCGTCGCTCAGGTGGAGCGGCTGAAGGAGACCTACGGCATCGAACCGGGAGAGATCGACCTTCCCACGTTTCCGCTCTTCGCCCTGTTCGATCCGGGCCTGGGCATGAGCGCCGTAATTCCCGAGATGGATCCGACGCGGCCGGCCAAGGTCGACCCGGAGAAGATCCTGTCGGCGATCCGGAAGTTCGGAGTCACGAACACGTTCGGCTCGCCCGCCCTGCTGCACCGGGTGGGCAGCTACGGCGCAGCCCACAATGTGAAGCTGCCGACCCTGAAGCGCGTCATTTCGGCGGGAGCACCCGTGCAGCCCGCCATACTGGAGCGCTTCGCCACCATGCTCCCGGAAGGCACGGAGATCCATACGCCCTATGGCGCGACCGAGGCCCTGCCCGTCAGTTCGATCGGCAGCAGGACCATCCTGTCCGAGACCGCCGCGCAGACGAACGAGGGGCGGGGCGTCTGTGTGGGGCATCCCACCCGGCGCATGGAGGTGCGCGTGATCGGCATCGACGACGATCCGATCACGACCTGGTCCGATGACCTGACGCTGCCTGCCGGTGACATCGGAGAGTTCGCGGTCAAAGGCCCGGTCGTTACCCGTGCCTACCATGGAAGGGAACAGGCCACGATCCTCGCCAAGATCGCCGACCCGGCCGGAGGCTTCTGGCACCGTATGGGCGACGTCGGCTATCTGGACGACCAGGGCCGACTCTGGTTCTGCGGCCGCAAGGCCCACAGGGTGGAACTCGAGGGCGAAACACTGTATTCCGTGCAGTGTGAAGGCGTCTTCAACGCACACCCCGACGTGTACCGCACTGCGCTGGTCGGGGTGCGGCAGGAGGGAGCGATGCGTCCCGTCCTGTGCGTCGAGCTGCACAAAGACCGCGAGGCCAGCCCGGACCGGGTCGAGGCCGACCTGCGGGCGACCGCCGCCGCCAATGATGTCACCCGACACATCGAGACCTTCCTCTTCCACGGCGACTTCCCGGTCGATATCCGCCACAACGCGAAGATCTTCCGGGAGAAGCTGGCCGTCTGGGCGAGCGGCGAGCTCCGATGAAGGCGCTGGTCACCGGTGGGGGAGGCTTCCTCGGGCTGGCCGTGGTGCGAAGTCTCAAGGAAAGGGGCGACGAGGTCCGCAGCTTTTCCCGTGCGACCTACCCGGTTCTGGACGAGCTCGGCGTGGAGAGCGTTCAGGGAGACCTGGCCGACGCGGACGCCGTCCGGGACGCTGCGGACGGGTGCGACATCATATTCCACGTCGCCGCCAAGGCGGGAGTGTGGGGCTCAGCCCAATCCTACTACAGCGCCAACGTCGTGGGGACGGAGAACGTACTCGACGCGTGCGCCGCTCACGGTATCGCTCGACTGGTCTACACGAGCACCCCCAGCGTCACATTCGCGGGGGTCGACCAGGACGGGGTGGACGAGAGCGAGCCCTATCCCGAGCACTACCTCAACGAGTACGGGCACACAAAGTCCATCGCAGAACGGAAGGTGCTGGCGAGTAACGGGCCCAGCCTGGCGACGGTGGCGCTCCGACCGCACCTGATCTGGGGACCCGGTGACCCACACCTGATCCCACGGATTCTCGACCGAGCCCGCTCAGGTCGGCTGCGTCTTGTGGGCGACCGCGCCAATCCGGTGGATTCGGTCTACGTCGACAATGCCGCCGACGCGCATATCCTGGCTGCGGACCGACTCACAGTCGGGTCTGCGGTTGCCGGAAAGGCTTACTTCATCACCCAGGATGAGCCGCTCCCCTTGAAAGACCTCATCAACCACATCCTGGCGGCGGGGGGGCTGCCACCGGTCGAGCGCCGCATTCCGGCCGGGGTGGCCTATGCCCTCGGAGCCATGCTCGAGCGTGCCTACGGCCTTATGGGAATCGATTCCGAGCCCCCCATGACACGGTTCGTGGCGCGTCAGCTCTCAACCGCGCACTGGTTCGACATCTCCGCCGCGCGAAGGGATCTGGACTACGCTCCCACCGTCAGCCTGGAAGAGGGTATGGACCGGCTGGCCACGTCCCTGCGCACACAGTGATGGGGCCCCGACGACTTCCCGACCTGGACGGCGTGGAGCTTCGGCTGGCCGAGGTGAGCAGGACCGAAGCTGAGCGCCCGGCGCTCCATGAATTGCTCAGCGACGACGAGAGGGCCCGATTCGAGCGGTTCAAGGTCGAGGGAGCGCGTCTTTCGTTCCTCGTCTCCAGGGGCTTCCTGCGCACTATGCTCGGCCAGGCCCTCGGGTGTGAGCCGGGGAGTCTGAGCTTCGGCGAAGGGCCTCACGGAAAGCCCTTCCTCATGGGACCCCATGCCGACAGCGGGATCGAGTTCAACGTCTCTCATTCCGGAGATCTCGTCCTCTACGCCGTGTCACGGGGCCGCACGCTCGGGGTGGACGTCGAGTGGAAGAAGCAGGACCGGGAGTTGGAGAAGCTGGCACGCCGCTTCTTCGCCCCGGGGGAGGCCCGCCGACTCCTGGAGGACGCCACGCCGGCGGAACGGCTCGATAGCTTCTACCGTTGCTGGACCCGCAAGGAAGCCTACCTGAAGGCCAAGGGCACCGGCCTGACCACTCGGCTGAGTTCCTTCGAGGTGACGTTCCTCCCAGGCGTGGCTCCGGCCATGCTTCACACGGAGGTGCCAGGCGAGGACCCGAGCGACTGGAAGGTCTTCGCCGTGGGGGTTCCCGAGGGATACGAGGCGGCTCTCGTCGTCCACCGGTAGACAAGTCGGACTCGCTTGGGCTCCGCAGAGGCCCCAGCTTTGGAAGTCCCGTTCACCCGAATGTGCTGCGAATGGAACGCATAACTGCCCGACCCGTCAGAACGACCGCACTCGAACTCCTGGCCGCCTCCTCCATTGCCCTCTTCCAGGAGCTCGCCCTCATCCGCTGGCTACCGGCGGAAGTTCGGGTGGCCGCCTACTTCCCGAACCTGATTCTGGTGGCGGCCTTCCTGGGCCTCGGCCTCGGAAGCCTCAAGGCTCGGAGCAGGTCCCTGCTCTGGCTATGGCCCCTGAGCTTGATCGCGGTGGTCGCCGCGGGCATCCTGCTCGGTCGGGTAGTGTTTACCGCAGAGGGCATCTCCGACCACCTCTGGCTCCTCTACGACGACCTCGCGGACGCGCCGGTGGTCGATGGCATTCGCCTACCGATCCTCGCGCTGTTCGGGCTGACGATGGTCTCGTTCATCCCGCTGGGCCAGGTACTGGGCAACCGCCTACAGGAATTCAGGGAGGCCGGGCACTCACTTCGGGGATACGCCATTGATCTGGGTGGGTCCTTCCTGGGGGTCGTCGCCTTCGCCTGGCTGTCGTTCGGCTGGCTCGGACCCGTGTGGTGGTTCGCGCCATTCCTGGTTCTGGGCGGGTACCTCATGCGGGGGCGGCGGCGGTTGGTGCTGCTTCATTGGGCCGGCGCAGGAGTGATCCTGTCGGCCGTAGCCGCATCGGACGACGCCGACGTCTACAGCCCGTACTACGCACTGAGCGCCGCCGTCGCCGAGGGCATCCCCGACATCCATATCCGCGCAAACGGCGCGCTCCACCAGGCCGCGGTGCACATGACCGCGTTCGACGTGAGGCCCGAGCGGCGACTGCCGATTCTAGAGGGGTACAGGATCCCGTACCGGGCGCTGAACCGTCCAATCCGGAAAGCGCTCGTCCTCGGCGCCGGAACCGGGAACGACGTGGCCGTGCTCCTCGACGAAGGAGCCGAGGAGGTCCACGCCATCGAAATCGACCCCGGGATCATAGAGATCGGCCGCACTATCCACCCCAACCGGCCGTACGACGACCCGAGGGTCACCCTTCACAACATGGACGCCCGTTCGTTCCTGAACGACACCGAGGAGCGATTCGACCTGATCGTGTTCGGAACCCTCGATTCCATGACACGGCTCTCGGCTCTCTCGAATGTCAGGCTCGACAACTTCGTCTACACGGTGGAGTCCCTTGCGGCGGCTCGCGCCCGCATGACGCCGGACGGGGGCATGGCCCTCTATTTCATGGCTTCGGAGCCCTACATCCACGAGCACCTGGTCGCCCTGCTGGCCACGACCTTCGGCAAGCTGCCGGCTGTGCACCGGGGCAACCACTCCCTCTTCAACACGGTGTACATGAGTGGCCCTGCCTTCGAGGGCGTGGCGCAGACGCCGGCCGATGTCGAGGCTTGGTACGCCAATGAACGGCTGCCGCAGATGGCCGTCCCATCCGATGACTGGCCGTACCTGTACCTCGAACAGCGGGCCGTCACGCCCTTCTATCTCTCCGTGATGGCCATGCTGGCCGCCTTTGCGGCGCTGGTCCTGTTCGCGTTTTCCCGTGAGATGCGGGATGCCGTCGCGGGCAGGACCGAAGCCGACGTCGAGATGTTTCTGTACGGGCTCGCCTTCCTCCTGCTCGAGACGAAGTTCGTGACGGCCATGAACCTCCTGTGGGGGGCGACATGGATCACTTCCGCGGTGGTCTTCGGATCGATCCTGCTGACGATCCTCTTCGCGACGCTGCTTTCTGACCGCAGGCCCATCGGTTGGAGACTGGCCGGGGTCGGTCTGGTCATGGCACTCCTGGTCGTCTACGCGCTCCCGCTGCACCTGTTCGCGACCGGAAATGGACTGCTGAAGCTCTTCATGAGCGCGGTCTACGTCGGCGCACCGGTCTTCTTCGCTGCGCTGTGCTTCGCCGATCGATTCCGCGTGCGTCAGAACGCCAATCTGGCCTTCGGGTGGAACCTGCTCGGAGCAGTATTCGGCGGCCTGCTCGAGTTCCTGTCGATGTCGTTGGGGTTCAGCGCGCTGACCCTGATCGCGCTGCTGGCCTACGTCGCCGCCTTCCTGCTCGGACTCAGATCTGCGAGGGCCAACCCAGCCGCAGCCGTCGAGGCCTGATACCGCGGAGCCGGCCACCCCGGCACCCGCCCGCGCCATGAGGTCGGACCGACATGGGCGTGTCCCTTCTCGGGGACAGGCCGGAGCACCTCAAACAAGCTGGCCATATTCCATAAGTCGATATTTCCCAACACTTTCCAGCCACCTCTAGCCTGCGGCACGGGTCGTGCTCTATCACGCAACGGATGCACGAACTCAGCGGAGGTGGTGGAGATGAGGTCCGGACTGAGGGCCTGGTTGATCGTACTGACGGCGCTCGCGGTGGGCGCACCCACGGCGATGGCGCAGCACGACGGGGGCCCGGCGGGACAGGTGGGTATCACGCTACTCCTGGGAGATCCACTGGGAGACATGGGCACCCTCGTCGACCAAGCCTTCGGACTGCAGATCGACGGTGGCGTGCCGGTTGCCGCCGAGGGCCACCTCCGCCTCCGGGCGGACTTCGGCTTCCTGATCTACGGGCACGAGAGGCAGGAGTTCTGCTATGCGGTTCCGGTCGGATGCCGCATCGGCTTGGACATGACCACCGACAACGCCATCGTCTTCGGCGGCATTGGGCCGGAGATTGTGCTCGCGAGGGGGGCCGTGGAGCCCTACGTGAACGCCTCCCTGGGCTTCAGCTACTTCGTCACGACGTCTTCGCTGGGTGACGACGGCTACGAAGACTTCGCCAGTACCACCAACTACTCCGACGGAGTCTTCGCGTGGCGTGCCGGAGGCGGTGTCAGGGTGCGAGTGAGCCGCGGCCGCACACCGGTCTTCATCGACCTCGGGGTGGAGCGACACGAAAACGGCGTTGCGGACTATCTCACCGAGGGTGACATCTTCGACCATCCCGACGGAAGCATCACCCTGTATCCCAACCGCACCGAGGCCAATGTCATGACGTTCCGGATGGGAGTGACCTTCAGTTGGCAGAGGTCGCGAGACAGGCAGTGAGGGATAGTGCGCGTGGCGGGGGCCGTTCCGACTTCCGGACCGGTCACCAGATGCGAGGGACGTGCTCCCGCCCGCGTTCGATCACCCCCCGATCAACTCTCTGACGAGGCCGCGATCGGGCTTCCCGTTGGCGTTGAGGGGGACCTCGCGCTCCACCACCCAGCGACGGGGCCGCTTGGGCCCGCCCACGAGCTCGGCCAGCCAGGTCTCGATCTCGTCGAGATCGAATTCACCCTCGACCGGCACGACCCAGGCGGACACGACCTCTCCCCACTCGTCATCGGGTAAGCCGACGACGCACACGTCCACGACGGACGGATGGCTTCGGATCACGTCCTCGACTTCGACCGCGTCGACGTTCACTCCACCTGTGATGATGCGATCGGCGGCGCGGCCCAGTATCCACAGGTCGCCGTCCGCATCCAGCCTGCCGAGGTCACCGGTGTGGAACCACCCTTCCTCGTCGCCAAGCGAGCCGGCTCCGGCCGCGTATCCGAGTGCCTGGGTGGGGCCGCGCGTGCAGATCTCACCATCCTCCGCGACTCTCACCTCTACTCCATCCAGCGCCTTGCCAACCGTTCCCGCCTTCTGTGCGGCCAGCGCGGGGGGAGCGGTAGCGACCTGGGACGTCATCTCCGTCATTCCGTAGGTGAGGGCGACGGGCCACGCGGCCTCTACCGCCCTCCCCAGCAGGGCGGGCGGCGTGTGGGCCCCGCCCAGGAGCACGCAGCGGAGGGCGGGCGGTGGCGGGCGATCACCCCACTGGTCCAGAAGTCGTCGAAGCTGCGTTGGCACCAGCGATACATGACTCACGGCCCGCCCGACCCCGACGGGGAGTCCATCGGGGCCGTCGAGCAACGCGGCGAGGTCCGTCGTCTCCACCCTTCCCCACGCGACCAGCACCCCCCCGAGAAGGAAGGGGCGGGTCAGCAGTGCCAGTCCTCCGACATGCGCCGGGGACAGGGTGGCGAGCCAGACGTCGCGAGGCGTCAACTGCAGCCTCCGACTGACGGCTTCGGCGCTCGCGGCCAGATTCGCGAACGAGAGAGCCACTCCCCGGGGCGCACCCGACGTTCCCGAGGTCCAAAGGACGACCTGGGCATCTCCGGCATCGCGACCCGCTAGGGCGTGCCCGGCCTGATCCCGCTCGGGTCCGGTGAGTCGCGGGTTCAGAGGCGCGGGAACCGCCCCCAGGCGCCAGAGGGCGAGTAGCGTCAGCACACCCTCCTCGTCGGGCTCCACCACCACCGGGAAGATCCGCCCAGCCCTCGCCCCGCGGGCCCGGAGAGTTGGGACATAGTCGTGGTCGACGCCTCGCTCGAGCCCCGCCAGTGTGAACGAGGTCGGGTCCGTCACCAGTATCGTCGCCTCGGGGTCCAGGCCCCGCTCCCGGGCCACCGCGAGCAGGTCCACCACCGCCATCAGCCGAGCGCCAGGCCGGCCGCGATGAGGATGCCGTAGAGGGCCACCACCCTCGAGGTCTGCCCCAGAGCAGGGAAGAGCTCCCGCGGATCGTTGAACGTGCAGACAGTGCGGACGGGTCCGGCGCAGAACGGCAGGGCCGCCCAGGTCGCCATCACGTGCAGCGGCCAATCGAACCGGATGATCCCGGCCACGGGGACTGCGAACGCGAGCAGAAGAGCGAAGACGTACTCGGCCCTGGTCCCACCGCGTCCGATCCGCACCGCCAGCGTCCGCTTTCCCACCTTCGCGTCGGTCTCCAGGTCCCGCAGGTTGTTGACCACGAGGATCGCGGTGGTGAGAGCCCCCATGGCGGCACCGGCCAGAAACGCGTCCCCCGGCCAGGCGAGGCCCTGCACGTAGTACGTGCCGGACACGGCGACCAGGCCGAAGAAGACGAAGACGAACAGGTCGCCCAATCCGTGATAGGCCAGGGGGTACGGCCCCCCGGTGTACAGCACGGCCAGGGCCAGCGACGAGAGACCGATCCACACCACAGGCCATCCGCCCACAGCCACCAGATAGACACCGACCACGCTCGCCGCCACGAGCGCGGCGATCATGCCACGCTTCACCTCGGCGGCAGGGATGAGTCCGGCCTGGGTCACCCGGACCGGGCCCACACGCTCCTCCGTATCGCCGCCGCGCACGAAGTCGTAGTAGTCGTTGGCCAGGTTGGTGGCGATCTGAATGAGGAGCGCACCGAGCAGCGCGGCGAAGGCCGGAAGAGGACGGAACGTTGCGTGGTGAGCGGCCACTCCCACTCCGGCGAGCACGGGTGCAGCAGCGGCGGTCAGCGTCTTGGGACGGGCTGCGAGAACCCAGGCCTGCGCCCGAGTGACCTCGGAGGTCACGGCCACCGACGGATGACGCGCGTACTCACGATGGAGTCCAGCTGCGGGTAGCTTCGCCGCAGGTAGTCGTTGCCCAGATCCGCAATCGAGTCCTGGCGGGGGGCGTTCGCCCGATAGGCCCCATAGAATCCGTCGATCACCTCCACCCCCCTGTGGATCCGACCGATCGGCGGGTATCCGACGATGCCCCTGGCCGCGAGCGTGTCGAGCCGTGTGTTGTCCGACAGGTTGACGAACATCGTGTAGGAGCGGCTCTCGGGTCCACCTCGGGCGAAGCTCACCACGCCACGCGTGTTGCTGCCCACCACGGGTTCGTCGGGAACAGGATGCTCGCCCCAAACCGAATCCACGACGGGATCTCCAGAGAAGCCCCACTGGGCGACGAAATCACCCTCGACCCGGTAGAAGCGAGCGCCCGCATAGAAGTCGTTGACCATGAGTTGATACGCCCGATCGACTCCAGCCGGAGACCAGGCGCGGTGCATGGTGATCTCGAGCACACCCTCACTCGTGACCATTTCCACGACGAACGAATCAGGGGCCCGGGCGGCGAGCATGTCCGGCGTCGGGTTCCGGAGCGGACTGCCCCCGCCACAGGCGGCGATCCCCACCAAGAGGGCGGCACAGCCCGTCAGGGCGATGCGTAGACGATCCATCCGGGACTCGCTCCTACCAGGGAAGCCAGGGATACTTACGGAACTCCGGCTTTCGCTTCTCGAGGTAGGCATTCTTACCCTCCTGCCCCTGTTCGGTCATGTAGTAGAGGAGCGTGGCATTCCCCGCTAGTTCCTGAAGGCCTGCCTGCCCGTCCACGTCTGCATTGAAGGCGCTCTTGAGGAGTCGAATCGCGAGCGGACTCTTGTCCAGGATCTCCTGAGCCCAGGTCCACCCTTCCGCCTCCAGCTCGTCCAGGGGAACGACCTTGTTCACCATTCCCATGTCGAACGCTTCCTGAGCCGAGTACTGGCGACACAGGTACCAGATCTCCCTGGCGCGCTTCTGCCCCACCATCCTCGCGAGAAACGACGAGCCGAAGCCACCATCGAACGAACCCACGATCGGCCCGGTCTGGCCGAACACGGCGCTGTCCGCCGCAAGGGTCAGGTCGCATACGATGTGGAGCACGTGCCCGCCACCGATGGCGTATCCCGGCACGAGCGCGATCACCGGCTTGGGCATGGAGCGCATGTAGCGCTGAAGTTCGAGGACGTTCAGCCGTGGGACGCCACCCGCTCCCACATACCCACCATCCCCCCGCACCCTCTGGTCACCACCGGAACAGAACGCCCACTTGCCGTCCTTGGCCGGTCCATTGCCAGTGAGGAGAACCACGCCGATGCTGGGGTCCTCCCCTGCATCTCGGAAGGCCTCCTGCATCTCGAACAGGGTCTCCGGCCGGAAAGCGTTACGCACCTCGGGCCGGTTGAAGGCTATACGGGCGACGCCATCACACTTGTGGAAGGTGATGTCCTCGTAGCTCTTGACCTCTTTCCAGTCGGGCTTGCTCATCGGGATGTCCTGGTGAGGAATCTCTGGACCGCACGGCCCCATGGTGGCGGAAGCGCGCTCGGCACGCTACCCCAAAGCGCTGAGCACGCTCCGGGCCACCGCATCGGCGATCGCACCGCGGGCCCGGCGCCCGGCGTCGCGGTCGGTGCGGACCCTCAGGATCTGCGTTCCGGCGACGCCCAGCGCGCCTTCGAGAGCCCCTGACAGCTCCGCCGGTGTCACGTCCCTGAAAGGCACACCGTGGAGCTGGGCGACGTGGCGGAAGTCGAGTCCGTGCGGCGTCGCGAACAGCGGCGTGAAGTGTGGCTCATGCTCCCGCACGGGAAGCATGTGGAAGATGCCTCCGCCGTCGTTGTCCACCAGAACGAAGACCACACTCGCGTCGGACTCGCGGCTCCAGAGCATCCCGTTCTGGTCGTGCAGGAAAGCCAGATCGCCGATCAGGCACACCATGCGGCCAGCCGTTGCCGCAGCGGCCCCAAAGGCCGACGACACAACGCCGTCGATGCCGCTCGCGCCCCGGTTGCCCAGCACCAAGACGTGATCCTCGCGCGGCAGGCCGAATGCGTCGATATCCCGGACGGGCATGGAGTTCGAGATGAACAGGCTCGATGAAGACGGCAGGGCCGCAGCCAGCGTCGCGGCCACCCGACCCTCATCACCCGGACTCTGCTGAGAGATCATGTCCACGGCCGCCTGCCCTGCCCGTTGCCAATCTTCCCGCCACGACGGCTCCACGGGCATCGCGACCTTCTCCGCCAGCCGGGCGCTCGTGTCCGCTGCGTCAGCCCTGATGTAGTCGGTCTCGACGGCAGCGTGTCCCTTCCACCGTCCTGCGGCATCCACCACCACGTGACGCACCCCGTTGTGATGGAAGAGGTACTTCTGAAGCGCGGCCGACGTCGGTGCCGCGCCGAAGCGGACGATGAGGTCGGGTGCCAGCCGGTCGCGGACCCCCGCGTCACCGAGAAAGAGATCGTAGGCGGGAACCACGGTCGCTCCGTGCGACGGATGGAAGCGCGCGCCCGAAAGAGGGTCCGCGAGCAGCGGGTATCCTGTCGCCGCGGCCAACTGGAGCACCGCATCGGCCGCGTCGCCTCGGGCGGATGACGGACCGGTGACGATGAGACCCCACGGGTGTCGGGCCATCAAGTCCACGAGAAGGTCGATCTCGGACTCCGAGGCTCGGGGCACGCGAGGACCCACGGCCACGAACGGCACCCCATCCGGTCTCTCCACGGAAGGAGGCGACTCGCCCCCGTCCGGGTCCTGCGAGGAGCCACCGGCGAGCGGCTCGAAGGGCTTGTCGAAGGGCTGGTTCAGGTGCACGGGGCCGGCTGGAACCCCGACCGCGTCGGCCACCGCTCTGCAGGCTACGGTGCGGAGGTGGCGGAGATCACGGGCATCCAGGGACGGCGGCGCCATCTCGTGAAAGGCCCGCGGATACCTGCCATACAGACCGATCTGGTCGATCGCCTGGTTGGCGTCCGCCCCTCTGAGCCTGTGCGGTCGGTCGGCCGTGAGCACGATGAGAGGCACCTCGGCCTGGGCTGCCTCGATGACCGCTGGAAAGACGTTCGCAGCCGCAGTGCCCGACGTCGTGATCATGATCGCGGGCAAGCCGGAAGCCTTGCCCACCCCGAGCGCGAAGAACGCGGCGGACCGTTCGTCCACATGAACGCGGATCTTGAGCTTTCCATGAGCGGCGAAGGCCAGGACCAGCGGCGTGGAGCGGGATCCCGGGGCCAGGCACACTTCGGTCACGCCGCACCGGGCCATCTCGTCGGCGAGAGCGCGAGCCCAGGCGGTGTTCGCGGACGAGTCGTTCACACACCGCCCTCGCGCGAGATCCCCGGCGGTACGCCGCCCGCACCCGCACCACTCTCAACGAGCTCTGCGCCACCCTCCTGGAGAGCCTCCAGGACCGGGCGGAACTTGATCGCCGTCTCCTCCCACTCCAGCGTCGGCACCGAACCTTCGACGATTCCGGCCCCCGCGAACAGCCTCCACCCACCGGCAGTCATGACCGCCATGCGCAGAGCGGGAGCGAACACTCCGTTCCCCTCGACATCGAAGAAGCCCACAGGACCGGCGTACCATCCCCGGTCGAAGGGTTCCTCCTCGGCCAGGAACTGCATGGCAGCGTCGCGGGACAGTCCGCATACAGCAGGAGTCGGGTGCAGAAGCCGCAGAAGATCCAGGATGCCGGTCCCCCCCGGGACACTGGCTCGGATCTCCGTCTCCAGGTGCTGGATCCGGGCCAGGGTCAGCACGTGGGGCTGTGGATCGGTCCGGATCTGATGCGCGACCGTGCCCAAGCGGGCGACCATGTCGTCCAGTGCGATCCGCTGCTCGGTTCTGTCCTTGTCGCTGGCGAGAAGCTGGGCGGCGAGTTCGGCCTGCTCGCGGGCCGAGTCTCCCCGCCGGATCGACCCCGCCACGGCGGTCGCGTGGAACACCCCGTCCTTGAGCGTCGCCACGGTCTCGGGAGCAGCCCCGACGACGGCCGCGCCCGGCTCGGGCTCGAAGAAGAACACGTGGCTTCCCCGGTTGACCTCCAGGAGGTGCGCCACGACGTCCACTGGATCGACCGGGCGATCGGTGGTCACGTCGAGCGTCCGGGCCAGGACCACCTTCGAGACCCTGCCGTCACGGATCGCCTCCAGAGACTCCTCCACCGCGGCTTCCCATGCCGATCGGTCCGTGGCGCGTGCCTCGCCCGTAGCGGCGGCTACCCTCGCACGCGACCCATCGGCGAGCGCCGTGAGTTCAGCACGCAGAGCTTCTGCACGGCGCAGCAGGTCAGCGAGCGCGTCACCAGCGTCGGCCGCGGGGACGACGGCCCGTGCCCGTAGCCACGCGTCCCCGGTTTCATTGCCCTCGAGCTCGAACGTCGGCAGATGGAACAGGCCCGTCGGAAAGGCCTTCCAGACTCCCTCGGCTCGGTGGTCCGCTCGAAAGGAGAAACCGCCATAGAAGCGCACGCGCGGCGCCCGGGCGGCCCCTTGTGGCAGCACCGGATCGAGCGCGAGACGATTCGCCGCCCGCCAGACCTCTTCGTACCGATCGCCGCCGTTGCCCAACGTCCGAAGCTCCGCAGCAACCCCGGCGTGGGCTACCCAGCGGTCGCCCCGGGACCACACCCCCCGCGCGCCGCCGACCGCATGGCGGAGAAACGCCTCCGGACGGAGGTCGGGAGAAGGGATCGTGACCGTGGCCAGACGGTGGGTGCGGGCACCCTCGTTCACACGCGCTTCCGGGGTAGAGGGCGGCTGGATCGGGAACCTGAGGAATATAGGGCGCTGGCGCGGTTCTTGAACCTCGGCGTCGGATCGGCGGGTGATCGAATACCGAGCCGGCGCGCCGTCAGGGGTGCGTGACCAGGGGCAGCGTCACGGAGAAGCCCTGCTCCTCGTCGATCATGTTCTCATCGTAGTCGATCCACACATCCGTCGGAATGCCCGTACCCTGGTCATACGTGACCCGGATTTCATGAGCGTCGCCGTCGAGCGCCTCGAGGAGGAAGTCGAACAGCCCGTCGATCCCGGGAAAGACATGAGCGAGGTTCTCGGCCACGGGCTCTCCGCTGTCCGTGTAGACACGCTCGATCACTTCGGTGCCCTGGACCGTGACCTGCACAGGGCCCCGCGCCTCGACTCCGCAGAAGCAGAGTCTCTCGATCGTGACGGAATAGCTCGTCGGCCTGAACGCCTCCCATCGTTCCCGATTCTCTTCGAGATCAGATCTCGGACCACCGCCGGGAGAGAGAATGCCACAGCCGGCGGCGACCAGCATGACGGATGCAATCAGGGTCTGTCGATAAGTCACGGTCTGCTCTCCAGGTCTCTTGTGTGCCCCAAGAACGAGCAGATCCGACCGCTCGTGACAGCTCCGGGCCCCAGGCACGCCGGACCAGGATGGACCCAACCCACCTCCCCGGGCTGGATCGCCCGTGAAGACCTCGTTCACGAGAGGCTTTCGCCACCGCCCGGTCAACGCTCATGTTGGCGCCATGCCACTCGGCCAGGAGCCTACGATGAAGAACGGGGAGCCAGCACCCAATATCTCGCAACCGCCGCTCACGTGGCCCCCGCCGGGACTCGAAGGCATCCAGGGACGCCTGTGGAGGACGATCGGGACCACATGGCTGGGTGGGCTACTGCTCGTGCTTCCGCTTCTTTGGGCGATGGCCGGCGAACAGCCCCTGTGGAGCCTTGGTCCGTTCGGAGGAGATTGGGGGGTCGGCCTCTCCCTGGCCCTGGTCGGGACAGCCCTCCTGATCTTCGCCGTCCAGTCTTTCGTGACCCTCATGCGGGCGGCCGGCCGGGCGGCTGACCGCGGGTATGGCACCTGGACCATTCTCGAGGTCATTACCGACGCTTCGAGAGACACCGGGTTCCTGATTCAGGGCAAGCGCCACTTCTCCCTCATGGACGCGGACCGTCGCGAGTCCGTGGTGCGCATGCGGATCCGGGGAGCTGCCCTTCTCCTCGCCGCGGGGGTGTGGCTGGCGGTCGGATTCGGCACCGCGATCCTGTTGGCCACGAGGGGGTTCATCACCCCCTCGGGTGTGTGGCTCATGACCATCGGACCCGCGGCGCTGCTTCTCGCATGGGGTCTCGTCATCGGAATGCGTCAACACACGACCGTCCATGGGGCTCGCGTCCGCTGGATAGCCCAGGAAGGCGCAGACCGCATCCAGGCCGAGGGCGAGGACTGGGCCGCCCGTCTGGATGGAGTCGAGGGTATCCCGCTCGGATCGGGTCCCAAGGGACAGGGTGCGCGATTCAGGCTGTCGGGGACGCTGGCGGTGGCAGCGGCAGTGCTCACCATCCTTCCCGCCATGACCGTCTCGGTGACCGGGGGTATCGGGGCGATCCTCGCGTCCATCGCGCTTCCCGAGATACGCTCCATCCAGGAAATGGCGGCCGCGGCCGAGGCACTGGGCGCGTACCGCTTGCCGGCCGATGAGAGTATCACGCCACTGGCCGCCGGAGGCGCGCTCCAGAATCTCGGATTCGTGGGCAGCAGCGGTGCAACGGAAGCGTGGGAAGAGGCACCGACGACCACCTACGAACTCGATTGGTTCCCGAATCCGGGCGTCTTCCCGGACGCGTTCACGGAAACCGTGGCGACCGACCTGATGGCCACCGCTCTGGACGACTTCACACCTGACGAACAGGCTGCCCTCCGGCAAGCTGCCGCGCATCCTGCCCATGAGGCATTCCACTTGCTGGCACGTGCTGAGCTCGCAGACGTCGTGACGGGGCGCTGGACGCTCCCCTTCCCTGACAGCGCATCCTACGCGAGCCTGCCGTGGCCCCGTTTCGCCGCCTTCCGGACCGCGGGACTCGCGCAGGTGGCCAAGGCCACGGTAGAGCTCTCCGAAGGGCAAAGGGCGGACGCCGAGAACACACTCCGGGAGCTGGTTTCCACAGGCTACCTGCTCATCGAGCAGGGGCCGACTCTCATCGACAACCTGGTCGGACTCGTGCTTGCGAACATGGGAGGCGACGCCCTCGAGGCCTACTACCGACGTGTCGGACAGGGTGACCGGGCAGATGCCCTCTCCGCCGCCCGTCAGGCTGCTGCGGACGCGGTCCGTCGTGCGCGGGCAGGAGCGGTCCAGGAGGACGTCCACTCGCTCCTCCAGGGCATCCCGCGTCTGGTCGAGGATGAAGACGCGCTCCGCGGGGCACGGTGGGAGTACTTCGCGACATTCAACATGCTGGCACCCTGCATGAATCTGCACCGGATGGTCTTTGGACCCGACGAGGGCTACGACGCCTGGCGGACCAGGGCCCGCGACGCGCTCGTCCGAGTGCCCGGAGAGCGAGACCTGTTCGACCTTGCCGAAGGGGCGTTCGGAGAACGGGGAGGGGATTCCGAGGGACGGGGATTCCTCACCCATGTGCTCAGGCTGACACTGGGAAGGGACGGGGCCCCGGGCCGGTGCGCTTCTCTGATCGGCGTAGCAGGAGCCCTCCGATGAGGCGCCTCGCGTGGGTATGGCTCGCACTCTCCGCGTGCGGTGGCGGACAGCCGGCCGAAGACATCGCAGACACTCCTCCGGGAACCGACATCTGGCTGGCCAGCCTCGGCGGCGAGGCGGACGGGGGACTGCACCTCGGCGAACCGGCGAACATCACGAACCGGGAGGGCTACGACAACCAACCGTATTTCCTGCCTGACGGGAGCGGCCTCTGGTACACGGTGGTGGACGACGCGGGAGCAGCGGACATCTGGATCCACGACCTCAGGACCGGCATGAACAGGGCAGTGACGACCACGGCACCGGAGAGCGAGTACTCTGCCACCCCGCGACCGGGTGGGGGATTCTCCGCGATTCGGGTCGAGGCAGACTCCACCCAGCGCCTGTGGGCCTTCGATGAAGACGGCAGCAACGCTACGGTTCTGCTTCAGGACCTCGCCCCGGTCGGGTACCACGCGTGGGCGGACGACGCGACCGTTGTGATGTTCGTGCTGGGCGACCCCGCGACTCTGCAGGTGGGGGATGTCCGGACCGGCCGGTCCGAGGTTCACGGCGACAACATCGGCCGATCGATTCAACGGATCCCGGATTCGAACACGGTGAGCTTCGTGCAGCGCGTTTCCGCGGATGAGTCCTGGATCACCCGTATCGTCCCGGCTACCGGAGAGCAGAATCGCCTCATCGAGGCTATCGAGGGGGGTGACTTCCATGCCTGGACGCCCGGCGGGACCCTGCTGATGGGTCACGGAAGCCGACTCTACCAGTGGCGACCGGGAGATCAGGGTGACTGGCACGAAGTGGCGGACCTCTCTCATCTCGGGATCGAGATCTCGCGGCTCGCCGTGAGCCCGGACGGAAGCCTCATCGCCATCGTCGGGGAGGCCTCCGACTGACGACACGCACACGAGGTCGGGGCTACTTCGCTGTCCACTCCTTCCAGGAATCTTCCGCGAGTCCGGCCGTGACCTGGTTCTGCATGCGCACGAGAGGCAATCGCAGGATGAGCGGCTCTTCGGACGCGATCTCCATCCAGCGATCGTCCCCGTAATAGGCGGTTTGCAGTCCCAGGGCCTTGAAGCGTTTGCCGTCGCGATCGATGATGCCCTCTGCCCCGACCTTTTGAACGAAACGGCGCAGCTCCCCCTTCGAGGGAGCCTTCACCTTCAAATCGACGAAGTGGACCTTGAGGCGCCGCTCCTTGAAGAAGCGCATAGCCTTCCGGGTGCTCGCGTCGTTCTTGATACCGAAGATCTGAACGTCCATGGCCTGGAAGGTATGTCGGCCGGGGAAGCCGGGGGAGTCACGGGCCGCGGACGGCACGGCGGAGCTCTTCCCCTTGTCCCTGCCCTGCGGATGCAGTAGACCGAGGGCATGAGTGTTCAACTCGGGCTATTCGGTGACGATCCCGCATACGAGCCCCAGGCTCGGGTGGATCCCCAACCACCCTCGGCGAGCCACATCGACGTGGCCGAGCGGATTCCGGCTGGACTCCGCATGGGAACGTCGTCCTGGAGCTTTCCCGGTTGGCGCGGAATCGTATACGGCCGACACGCCCCCGGATCAGAGCTCGCGACTCATGGACTCGAGGCGTACGCCAAGCACCCCCTGCTGCGTGCGGTCGGCGTCGATCGGACCTACTACCGCTCGGTTCATGCCGACGTCTTCCGGGCCTATGCGGCGGTGGTCCCCGAGGACTTCCGGTTCCTCGTGAAGGCCGACCGCCTGCTCACGTCGCCCACCGACCCGGGACCTGGCAGCTTGCGCGGCTCGAACCCGTTCTTCCTCGACGCCGACTTCGCGACCCAGGAGGTCGTGGGACCGATGACGGAAGGACTGGGCGCCAAGGCGGGGCCCCTCCTCTTCCAGTTCTCACCGATGTCACCGAACCTCGTGGGTGGCCGGGATGCGTTCGCCGAGCGACTGCACAGATTCCTGGAGCAGCTTCCGAAGGGGGTGCTCTACTCGGTCGAGCTGCGGACGCCGGCCCTCCTGACGGAGGCATACGCCCATGCGCTGGAGGAAACAGGAGCCGCCCACTGCTACACAGTCCATCCTTCGATGTCGTCGCTGGATGATCAGTTCCGCTTGATACGCCCCTTCGAGCAGCCGGCTCTGGTGGTTCGGTGGATGCTCCGCGCGGGGCTCTCGTACGGGGCGGCCAAGGATCGTTACGCGCCGTTCGACGCCCTCGTGGACGAGGACCCGACCACCCGGGAACAGATCGCTCAAGCGGCGCTGGACGCGCTGGTTGCCGAACGGGGCGCCTTCGTCATCGTGAACAACAAGGCAGAAGGCTCGTCTCCGCTGTCTGTATTCCGCCTGGCCGAGCGGATCGCCGGGTGGGAGCCTGCGCCCTCGGACGCTCGTCCTCGCAGCGACGAGGTGCGCGAACTCCCGGGGCCGTAGTTCTGATGTCACATGGGTCGCGCCCCATTCGTACATTGAGCATGGAACACGAAATCAGACTATGGCTTCGACGGTCGGGCTGGATCGCGCTGACCACGATCATTGCACTGGGTGCGTGCACCGATCCGGCGGACCCGTGCTACCGCGACGGGCCGGCGATGGGGATGCCGGCGTTCGACGTCCTGGGTTCGCTGCGGAACGCAGGTGCCGAGGTCGAGGATCTGGGCGAGCGACTCGAGTCTACCCTCATGGCGACGGCCGCCACGGAACTCGCGGTGAACGGGCACACTGTGCTCTGGTACGAGTACTGCACGTCATCCGTCGCGAGCAACGACGTCCGCCGCTTCAGCCGGGACGCCACGACGTTCGACGGCACCGTGCTCACCTGGAGCGCCACGCCCCATATCTACCTGCTCGCGCAGGTCGTGCTCATCTACGAGGGTGACGACGCAGAACTGCTGGCTCTTCTGGAGATGGTCGTCGGTGCGCCCTGGGCGGAGGGAGCCGGTACGCTGCCCTAGCGGTAGTTCCCGAAGGTGAGTTCCATCCCGTAGTCCTGAGTCTTCAGGAACGTGATGACCTCCTGAAGGGTGTCGCGCGATGGGGCGATCACCCGGACCTCGTCGCCCTGGATCTGGGCCTGCACCTTTTTGAAGCCGGCGTTCTTGATGTCCTTCACGATCTTCTTCGCCGTGTCCTGATCGATGCCCTGCTTCAGGCCTACGGTCTGCCGAGCCCGACCCAGCGAGCCGATCTCCGCCTTTCCCTCGTCCAGATTCTTCACGGGCACGCCGCGCCGCGACAGCTTCTCCCGCAGAACAGCCAACTGCGCCTGCAGCCGATACTCGTCATCGGCGTCCAGCTTCACCTCTCCGGCCACGCGATCGAACTCGAACGTGCACTCGGTACCCTTGAAGTCGTAACGGGTGAGGATCTCCTTGGTCGCCTGGTTGACGGCGTTGTCCACTTCCTGGAGGTCGACGCCGGTCGAGATGTCGAACGATGCGTTCTTGGCCATGGTACGATGGGGTTGAGTGTGCAGGGGCCGGAATCTCAGGCCGGGCCGGGCGGAATGTCTACCCCCCGGAGCCCAGACCTCAGTACCTCCAACTCGTCAGGTCCGCCCCCGGAGGGTGCGCCTCCATCATCCGCTGCAGCATCAGGGGCGTGTACATCTGGATGTAGCGCAGCCGGCTGACGGCGTTGGGCTGGTCGTGGTCGCCGTTCCAGCAATGTTCGTCCCGGGCACCATAGTCCACGATCCCACCGTAGTAGGGTTCGGTCGTACTCTCGAGAAAGTCCTCGGTCAGGTACACGGCGTTGTTCAGGTAGTAGTTGTCCATCTCCCCGACGTAGATGTGCAGCTTGCCTTCCAGCTTCGGGCCGAGCGTCTTCCAGTCCCTCTGCATGATGTGGTTGAGGTCGTAGTTCTCTCTCCAGTACTCGGCCACGTCGTGGTCGATCTCCCCGGTCATCTTGTCCCAAATGCGTTGCGGATACCCATCACTGCCGACGGGTGAGTAGACCGACTCCCACACGTCCCACTGCTGACCGGACCGCGTCCTGGTGCCCAGGACCAGCTCGAGGTGGTTCGACTCCTCGAGCGTGCGGTCGATGTGACCCATCCAGTCGCGGTGACCGGGGCGAGCGGTCCGCTTGAACGGGGAGTCGATCCAGTATGCGTTCTCCTCCCCATACAGATCGAATACGGTATAGGCCCTGAAGTCGATCGGATCCGGACACGCGACGTAGGCGCCGTTGAACTCATCGGGGTAGAGGACCTGAACCGCCATGGCCTCCCACCCACCTGTGGAGCCGCCATAGGTAAATCGGGCCCAGCCCTCCCCGAGACCGCGGTACCGGCGCTCGATCTCGGGGACGAGTTCAGTCATGATGGCGTCGCCGTAGGGCCCGTTGTTCGCCGAGTTGACCGCATAGGAGTCGTCGTAGAACGGCGTCGCGTGTTGAATCTCCACAACCAGGTGCCTGGGGAAATCGGCCGACGTCCACTGCTCATACACCTCATGCTGGTACTGCTGCTGGATCCGGTTGTAGCAATCGAGGCTGAAGCGGCCGCTGTAGACACATTCCGCGGCGGTGTCCGGGGGCTCGACCCGCATCGCGCTGAAGGAGCTCGGAAAGTGACCATGCCAGATCGCGAGCGGATACTGCGCCTCGGGATGCTCGTCGAACCCCTGAGGAAGCAGGACCCAGGCACCGAGGTACATGTCAGTGCCCCAGAAGTCGGAAAGCAGCTCCGAGCGGATGCGGACGTACTTCACCCACTCCGTCTCGAGTGAGGCCGGATCCGGGAGTTCGGGAATGACCTGATCGAGAGCCAGCGTCAGTCGTTCGGACTCACCAGCCGGACCGACAGTGAAGTCCATGGGCACGCTGTACAGATTCCCGGGCTTCCTAGCCCACTGCTGTCCCTCTCCGCGATCGGGGGGCAGAAGCACAGAGTGGCCGTCCGCACGATCGAATCTCTCGTAGCGATTCAAGATCGCCTGGACGCGATAGTCGCCTGCGGGCAGATCGCCGAGTCGGTCGACGGGGAAACCGAAGACTGTATCCGTGAGGCTCACGATCTGCCCGGCGGTCCAACCTTCAACGTCGATCCCGAACACCGGCTGCGCCGCCGGTCCGTCGTTGACATGGAAGCGCGGCTCGCCCTCTTCGAGCGTAGAGAAAGCCACGATCACTCGGCCGTCCAGCGCATCGGCCACGACCTCTTCGGGGAAGGAGACATCGACCGTGATTCGGTCCGGCGAAGACTGGCAGGATCCCAGAATCAGGGCAGCCGCCGGAAGGAGGATTCCGGAGCGGAGACCGGTTGGCCGTCGAACGGGAGCCACATAATGCGATCGCATGACGCACCTCAGGAAGAAGTCGTGTAGCATCAGCCTAGATACTCCATGCGGCGCGCGCTATGCTGAAAAGGTTGGGCCGGTGATTCAACGTGGCGGGCTACCACCTTCTGTCCTGGCGCCCCGAGCACCGCGACCCGGAGACTCCTCCGGAGTCATGAGCCCCCCGAGGCCAGGCCCTACCCGATCACGTCGCGGTAGAGCCGATACAGGTTGAGGCCCATGAGCCTCTCGACGCCGTCTTCCGAGTAGCCCCGGCGGACGAGACCGTCCCACACGACCGACATCCGTCCGGGCCCGTTCAGCTCGTCGATGAAGTACGGGAGCTCACTGCTGCTCACCTGACTCCCCTCCTCCGCCCGGAGTTCGGCCTCGTACTCCGGGGTCATCTCGATCACGCGGTGATCCCGATCCGAGCCGATGCACACGTGCTCGATTCCGCAGACGTTCACGGCGTGGTCGATATGGTCGAAGTACGCGTGCAGGTTGTCGGACTTCTTCTCGGTCAGGAAGGGTCTGAGTTGGCAGATGCCCACGACGCCACCCCGCTCCGCGGTGGCGGTCATGTTCGCATCGGACATGTTTCTGACGTGCGGGTGGACCGCGTCGCATCCGGTGTGAGAGTTGATGACCGGCACTCGGGAATGCCGGATGGTCTCGGCCATCGTCCTCTCGTTGGCGTGAGCCAGGTCTACCAACATCCCGACGTCGTTCATGCGAGCGACCAGTTCCCGTCCGAAGTCCGTCAAGCCGCCTTCGTCGCCCTCTTCCCTGCATCCGACCCCCGCCGGGTTCCTCTCGTTGTACGTGATCTGGCAGCTGGTGACACCCAGCCTGCGGAACATCTCCACGCGGTCCAGGTCGAGCCCGAACTGGACCGAATTCTGATAGAGGTAGAAGACCGCCATCCGTCCGGAACCGCGTGCCTCGTCCACATGGGTGACCGACGCGGCCTTCACGAAGAGCTCGGGATGGGCACCCAGGTAACGGTCGTATTCCATCAAGCCGTCGATGGCCAACTCGAGAGCCTCGGCACCCACGGGCTTCGGATCGCACAGCGTGACGGTGATGGAATCGGTGCCGCTGGCCAGGATCTCACGAACCAACGAAGGGCCGTAGACGGGGCGCAGCTCCCCCATGGCGTCCATGATCAGTGCCTCGGGGTTACCGGCCGCCGGTCGGGGAATCGGGTGTGCCCCGAGCTGATGCGCGGAGAGATGGGCTGTACCGCCCGCGAGGGCGGTGACGGCTGATGCGTGCAGGAAAGCTCGACGGTCCATGACTTGTCTCGGGGTCTGGTTGTTCTGCCAGCCTATGGTCAACGCGCCGGATTCGCTATTGGTAGACCCTCAGCACCGCGCATATCTTGGCCATCCCACTCGCCGTACCGGTCGGCGCCAGCAGGCCACAACAGGAATCGTCATGATCAACCGCTCCTCGCTCGTTCCCTCTCTGCTCCTGACATTGGCCGCAGTGCCTGCCACGGCATCCGCCCAGACGGCACCGCCGGAACGGGCAGTCCGCCGCGACGTCCCGATGACCGACGCCATTCTACGGGCTCACGGAGCCGGGACCCGCGACTCCACAGGGCTGCCCGGGGCCGACTATTGGCAGCTGCGAACGGACTTCACCATCGACGCTCGCCTGGACCCGGCGACACAGACAATCACCGGCGAAGAGACGATCGTGATCCACAACGAGAGCGCCGATGAGATGGCGGACATCCTGCTCCGGCTCGATCACAACATCTTCCGGGCCACGGTGCCGCGCGGATTCTCCGTGCCGGCCGAGACGACCGCAGGCATGGTGGTGACCCGCATCGAGGTGAACGGAGAGATCGTCGACCTCGCCGCGGTACCTGCGGGACCCAATGAAGTGCCCCGATTGGCGGCGCAGGGACTGGACCAGACGCTGGCGCGGATCGCGCTCGCTGAGCCCATCGCCCCCGGGACCTCGGCCACCCTGGCCATGGAGTGGCACACCAAGCTGCCTGGAGGTCCGGACGGGCGGGGGCATCGCATGACACAGAGATGGGCCGACACGCTCTTCCAGCCGACCCAGTGGTTCCCGAGGCTCGCGAAATACGACGACCTGAGGGGCTGGGACACCAACGTCTACCTGGGACCCGCGGAGTTCTACAACAACTTCGGACGCTTCGACGTGCGCATCGACGTGCCCGCGGGCTGGATCGTCAGCGGCACGGGTGTGCTGCAGAACCCAGAGGAGGTCCTGACGGGCACTGCACGGGAGCGCCTCACTCGGGTGCTCGACTCCGATGAGACGGTGACCATCGTAGGTGCCGACGAGGTCGGACCGGGACGGGCGACGGCCGACGGTGACCGGCTCGTCTGGCATTTCATTGCCGAGAACGTCAACGACTTCGCTTGGGCCACCGCCGAGAATTTCGTGTGGGAGGCGACGCGAGCCACCATTCCCGGAAGGGGTCCCGTGCCCATCCACATGGTGTACCTGCCCGGCCGAGCCGACCGGTTCGAGCGCGCCGCCGAACTGACCCGACACGCGCTCGAGTTCTATTCCGAGCTCTGGGCCCCGTATCCCTTCCCGCAGCTCACACTGCAGGATGGCCCCAGCGCAGGCATGGAGTACCCGATGGTCATCAACTCCAACCAGGGAGCCGCGGACCACGAAGTGGCTCACCAGTGGTGGCCCATGATGGTCGGCACGAACGAGACCTGGTATGGCTGGATGGATGAGGGATTCAACACGTACATGAACATCCTGTCCGCGGCCGACAGGCAGGGCCTCGAGGCGAATCTCGACGGCAGAGGGCAGAGCTACGGAAGAGTCAGCGGCATGGAGGAGGAGCCCCCCTCGATGTGGATCGCGAATTACGGGGGCACCATGTACGGCTTCCAGACGTATTCGAAGACGCCGCTCATGTTCTCGATGCTCGGTGGCGTCGTCGGCGACGCGGAGGTGCAGCGTGCGATCAGCGAGTACGCCCACACATGGGCGTTCAAGCACCCTTCGCCCTGGGACTTCCTGTTCTTCGTGGACAACGCGCTCGATCGCGACCTGGGGTGGTTCTGGTACTACTGGCTTTGGACGACGGAGTCCGTGGATGGCTCTATCGAGTCGGTCTCGACGTCGGGGGGGACTACTACGGTGAAGGTGCGCCAGGACGGGCAGATGCCGTCACCCGTGGTGCTCGACGTGGAGTTCTCGGCGCACGGCGAACCCATCGAGCTCATGAGCAATGCGGTCATGCTGGATGACGTCACGGCGCGGGTGACCTGGCCAGTGGACGTGTGGTTCGGCGGCAATCGTACCTTCGACGCCGTGATGGATTTCGGTGGACGGGAAGTCGTGTCGGTCGTCTTCGATCCGGCAGGCCGTTTCCCCGACGATGATGCCAGCGACAACGTCTGGCCGCGCAACTGACACCGGAGCCAAACGGACCCGGATACGCATCTCCACGACAGGAGCCAACCATGCATAAACGCTCACTGATCGCCGTCGTCGCCGTCCTGGGCCTGTGGGCGTGCGGCCAAGGCGAATCCGAGGCCTCGGCCGAGGGAGAACCCCCGACCGACACCCTGACGACCGAGCAGAGGGATTCGGTCATGTCCGAACTGCCGATCCCCGGCATTGGCGGGGTCGGCGCTGCACGCAGGGCCGTGGACGCGGCAGAAGAACGGGCCGCCGCGCACGACAGCATCAACTAGCGGGCCCGGCCGGCGGCAGGCCGCGACCTTTCCCTAGCCTGGAATCCGGACCGCGAGCGTGTCGTGATGCCTCAGGATGAGTTCCCGCAGGTAGGATCCGATATAGGCGGCGCCCCGGAAGCCTGCATCGACGGCGGCTCGTTCCTCCTGCTCGGGCGTCACCTCGGGCGAGTTGGCATACGCCCTCAAATCCTGGTAGTACCCGATGGTGAACGCATCCGTGGCCGCCCCGGCGATGCGGGTGAATACCTGGTTGGGTGACCGGCCCAGCGCCACGAGGTACTCGTTCTCCATCTCCCGTTGCCGGATCAACTCGGCTCGCTTCCCGGCGAGCCCCTGGAACATCTCGACGTGAAAGAAGCCTGCGCTGGCCCAGGCGTGCTCGACGTCTGCGCGCGACGGGCCGGCCACGAAGACTTCCTCACGCCAAGCCGTGGCCGCGTCTATGGCAGCCTGGAGCTCCACTCCGGTCCGGCCCGTCGCCCCCGTCGCCGCGGCCCGGCCCGCCATCGCCGCCTCGTCGAAGTACTCCCCCAGGCTTCCGATCGGGTAGAGGAGAAACAGATCCCACGCATCCCCCTGACTGTGGCGCATCCACAGGGCAGGCGCGGCTCCGACCGACTCGAGCAGCCCCATCTCCTCGCGATACAACTCGATGAGATCCAGCAGCTCGCCGGGAGCTGCCTGCACCGTCAGCGTGCGGTAGACATCGCCGCTCTGCGCGCCTGCGGCCGAGGCCAGCCCAAGGGCCAACGCAGCCGCCGTGACGGTGATCCGCTTCATGGCCCGTCCTCTTCCGCTGGATCCCGCTCTTTCTGGCCCGTGAGCAGTCGCTCGGTGAAGTCCTGCCGATCCTCCATCAACTTGAAGCGCGCACTCAGAGTCTCAAGCAGGTCTCTCACCTGGTGGAGGTCACCCTGCAGCCCCTCCTGCCGATCGCGGGCATAGATCTCGAGGAGATCTCCCACCCGTGTGGCGATCGGACGCAGCACCATGACACCGCCGACCGTGAGGATCAGCACGACCCCGACGATGACTGGAGCGATCATCTCCCAATCCATGTTCCCAATCCTGGCAAGAGTCAACGGCCGACGGCCTCCCCGGGAAGGGGAGCATGTCGGTCGCCTCAAAGTCACGTGCGCGGACCCGCCGAGCAACGTCGACGCACCCGAGCGGACGCGGTCAGTCGTCCTTGAGAATTCTCTTCGGCGGATCGTCGAGGTCGTCGAACTGCCCGTCCCGCACCGCCCTCAGAAACAGGAAGAGAAAGACAGCGGCCAGTCCAACGGCTATGGGGATCAGGAATACGATGGAGTTCACGCCGCCTCCCGCCGTCTCACGGTCGCCTCGACCCGCGACGCGCCCCAAACGACCAATGCGCTCGAGAGCGGCATGAGCACGGCCGCCACCAGTGGGTTCACGAAGCCCGCGGCTGCAGCGGTGACCGCGGTCACGTTGTACATGACGGAACGCAGCTGATTCCAGAAGATCGCTCGTTCCGCAGCACGACTCACGACGACCCCAGTCGAGAGTGGAAGCAGCGAACCCGCGGCGAGAACGCCGTCTGCCATGAGGATGCTCGATGCGGCTCCCGTGCCCATCGCCACGCCGACGTCGGCCGCCGCCAGGGCCGGTCCATCGTTCAGTCCATCGCCAGCGAACAGCACACGTCCTCCTCGAGCGCGGCGGTCGCGGATCCACGCCGCCTTCCGGTCTGGAGGAACGCCGGCGAGCACCTCATCGATTCCTGCCCCTGTGCCGATGCGTCTGGCTGCCTCCTCGTGGTCGCCGGTGAGAAGCGTCACCTGCAGGCCGAGGCGCTTCAGGCGTTCCACCGCCTCGCTCGAATCTGGACGCACTGCGTCGCCGAGGCGGATGAGCGCGTGGTAGCCGCCCTCCCCTTCCAGAACGACCACACCCGACCCACCGCTCCGAATACTCCAACGCGCTCCGTCGACGATGCCGGACACCCCTACTCCGACCTGTTCGCGCACTTCGGTCGCCGCGGGCAGTGGGATGCTCCGGCTCACCGCCTCACGGACCAGTGCCAACGCCACCGGATGCCGGGAATAACGCTCCAGGCCGGCCGCGACGCGCAGGTCCTCGTCGCCAGCCCCGATCACGTCCAGGGCCCCTGCGGTCACCGTCCCGGTCTTGTCGAGCACGACAGAGTCGACATGGGCCAACTCCAGCAGGGAGTCGGCAGAACGAAAGAGCAGGCCCCGCCGCGCCGCCGCCCCGAGCCCCGCCGCCGCCGCCAGGGGACGGCTGAGCGCCAGTGCGCACGGGCAGGCCACGACCAGGACCGCCACCATGGTGGTCAAGGCCGCGCCGGGGCCAGCCGCCTGCCACCACCACGCCAAAGTCATGCCGGCTGCCATGAGCGTCGCGCCCGTGAACCACGGAGCGATGCGGTCGGTGGACGAGGGCCGCGTGCCACGGTCTGCCGCGTGCCGGAGTTCTTCAGCCATGCGGTGGATGACCGTGTCCTCCGCGGCTTCCGTCACCTCGACGATGAGGGCACCGTCGATCAGGACGGTGCCGGCCCAGACGCGATGTCCCCGGGACACGGCAGTGGGCTCCGCTTCTCCAGTGAGAAGCGCCAGGCCCACCAAGGCCTCGCCGTCGACCACGCTGCCGTCCGCCGGCAGCTCCTCACCCGATCCCACAGTGACGTGGTCTCCGGGTCTCAGCTCTGAGGCCGCTACCGTCTCGACCGAGTCGCCCACGGTCCGCCGTGCGGTCGAGGGCACGGTGGCCGCGAGGGTCATCGCGGCCTCTACAGCCCTGCGACGCCCTCTGGACTCGAGAACCCGCCCGGCGAGCAGCAGCGCTACCAACATGGTGAGCGAATCCAGATAGGTGTCCGTCGCCATCAGGGTGCCGGCCACACCTTGCACGTACAGCACCGCAACGGCGATCGCGATCGGGACGTCCATATGCAGCACACCGTTCCTCAGCCCCGCCCACGCCCCCGAGAAGAAGGGAGCGGCGCTCCAGAGCGCCACAGGGGTCGCGAGGACGAGGGACACCCACTGAAAGAGCGCTACGAACCGCGGCTCCATCCCGCCGAACCAGCCCGCGTAGAGCGCCGCAGAGAACATCATCACGTTCGACGCGGCAAAAGCAGCGACCCCCAGCCGCAGCAGCAGCTCCCGATCGGGTGACGACTCCTCGCCGAGCAGGCGCGGACGATATCCGAGCGCGGCAATCTGGCCGGCGATGTCGGCGATGCCGATCAGATGGGGATCCCACCGCAGCGATGCCCTTCCGGTCGCGTAGCTCACAGTGGCCTCGGCCACTCCCTCGGTTCGCTGCAGGACGTTCTCGGTCACCCAGACACACGATGCGCAGCGAAGTCCGTCCACCGACAGCCGAATGCTGCACAGGCCTTCCTCGTCCGGCTCCGACACGACAGCGTCCCAGCCACCTGCGAGCGGCTCCGGCCTCGGCGCGAAGTCCTCCCGCTCGGCATAGTACCGCTCGAGTCCGGCCCCTCGAATGATCGCGTCGGCGATTTCACAACCGGCACAACAGAACGTGTCTTCAGCGCCCTCGACCGCCGTGCCGCAGTGTGGGCAACGGGAGACCGGGGCGAGCTCGGCGCTCGGCTTCGTGGACTCGGACACAGCGCCCTAACGCTCTCCCTCGACGTATGCCGGATCCACAGCGTCGGCCCCGGTAACGGCGATGTAGATGAACGCCACATTGACCGCCATCATGACCACCAGGCCGACGACGATGATGACGGCCCAAAGGCGATCCGGCCTCACCTCGGCTGCGCTATCGCGTGTATCCTGCTTAGTTATTCCCACCGACGGCCGTTCCTGTCTTGAAGGTCATGGGCAACAGCAGCTCAGCGGACGCCGAGCCCACCCGCACGCGGAAAGGAATCGTGCGCCTGAGGTCATCCCTCTCGGGCACCCGGATCACCAGTGGAACAGTGACTGTCTGTTCGGGGGCGACCATCACCGGGGCGTTGGGAGACACCAGGACCGCTCCATCGATCCCCTCCAGGTGCACCTCGTACCCCACCGCCGCATCCAGGGCCTCCTTCCCGGTGATCTTCAGGAGATACGTGTTCCTGACGAATCCATCCGCATCCAGCGTATAGAGCGACCCCGGAGCACGGTTCACGGTGGCCTCGAAAGGGACCCGCCCGAGGATCATCACCACCGCCGCGGAAGCCAACGCCGTGAGCAGGCCGCCATAGACGAGCGTACGCGGTCGGAAGGGCCGAGGCTTTTCTCCAGCGTCCGTGGCCATGGAACTGTAGCGCACCAGGGTCGGCTGATCGAAACGGCTCATGACGCTCTCGCAGGCGTCCACGCACCGGGCACACTGGATGCACTCGAGCTGAAAGCCCTCGCGGATATCGATGCCCTGCGGACAGACCACGACGCATTTCTGACAACTGATGCAGCCACCTTCGGGGCCCCGCTTCGTGCCCCTGGGCTCGCCGCGCTCCTCGTCGTAGGAGATGAGCAGACTCTCATTGTCGGTCATCGCGCTCTGGAAGCGCGCATACGGGCACAGATAGATGCAGAACTGCTCGCGGAACCAGGTGAAGTCCAGGTACCAGAATCCCGCGACGATCGCGACCAGAGAGTAGGAGGCGAAGCTCGCCTGGCCGGTCCATAGCGGTCGGGCACCGGCGAAGAGGCTCATGAGAGCCATCCCGAGCAGAAACGACACCAGGGCGAAAGCCCCCCACTTGGCAGCCTTCCGCCAAGCCCGGTCGAAGGACCACCCCCCTGCGTCCCGGCGCATCCTGCGGCTTCTGTCGCCCTCTATCCATGTCTCGAGCGGCCGGATCCAGCTCTCCAGAAAGACCGTCTGCGGGCAGGCGTACCCACACCAGATCCGCCCGAAGATCGCCGTGAAGAAGAAGAGCGAAAACGCCATGAACATCAGGAGCAGAACCAGAAAGATGGTATCTGCGGGCGTATAGATGGCACCGAACAGGAAGACCCTCCGGTGCGGCAAGTCCAGGAGCACCAGGGGATGTCCGCGCAGCGTGATCCACGGCGCCACGAAGAGCGCGGCGTGGAGCATCAGGAATGTCCATCGCCTCAGGCTCGTGAACGAGCCCTGAATGGACTGCGGGTAGACCCAATCCCGCGTGCCACTCATGCCCAGGAATCGGGCAAGTGCCATCTAGGGGACCTCTGTGCCGCCACCGGCGAGAAAGTCGTCGGTGGGTCGGCCGGTTGCCTCGCTGTTCTTGGTGATGATGTAGGCGGTGACCTGGTTGATCTGTTCGGGGTTGAGGATTCCGCCCCAGGGAATCATGCCCTTCGCCGGCACACCCTCACGGATGGTATTCAGGATGTTCTCCGCCTGCCCACCGTGAAGCCATTCCGCATCCACGAGGGAGGGCCCGATACCACCCTCCAGCGTGGGACTGTGGCACGCCACGCAGTTGGTCATGTAGGTCGCCTCACCGGCGGCGGCGGCTTCAGCCGTGACCGTGAAGTCGGCACCTGACGACGCTTCCGCAGCGGCCTGCCCCGGGTACTGGAGCTCGGCAGCTGCCATCTCCGCCGCGAGCACGGTCTCGAAGGACTTGTCGGCGATGAAGTGGTAGTGCACCCCATAACCGATGGCCCAGAAGATGGTGAGCCAGAACATGCCCAACCACCAATCGGGAAGAGGATTGTCGAACTCCTCGATGCCGTCTGCCTCGTCGGAATGGCCGAGGAGGCGGTTCGTATCCTTGCTCAACCTTCACCTCCGTCCATGAAGGGCATCTGCGCCAACTCGTCCATCAGGTCCTTGTGCTTGGGTGTGTAGGCGTACCAAACCCAGCCGAGAAAGGCCGCGAAGAACACCACGGTCATGACGCCGAGCAGCCAGCCCAGCGGAACCGACCCCGCGGCCTCCTGCAGGAGCGGGTTCATCGTCCACCTCCTTCGTCGAGGTGGGCCCTGCCTTCGACACCCATCCGCTGGAGATACGCGATCATCGCCACGATCTCGTCATCCCACTCGGCCGTGATGCCGGCACTCGACAGGTTCGTCACGATCTGGCCGCCCTGGCTCTGGAGGAGAGCTGCGACCGACGCTTCGTCGGTCGCGTCGTACGGGGTGCCGACCTTGGCCAATGCCTGCACCGACTTGGCGATGTCCGCCGGGTCGAACTTGTCGTCGATGAGCCACGCGTACGTCGGCATGATGGAGCCGGGCGAGGTCGCCCGCGGATCCCTCATGTGCTCGTAGTGCCAGGCATCGGGATACTTCCCGCCCACGCGCTGCAGGTCAGGGCCCAGGCGCCGTGATCCGAGAAGGAACGGGCGATCGTACTGGTACTCCGCCGCACGCGTCCACTCGCCGTACCGCAGGATCTCGGCCCGCATGGGGCGAATCATCTGCGAGTGGCACAGGTAACACCCCTCCCTGATGTAGATGTCCCGGCCGGCCACCTCCAGCGGGGTGTAGGGCGTGATCCAGTCGGAGCGCTCCCAGCTCAGTGACGATGATGCCATGAACATGGGCGTGAGCTCCACGAGCCCGCCTATCGAGATGGCCACGGTGGTGACGATGGCGAAGGTCGCAGCCTTCCCTTCGAACACCCGACGATGGAATGAATTTTCCTTGTTTGACATGATCGCGTCCTCAGTCCGCCGCCACGGCCGCAGGCTCACCCTGAGGGGTGCCGGGGCCGCGGATGGTCTGCCAGAAGTTGATGGCCATCATCACCGCGCCCACCAGATACATCGTGCCACCGATCAGACGTAGCCACATGAAGGGCTGCAGCCGTGCGGTGATGTCCACGAAGATGGGGTTGGCCAGCTGACCTGCGTCGTTGAGGGCCCGCCACTGCAGACCTTCCATGAGCCCCGCTGCCCACAGGGCCACCGTGTAGATCACGATCCCGATGGTGGCCAGCCAAAAATGGTGAGACGCCCATTCTGGATGCCGCAGCGGGCGATTCCAGATGTTCTGAATCATCCAGTACATCATCCCGAACGAGATCATGCCCACCCAGCCGAGGGCACCGGAGTGCACGTGTCCGATGACCCAGTTGGTGTAGTGGGCCAGTCCGTTCACTGCCCGAATCGACATCATCGGCCCTTCGAACGTGCTCATGCCGTAGAAGCTCACGGCCACCACCATGAACTTCAGGATGGGATCGGTTCGCACACGGTCCCACGCACCTCGCAGCGTGAGCAGGCCGTTGAGCATGCCGCCCCATGAAGGCGCCAGGAGGACGATGCTGAAGACCATGCCCAAGGTCTGGGCCCAGTCCGGAACCGCGGAATAGAGTAGATGGTGGGGTCCCGCCCAGATGTACAGAAACACCAACGCCCAGAAGTGGATGATGGAGAGGCGATAGCTGTAGATCGGCCGATCAGCCGCCTTGGGCAGGTAATAGTACATGAGGCCGAGAAAGGGCGTGGTGAGAAAGAAGCCCACCGCATTGTGCCCGTACCACCACTGAACGAGGGCGTCGGTAAGCCCCGCGTAGATGGGGTACGACCTCAGGAACGTGGCCGGAATCACCAGACTGTTGACAATGTGCAGCACCGCGATGGTGAGCACGAACGACATGTAGAACCAGATGGCGACGTAGAGGTGCTTAACCTTCCTCTGGGCGAGGGTGCCGAAGAAGTTGATCGCGAAGACCACCCAGACCAACGTGATCGCCACGTCGATCGGCCAGATCAGTTCCGCGTATTCCTTCGACTGGGTGAGCCCGAGCGGAAGGGTGATGGCCGCCGCCACGATGATGAGCTGCCAGCCCCAGAAGTGGATGCGCGACAGGGTGTCGCTGAACATCCGCGTCTTGAGGAGCCTCTGCATCGAGTGGTACATGCCGGTGAATACCACATTCCCACCGAATGCGAAGATCACCGCATTGGTGTGGAGCGGGCGCAGGCGTCCGAATGTGGTCCACGGAAGACCCATGTTCGCTGGCCACCAGGCAAGCTGGAGGGCGATGATCACGCCTACCAGCATTCCGACGATGGCCCAGATCACAGTCGCCGTGAAGAACATCTTCACGATGTCCATGTCGTAGCTGCGGTCGGACCCGGCGGCGACTGTACCAGCAGTCGTCTGTTCCATTAAGGTTCCCTGTACGGTTGGCTCAACCTGCCCTGAACTCTGTCACCCGACTGGGTCTGTCCGAGCCCCCATGATTCCAGCACTCGCTGCGGCAGCCCTCGCGGGCCTGATCGGCAGTCCTCACTGCATCGGGATGTGCGGCTCCTTCGCACTCGCCTGCGGCGGGCGTGTGTCTCACACGTTCGCCTGGACGGCAGGTCGAATCGTGACCTACTCGACCCTGGGCGCACTCGCCGGACTCGCCGGGGAGTCGGTCCCTGGTCCCACGTGGGTGGCCTCAGCCATCTCGGCCGCCCTGGTCATCTGGTTCGCGGCGGCGCTGGCCGGATTCGCTCCCGACCCGGCGCTCCGTATTCCGGGAATCACCAGACTCGCCACCCGCGCCGCCACCCGCGGCGACATTCCTTCCCGATTCGTCTTCGGCATGGCCAACGGACTACTCCCCTGCGGCCTCGTCTACGCCACTTTGGGCATTTCCGTCGCTTCCGGAAACCCCCTGACGGGCTCGTTGGTCATGGCCGTCTTCGGACTCGGCACGGCCCCCGCCCTTTCGGTGGTCGCGATAGGCGTCCGCCGGATGACGTCCGAACGGCTCTGGATGCGTCGAATCGTGGCGGGGATCGTGCTCATCGCAGGGCTCTGGGCCGTGGCCCAACGGCATGGTGGAAGCCCTCACATGGGTCATGATCCCGGCCAGGAAGCGACTCCGGCAGTTGGGCTCGCCCCTTCCTTCTTGCCCTGAAAAACAGCGCCCGATCAAGGTCGAGTGAAGAAGGGCATCTCGATGTCAGGGATACTGGGAGAGATCGTGTGGGAAAGTACCCTACACGGCGCCCAAGGACGCCGCCCCTTGGGGTGGCTCAGAACCCGATGCCCACCAGAAGTCGCACCCTGTGCCCGAAGTCGTACTCGTCAGGATCGAAAATGGCGTTCACGGGCCCCAGGATGTGGTCCCCGAAGAGGAGTCGGAGCTCCCTGCCCGACCCGAGCGTACGCCTGAACACCAGGGCCACGACGACGCCACCCGCCCAGTTGCCGCTGCTCCGGAAGCCGGGGTCGTCCTCAGACTCGTCATCCTCCAACTCCGCCCCGAGGCCGGCCCGGAGTCCCACGCTCCGCTGAGCGGGGAACCACTCGGTTCCAAGTGCAAAGACTCCGAAATGCCGATGAAACGCCTCGCCGAAGCTGGTGAAGTCGGACCGCCCGTAGCCCGCCTCGGCGATCAGGGGCAGCCCCAGGACGTCGGTACCGATGGCCACCGAGACCATGGGCACCACACGAGAGGGCTCTTCAGCGATCAGAAGACCCGTCGACACCTCGACGGTCTGGGCCCGCACCCCCTCCGCAAAGAGAGACAGCGAGCACGCCGCCACAGCCCACACCACCACGACCGCAGAGCGACCGGATGGTGAGGGAGTCACCGGACGCTCACGAACACGGGATTGGAGTAGAACCAGAGGTCGGACCATGGATCTTCACCGCCTGGATCGGGCTCTGGCTCGAGTTCCATCCCGTTGGTTCCACGCACCCGCACATACGCGTCACCCGAAACGTCTTCGAGCAGCACCGACATGGTGAGGTAGTCACCATCTCGCTCCCAGTCGCCGGAATCGAATCGCTCGACGACTCTGGTGGTGGGGTTGGTGTCCAGGTTCGGGTCGGCGCTGATTCCTCTCACCTCCCCGACAATGACGTCCACCCTGGCCACGGAGGGATTGTCGCCACGGGCGTTGACGCCGTCGGGATCGAGGACGCGTATGGTGATCTCCACGTCGGAGCCTGCAGCCACGGCAAGGTCACCTCCGATGGACGCCGATGCGCCGGCCGCCGAGGCGGTCACCCACAGTCCTGCGATAAGGTCTCCGGTGGTCACGAAGACCCGGCCCCGGCGGATGCCGTCCATGATGTCGTCGTGGCTCTTTTCCGCGAAGACGAAAGTCTTGGAGTACTCCCCCGGCCAGAAGTCGCTGCCACCCTCACGCCAGTTCACGTGGGAGTCGGAGTTGGCGGTGACCCACCAGTGACGTCCCTCTCCCAGCATGGAGTCCCAGAACCCGCCCAGGCGGGCCGTCATCTGGTCGAATCCGCCCATGGTGGGATGCCCCCGGTAGCCGCCGCGGGGGCCTACGCTGTCGATGGTGCCGTCCACGGCCATGGTTACCGCCTGGTGGCCCGGAGCGCCTGCCATGCCAACGGCGACCTCGGGAGCCGTGTTGTTCCAGCCCCGAAACTCCGCCGGAGCGTCGAGGCCGTAGCTGCCGAGGCCCGAAGCCGACCGAGACGGATGATTTGCGATGAGCACCGGAGGGAGGTCGAGGTCGCGCATGAAGGTCAGAGCTTCGATCATCTTGGGCTCCGTGTCGCGCAGCGGGTCCCGGGGCCAAGCTTCATGCTTCGCCCAACGGTGCTCGATGTCGGCGAGGGTGCTGGCCTCTTCGTGGGAATGAGGGATGATGAGGCTGCTGTGATCCGCGCCGGGTGTGTCGAACTCCATCCCGTAGAACTGTATGACCTCGGGCACCACGTCGCGGGACATCACCAATTCCGGGTATGCCCACTCGAGGTTCACCTTGGAGTGGTCCGGCCCGCCGTGATCCGTGGCGACCATCCAGCTGAGGCCGAAATAGCGCGCCATGATAGCGTTCATCGCAATCGGATAGATCGCGTCTCCCCCCAGAACCGGAGAGGGCGTGCCCTCGACCTCGGTATCCCAGCCCACGCTGTAGCGACTGTGGATGTGGTGGTCGCCGGCGATCCACGATCGGGACGGGGCCACCTGCTCCAGAGGTGGAGAAACAGCACAGGCAACCAACAGCAAGCCTGACGCGACTGCGGTCCGCACAGCGGAGGCGAGCGGGGGAATCCGGATCATCAGACAGACCTCGCAGGAGACTGGGGTGCACGCATGCAACAGCAGAAGATTCGACCCTCCCGCCCGCCCACGCCAGACTCACCGCCTCATTGGGGCTGCACCTCTTCCCGGGGAGCGGCGTCAGGCTGGCGTTTTGCCGGTGCTCCCGTGCCGGGCCATTCGGAAGCCTGTGAACATCATCACGAGCACGACCACCTGCATGACGCTCAGGAGGAGGGTGTCCAACCAGGCCTCGCCCGTGAATCCAAACGTGTGGTAAGCCAGGAACGGCCCGAACAAACGCCAGATTCCGGGCCGCCGCTGCTGGCCCTTCTGGCCGCCACCCGGGCGTCTCCACCGCAAGGAGCCGACGATCCGGAACGCTGATCCGTAGTCAACGTCGACGAGATCCACGAGGGGGTGGGGCGAACGCCTCACCCCCTCCTTCATGGACCCTCCCCTGGGACTCTGAAGACGCGTTCATGGAGCGTTCACCAGAGCTTCATGACCGGGGGGCCACCGTGGTTGTGTCGAGGAGCACCGTCCATTCCGGAGGATCGCAGGAGTGAACGCCAGGTGGACGCAGGCCTCAGGCCGCCGCCCTGTCCTTCCCGCCCTTCCCCTTCCGCGACAGCCGCCACCCGCTCCACATCATGGTCAGGATCAAGCCCTGGAGCGCGGTGAGAAGCAGGGTGTCGAGCCACGGGTTCCCGGTGAACCCGAAGGTGTGGTAGGCCAGGAACGGCCCGAACGCGCGCCAGATGGCGGGCCGCCGCTGCACCACCTCTCCGGTGTGCTGCGAGACGTGGACGTCGGTGTCGTCAGGATCGGTGAAGCGGAATAGGTACGTGGGAACCCGGGCGTTGAAGTCCATCCAGTACTCCTCGGATTCCTCCGGGGAGGCCGCCGCCGCCCCCGCCACCACCATCTCGCCGGCCGTGCGCGCCTGTTCCGGAGTGAGGCGCTCCACCACCTCGCCGCTGGCGCCGTCGACGAGCAGCGGGACTCCGTTGCGCCCGGGATAGGCCATCCAGAAGCGTTGGGCGCCCACAGAACGCCACTCATAGCGCTGGATGGGGCGCTCACCCGCCGTTGCGCTCGCCGGGAGCAGTGCCGCGATCTCCGCAGCCCCGGGAAGGCTCTCGTCCACCGCGATCCCTCCGGTCCACTCCTCGGCAAAGGACCCCTGCCCCCGGAACCGCGGCTCGATGAGACCCAGGTTGAACCAGAGATACGCCCCCACCAGCATCTGCGAGGCCAGAACGATTCCTACCCAGGGTGCCAACGCGGCGTGTACTCGCCGTGCCGGGCGTACGTCTTTCGTCCACCGCTTCCTCGCCTCCCGACGGTCGAACCAGAGGAAGTAGCCCAACGTCACGAGGGTGAGTGTGAGGCCCACCAGGGTGTAGAGAATGGAGGTGAAGAAACGGAGCGCGTCCCCCCACTGAAACACGTGGACGCTCAAGTAGGCGGTGTGGAACGCCTCGGCCAGCGGGTCCGTGCGTCGAAGGGTGCGCCCGGAAGCACGGGACAGCACGAGCTCGCTGGGCTGATCGCCCACCATGTCCACGGCCACCGCGGGCACCCGCTCCACAGTGTAGTAGCGGTTGAACTCGTCTCCGGGATGGACTGCTGATACGCTGGTGCCCACCAGCTCCCCGCCGGCGATCTGCTCGAGGACCTCGTCGGAAAGAGGATCAAGACGCGCACCGGTGCGCGCATCATACACGCGCTCCAAGGCGAAGGGACCAGGCTTCACCACATAAGCCGGACGTCCGCCCAGGGCCTCCAACCGAAGCCAATAGATGCGCGGGAGCCCGTCT
>JBDHIL010000057.1:0-10342 GCA_039587465.1 Gemmatimonadota bacterium | reverse complement strand
ACCGTGTAGGTGACCACGTCGCCCTCGAACGGCGCCGGGTTGTCGACGGTCTTGGTCACGGCCATGTCCGTTGTGCGCTCTCCGACCACCACCGAAGCCGACGCCGAGTCGTTGCTGAGGTCCGGGTCATGCTCATCGGTCAACCCGGTGCTGAACGTCCCGTACTGGAGAGTGTCCCCGACGGTGCCGGAATCCACGGCGACCCAGATCACGACGGACTGCGACACCCCGTGGGGGATCGAGTCGAGGAACCAGGTGCCCGCCAGGGTGTCGACGACGCCGTCAGTGAGGTCGGAGTGCCAAGCGACGTCCAGACCGATGTCGGGATGCCCCTGCAGGAGGACGTTCGTAGCAGTCGAGGGACCGAGGTTCGTGACCGCGACCGTGAACGCGACGGTGTCGCCTTCGGCGGGCGACGGCTCATCCACCGATACACCTACCTGGATATCGGCGATGGGCTTCACCCACGTCCAAACAGAGTCGCGGTTGTTCGTGAGGGTGGTGTCTGAAGCCCCGAACACGAGCTCGATGCTGGCGCTGTTCCAGAGCGTGTTGGCGGCGGCCACTGTGTCGACGGAACCGACCCAGCGGAGCAGGGCAGTGTCGCCGGCGGCCAGGGATCCACTGACCAGCGTATCGCCGGCCGGGCTCCCGAGCCCGGACGAGCGTGCAAACCCGTCCTCCAGCACCGAGATGCCGGTGAGACCCCACTCGTCCACGGTGTCGACGACCACCACGCTGTCGACGGTCTGGGGTCCGTGGTTGATGACCCTGACTTCATATGTGAGCGCGTCACCCACGGTGGCCGTGTCGAGGCTGACGGTCTTCGAGAGTTCCACATCCGTGTCGATGCTGCGGACGAAGATCGCAGCGGTATCCGCCAGTCCTCCTGCCTGCGCGACCACCCTCCCCAAGCCTGCGAGGACTCCCGTCGCCAGCCCACTTCCGTCGACCGAGACCGATGCGTCTAGCGATGCCCAGAAGATGACGGGGGCGTCCGTGCTGGTGGTCGTCGCCGTTGCCGTCAGCCGCAGGGTGTCACCTTCGATGATCTCTATGGTGTCCGGCGTAACGTCGACCCCCGTGACCGACAGGTTCGAGAGCGGTCCACGGACCACTGCGACTTCCCGTCCTTCAGCGGCCTGCCCTGCGGTCAGGGTCAGCGGCCCCGTCCGGCCACTCCACTCCACCGTCTCATCGCTGCCGGTGATGTTGATGAGCTCGATGGTCAGCATCACCTCGGCTCCGCCTTCCGGAACCGGAACGCCCATGTCCAGAGACCACTGCTCGGCCGTCGGATCGACGTCCTGCTCCTGAACTATGATGACCGTGCCGTCCGACGCCTTGGTGGCGGTCAACCGGATGCGATTGACCTCGGCAGCCTGATCGGCCAGGCCGCCGGCCATCGTCTCATACACGGGGACGAGAGCCAGACGAGCGACGCCCGTGGACTGAATTCCGGTGGGCACGGTACCGTCGACGCACGACGCGACAGTGCCGACAGTCAGGAGAGCGACAGCGGAAATCCAGCGCTTGGCAGTCATCTCAGCTCTTCGTGGAGAGCCAGTCGTGCGGAGGATGAATGTACAACGATTCTTTGTTTTAGCGGTTAGTGCAAGCGTTCACTTGGAGCTTTTCACGCCGATCGCCGTCGCCGGAACGGCGCCTCACGCCGCGGAATTGGAGCCCGCGAGGCGCAGATTTCGTAAACATTTGACGCCAATTCCAATAAATGCGTTGACCGAGAGCCTGTCCGACAGGTATAATCCGGCAGTGCTCACCGGGCGGAAAGCCCTGTCCTACTTGCCGAAGGAGCCCCAATGGTTCGCTCGGCCCTGGCGTTCGTCGCCATTTTGATTCTGCCGGCTTTTGTCGCTGGCCAAGAGATTCCGGCTACCCATACCGTCGTGGATGGGGATTGCCTGTGGAACTTGGCACAGACCTACTACGGAGACCCGTTCGAGTGGCGGCGCATCTGGGATGCCAATCGAAGTGAGGTCGTCGATCCCAATTTGATCCTCCCGGATCAGATTCTGATCATCCCCGACGGACAGTCCGCGGTGACGGTCGTGGTGGTCGAAGAACCCATCGAGGAAGAGCCGGAGCCACAGCCGCCTCCGATGGCTGAGCAGCGGACGATCTTCCATCAGGACACTGCGGTGATCCGGGCGGGGGTCATCCGTGGAGCGGACGTGGCTGTGCTGGCGATCCCCCGGGATCGTGTGTACTCCGCGCCCCGGCTCATCGGACTCGAGGGTATCCCCGACCATGACGGGACCATCGCCGGGATGGCGGGTGGGTCGGCCCCGGGTGGTATGGTCCGTACGTACGACCGGATCCGCCTGACCGTCACCGGCACGATGCCGCGCGTGGGTGACCGCTACCAGCTCTTCAAAGTGGAGAGGGTCATCGAGGACGTGGGCCGGGTCGTCATTCCGACGGGTGTGGCCACCGTTACCGACGCTGCCGACGGTACCGTAATCGCGATGGTGGACAAGGAATACAGTCGGGTCTCGGTTGGCGACTTCATCGGGCCGCTGCCCACCTTCAGCCTGGTTGTCGGGCAGCAGGCCCGACCGGCGACGGGGGGCTCCGCGGCGATGGTCATGGGCTTCGCGAGGGGGGGAGCACTGCAGGATCTCAACGACGTCGCGTTCCTGGACCTCGGCCTGAACGACGGCATCGGGTTGGGCGACGAGTTCGACCTGTACAACCCCAGCGCGGGTACGGACGTGATCGAGGGCACTCTGCAGGTGGTCGGCGTATCTGCCGAAACGTCGGCTGCGCGGATCATCCAGATGGACGATGCCGTATTCCGGCAGGGTGTTGTCGTGCGCTTCGCCAAGAAGATGCGCTGAGCCTTCTCCGGCCAGCCCAATCGACTAGGATTCTAGCCGGCGCGTCCTGACCAAGGGCGCGCCGGCTCCTTGCATACAAAGGCCTGATGAACATGGAACCACGCAAAGTTCTCGTTACTGGAGGCGCGGGCTTCATCGCCAGCCATGTCGCGGAGGCCTATCTGGCCAAGGGTGACAGGGTCTGGATTCTCGACGATCTCTCTTCCGGCCGGCGGGCGAACCTGCCCGACGAGGCGGAGTTCGTCGAGATGGACGTCCGGGACCCCGAGGTCCGGAGCCTCTTTCGCGAGGTGCGGTTCGATCTCGTCAACCACCATGCGGCCCAGATCGACGTGCGAGTGTCCGTCGAAGACCCGCTCAAGGACGCCTCCATAAACCTGTGCGGCTTGCTGAATCTCACCGAGGCAGCGCTCGAGGTCGGCACGAAGCGCTTCGTTCTGGTCAGCAGTGGAGGTGTGGTCTACGGTGAGCCCGTCGTGATCCCGACCCCGGAGACGGAGCCGAAGCTTCCGTTGTCGCCCTACGGCGTGACAAAGCTCACCAGTGAGTTCTATCTGAACTACTACCGGCAGATTCACGGTCTGGAATATGCGGCTCTCCGTTATTCGAACGTCTTCGGCCCCCGTCAGGATCCCCATGGAGAGGCCGGTGTAGTAGCCATCTTCTCCACCAAACTGCTAAGGGACGAGCCCCTGACGATCTTCGGCGACGGTCTTCAGACGCGAGATTACGTGTTCGTTCGGGATGTCGTGTCGGCCAACATGATGGTCTCCGACATGCAGTTGGGCGACGGTGAGGGACTCGACTCGAGGGCCTTCAACGTGGGAACGGGTGTGGGTACCAGCGTGGTGGCCCTGGCCGACGCCCTGGAGCGAGTCTCCGGGCGCAGTCCTGGACGGGAGCACAAGCCTGAGCGTCGCGGCGAGTTGCGGCACAGCACGTTGGCGGCCGCAAACCTCCAGGGTCACGGGTGGGCTCCGGCGTTCACGTTGGAGCAGGGCCTGGACGAGACCTTCAACTTCATCAAGGCACAGCAGGGCGCCTCAGAATGACCGTGACTGCCTTCCTCCTCCAGTCCGCTCCGCCGCAGTCGGCGCTGGACATGATTTTCGGGGGAACGCTCCCGACCAAGATCGTCCTGCTCGTACTGGGGGCGTTCTCGCTGGCTTCTTGGTGGATGATCTTCCACAAGGTCCGACAGTTCCGTGAGGTGCGCCTGCACGGAGATCGGTTCTTGGAGCAGATGGAACGGGCGCAGCGCCTAGAGGACGCATACAAGGCGATCCTGGCACTCCCCGAATCACCCTACAGCAGGGTCTTCAGGCAGGGGGTCAACTTCTTCAGCGAGCTCCGGCCGGGGGCGCTCCGCGAGGCGGCGCCGCCGACGCAGGGTCTGAGCCTCACTCAACTCGAGGTGCTGAGGCTCGTGCTCGAGAAGGAGGAGGCCGAGGAGCGGGAGGAGATGGCGCGCGGCCTCACGTGGCTGGCCATCATCGGCTCGGTCTCTCCGCTGCTGGGGCTGATGGGGACGGTCATCGGAATCATGAACGCGTTCCTGGGGATCACGTCCGCCGGGTCCACCAACATCGGGGCGGTGGCTCCGGGCGTGGCGGAGGCACTCACCACGACGGTTGCCGGGCTGTTTGTCGCCATCCCTGCAGTCATCGCGTACAACCATTTCGTCGGCAAGCTCAACCTCGTGAGCGGTGAGCTGGAGGGCTTTTCCAGCGAGTTCATCGGGACTCTTGCCAGAGAACGCCGCGTGTGAGCGCGCTGGGCACCCGCCGCCGCCGCGGCAATCGCGGCGATCTTCCGCTCAACGCGGAGATCAACGTGACGAGTCTGGTCGACGTGGCGTTCACGCTGCTGATCATCTTCATCATCACGGCACCGATCCTGCAGGGAGGGATCGAGGTGGCGGTGCCGCAGGCGGAAGTTCAGCCCCTCACCGCCGAAGATGATCCGTTCTACGTGACCGTGACGCGGGAGGGCCAGATCTACGTCGAGGAGACCCCCATGACTGCGCAGGAGTTCGAGGGAGCGTTTCCCCAGTACGCCTCCGCGGGGAGTCTGGAGCGCGTGTACATTCGCGGGGATTCCCTGTCGGATTGGGGTCCCGTCCTGAAGGTCATCGCGACGGTCGCGAGGTCTGGAGTCAACTTCTCCGTGGTCGGCGAGCCCTACGGGGGCAGGTAGCCGCCCATGGCGCGACGCCAGGCTCGACCCGATCGCGTGTCCGTGGCCGGTTCGCTGGCCGTGCACACGGTGGCAGCCGTCCTGGCGTGGTGGACGTCTGTCACGGTACGGCCGACGATCGTCTTCGAGAGTTATGAGATCGAACTGGTGTCTGCGCCTCCCCTAGAGGTCGCGGCCGAGGTCGAGCCCGCTCGCGAGGAACTCGTGGTCGAGCGCCCCGAGCCCGAGCCGCCGGTGGAGCGTGAGGAGGCTCCGGTCGCCGAGCCGGAGCCGACCCCTGAACCGCCGGTGGACGAGCCTCCGCCCCAGGTAGAGCCCGAGCCGGACCCGGAACCGGAGGAGGAGCCGCAGGTTGCGACGACCGACGAGCCTCCCGCAGAAGAGCTTGCGAGGGAGTCCGGCGAGGACATCAATGTTCGCATCGAGGGGCTCCGCAGGGACTACCCGGCTTACTACGAGAACATCATCCGCCAGATCCAGCGGTGCTTCGCGGGTCGGTTCCGCGGAGAGGGGAGCTGGGAAACGACGGTCTACTTCGTGATCCAGACAGATGGGGCAGTTGAAGGACTCGATTTCGTCTCGCGATCGGGAAACACCAACTTCGACTTCGAAGCGATGGGTGCCGTGGAGTGCGCGGGCCGGGGCCGATTCGGCCCGCTCCCGGAAGATCTCCCCTACGAGCGGCTGCCGGTGGAGTTCACCTTCCGGCCCGGTGGTGGAGCGGACATGGATCTTCGAGGCCTTCTTACCGACGAACTGAGTAGGGGAACGAGCCAGCGATGAGATCAGCGCAGAGCGTGTGGATGGGTAGGGTGGGGCGCGTGGTCTCAGCGCTCGCCTGGGGCTTCGGGACGCTGGCGGGGTCGGGGGCCGCGCAGGAACGCGACTCGATTCCGGGAGTCTCTTTGGGCCTGCTCTACGAGACGAGCTTTGCGCCGGCCATTGCCGTGAAGGCTTTTTCGGAGGGCGAAGGGGTTACCGGCGTAGCGCTCCAGGTAGAGGCGATCATCGGGCGGGATCTGCGGAACGCGGACCGCTTCGAGGTGCTCGACTCCATGCCCGCCTCGGTCATGGGTGAGGGCGTCGACTATGTCCTGTGGGATCGCCTCGGGGCTGTTTGGCTCGTTTCGGGCCGGATGGAATCGGTTCAGGACAGCTTCGTCCTTCACCTGCAGCTCCACGATGTGCTGTTCGGTGAGGTCAGAGAGGACGCCCGGTTCATGCTGCCGGCGCAGGCCGATGACGACTTCCGGATGGCGGTCCACCGAATCTCCGATCAGATCGTGGAGTGGACGACCGGGGAGCCCGGCATGGCCGCCAGCCGTATTGCGTTCGCGATGCCGGCGGGAGACGGGCAGAAGGAGATCTACGTCATCGACTCGGACGGCGAGAACCTGCGGCGGATCACCGACGCGGCCGACATCGCCCTGTCACCTTCGTGGTCGCCCGACGCGTCCAGGATCGCCTACATGACCTGGGTGGATGGGCGGCAGCGGATCATCGAGCGATGGCTGGGGACTGGTGAAGAGAGCATGATCGATGCCGCCCGGGACGGGAACTACCTCACCCCGACGTATCATCCGGATGGGCAGACGATGGCCTTTTCGGTGAGCGGGGGCACGCGCAGCGGCCTCTTTACCTACGACGTGCGACGGAGCTGCTGCCTCGCCTATCTCTCGGGTGGGCCCGGTTGGGACGACGTGTCCCCGACGTACTCCCCCGATGGCCGTTGGATGGCCTTCAACACCAACCGGTTCGGCACGGAGACGCCTCAGATCATGACCATGCCGGGTGGGGGGGGTGGGGCGGAGACGCTGTCCCCCTACGAGTATGGATCCGGCGGCTACTACACCTCGCCCGACTGGTCTCCCCTCGGCGACTTCGTCGCGTTCCACGGGAGGATTCGGCGGGGGCGCTACCAGATCCTGGTCGCTGACCTACGGGATCAGGGACGTCGTCTGAGACAGCTCACGTGGGAAGGGAACAACGAGGACCCGACGTGGGCTCCGGACGGGCGCCACCTGGCCTTCGTCGGCGAGCGCGATTGGGGCTTCGGTTTGTTCGTCGTGGACGTCGCTACCGGGCGGATCCGCGCCCTCATTTCGGGGCGCCGGGTGAGCGTCCCGGATTGGTCCGGACCCCTCGCCCCGAGCAGGTGAGGAATGAAGAACGTGACGGGAAGCCCGATCATGCCTAAGGCGTTGCGTTTGCAAGGTCTTGGGAGTATATGAGCAGAGGCCTTTCCCCGCAGGAAAAGCAGATTAGTTTCCTTTCGATGCCGGGCTCAGCCCCCCGGCTGACAGGAATGAGTCCACAGACAGACCCAACCCGGGAGTAGGGATGATCGTCCGCCGTTTTGTCGTGCCAGTGCTTGCAGCCTCGATGCTCGTGGCCGCCTGCAGAAGTGATCCGCCGCCGCCGCCGGCGCCCACGGTCAACGAGGACTCCATCGCGCAGGTGCGGGCGGACGAGGCTCGTGCCGCTCAGGAAGCCGCTGCCCGTGAGGCCGCAGCCCGTGAAGCCGCAGCCCGTGAAGCCGCAGAGGCATCAGCCCGTGCCCGCGCCGCTGCCGTAGCTGCTGCACGCGCGATCCTCGAAGAGATGGTCTTCTTCGATTACGACATGTCCGAGATCCGTGACGATGCGGCAGCCGTGCTCCGCCGCAAGGTCGACGTTCTGCGTGCGAGCCCCGAGGTGCAGATCCGCATCGAGGGACACGCCGACGAGCGTGGATCGACGGAGTACAATCTCGCACTGGGTAACCGGCGCGCAGAGTCCGTCCGGGCCTTCTTCACCGGCTTCGGCATGTCTGAGGCAAGGTTCACCATCGTTTCGTACGGTGAGGAGCAGCCTCTCGCCAGTGGTTCGAACGAGGAGTCGTGGGCCCGTAACCGCCGTGGCGAGTTCGTGATCACGGCCGGTGGCGGCGCGATCAATCCGCCGAGCTGACGAAAGCACTGCAGCGAAGCCCCTCCCTCGCCATGCGGGGGAGGGGTAAGCGCGTATGATGAATCGATCCCGAAGGTCGGTGGCCATTCGGCTCTCCGTGAGCATTGCGGCCGCCGTGGTGCTTACGGGCTGTGCTACCAAGGGTGACATCCGCGATATGCAGATGGAGCTGCGGGCTCTGGCACAGCGGCAGGACTCTCTTCTGGTCCAGCTGCGGATGCAGGCGTTGTCGACGCAGGACACGCTCCGTACCCAGTCGGACCAGCTGTTCGACTTCCGCGGGCAGGTCTTCCAGCAGCTGCGGGCCATCGCGCAGGGCCTCACCACGCTCGAAGCTATGGTGGGTGAGAACCAGAGAGGCATCGCCGGCGTCCGCGACCAGATGGCGAACCTCCGTCGCACCCCCACCACGACCCGCCCGCCCACCGGTGAAGAGGGCACAGAAGCGGTCGGTGGAGGTGTGGGCGGCTCCGCGGAAGACCTCTACGCGAATGCGATGGAGCAGTTCAACCGGGGTTCCACGAGCACTGCCCGGTTGGCATTCGAACAATTCCTGCAGGCCTATCCGACGCACAGCCTGGCGCCGGACGCACATTTCTATCTCGCCGACATCCTTGTCCAGGAAGACCGGCTGGAAGAGGCGATCGACGCCTTCCGGGAGGTCCAGGAGCTTTTCCCCACGGCCGCGCGGGTGCCCGATGCACTGTATCGCATCGCGCTGGTTCACATCGAGATGGGGAATGCCGCCGACGCCGAAGAGACGCTGGAGCGGATCGTGAATACGTATCCGGGTACCGGCTTGGCGCTGCTGGCGCAGGACAAGCTCGACGAGATCCGATAGGGAGACGCTGCCTTGCGCTGCCCCGGATGTGACGCCACGGAGAACCGAGTGGTGGACACGAGGGCCAGCCGTGGCGGTCGGGCAGTCCGCCGTCGCCGGGAATGCACTGTATGCGCCACCCGCTTCACGACATATGAGTATGTCGAGGAGCGCCCCCTCCAGGTCCTGAAGCGTTCGGGCGCCGTGGAGGATTTCGATCGCGCCAAGCTCCTGGCCAGCGTCAGGGTCGCGTGCGCCAAGAGGCCGGTGTCCGGATCCGCCATGGAGGAGTTGGTAGATGGCATCGAGGACGCGCTATCGCGGCAGGCAGGGGTCGAGGTTCCCGCGGTGGAGGTAGGCGAACTCGTGATGGAGGCCCTGAGCCCGCTGGATCGGGTGGCGTACGTTCGCTACGCCTCCGTTTATCGGAACTTCCAGGACGCCGGTGAGTTCCAAGAGTTCGTGGACGAGATGACCGCCCGGCAGAAGCGGGAGGTCCTCCGCCGGAACCAGGTGGAGTTCCCGTTTTAGCCGGCCTCCACTCCTGCTGATCTACCGCACCGTACTCCATTCATGAGCCGCCATCGCAGCCTCAGGGGCGAAATGCCCTTTCTGGACCACCTCGAGGAACTGCGTTGGCGTATTCTCTGGTCGCTGGTGGCCATCACGCTCTTTTCGGTGCTCGGTTTCGCGTTGGTCTATTATTTCGACGTCCTGGACCACCTGATCGAACCCATCAGAACAGCTCGCGACGAGCCGGATCTCCAGCTCATCTACCTGTCGCCTGCGGCTCCCTTCTTCGTGAAGCTCAAGTTGGGCATCTACGGCGGCGTCATCATGGCGTTCCCGATCGTCGCCTATCAGGCCTGGAGCTTCATGTCGCCAGCCCTGGAGAAGCACGAAAAGCGTGCCATCGTTCCTGCGCTCTATCTGGGGTTGGTGCTCTTCATCGCGGGCGTGGCCATGGCGTACTTCGCTGCCCTTCCCGTGACTCTCGAGTTCTTCAAGACGTTCGAGGGTGACGCGCTGATGGGGCAGCTCGAGATCAACCAGACGCTCGGGTTCATCGTGAAGATCCTCCTCGGTTTCGGGGTCGTCTTCGAGATGCCCGTGGTGATCATGGTCCTCACCGCGTTGGGTCTCGTGACCCCCAAGTTCCTGAGGGACAAGCGCCGCCACGCGATCGTCGCCAATACGGTCCTCGCGAGCTTCATCACGCCGGGCGACGTGATCACGCTCACCGTCATGCTGCTGGTCCCTCTGATCCTCCTGTACGAGCTGAGCATCTTCCTCTCTGCCGGCATCTACAACCGTCGCCAGAAGAGAGACGAAGAGGGTTCCGGACCGATCCAGCCTTCAACGGAGCCGCCGTCCGGATCGGTGCAGGCCGGATGAGTTGGGCGCGGTGGCTTCGTGCCTGCCTGCTGGTGACGGGGCTGGCGTGGATGCCGGCCTCCATGCATGCCCAGGAGACCGAGGCGCAGAGCGTAGACTCGACTGAGCTGCGCATCAGGGAGCG
>JBDHIL010000026.1:0-46119 GCA_039587465.1 Gemmatimonadota bacterium | reverse complement strand
TCGCTTTCCTTTGGGGCCGTGATCAGCACCTGCCCCACCTCTTCCTTCTCGATCAGGTCGAGAATCCGCTCGCTTCGCCCCCCATCCAGTTCGGCGAAGACGTCGTCGAGAAGAACGATGGGCTCCTGCCCTCTCACCTCCCGAATGGTCCGAGCCTCCACCAGCCGGAGCGCAAGCGCCGCAGTCCGCCGCTGGCCCCCCGATCCATAGTCCCGCAAATCGAGACCCTCTTCCCCGTCCTCGAGGTGGATGTGCATCTCATCGCGATGAGGACCCACCACCGTCGTACCCTGCCGCCTCTCACGCTCGAAGGACGCGACCAGGGCGTCCCGGAACTCTCCGGCGACATCTTCCTTCGTCGCGTCCTTCCCCAACCCGACACTCGCCCTGTAGGCGATGCGCGCCCCGTAGCCACCCGACACCGTGGCGTAGTAGTCCCGGAAGGCGTCACACCGCTCCGAGATCCACCGACTGCGGGAGTGCATCACTTCAGTCCCCGCCCGCACCAATCCGTCGTCCCACGCCATCACCACCGAACCCGGCCGATCGTCCTTGAGCGCCGCGTTCCGGTGCACCAGGATCTTCCTGAAGTCCTGAAGGGCCCTGAGGTAGCCCGGTTCACTCAATGAGAGCAGGATATCCAGGAACCTCCGTCGCTCGCCTGGACCACCGCTGACGAGATCGACATCGGCCGGCGAGAACATCACCGCAGCCAGCTTTCCCAGGGCGTCGCCCATCCGCTCCGGCTCGGTTCCATCGATGGTGACCTTCTTCCGCTTTCCCTTCCGCTCGAACGCAGCCGCAACACCGACGCTTCTTCCCGCATCCGAATCGGCGGTAAGCGACCCCTCGACACGGAACACGCCCTCGTCGAAAGCCACGAGTTGATCGTCCCGGGCCCCCCGGAATGAGCGGAAGGTCTCGAGATAGTACACAGCTTCGAGGAGATTCGACTTCCCCTGGGCGTTATCCCCGACGATGGCCACGCCTTCCGGGGGGAGTTCCAAACGTTGGGTCCCCAGGTTCCGGAATTGGCTGATGGCGAGCGTACTCAGCCGCACGAACGGCCGTTTGGGAGGGACCCTGGAAGCATGAGCAAATTTAACGATTCTCAGGGCAGATCGCTACCCCACCGACACCCTCGAAAACCCTTTAGATATGCGGAATATCTGGGTTTCCTACGCCGCGTGGGGAGGACCGGGATCGCACTGATTTTCACACACCCGGGCCCGCGTCTGGAGCCGTGGCCGCAAGGATCGGTCAACTTCCCTTGAAATCGGGCTTCCGCTTCTCCAGAAACGCTCCCATGCCTTCCTTCATGTCATCGGTCGAAGCAAGGAGCCCGAACAGGGAAGACTCCAGGCGGAGGGCCTCTGTGGTGGATGTGTCCACCGCGTGGTAGATCGACTCCAGGGCCATCCGGACCGCGAGAGGGCCGTGCTTGGTGATCCTTCTCAGGAAGGACTTGGCCTCTTCCATCAGCTGCTCACGGGGCACGACATCCGAAACGAGACCCCATTCGGCGGCTCGGGCGGCCCCCACCATTTCTCCGGTGAGCGTCATCTCGACCGCCCGCCCCAATCCGATCAGCCGAGCCAGTCGCACCGTTCCCCCGTAACCCGGAATGATGCCCAGGCCCACCTCCGGCAGACCGAAGCGGGCATTCTCACTCGCGATGCGCAGGTGGCAGGCCAGCGCCAGCTCGCAGCCGCCGCCGAGAGCGAAGCCCCCGACCGCCGCAACCACCGGCTTGGGAAAGCGCTCGATCGATCCAAAGACGGTCTGTCCGTCCCGGCTGACCTGCACGCCCGATACCGAGTTCATCTGCGCGAGCTCTCCGATGTCCGCGCCGGCGACGAACGCCTTGTCCCCGGCACCCGTGAGGATGACACCCCGCACCTTATCGTCGCTCGCGAGCTCCGCGAAGACCTGTCCGAGCTCCGCGATGACATCTGCGTTCAAGGCGTTGAGCTTCTCGCTCCGGTCGATGATCACGACAGCGATTTCGCCGTCCCACTCCACCCGGACGTACGTGAGATCGGTCATGGGGACCGTCCTTCTGATGTGGCATCTCAACCTGCGGACGAAGCAAGATAGCGACCCCGGGAGCAATGGAAAAACCGCGAGGGCTCCCTTACCTTTCCGGTCCCGAACCGGCCCCGAAGTCCAGGAGAAGCAACCTCATGAGTCGTTCCCTCAACAAGGTCATGCTCATCGGCAATGTCGGGAGCGAGCCCGAGATCCGAGCCACATCCGCCGGCGCTCGCGTGGCCAAGCTCTCGATCGCGACGAATCGCTCCTGGTCCGATCGCAACGGGCAGCAGCAGGAGAAGACCGAGTGGCACCGACTGACCTTCTTCGGTCGGCTCGTCGACATCGTCGAGCAGTGGGTGAAGAAGGGAGACAGGCTGTACGTCGAGGGGCGCATCGAGTATTCACAGACACAGGACGATCAGGGTGTCACCAAGTACTGGACCGACATCGTCATCCAGGAAATGGTCATGCTGGGGTCCACTTCGGGCGCGGGCGGCGGCGGTTCGTTCAGTGGTGGCGGCGGCAGTGGTGGCCCGTCAGACAGTGGCGGAGCTCCGGCAGGCCCGACCATCAACGAACCGGACGACGACCTCCCCTTCTGACCTGTCGGCGTCCAGTGTGAAGAGGGCCGCTCCCGGGTGGGGGCAGCCCTCTTGTCCTTTCCGTAAGCAGGACCGCCTCGTCAGCGATTCCCTTTCTCGGTCGCCGGAAGAGACTGGAGGTACATCCACAGCGCCTCACGCTCCTCCGACGTGAAGGCGCCCAGCAGGGGCCACGGCATGACCGCCGCATCGATCTCTCGGCCGTCCGGCGTGACCCCGCTCGCCGCGAAGGCGTCGAAGCTATTCAGAGACCAGCCGGCGAGTCCGGTCTCATGCGAAGTCAAGTTGGCTGCAGCCGGCCAGCTGGGATCGCCGCCGGGGATCTTCCCTCCCGAAAGGCCGCGCCCGTGACACCCGATGCACGACCAAGCCAGGTAGCCTCCGTACTCAACCGTGACGCCGGCGGCGGGCTGCTCGAACCGCAGGTTCGAGTGATCGATCATTTCGGCCGAGACGAGGGGGAACTTGCCCATCATGTACAGGACCCTCGGAACGGGACCCAACACCAGCTCGACCTTCGCTGCGTCGACGGGTGGCACCGACTTGATGTAACTGATCAGGGCGCCGAGATCGTCGGGTCCGAGCACCACGTACTCGTACGAGGGCATGAACACGAGGGAGGTGCCGTCGGGCCTCACGCCATGACGGATGGCAGTGACCCAGTCGGCATCTGAATAGGACGCACCCACGCCACCCTGGCCCCGGGTGAGGTTCGAGCCCGCGAGCCGCCCCATCACGGGAAGGGCATCGATGACGACGCGCCCCGAGAGGTCGGCGCCATGGCAATCGAGGCAGCCACGGACCTCGGCCACGTGCAGTCCGTGCGCCAGCGTCGCCGAGTCCGATGAAGTCTGCACCGCAACCGGGTCGATTTCCCAGACGGCGCGCATGGCCCGGTTCGAGACCGTGTAGCCTGCGGCGACGAAGAGAGCGAGGGCAGCCAACAGACTGACCACAACGACGATCAGAATCTTGAGAATCCTCAAAGGGGCCTGTCCGTGTGATGGGGAGTGAAAGGCAACGGCTTCCTCAACGGTCCCGCCGGGGTCACACTTCCTTGGACGCCTCGGATTCCCAGAGGCCCATGAAGTAGTCCGCGTAGCAATCCGGGTGAGCGCGGTAGTCAGTCAGCCACACGTCGAAGGGAGGAAGGGCCACCTTTCCCGAGAGCCAGTCCGTCGCAATGCGCACCATCTCGACATACGAGAGATCCCCCCCGCCACCGGCCTCTCGATGTGCTCGCTGGGCGAGAAGGTAGATCTCGTCCGGACTGAGATAGAGTAGGAGGTCAGCGACTTGCGCGGAGCAGTAGTCGAGATACTTCGCCTGAAGGACTTCGAGGGGCTCGTCTGAGCCCGACTGGCCCGCCACGCGCTCCTCCCGCTGGACGTTGAGAACCCCCCCGGCCTTCCTGGCGCGAAGCCCTCATCAGACCGGATGGCGACGCGCCCTACGTATGAGTCGGAGGGATGGGAAGCGCAAGCCTCAGGGCTGCGCCTGCGGTGCGCTCTCTCCGATTCCCTCGGTGGCGGCCTGCCCCTGCTCGCGGAGGTGCCTGTAGATGGAGCGACGCGTCATTCCGTACAGAACCACCCGGCTCAGAAACTCCGGGTCGGTCCGCTGTACCTCTTCGGCCTGCAGGGCGATATCACGAGGCAAGCGAACGTTGAGCTGGACGGAGCACGTTTCCCACATCAGGCGCACCTCTCCCTATGTAGCTGGGTGAAAAATCTCAGGTTTCAGCGAGTGTCGCACGCGGGTCGAAGGGACTCGACGCGAGCGACGAGAGGCACCGACACCCTCCCAAGGTGAAGACCAGTCTAAACGTACCGGAAGGGGTGCGCAACCCTTTTTGTGGAGAAATTCACAGGAATTCTACTTTTCTTAAAACGTTGTGCCACAACGACTTACAAAATGTGGATAAGTGTGAAACCAACTGTTCCGAAAGCTGAGCACAGTTTACACGCGATCGGGATTCGGGCTCGCAAATGCAAGTGGCTCAGAGGCTTTCGAGAACCGCTAGGCTGTCGTCGGGGCGAAGATCTCCGAAGCAAAAATTACAAAAAATTGCCTACGGAAGAGCGGAGCGCAGAAAGGCCTCGAGGGCGACCGGTTCGAACGAAAGGAAGCGGTCCCGGAGGGCGACTGGATCACCCTCCCGGAAGACTGGAGCCGTGCGATGAACGTGGCCCGCCTCCGCGTCGGCGAAGGCGATGTACCCGCGCCAGACTCCGCCCTCACGATAGGACTTCAACCGGGCCAGCCAGGTCCTACCGTGATAGATGACGGATCGCACCTCCACCGTCGAAGGCGCCTGCGGTGTAGGTGCATCTGCAGAGTCGTCCCAGTCGGCGAGATGAGCCTCCGGGCTCGCCATCAGATCGGTGCACCACACCTCGAAGGGAGGCAGCGGCATGAGCCTCTCGCAGTATGCAACGAGGAGCTCGAGTGGATCCTCGCTGCCGTCCGACTCCATCCTGGCCAACCGGTAGAGCGGCCGGACGGCCTCTCGGGGCATGAGATGGACCAAGCGGGCGGCATGCCGCCTGCGGTAGTCGGCATATCTGAGGTGCAGGTCCCGCACCTCGCTGGTCGCCGGGGTCGCCCCGACACCGCTGGTGAGCATCAGTGGATGGCTGACGAGCCGAGGGGGCTGGTGGCCACCTTCACGGCCCTGACGCGCGGCTCATGAACTTCGAGACCGGCCAAGGTCTCCCGAGCACCGAAGGTCTCCACGAGCGGACCGAGTGCGCCGAACCTGTCCGGCTCGAAGCGCGCGATGAGCGATGCGACACCGCGGCGCATCATGGACAGGTTCTCGCGCGCGTCGGCGAGAGTCTCCGGAAGTGGGAACCGCACCTGGTAGTCGAGCGCCTCGCTGGAGACCAACGGGATCAGACGCCGAAGCTGACCGTCGGGGAAAGCCTCTGACAACGCATGCTCGAGCTGGGCGTCCGGGGCGTTGAACGCGGTACGGAATACGAGCGCGCACGCATCGTAATCCAAATGAGCTCTCGTCAGTCGCCCGGGGGCCAGGACGATCCGGATGGACGTACCCTCGTGCAGGTCGAGATCCCGACAGATATCACGAAAGCCGATGCGCAAGAACGTCGGCCGCGTCAGCGGGCCGAAGCCCACGCGTTCGAGGACCCCCAAGCCGAGGCGGAAGGCGTAGCGCCGCAGCGGCTCGGCCTGTCGGGTCGACGCTGCCGCGGTCACCAGACCGGCCACGTGTTCGAGAGTGGGCTCGTAGACCCAATCCAGAACGACGAGCTCCGTGCTGAGGTCCAGGATCTTGACCTTGCCGCTTCCCAGATCGAGGGCCTCCGCGGACGACGCGTAGCGTCCCTCGAGAATCAAACCCAACCCGATGTCTTCAATGCGCCCACCTGGCGCGTCCATCTCATGAACATCCCTGTACTGGACCACCCCGCGGGTGAGGCTGACCTCGCATACCCCCGGCACATCGCCCATCGCCTCAGGGCGAACGTGGCTCAGTGTAGTCGGATTCATAACTCTCTCCGCGGTCCAAACCTGGTGACATCGGACAAGAAACCCGGCGCCAGGCCGGGTTCCAGGACCCCTTCACCGGGGTCAAGTTCTACGATAACCATATGTTTCCCGGCCAGGCAAGGATCTTGTAGCGGGCCCGCCGGGCGCCCGGCCCGGCTTGCCGCCCACCCACCACGCGGGCATCTTCCGGCGTTCGTGCTTGTTTCCGCCAAACCACGGTCCGCATGCCCACTCTGAGCGAACGCCGACGCTCGGTCGCCTTCCTTGAGAGCGGGGGTGAGACGTGGGCCTGCTTCCTGGTCACGTTCGCCGCGCCCGGGGGCCAGTGGCACGGCTTCTTTTCCTTCCGACCCGGAAACGGCGACGCGAACGAAGACGAGATTCGCACGGCTGACATCTTCATCGAGCCCTCCGAGGCGGAGATCCACGACAAGGCGCGCGGCCTGGGACGTCCCCTGCTGACCGGGCTTCTGGAGTCGGCACTCCACACCAGTGCCCGCCTGCGCGGGGAGACCGTTCGACTGCGAAGTGAGTTCCGCGCCCTTCTTGCCGAGAACGCCCGGGAACTCGCCGGGGACTGGAGTGCCGCGGATGCCCCCGCCATCCCGACCGAAGACGAGATCGACGAGCTGCGCTCCATGTACGAATCGTACAGGCTAGACCAAGTCGCCCACTTCATCGGGCTGCTCGACTCACCCCACTTCGAACACGCCATCGATCAGATCCTCGACGGCGAGCAGGTCGACTTTCGGGCAACCGACCGGATCCAGTACTCCATGATGGTCGTAGAGTACATCGAAAGACGCCTTCCACTGCCGCCCTTCGACGTCTGGGCCCGCGACTTTCTGTCGAACCCGGAAGCATATCGTCTCTATACCCACACGCTTCACAGGGAAGGCCGCCTCCCCTGATCTTCCGCCAATGACTCTGGCGGACCGTTGATCTCCCCCCGGCGTTGGCTTAGCTTTTTGAGCTAATTCTTGTACACAACCTAAGGAGCGTGATTGTCTTGGAAGTAGTCGTCCAGGATAACGAGAGCCTCGACCGCGCACTGCGGCGCTTCAAGCGCAAGGTGCAGCGATCCGGTCTCTACTCGGAGTTGCGGAAGCGACGGTTCTACGAGAAGCCCAGTGCTCAGCGAAAGCGGAAGCGCGAGGCTGCAATCCGTCGTGAGCGGAGGCGTCAGCGCCGTAAGCCGCGCTAGACGGCCCGATCAGACCGACTTGCCGAAACGGTCCTCCCCCGAAGCGGGGAGGGCCGTTTCTTGTTTGATCCGGCCCCGATCCAAAGAGCCGGCCCACCCGCAGCGTGCGGAGATGACCCGCTAGAGATCGTCGTCGGCCGAGAGGAGATCCCGGGCCATCCCATGGAAGTTGCGCTTGACCCACCGCCGCCATGAAGACGGAGGCGGCTCGAGCGAATCCCGCGCTTCCAGCCGGTCGAGGATACCTTCGACTTCGTCCCTCACCGCGTCGAGCTTCTTCCTGTGGTTGACGCCGACGCCGTACGTGATAGCCGACGCCAGCCCTCCCCCCACCCCCACCCCGATTCCCGTCGCCAAGGCCACAGGAGCCACGGCCATCAGGGACGCCCCGGCAGCGATCCCAAGGCCGACACCCACGGCACCCCCACCGAACCCGGCCGCTGCGAAGGCGTCGGCTCTCGTGCCCGGCTCGACGACGAACTCGACCAGCGTCCGCTGGTCATCGACCTCTTCGAGATGGACCTCGACGGATTTCGCCGACGCCACATAGTACTTTCTGGACGAGAAGCTCGCGGCCCGCGCGAGTTGCGACGCCCAATCCACCGCAGGCCTGTACTGAAGGATGCTTGCGCCCTTGCGCACCCGCTGCAGGAGCTGGCTTGCCACCAGAAAGTTGTCGACCTGTTCCACCAACTCGGCCTTGTTCGCGGGCACGACCCGCGAAGCACGAATCAGCGCGGGACCGAAGATCCTCTCCAGCGGTCCGCCACCAGACACTCCGGAACGCACCTCGGTGAGGGCCATCCGCACATGGCGGTCGCTCAGCCCCACCTCGCCTGCGATCCGGAAGAGCTCGGCCTCCGTGAGCTGCTCGCTGCCGCCGGGATCCGACGAAGACAACTCAGCGGCCCGACGGATGACCGCATCGAAATCCCTTCGGGAGAGGCTCTTTGGAGTGCCTTGGCTCATCTTGGCCGTTCGTTCAGTAGTGTGGCTGAGGTGCAGACGAAGAGTGCGCATCCATGCCCGGCGCCTCCCGCCTACCCCAACCCGGCTGTCCGGCCAAGCTTGGTCCGAGCACCCCCGTCCGGCGTCCCTCTAAGCCTATACGAATTCCTCGGCGGGCGCTTCCTTGAGGTACTGCTTGAAGGCCGACTTGTTGTGGGACTTCATGTAGGCTTCCTCAGGAGTAATCTGATCAGACATGAGGTACTCGAGAATGTGTTGATCGAGTAGCTGCATCCCGTCCTTCTTACCCGTCTGAATCATCGACGGAATCTGATGGATCTTGTTCTCCCGGATCAGATTGTTGACGGCGGGCGACCCCACCATGATCTCCTGAGCGGCCCGACGCCCCTTTCCGTCCTTGGTGCGGAGGAGCACCTGAGCGACCACGCCCTTCAACGACTCGGCGAGCATAGCGCGGATCTGCTCCTGCTGGTCCGCGGGAAAGACGTCGATGATCCTGTCCACCGTCTTCGGGGCCGAACTCGTGTGCAGGGTACCGAACACCAGGTGGCCCGTTTCAGCCGCGGTGATGCCCAGCTCGATGGTCTCCTGGTCGCGCATCTCTCCCACCAGGATCACATCGGGATCCTCACGCAGCGCTGCCCGCAGCGCGTTGGCGAAGCTCTTGGTGTTGGTCCCCACCTCACGCTGGTTGACCAGGCACTTCTTGTTGGGATGAACGAACTCGATGGGGTCCTCGATCGTGAGGATATGATCGGCGCGTGTCTCGTTGATCAGATCGACCATGGCCGCGAGCGTGGTGCTCTTACCGGACCCCGTGGGTCCCGTCACCAGCACCAGGCCCTTGGTGAGCATGGTCATCTTGCGGACCGCTTCCGGAAGACCGAGTTGGTCAGCGGTCAGGATCTTGGTGGGAATCGTCCTCATGACCGCGCCCAGTCCCTTCTTCTGCCAGAAGACGTTCACACGGAAGCGAGCCACATCGGGAATCTCGTACGCGAAGTCGAAGTCCAGCAGGTCCAGGAAGCGGATGCGCCAATCCTCCTCCATGATCTCATACACGAGAGTCTCCATGTCCTTGCCGGACATCTCCCGGAACTTGATCCGCTGCATGTGACCGTGCACCCGCATGACGGGCGGCGAGCCGACGGTCAGATGGAGGTCGGAGCCTCCCTTTTCAACTAGAACTTTGAGAAACTGATCGATCTGGGGCATGTGGCGGCCTCTTGGATAACCTCAGGCGTGTGCGCGAATCAAGCGTGCAGCGGCTTCAGGGACCACTCCAGGCGGTCTCCCTCGGCTCTCGTAATATTCAGTTCCCATCTTATGCCGGCCTCGTACGCGGGACGGCGCTCCTGGTCGTCGGGCCACAGCAGAAACGCCACCGAAGCGACGTCCAGCGCAGAACTGGCCCAGTCGGATTCGTTGCCCGTGAGATCCACGGTCACGACGTCGAAATGAAAGGCCCGCAGGGTGTCGAGTTCGTCAGCCCACTCCTCCGGGTCCGGCGGCATCTTCATGCTGAACGCCTCGTGCGCAGCCTCGGTGTCCCTGGCGTTCAAGTAGATACTCCGCCAGGTCGGGTCCAGGAGCAGAGCCGGAAGATGCGGGAGGATTTCGTGTCCGACTTCGGACGGATCGCTGGTCACGACGAACCTGGCGGACCCCGATCGGGCCAGCATACGGATCTCGGCCCGCAGGCCTTCCGGCGGAAGGGGGAACCGGTCTACCAGGCTGGTGCTTTCCTGCACGGGCCGGAAGAGGAATTCATTACCTGATTCGTCGGACAGGTATCGTACCTCCACCTGCTGCACCACTCCCTCCCGACTGAGCTCTGCCTCCCAGCGCGCACGGACGGTCCCGTCATCGATCTCCGTCGCGGGAGACGGGTCCACGAACCTGTCGATGACCGACTCCCACACGCCCGAGAGCGGGCGCCTGCGAATGGTGCCGGCATCGTCCCACCACGCCCACGAGCGATTACCCCTCGTCGAGATACCGAAGCGTGCGGAGGCTGCAGCCAAGGCCTCCCCGAATGCCTCACCCAGGCCCACGGGCGTCGGGTCCTGGCTCTCCTCCGCAGCCGTGCCCTTCGCGAACACCTGGCGCACCACCTCGCGGATGTTCGCTGCTGAAGCGAGAGCGAGTTCGATTCGGAGGTCGGTGCGAGACTGGAGCTCGTCGACCGCCGCGGTGTTCATCGGTGATTCCACGACGACGGTCAACGCATCATCCGTCTTCATGATGGGAAGCGTCAGGTGCGCCAATGCCCATGCCGGCGATACCAGCGCTGCCGCCTCCATGTCGATGGACTCCGCACTCGGTACGATGTACGGGAGATCGAACTGGGAGGCCAAGCTCCACTCGAGTTCCTCCTGAGATACCAGGCCGCAGGCCACGAGGGCCTCCCCGAAGTACCCCCCGTGGCTGCGCTGATGCTCCAGTGCCTTCTCCACGTCCTCCTCGGAGATGCGGCCGAAGTTCACCAGGATGTCGCCGATCGTTCCTGACTCAGACATATTCGGATTTCCCCCCCGGGAGTTCCGTGGTGTGTCCAGAGGCATGGGCATGCATCGCGCGGTCGGCGATCCAAGACCCTACCTCCTGTGTCGTGAGCTCACCGCCCAGATCCGGCGCGGTCATGCCCTCGGCGATGGACGCCGCCACGGCCTCCTCAACCCATCCAGCCGCCTCGGCGTACCCGAAATCGTCGAGCAGGAGCGCGGCGCATCGGATTGCTCCGATGGGGTTCGCGAGCCCCTTCCCGGCGATGTCCGGAGCTGATCCATGAACCGGTTCGTACATGACGTGCCTGCCTGGATGCACGTTGGCTGAAGGCGCCAATCCAAGTCCGCCGGTCAACTCCGCCGCCAGGTCGCTCACGATGTCTCCGAAGAGATTCGAAGCGACGATGACGCCGTAGCTTTCAGGCCGGCGTACGAGGTCCATGGCCATCGCGTCCACATACATAGCGTCCCGTTCCAGCGCAGGATAGGCCTCACCAACCTCGTCGAAGACTCGCCTCCAGAGGGCGCCTGCATTCTGCATGGCGTTGGCCTTGTCGACCAGCGTCACGCGGGACCGCCCGTGGGCGTCCGCGAAGGCGAAGGCCGCCCTCACGATGCGCTCCACTCCCTTGTAGGTGTTCACATCCTCTTCGATCGCGACCTCTTCCGTGGTTCCTCTACGGAGGACACCCCCCATCCCCGTGTAGAGCCCTTCGGTGTTCTCCCTGAAGATCTCGAGGCGGATCGGACCGGAAACGCGCCGGAGTGGGCAGAGCTCCTCGGCAAGGAGCGTGCAAGGACGGAAGTTCACGTAGAGGTCCAACCTGACGCGAAGCCCTAGGAGGATGTCGCGGGCGTGCTCGTTTCCCGGAACGCGGGGGTCGCCGAGGGCTCCCAGGAGAATCGCGTCGTAGTCGTCCGCGAGAATGCGGAAGTCGTCGTCGTCGAGCGTAGTGCCGTCGCGCAGATACCGGTCGGCCCCCAGATCCCAATCGACGAACTCGAGCCCGATGCCGTCCGTTTCAGATACAGCCTCGAGTACCCGACGGGCCTCGCGGACGACCTCCTGTCCGATCCCGTCTCCTGGAATGAGGGCGATCCGCGGCATGGATGTCTAGCCTGCTTGGCAACGGGAGGAGGGTCGATCCGGCAGTGCGCATCTCGTCCTTACGACCTGTAAAGGAGGTGATTCTAGGGGCTGACCACGAGCGCCGCCAGCATTCCTGAACCTGATCACCGACGCTGCCCAGCGACGATGACCACACCTCGGGTAGCCGCGCCATTCCCCTCTATGCGGAAGGGATAACGCCCCGGCGGTGCATCGTGCATCGAGATCACGAACCGACTGTCGGGACTCACCATCGGCGGAGAACTCGCCTGGTCCGAGTCCTCGATGAAGGAGCGGGCCTCGGCGTCGAGGCTGTCCAGCTCGAAGTAGACCTCGTGGACCCATGAATCCATAGTGACGAACTCGACGTAGGCATCGGCCTCCAACATGACCTCGGTCGGCAGAGCCTCCTCCCGCTGCCCACCGGTGATGGCGATGCGGTGAACCTCCTCACGCGGTGATAGGCCGAGTTCGTCCTGGAGACGCTGGTCCGGCCTCAGCTCCGGGTCCGAACCGCAGGCCGCGGAGACGATCACGAGGGTCAAGAGCGGGCTGGCTGCAGCCCACCTCGAGGATCTCCTCAAGCAGAGACTTCCGTGCCGCAGGCGATGCAGAAGCGCCAGTCCGGCTCGAGCTCCTCGCCGCACCCGGAGCACGGAACGTAGTGCATGTCCGTGCCACAAAACGGGCAGAAGTTGAGCTCCCGCCGCCGGGGGAGCTCCGCCCGGCACCAGGGACAGGCCGCCGCGGCGACCGCAGGGCCCTGGAGCTCCGGAGACGCCTGCCCCTGCGCGGCGGGCTGCGCGGCCGAGGGTTCCCGCGCAGGCGCCAGGTCATCAACCGACACGGGGTCCTCCCCGGATGAGGACGGGGCCTGGAAGAACCCCTCGGGATTCGCCGGTGGCGATGCATCGGATGCAGGAGCCGACGGCACCCCTGCGCCGAGCCTCACGTCCACGGCCGCGAATTCCCGATAGAGGCCGGTGTTGGGGTTCGACGACTCGAGCTCGGCACGCAGGTCTCGCAGCGCGTGCTCGGACTCGAGTCGGAGGTAGTCGCCCTCACCGGCGAGAAGCCGAAGGAGAGCGTCCTCGTAGTCCCCGTTGATGTCGACGCCGATACGATCCCGGTGCGTGCCGTAGGGGGCCAGGTTCTGATAGATCTCGGCGACGGTGAACGGGCCGTCGAGGTACTCGGGACGCCGGTCCCGGATCTCTTCGAGGAGAACCTGATGGAAACGCCGGAGCACATCATCCATTCCGTTCATCCCTCCGCACTCTCCTCGTCTGTCTTCGAAAGCTCCAGGTAAATCAACCTGGCGGCCACTGCGGCCCTCAGGAACGACTCGGGGTCCGTAAACGGAATCTCCACACCACTCTGCTCGTGCCAGCGCTCGGCCAGACGCCGCATGTAGTGGGCCACCGTCTCATGGGAGAACCCTGCGTGGTCACGCATCTGCCGAACGATCTCGTGCCACGTGCCTCTCATCAGATGACCGTCGATGAGCCGAATCACGGCTTCCGAAGAAGTGCCCTGCGCCCGTTCGAACAGCTCCAGCTGGCTGGGATCCATCGGACGGGGGGATGGCCCGTTCCTCATGCTGGATTCCACTTCCGCCAGGAGTCGATCGATGGGGTCCTCCAGCTCCTCGAGCTCGCGAAGGCGCTCATCCCACGGAGCCATCCGCGGGTCCGCCGCATCGAGGTGCCACACGGCACGCTTCAATTCCATGAGCCGCCACACCGCCAGGGCATCCCAGTGCTCCTGGGGCGGAACCCTCTCGAGTTCCCGGAGCGAACCCTCCCAGTCCCCTCGATCATACAGGAGGTGACCGAGGTACACCCTGGCCTCGTGGAGATCCGGATCGAGGCGAAGGGCCCGCCGGATCTGCCGCCCCGCTCCAACCTCATCGCCCAGACGGTGAAGCGCGTAGCCCAGGGACGCGGCGGCCTCCGCGCTGTCCGGACGGGCCGCGGCTGCCTTCGCGAAGACGTCGCGGCACTCCGCGTAGAGGGCCTCACGATAGAGCGCACGGCCCATCGTCAGCATCAACTCGATGTCGTCGTCGTACCCGAGATCGGCGACCTGCCCGAAGAGCGTGAGGGCCTTTTCCTGTTCACCGAACCGGAGGAGCGTCTCACCGAGACCCACGAGCGCGTCCTCGTGAGCCGGATCGAGCACGGCCGCCCGCTCGAAAGCACGGCGTGCCCAGGCGAACTCCTCGCGGGCGAGTCGGGCGTAGCCGAGGCCCACGTACAACTCGACGGCGTTGGGATACAGCGAGAGGCCCTCTTTGAGCATCTCGAGGGCCCCTTCGTAATCACCGTCGTTGTAGAGCTTGTGTGCCTGCTCGTCGTATTCCTCTGAACTGAGGAAGCCTTCGGGCATACAGGATCGCTCCTTCGCCAAGGCGTGCGGGCGTGCCCGCATAGTGGTTTGGAACCAATCTAACGCGCGTACAGGGGCGTTACCACCCTGATCAAGCCCTGGCGAACGCCACCATGCAGCTTGTGCAAACGAGGTCCTTACCCGCCCGTACGAGCCGGAATCCGGGCCCGTGCCGGGGGCAATCGGGATCCTCTCCGGAATCCATGGACTCCCTCACCTTCTTCCTCTCGGTCCGGGTCGCCTTCGGGATCTCCATCTGATACCGAAGGGAGGACGAGGAACACTCGAAAAAGGCCATAGCCGCGCCCTTCTCCCCAATCCGGATAGCGAGAAGTATCAAGTAACCGCCGTTGGGGGACGGGAGCTGTTGTTGCGCGTAGAAGTTCTTCAACAGCGACTTCACATTTTCCAGGGGATATGCATCACCCACTGTACTCGACTCCCTTCGTGTCGGCTGAGGCCGGATGAACCGGACTCGCTCCTGGCCGGCAATAAACGGCCGGAAGTATAGGGTAGAGGCCGCTTTCTGGCTACCCCGTAAACAGAAGTTTCTTTCCACGGGGGCCAGGGCACGAAAATAGCGGGAAGCCCTGTTCGACTCCCCGCTACCTCTGACTGCCGATGGTCGCTGTCCGGGCCTCAGGCCACGGTTGCGCCCTCCCGCGACTTCGCGGTACTGTCGGCGCCGTGCGGAATGGCCGGCTTGCAGAAACGGATTCCGATGTCGCGGAGTTCAACCATGTCTCCGTCCGTCAAATCCGGGTAACGCTCACCAAGGTACTCGATGGTCTCGTCCATCCACGTACCCTGGTCGCCGTCGCCTGCCTGCAGAACACCGCAACGATTGATATGGCTGAATAGTTCGTCGCGTGCCCTGTCCAAGATCTTCTCTTTACTCAACCTCGACCTCCGTGTATCGGCTCGGGTGCACGCCGCAGCGTGCTCTCGTGTAGAATACTGCTTCAGCCGATTAAGTTAATTGAAGTTCTCATCGCTGGAAACGGGAGGCCCCTTGGGTCGAGTCGAGAGTGATCGCCCCGACGCCGTAGCGTTGGAAATCTACCGCCATCTCTTCACAGCTCTGGCCGAAGAAATGGGAGCCGCGCTGAAGCGCGCCTCCTTCTCTCCGAATATCAAGGAGCGCCGCGACTACTCGTGTGCGCTCTTCGCGCCGGACGGGTCAGCCGTCTCTCTCGGCGACCACATGCCCGTGCACCTGGGCGCGATGCCGATGAGCGTGGAGGCCGCGCTGAGCGAGTTGGGATCTCTGGGGCCCGGTGACGTAGTTTGCCTGAACGATCCATTCAGGGGCGGGACCCACCTCCCAGACATCACACTGATTTCCGGCGTGTACACGACGGAGGGCGAGGCCCTGGGATACGTGGCATCGCGCGCCCATCATTCCGACGTGGGCGGCATGTCACCGGGCTCCATGCCGCTGGCCAGAGAGATCTACCAGGAGGGGCTCCGCATACCTCCAGTGTTCCTCTACAGTCGGGGCGAGCGCAACGAGGACCTTTGGCGGCTCATGCTGGCCAACGTGCGTACGCCGGTAGAGCGGGCGGGAGATCTCGACGCGCAACTCGCCGCGCTCCATTCCGGCAGCAGCAGGCTGAAGGAGATCGCGGAAAGGCGGGGCGTTGAAGAGACGCTCTCGGCGATGACCGCCCTCGTGGAGTACGCCGACCGCCTGGTGGAGGCCGGACTGGACCGGATTCCCGACGGTCTCTACCGGGGCGAGGACGCAATGGAAAGTGACGGATTCGGCGCGGGGCCTGTCCCGATCCGGGTCGCTCTGACCGTCGCGGCCAACCATCTGATCATCGATTTCACCGGTACGTCGCCCCAGGTACCGGGCGGCATCAACGCCGTCGCGGCGATCACGTCTTCTGCGTGCCGGTATGCCGTCCGATGCGTGGTGGAGGCTCTCCTCGGCGAGCCGCTGCCGGCAGGTGGGGGATCCATGACTTCGGTGGAGCTGATCCTTCCCGAGGGGTCCCTGGTGAACGCGAGGCTGCCCGCGTCGGTCGCGGCGGGGAACGTGGAGACCAGCCAGCGTGTGACCGACGTTCTCTTCAGAGCTTTCGGGGAGGCGCTCCCGGAAGTCATGCCGGCCCTGTCGCAGGGCACCATGAACAACCACACGGTCGGCGGCACGGACCCGCGCACGGGAGAGGCATTCGCCTACTACGAAACCGTGGGTGGCGGCATGGGAGCCGGCCCGAGCGGCGCAGGGCTGTCGGGAGTCCACGTGCACATGTCCAACTCCCTGAATACGCCGGTCGAGGCACTCGAGCACGCCTACCCGTTCCGCATCACCCGGTACGGCATCCGTCGAGGCAGCGGGGGAGACGGAACCCACCCGGGCGGAGACGGCCTCCGCCGTGACCTCCAGATCCTCACCTCCGCCCAGGTAGCGCTCCTCAGCGAGCGCCGATCGGTGGGGCCCGCAGGGTTCCACGGTGGGGGGGACGGTTCACCGGGTGAGAACGTGCTGATCCGGGATGGCGTCGAGGAGCAGCTGCCGGCGAAGGTGACGTTCTCGGTGCAGTCCGGCGATATCGTGAGCATTCGCTCCCCGGGTGGGGGTGGCTGGGGCGATCCAGCCTGACGTCCGATGCGGTGGACTCAGCGGCGGGTTGTGCAGACATTCGTCCACGCATCACGCCCAGCCCTGAAAGAGCGATCTCATGCAGTTGCTGATGGCCGTCGTCTGTGACGACGCGAGGGTGAATGCCGAAGGCAAGGTCGATGTGCACGGCGTGTTCAATGACCTGTACGCCCCGGGATTCCCCGCCAAGCAGGACAGAATGGTGCTGGTTCTGGTGGTCGAGTGGGACCACGACGACCAGGGACGCCACCATTTCCGGGTCGACCTGGAGGACGAAGACGGAAAGCCGAGCCTCTCCGTCGAAGGACACACGGATGTGGACCGACGCCCGGCCGATCGCCCCCCGCCGCGGACCCGGCTGATCATGCCGATCGACGAGGCCATCTTCCCACGGCCCGGACCTTACCGCTTCATGGTGCGGATGAAAGGCCAGACCTTCACCGGACCCAGCCTCTATCTGGTGGAGGCCGACGAAGCGCCCCCAGTGGAGTAGCACGATGCGCCTACCCGAGGGATACGAGTCCGTCAGTGCCCCGGGTACCGAGGCCTTCGTCCTGGCCGGCGCAGCCGCGTGGCTGGAGGAAACAGTCCGGGCCGGACGATCCCTGCACGCCTGGGCAGCCACGTCTGCGGATCGGCAGTCACTCCGCGGCAGAGGAGACGTATTCTCGGTCCCCGCTCCCGCACACGGACCCGACCGCAGGGCGCGCTGGGCAGTCCGCCATTACCATCGGGGAGGCGCCTTCGCCCCCATCCTGGCCGACCGCTATCTCGCGGTCGGTGACTCCCGGCCGAGACGGGAGGCCTCGGCGTCGGTGGCCCTCCGCGCCCGGGGCGTCCCCACTCCCGCCGTGGTCGCCGGGGCGAGCTACAGATCCGGGGGCATCTACCGCGCGGACCTGGTGACGGAGTTCATCCCGGGCGGCCAGGATCTCGCCGAGGCCGTGTCGGGGGAGCGCGACGACGCCGAGGAGGCCCTGCTTTCCGCCGGGAGACTGATCGCCCTCCTCGCGTCGTCGGGAGCCACGCACGCGGACCTCAACGCCAGGAACATCCTCATCGTGCCGGGGGATGCCGGAGTGGAGGCTCACGTGCTCGATCTGGACCGCTGCCGGATCGGGACTTCCCGTACACGGGCCCGGGCCGCACGCATGCTCCGGCGCCTGGAGAGATCACTCGGGAAGCTCGAGCGCTCCGGAGCCCACAGCCTGACTTTGGCGAGCTGGTCTGCACTCAGGAGCGGCGTGGAGACGTCGCTCTGATGCCACTGAGCGCCGATGGATGGACGGGTCCGCCCCCCGAGGAGGTCTGCATCGTCATGCTCTCGGCAATTGGCGATGCCGTCCATGTGCTGCCGGTGACCAACGCGCTCAAGCGCGCCTGGCCCGACTCCCGCATCACGTGGGTCATTCAGCCGGTGCCGCACCAGCTCGTTGCGGGCCATCCATCCGTGGACGAGTTCGTCGTCTTCCGGCGGAAGCAGGGACTGCGGGGAATGCACGATGCCGCCCGCCAGTTGAAGGGCCGCCGGTTCGACCTCCTTCTGGGGCTGCAGGTATATCTCAAGGCCGGGATCCTGACGGGCTTGATCTCCGCCGACGTGAAGCTGGGATTCGACCGCGCCCGCGCCCGGGATGCCCAATGGCTCTTCACGAACGCACGCATCCCGGAGCATCCCCCCCAGCACGTGCAGGACCAGTACTTCGAGTTCCTGCTGCACCTGGGCCTCGACCCCGCACCCGTCGCGTGGGACATCAACCTGACGGAGGAGGAACGCGCCGCGCAGGCGGCCTTCTTCGGAAGGTTGGATCGGCCGGCATGCGCAGTGGTCGTCGGCACGAGCAGGCTGCGGAAGAACTGGCCGCCCGAACGGTACGCCCGCGTCCTCGAGCAGGTCGAAGCGGCCCACGGGCTCACCCCCGTCCTCGTGGGCGGCCCATCTCCCGTCGAGCGGCGGCTCGCGGACGAAGTGACCGCTCTCACCGGCGCCCGGGTTGTCGACGCTCTCGGGGACGACCTCCGCAAGCTCGTCTGGGTCCTGGACGGAAGCGCGCTGCTGATCAGTCCTGACACCGGGCCCCTCCACATCAGCCGGGCGCTGGATACCCCCGTGGTGGGTCTCTACGGCCACACGAATCCCAAGCGGTCCGGCCCCTACCGGGCATTCCAGGAGCTGCTGGTCGACGGGTATGCCCGCTTCGAGGGAGAGGACTACCCCGTGGCGCATGCATACCGCGACGGCATGGCGCGGATCACGGTGGACGCGGTGCTGGAGAAGGTCGAGCTGGCGCTCCGGAAGTACCCGCCCACGTCGGCGGGATGACCTGCGCGAAGCACCGCCGCTTCAGGCTCCGGCCGCGCCCAGCCACCACCGAAGGGTGAGGTAGGCGAAGACCGCGAGGGCTCCGGCCAGAGCTTCCCACTCGTTGTTGCGACGGTATCGGGCGAAGCTGAACCCTTCTCCATCGTGCGCTCCCCCGGGATCCGGAATGAGGCGCGGAACGAATCCGGGCACGCGTTCCGAGTACTCCGTGTAGCGCTCCCCGAACAGCTCGGTCAGCAGGGAGACCTCACCGGCTACCGTGCGTGTGTACACGGTGAGATAGAAGGCGAGAAAGAGCCCGACCCAGACCAGACTCCCCCCCGCGAGCGTGATCCCCGTTCCAAGAAGAAGACTCCCCAGATACAGCGGATTCCGCACATGGGCGTAGGGCCCCCAAGTGCACAACTCCGCTTCCTTCCGGATCGAGCCGGCGGCCCATCCGCGGACGAGAAGACCCAAGAGGCCCAGGACGGCGCCGGCAAGGAGCAGCGGAGCGGTGGGACGAGCGAACCAGAGGAATGGAACGACGAGAAGCCACACCAGCTTCAAGCGCAGAGTCCGCATGTTTACGGCCAACGGCGTCAGTTCCCTTCGGAAGCCCCGCCCTCCTGCGCTCGCCGGGCCAACGCCGCCCCGCGCGCTTCCGGGTTTACCGGAAGGCCTGGCTCGATCGAACGGAGGTGCAGCGTGAGTGACCCGGGGAAGTTCGGAAGATCGAACTTCATGTAGACGGGATAGTGGAACTCGTCGTTCGTGAGGTGGATCTCGGCCTCGCCCTCCTCTCCGAACAGTCCCTTGGTCTTCACCCGCGGACGGACCACGACGGTTTCGTAGCGCACGCCTTCCGTCTCGCGCTCGTCGGCGCGGAGCACCTCGACCTCGATCGGGTTGCCGTCCTCCTTGAAGTACCGATCCACGATGTACGTCTCGCCCGGTTCGAGCGGCAGATCACGCATGAAGTAGATGAACGCGATGTCGTCCAGGGGAATGAGCGAGCCCAGCGTTCCGTACTCGTCATTGTCCTGCCGCTCCCACGCGCGTCTCGCCGGCACCATCTCATAGTGGCGGTAGCTGTGGTAGGTGACCTCGTGAATATCCCTGATGAAGCGCCAACTCTGCATCGTCCCGATGTCGAACCATGAGTGGTAGCGATCGTTGACTCCCAAGCCCATGAAGCTGCCCCGGACATGCATCAGGGCGCGGTAGGCCAGGTGCCCGCGGATGGTATCCAATCCCTGGAGCGACAGTTCGCCCTCGCCGGCGTTGAACCAACCGATCTTCACCTTGTACCGCAGTCTCTCTCCCGGCCCGAACGCCAGGGGCATGGCTCCCGGATCCGACTCGAGACCCTCGGGGGGGTACGCGACGGGCACCGAGTCCGCCCGCATGGGCGGCACCACCGAATCGGCCGCAGTCCACTCCTGCGCACCGGCGCTGACAGCACAAGTGGCCAGAATGACGCAAGCGGGAAGGAGACGAGTCATCATCATGCCGTCTTCTCACCCACACCGGCCCAGAAGGAGCCACCGCGGAAGCGGGTCAACGAGAGGAAGGCCTTGGTCGCGTTGAAGCGCGAATCCCGGACCTGGAGGTCATAGCGAAGTTCGGCGTCGGTCTCGGCGATCTTGCGTGCATGCGGGGCCACCGCGGCCAGCAGTTCCATGTTCGCGGCCCATCCGTCGGACTTCACGACAGAGTCCTTCTCGGGACTCTCGCGGAAGGCCTTCTTGAGGACGATGACGCGATACGCGCGCATCCCGGTGAGCGGGTCCGAGACGGGAGCCTTCCGGTAGGCGCCCCCCATGACCGCCCGGGCTGCCCAGCGTGCTACCCGCATGCCGCGGGGCACCGGCCGATCGCTATGGTCGGGCTTCGCCGCTACGACGTCGGCCCCGCCCTCGAGGACTTTCACCAGGGAGACCAGGTCGGCCGGATCCTCCGTGAAGTCCCCCTGGAGCACGACCGCGCAGTCACGCTTGGGATAGGACGCCTGCGTCACCACATACCGCAGTAGACGCTCCACCGAACGGCCGTAGCCCAAGCTCTCGTCGGAATGGAAGACGGTGAGAGGCAGCGTCTTCTTGTAGCGGTTGAGCACGGCGCGGGTGTCGTCGGACGAACCATCGTCCAGAACGATCACTCTGTAGTCGCGATCGAACTCCGCCATGACCTTGCGCGTCTTCCAGAGGAGGACGCCGACGGTCTCGGCTTCGTCGTGAGCGGGGATGCAGACGTAGATCAATGGTCTCGTGCCGGGCTCATGGTGGCCATATGCATCTCAGCCGGAGGCGCGATGCGGAAGTTCCGCCCACGCGCCACCGGCCATTTGATTATACCGACTCTGAGGGGGGCAGTTCCGGACCCTGCCGGGCCGCCGGGCCGGCGGGTCGCGTGTGCCACCGTCGGTGCTGCCAGAAATACTGTTCCGGATACTCGCGGACGAATCGCTCCAGGGCGGCCATGTAGGCTGCCGTGACACGGCGGATGTCCGCTTCCCTGTCACCCGTGGCCTCGACCGGAATCCGTTCCAGGATACCACGGTAATGGCGCGGCCGACCTTGCTCGTGCAGGGCAAGGCCCAGAAAGACCGGAGCGCCGGTCCGCAGGGCAAACAGGGCTACGCCACGCGCCGTGGCGGCCGGCTTCCCGAAGAAGGGCACGAAGACGCCGCCCTTCCTGATGTTCTGGTCACCCAGCAGGGCCACCATGCGGCCTTCGGCGAGCGAACGGGCGACCCGCTCCGGTCCCTCCCCCACATCGATCACCCGGTATCCCAGTCTCTCCCGGATGTCGTTGAGCGCCTTCCCGAAGCGTCGATTCGACATGCCCTTGGTGATCCCGTCGACGGGCACTCCCCGCGCTGCGAGGCAGGCTGCCCCGACCTCCCAGCTCCCCAGGTGCCCGGTCGCGAGGATGACTCCCCTGCCCTCCGCCAGCGCCGCCTGGAACTCCCCGAAGCCCTCGATCCGGGTGCGGGCGATGATCTCCTCCGGCGCCATCCACGACATCCGCAGCACGGCGACGGCCTCCGTCCCGAGGTGCCGGTACGACGCCACTGCCACACGCTCGCGCCACGCAGAGGATTCGTCGCCGAACGCGATACCGAGGTTCCCTTCCACCGTGTCCCAACGCACCCCCAGGACACGGCCGATGAACCAGCCCATGGCGCCGCCGCCCCACAGCGCCACCCTCTCCGGGAGGTAGCGGAGCTTCCACTTCACCACGGTGAACAGGGCGAATTCGAGCCAGTGCCCAGCGGCCCGGAGACTCATGGTGCCCGGGGGTCGTCGTTCGAGGACTGGAACTGAACGTCGTAGAGACGCCGATACAGCCCCCCCGCGGCCAGAAGCTCCGAGTGCCTGCCGCGCTCCACCAGCCGACCCCGGTCCATCACGAGGATCTGGTCGGCCCGCTGTACGGTGGACAGGCGGTGGGCGACGACGAATACGGTGCGCCCGTCCAGAAGCGCCGCCATCGCATCCTGCATGAGCCTCTCCGACTCAGAATCGAGCGCACTCGTCGCTTCGTCGAAGATGAGGATCGGGGGGTCTCGGAGGATCGCCCGCGCGATCGCGATCCGCTGCCGCTCACCTCCCGAGAGTTCGGTGCCCCGTTCGCCGACCACCGCATCGTAGCCCCCACGCATGGACACGATGAATTCGTGGGCGTGCGCCGCCCTCGCGGCGGCCTCGACCTGAGCGTCGGTGGCATCCGGTCTACCGTAGGCGATGTTGGCGCGCACGGTGTCGTGGAACAGCACGGTGTCCTGTGAGACGATGCCCAGCTGCGCGCGGAGGTCGGCCAGGCGCACTTCCCTCACGTCCACTCCGTCGAGGGTGATGCGGCCCTCGGTGGCCTCGAAGAATCGGCCCAGGAGATCGACGAGGGTCGTCTTTCCCGCGCCGGAAGGTCCCACCAGCGCCACCACCGACCCGCGGGGGACAGTGAACGTGACGTCGTCGAGCACCCGCTCGCCCGGCTTGTACTCGAACGAGACGGACTCGAAGGCGATCTGCTCCTCGAGACCGTCGAACGTGCGTGCGCCTTCGGCGTCGCGGATCTCGGCCGGAGCGTCCAGGAACTCGAATACCCTCTCGGCGGCAACCAGCCCCGGCTGAACGACGGCGGGGAACTTGGCGACGTTCTTCACGGGCGAATAGAGCTTCATGGAGAGTCCCAGGAAGCCTACGAACTCCGCCCCCATGAGCTCACCCCCGACGACCAGATGCGCCCCGTACCAGAGCAGGATCACCGTGCCCACGGCCGCGAGCATCTCGGTGGCCGGGGCGGCCATGGCTCGGGCGATCTCGGCCCGCAGGAAGGTCGAGTAGTACTGCTGCGTCAGCCCGTGGAACCGCTCGCGCTCCCTGTCCTCCGCCGAAGACGCCTTCACGAGTCGGATCCCCGACAGGGTCTCCTGGATATGTGACGTGACCTCCCCACCCAGGTGCAGTACTCGGCGGTCACGACGCCGCAGGACCCTCACCAGGGGACCCCACATCACCATGGTCACGGGGATCACGACGAGGGCCGCGAGCGTCAGCCTCCACGAGATCAGCAGCATAGCCGTCATGGCCACCGCGAACTCGAAGACCGCCGAGACCATGCGCGCCAGCTCCGCCGTGACGAGGCTCCGGAGCTGCCCGACCTCGGTGGTGAGGCGACTCACGATCTGTCCCATACGCACTCGGCCGAAAAAGGCCAGGTCCAGCTCGACGAGGTGATCGTAGACCCGGTTCCGCAGATCCCTGGTGACCCCCTGCTCGACCTGCGCCGTGAGGTAGGCGCGGGCGAAGGCCAGAAGGTTCTTCACCATGAAGACGATCAGGATGAGGACGATGATGCCCTGAATCGCGTCGAGAGGGTCGCCCTGGAGGTCGATCCACCGGTACACGGTGGCGTCCAAAAGGCGATCCATGCCGCTGCCGCCCCCTCCCCCCGACGAGCCCCCACCGCTGACGAAGAGCGCCTCCACGAATGGGATCAGAAGGATGTAGACGGCGGCATCGGCGACGGCGAAGGCGAATGTGGCCAGCGAGGCCAGCACGACGACCGGCAGGTGGAGCCGCAGGAACGAGAGGATGCGGACGTACAGGACCACGGTGGACCTAGGGGCCGTGTGTCGGGTGGGGGGCTCTGGCCGTGCAGCTCGGTCCGGTCACCGGATCACCTCGGCCGGGGCGTCAGAGAGGCCACCGGCACGATCATCTCTTCCGGGCTGATACCCCCGTGCAGGAACGAATTCCTGTAGCGCGCCTGGTACTCGCGCAGCTTGGTGGGATACACGAAGAAGTGGTCCTCCAAGGCCAGCAGGTACGTCCTCCCCAGGCGCCCACCTGGGAGCCGCAGATCCATCTCATCCGAGGTCCCGAAGGCCGTGTGCTTGTCCTCGGCGCGAAGGTCCTGGCCGAACTTGTACCGCAGATTCGAGGTCGCATCCCGACGGGCGAAGACAGTGGTCGGACGCTGGCAGAGGATCGAGCCGTGGTCGGTGGTCAGAACGACCCGGTGTCCCTGGGCCGCTGCCTCGCGGAGCACCTGGTACGCCGTCGAGCGCTCGAACCAGGAGCGCGTCAGATCGCGGAGCGCTGCCTCGTCCTTCGCCACCTCCATGAGGATCGGCGACTCGGAGCGTCCGTGGGTCATGAGGTCCACGAAGTTGAAGACCAGCGCGATGACCGAGCCGGGCGTCTTCAGGGCGGAGTTCACCCGGGCACGCACCTGATCTCCCTCCCGATCCGAGAAGATCTTCTCGTAGTGGATCGGCACGTCCCTGCCCGTGATCCGCGTGAGCTGACGGGACAGGAGTTGGTCCTCGAAGGCGTTGAGGCTTCCCTCATCATCGGGCGAAGACCACCAGTCGGGATGCAGACTCGCGATCTCGTCCGGGAAAAGGCCGCTGAAGATGGCGTTGCGGGCGTACGGTGTCGCCGTGGGGAGGATGGAGAAGTGGTGCTGTTCCTCGATCTCGAAGTAGGGCGCCAGCAGGGGCGTCATGGCCCGCCACTGGTCGAGGCGCATGCAGTCCAGCACGACGAAGTAGACCGGCTCGGATCCCAGCCAAGGGACCAGGAACTCCCGCACCACGTCCACCGACAGCGTGGGCCGATCCTCTGCTCCGCGCATCCACCGCGGGTACTCCCGCACTACCCACTCACCGAAGTCACGACGCAGGTCCACCATCATGGTCCGCACGGTGTCGAGCAGGCCTTCCTCACCCGACTCCTCCAGTCGGATGTGCCAGTCCGAAAGTTCCGTGAACACCCGGAAGAAGTCGTCGTGGGTGGTGGCCTCCTGGCGTAGGAGCGAGAGTCTGGGAAAGCGGGCCGCAAAATCCTGAGCGACCTGCTGCTGCCGGATGGACGGACCCTCCAGAATGCGCGTGACGACCGACAGCACCTGACGCGGGCTGGTAGGCTTCACCAGGTAGTCGTCGACCCGGCGGCCGATGGCTTCGGTCATGGTCCGGTCCTCTTCGGACTTCGTGACCATGACCACGCGGGAGTGCGGGTCGTGCCGGCGCATGATCTCGAGGACCTCCAGGCCGCGCCGGCCCGGCATCTGCTCGTCGAGGAGCACCAGATCGTAGGTATTCTCGGCCAGCAGCGTGAGCGCGTCGTCTCCATTGGAGATCGCGTCCACGTGGTATCCCCTCGCCTGCAAGAAGAGGAGGTGCGGCTTCAGGAAGTCGATCTCATCGTCGACCCAGAGGATCCGCTTGGACGATCTGCTGGTCTGCGTCATGAACGGAAGGTAAGGGCGGGCTCATGCCCACTCCACCCGCAACCCGAGGGCTCAGCCCCCGAACACGATCATAAGGCGCCGTCTCAGCTCGTCGCGCGCACCACGGAATGCCTCGAGTTCCTCCACGTCATCGGCTCCCGCGCCGGCCGGGTCGGGCAGGGGCCAATGAAGGCGCCACGCCTTCTCCAGCCAGGCCGGGCACGACTCTTCGGCGCACAGCGTGACGACGGCATCGACCGGCCGGTCCACGTCGTCCATGCCCTTGGACTCGTGGCCGGTGATGTCCACGCCGATCTCTCGCATGACCTCGATGGCCTGGGGGCGGACCGCGGTGGGCTCCGATCCGGCGGACGACACTCTGACGCCGTCCGGTGCCAGCATCCTTCCGATGCCCTCGCCCAACTGACTGCGGGCCGAGTTGGCGACGCAGAGAAACAGGACGTGTCCGGGCTCGAGTGCGCGAAGGGCGGCCGCCTCCAGCAGCCAGTCCGGGACTGACGCCCCGGCGGCGGTCAGCGCTGCTCCGTCGACGCACAGGGGTACTGCACCCGAGACGATGTCGAGCTCGATCTCGGCCCCGACGCCGAGACGGTCCAGGACAGCGCCCAGGCGCTCGGCCAACCCTGAGTCGTTCACCTCGATGCGGGGCATCGATGCTCCGTTTGGGGAATCCGGGACGCGAATGTATTCCCCGGAACCACCGGGGGCGAGTCAGGGGTTCCCGGCGACCCGGACACGGCTCCGCGGTCCACATGGCGCCCGCGCCGCCCCGGCCGGAGCCGGGGCGGCGCGGGTTCACCACTCGAGGTCAGCGGCGACCCTGGATCTCGTCCGCGATGTGCGCGGCGCCGTAGACCTTCCGGAGCGCCTCGGTGATCGCGAGCGAGTGCACACTCACCGTCCGCGACACCTCATCAGTGAAGATGAAGCGGTTGGGCAGCATCTCGATATTGCCGTCGAACGCAACGCCGACCACCTCGCCCGCACGATTCACCACGGGGCTGCCGCTGTTTCCACCGATGATGTCCGCCGTGGCCACGAAGTTGAACGGAGTCTTCAGGTCCAGATCGGGCTCCGCGAGCCGCCAACGCTCCGTCAACTGGAACGGAGGCTGGTCGTCGAACTCGGCGCTGCGGGCGTAGAGACCGTAGAAGCTCGTCTTGTACGGCGCGATCGTCCCGTTGAAGGGGAAGCCCTTCACCACGCCGTCGCTGATGCGGAGCGTGAACGTGGCATCGGGCGGAAGGGCCGTCCCGTAGGCCGCGAAAATGGCTGAACCCAGCTTCTCGACGTTCGCCGAGATCACGGTATTGAGTTCCCTGCGGCGCTCGGCGAATCCGTTGGCAACGGGTTCGAGTTCGAGCATCGCGGCGATCATCGGATCCCCGCTCGCCTGCAGCGCGTGCATGCCCCCTTCGACCAATGCTTCACGGTCCGCGAGCTCCATCAGCCGGCTGTGGCCCATGAGGTACTCGGCCGCCGCCTCCGGCGTCCGCCCGCCGAGGAGCGACTGGACCAGGGCGTCCTCCCACCCCAAAGCCTCCTGCGCGGCGGCGAGCCAACTGGAGAGCATGAGGCGCTCGGAGTCGGCGTTCACGGACTGATCCCTCAGCAGGCCCGCACGGGTCCGGGCCAAGGCCTCGTCGTCCCATCCGGGAAGACGCTCATCGACCGGCAGGGCGGCCTGCCTCGCGAGGCGCACCAGGTTGACTGCACGCCCCATCAGGGCTGAGCCGTTCAGTGCGTAGTAGCGGGACACGTCCGCGAACGTCGCCAACTCCAGCTGCGCGCCTGAGATGTCCTCCCAGGCAGAACCGTAGGCCGCGTTGAGCTCTGGATCACCCTGGATGCGTGAGCGGAAGTCACCCTCGAAGGCGGCCTTCCTGGCCATGATGCTCTCGTCCAACAGGCCTGTGAGATACCCGTTCACGGCCTTGTAGGAATTCTCCAGGCCCAGGATCGTCGTCTCGAACTGGCGGGCGTAGTCTGCGTTCATGGCCGACAGCTCGCGGAGCGCGTCCATGCGCCGCTGGTAGTCCGCCAGGCGGGCCGGGTAGTCGACGTCACGCAGGAACTCCATCTGGGCCAACGTCAGAAGCCGTCCCGTCGAGCCCGGATTCCCGACCACGAAGACGGGGTCGCCCTCGAAGGCGCCCGCCTCACTCCACTGGAGGTAGTGCTCCGGCATGACGGCCACGCCGTCGTCGTACACGCGCAGGAAGGCGACGTCCAGGTCGAACCGCGGGTAAGTGAAGTTGTCCGGGTCCCCGCCGAACGCGGCGGCCTCCTGCTCGGGCGCGAAGACCAGGCGTACGTCGTCGAACCGCCGGTACTGGTAGAGCGAGTACATGCCGCCGTTGTAGAACGGTACGACCTGGCATCGCATGCCGGTCGCCGTCTCGCACTCGGTGCGGACCACATCGATGGCCGCGTTGCGCTGGGCCACCTGTTCCGTCATGTCCCGCGACGTGACCTGGCTCCGGATCCGGGCCGTCACGTCTTCGATCGACACGAGCTGATCGACGTAGACGTTCGGGCACGTCAGCTCGTCGGATCGTGTCTCGGCCGCGAAGCCCGTCCGCAGATAGTTGGTCTCCTCGGGGGACACCGCCGCCACGCATCCACGGGCGCAGTGGTGGTTCGTCATGACGAGCCCATCCGGAGAGACGAAGGAGGATGAACAGCCCGGCAGCCGGACCGAGGCGAGTCGCAGGTGATCCAGCCAGTCCTGATCCGGCCGGAAGGCGTATCTCGACTCCCAGTAGTCCAGCGGGGGGGCGTCGAACGTCCACATCGTGCCGAACTCCGGAATCGAACCCGGCTCGACGGCGGTCGTCTGCTGCGCGGATGCGGGGACGGCCAGAGCCACCAGAGCCGCCGCACCCGCGACCCGAATGAGTAACTGCTGCATGAGAATGCTCCTCTGATATTGCGCTGCTTCGCGAGCGTTCGGGGGGTAGGCCGTACTGATGCGCTGCGCCGACGCTGTCTTCGGGACGGCTTCCCCGACGGCGAACCGCCGAGGTGGAGGGTGCTCCAGACGAGAGCAAGGCGGCAGCGCACCGGACCTTCCGGACGCTTGCCGACGATGGAAGTTAACCTGCTGGCGAGCGGAGAAAACGGGCAGACCGCATAGACGACTGTCGACGAAGCGGAACTCCGAACGGGCCGGGTCGATTCCTGCCCACTACCGGCCCGTATCGGTGCAAGGGTGGCCGTGCTCCCCGGTGTTGCTCATCTTCCTCTCTGTTCATTCCACCACTCCAGCGTGCGGGCGCGAGCGGACTTGATGAATGAAGCCGATGGTACCGGGAGGGCACAGGCCGATGGCACCGGCAAGGTCGTCTTCATGGTCGACGACGATCACGGTATCCGACTCTTCACCTCCGGCCTCCTGGAGCGCTCAGGCTATCGGGTGATCCTCGCGGCCTCCGCAGCCGAAGCGTCCGAGGTCATCGAGTCCTTCGAGGGAGAGATCGACGTCCTCTTGATGGATATCAGACTCCCCGATGGCTTCGGAGCGACAGTCGCCCAGCGTCTTCGGCTCGTGCGACCAGGCATGGCGATCGTCTACACGACAGGATTCGCGTCGGAGGATCCCGTACTCGCCGGAGGGCTGAACGATGCCGAGTTCGTGGTGATGAAGCCGTTCACGGCTGAGCAGCTCATATCCGAACTCGAACGTGCGATGGCTGCTCGCGGGTAGGCGGCCCTGCTGCCCAACCCCGACCCTACCAGAGCTGCCAGGTGCCGGTCGCGACGACGTAGAGGCCCAGAAGAAGATTCGTGGTGGCATGCGCCACCACGCAGTCCCAGATGCTCCCGGTCCGAGCGTACAGCCAGGTCACCATGCTGAACCACGCCACCGCCGCGAGAGGCTCGGCCGGATGGCTGGCGAGGGCGTAGACCACCACTGCCCCGGCTGAGAGCCGGGTCACCTTCCCCAGCGGCAGGCGATCCCAGTGCCGGGAGTCCACGTAGCGCATCAGGAATCCCCGGACAAAGAACTCCTCGATGATCGGCACGACCAGCACCAGCCCCAGGAAGCGGATCGCCAGGAAGAGCTTCATCCAGGTGGGATCGCCCCGGAGCGCGGTGAACGGGTCGAAGCCCTCCCGTGAAGAGACGAACACGGCTCCGAACCCGAGGAACTCCTGATCGACCCACCAGAGGCCGAGCCAAACGAAGATGCCGACGACTCCGACGGCGGGTCCGAGCCAACTGAAGCTGAACGGAGCGTGAGCGTAGCCGCGACCGACCCAGAGCATCGTGAGCACGGTCAGACCGAGAGCCGCGGTGTAGCTCGAGGGGTACCAGTTCCGGACCTCGCCATCGCCGGCGACGACTCCCTCGAGCATTCCCCCCACAGACATCGCGACCACGTACACGAGGAAGGGCACGACGAGAATCAGGATTCCCTTGCCGCGGAAGAGGAGCGGTGGCGGGGCGGCAGCCGGGCCCTTGGACGCAGCGTCGTTCATCGGACCCGCGCCATGACCGAAGGCTCCCCTCGGCGGAGCCGGCTCGAGACCGGAAGCACCGTTTCGGCGTGAAGCCGGAGAGGCGGTCCCGGCCTCAGTTGATGACCGCGCCGAGCAGGAGGGGAATCAACACGTAGGATGCACTTTGTATGACCTGCTGCATGACCCGGGATTGACCACCACCCGCGGCCGCTTGAAGGTCCACGGGCAGGACGATCCTGTCACCGGCGTGCAGCCCCAGATCGTCGAGCGTGCTCCCACTGGCCACCATGTTCACCAGTTCCTCGACCGACCAGAGCACTTCCTGCCCTCGCTCGATCCGGATGCGGCCCGGATCCGAGCCCGGGCCAGGGCCCCCGGCGAGCATGACCGCCTCGCTCAACGGCAGATCAGCAGGCATGGTGAAGAAGCCGGGGGCCCGGACCCCCGTGACCGACAGGCGGATCAACGCCCGCGCCCGGACCCCGGGCGTCTGGATATAGCGGCCGATCTCCGCGGAGAGATGGGCCTCCAGCTCCGAGCGCAGCACGCCGTACAGAGAGATCGGCCCCAGCGCGGGAACTTCGATTTCGGGACCGCTTTCGATGACCAGCGTGTCCCACACCGTGGGACTCTGCCTGCTGATGAGCAGGGCGACATGATCCCCGGCCCGGAAGTCACCGTCCCTGAGTCGGTCCCGGATCATGTCGGCCTGCGCCCGGACCTCGTCGCGTAGGGCGTCGCTGTACGCCGTCGACTGAACTACGGCCTGGTATTGTTCGAGAAGGAAGGTGAGCTGCCCCCGGTCGATTTCGAGGCGGGTGGGGTCCACGGTCTCCTGCGCCCGGCCCGATGCGGGCAGAGCGAGAAAGAGAGCGGCGATCAGGGTAGAGAGCTTCGCCATCAAATCCCCCTCAGGGAGATACGAGGATATCAGCGGGGTCGTTTCGGGCACCGTACCATGCAATAGTCTTGCCATGCCGGCGGGCGGGCAAGGTTGGGGCGACACGCCCCTTCCCGAAAGAACGCAGCCCGGGACCAAGTTGCAGCCTCACCACATTTTTTGCTGGCATGCAACAACCGAAAGGTCCATGCCGACTCCCCCGAAAGTCCTTGGGCAACAAGCGTCTGCCCGGAGATTCCCGCGTAGAAGCGTGCCCTGCCCCGGCTTCACTCTCGGCTAGCACGATTCCTGCACTAGAACGGCTTCCCGTAGATACACAGACGTTGTTTCCTGGCCCCGCGTAGTGGGCCGGGAGTATCGGGAGGGGGGCCCGAATGACGGAAGTAGACGCGGCGGGACGCACACCTTTGGTGCTTCTCGTCAACAACCAGGAGTGGACCGCGAGGTCCGTGGAAAGCGTGCTGCGCCCCACGGGCTACGCTGTCGTGAAGGCCTATACGGGGCGGCAAGCCACCGAATTGGCCGCTCGGCTGCGTCCCGACCTGGTGTTCGTGGACTACCGCCTATCCGACGTCATGGGGCTGGACGCGTGCCGGGCAATCAGAGAGCTCCCAACTGTAGACAGTGCGACCCCCTTCATCATCGCGACGGCCGCCGACCTGAGCAGGCAAGAGCGGCATGAGTGCTACCAGGCCGGCATTTGGGACATTTTTTCCGCCCCGTTCGATGCGGTGGAGCTCATTGCGAAGCTCGAAACGTACCTCAGCGCCCGGCGGCACGCTGAGCAGGCCTGGGAATTCACCCATCAGGACCCGGCGACCGGACTCTACAACTGGAATGGGCTGGTAGCGAGGGCCATGGAGTTGATCGCGGACGCCCGGCGGAGCAAGCGCTGGACGGCGTGCGTCGCGGTGGGCCCCGCGCACGTCGAGAGCAGTGACGATGTCGGCGAGTCCCCCCGCGATCCGTCGCACGAGCCGGCTCCCGATGCCGCCAGCGATATGGAACTCGCCAAGCGCTTCGACCGCCTTGCTGCCGCCCTGCATGAGACTACGAGGGACTCGGACTCCGCCGGCATCCTGGGCACGAACGACTTTCTCGTGCTGGCCCCGGGGACCGACGAGGAGGGCGCCGCAATCCTGGCCCGACGGCTGGTGGAGGCGATCAACGCCGGAACGAGCCTCACTGAAGACGGCGGCTCGTCAGGGCTGAAGTTCTCTGCCGGATACTACTCGGCACGGGACCGAACGGGGGGAGGTCTCGTGGCAGAAGACCTGCTCGGGCGAACGATGGAAGCACTGCGGGCAGCCCAGCGTGGCGAGAAGGAGTCCAGAGTGGTGCTCCCTTTTCACTCCGCGTAGGCGTCAGCTGACCACGCTGGCGCCCGTTTCGTCCGCCTCGTCGGTGGCCTCGTAACCGTCGATGTACTCCGAGTACGCGTAGTATCCCTGAGCCCTGCCGGCGACAAAGCCGTTCAGAATCACGCCCAGCATCCTGATGGGCAGCCGCTCGAGCCCCGCCAGCTTCGCCTGGGCGTAACTCATGTTGGTCTGGCCCGTGCGCAGAATGAGCCCGATTTGACCCGTGAGCGTACCGAGGATGAGGGCGTCCGCCCCCGCGCCCAGGGGAGGGCTGTCCACGAGGATCACGTCGTAGCGCTTCCACAGCTCTCCGAGCAGCTCACCGATCTTGCCGGAAGCGAGAAGCTCGGGGGACGTCCTGAACCGGGAGCCGGAGGCGATGATGTCGACGAGCGGGAACTTCGTGTTCTGCACCGCCTCTACCAGCGTCGCGTCGTCCCGTAGGAAATCCGTGAGTCCTGGCTTTCGCGGGACCTGGAGCATCCGGTGCAGGTCGCCCTTCCGCGTGTCGCCGTCGATCACCAGGGTCCGGCGCCCAACTGACGCGAAACCGACCGCCAGGTTCGCAGTAACGGTCGACTTGCCCTCAGACTGGTCCGGACTGGTCAAGGTGATGGCCAGCGGCCGTCCGGCCCCGTATGCGAACTCGACGTTGACCCGGAGGTCCCGGAAAGCCTCCACGGCGTTGCGGGCAGCCTGGTCGCTGCTGCCCTTGCCGTTGCCCATGACGGGCACCACGCCGAGGATGTCCAGCCCCAGGGAGGCCGTGACGTCACTCGCGTACTGGACGCGGGCGTCGAGCCGGTCCAGCAGTATGGCTAGGCCGATCCCGGCGCCGAGTCCTCCGACGATGAACATCAACAGCGCCCGGAGGCGCGCGTCCACGATGGGCTTGGTGGGCGGGACCGCCCTGTCGAGGATTCGCACATCGGGCACTGAACTGAGCGACGCCAGCGACGCCTCCTGGTACCGCCCCCGGAGTTCGGTGAAGAGGCGATTGGCAAGCGCCACGCGCCGCTCCAGACGGGCTTCTTCGATGCTCCTGGGCGGGATGTCCCCGAGCTCCTGGGTCGCCTGGTCGATCCTGTCCTGGAGGCGCGCCTCGTCATCCGTGATACGCTGGGCGAGCGCCATGAGAAGCCGAGGGATCGTGACCCGCTCCAGATCCTCCACCTCCTGCCGGACGTCCTGGACGGCAATGTACTCATCCGTGAACCGCTGCCTCAGTCCTCTGAGCCGGACCCGGGCGTCGGTCAGCTCGGCAAGAGCCGCCACGAGTTGAGACGAGCTCTGGACCTCGGGAATCGCCTCGAGGGCCTCCACGCGCAGCGTCGAGTCCGGCAGATCGGCCAGAACGCGCTCCATCGCGGCCCGGTTGGAGCGAAGCTGCTCGATCTGGAGCTTCAGACTGTTGTACGTCTGGAAGGCCGGACCCTGTGTGAACTGGATCCCCCCCTGGATCGGCATGGCCGCGTCCGAGGGCAGCGCGATGGTGTTGACCCGGAACAACTCCAGGGCCCGCTCCGACTCTACGAGTTCGCGCTCGACGGTGGCGAGCTGGCCGGCCAGCACCTCTGTCCGCTCCTGGAGGCTGGCAGTCTTCAACTCGGCGGCCAATTCGACCTGCCGCTCCAGGATCGCGTTCAGGGTCGACGCAACGCCCTCCGGAGTGGCGCCAGTGAGCCGAACCCTGATGAAGGCCGCGTTAGCATCGATGCGGGTTTCGAGGTTCCGCTCGAGCTCAATCGCCACATCACGCGGCGCACGAACCGTGAACTCTACCGGGAGGTCGGGGGCCAGGGCATCGATCGCCGGGGTCCAGTCGAATCCCACCGGGGCGCCCACCTGCTCGCCGGACGCCGTCGCCTCGACCACGGTTCCCTCCCTGGAAAGGGTGACACTCTCCGCAGCGGGGGAATACAGGACCTCGTAGTCACCGGGAACGAATCTGTCCGCGAGGCCGAACCCGGCGAAAGCGGGGGTGAAGGTGGAATCTTGCACGGTGAGATACAGTCCCTCCGTCACCACGACCGTATTCAGAACCGCGAACGACCTCAGGAGGTCGATCCATGAGGAGGATCTTAGGAGCTGCGACCCACTGATGGGGCCCTGATCGCCGCGCTGCTGCGTATTGGGCGCCTCCTGGATCCAGAGCGATGCGTCGGCAGTGTAATCGAATTCGATGTACTTCCACGCCGCGGCTCCGCCCGCACCCCCGAGGATCGTGGTGAGCACTATCACCCACTTGAAGCGCAGCACAGCAGCCAGCATCCGGCTGAGATCGAGACCGGATTCCTCCTCCGGATCGCCTCCAGCCATGTCGTACTCGACGACTGGCGCGGCCGGCCATGTGGGAGCCGGGGGGCCCGCCTCAGCGCGGCGAGACGGCAGGTCTGCGCCGGTCAATGTATTCTCGTCACTCTAAACATTTGTTCCCAAATCCGTCGTCGGAGCATGTCCTGCCGGCTCACAGCACGAGTGATACCGTTCCGGGGCCAACCGGGCGGATTCCTTGAAAAGTGTTGCAAATGCTGATGCTTTCGATCACAGACAAGGCTCCAGGCGAAGCCGGTCAGCCCCAACCGTTGCACGAATGCCACAAAAACGTTGCGTGCCGCAGTCCAACATGTAAACTTTCACATTCCCGCGAAATGGCCGTAGGCCGCAATCGCTCACGCCCCTCAGCATGGTCTACCGATGCCTCCTTGTCCACATCTCCTAAAGCGGATCACCCGAAAGGGTCCCCGATGGACATGAGCGGCTCAGAGTCCCCGCAGATCGCCGGTACCGACCAGGTACCGTCGATCGTGGCGCCCGAGGTCAAGTCCACGATCCCCGTGCTCGTCGTGGACGACGACCACAGTCTTCGCGAGAGCTGCGCATCGATGCTACGCGCCGAGGGCTTTCCGGTAACGGTGGCCTCGGGAGGCGAGGAGGCGCTGGACATCATTCGCCGGCGGCGGTTCGAGATCGTCCTCATCGATCTGTACATGCGCGGCATCCCGGGAATGGAGCTGCTGAAAGCGGTGATGGAGAAGGACCAGGACTGTCTGGTGCTCATGATGACCGGAAACCCCTCGGTGGAGACGAGCATCGAGGCCCTCCGGGCTGGCGCATGGGACTATATCCCGAAGCCGTTTTCGGCAACGCATCTCCACATTCTGATGGGGCGGGCCGCGCACGTGGTCGTGGTTTCGCGGGACAGCGCGAAGCAGCGGGAAGCGCGCGGGATCGAACTGGGACACGGGGCCGAGATCCCCATCCTCGGCCAATCCGAAGCTCTGAAGAAGGTGATCGAGGTAGCCCGCCGGGTGGCACGCACCGACGCCACCGTATTCCTGCACGGTGAGAGTGGGACCGGTAAGGAGTTGGTGGCCCAGTACATCCACCAGATCAGCCGCAGGAGCAGCCGGTCCATGGTGTCGCTCAACTGTGCGGCCATCCCCGACACCCTCGTGGAGTCCGAGATGTTCGGGCACGTCGCCGGATCATTTACAGGCGCCATCAACGACAAGAAGGGACTCCTCGAGATCGCCAGCGGCGGGACTCTGTTCCTGGACGAGCTCACGGAGATGCCCATGCAGACCCAGGCGAAGCTTCTCCGGGTGATCCAGGACGGAGTCATCCGCCGCGTGGGAAGCACCAAGACCGACGCGCTCGCCGAGGTGAGGTTCATCACCTCGACGAACGAGGACCCAGCCGAGGCGGTCAAGGAGAAGCGGCTGCGCAGCGACCTCTACTACCGGCTCCGCGTCTTTCCGATCTACCTGCCGCCGCTCCGGGAGCGCCCGGAGGACATCGAGACCCTGGCCGAGGCTTTCCTGGACGAGTTCTGGGCTCGGCACCGGGGCCGCGATGCCGACCGGCCGACGCTCAGCACTGAGGCCGTAGACTCCCTCAGCGCACGCCCGTGGGTCGGGAACGTCCGGGAACTGCGGAACATCATGGAGAGCATCGCGGTGCTCCTCGCCCCCGGCCAGCGCATCACGCCCGATGACATTCCGTACTTCGACGAGGACGAGTCGTTGCCGGACAATGGGCTTTCCCGGATGGCCCTCCACCTGAGCAAGGGGTACCACGAGGCTCGGGAACTCGTCCTGGCGGACTTCGAGAAGGCCTACCTCGAGAACGTGGTCAAGCGCGCAGGAGGCAACATCTCCAACGCGGCTCGACATGCGGGCGTAGATCGGACCACCTTGTATCGCCTTATGGAGAAGCACGGGACCCAGCGCGACAATCTGATTCCAGAGCAAGACTGATGGCCAGCAACGTTCCCCACCTGATTCTCGTCGATGAGGGCGCTGAGACGACGCACTTCGACACAGTCACGTGCCCTGCGCTGAGGTCCGCGCTCCGAGAGGTGTCCGTCGATTGGTCCGCCCGATCGGTGGCAGGCCCTGGGGGCGAGGCGTCACTCAACGCAGCCCTGATGCACATCGCGCTAAGGCTGGGGAGCTTGGACGAAGCCGCCGTCGTCGACGAGGAAGGCATTGCGGCTTACGCTCCCGATCCGCAGACGGAGGGAGCCCTGCTGAAGGCGGTTCGACAGAGCCTCTTCGATCAGTGGCGCCGCGAGGAACTGCAGGTATCCGAAGACCGGATCATCGCACTTCTCTATTCGATCGATCGCCTCATCGATGAGTGCGGCACAGCCCCTGCCGGCGACCTCGCCGCCCGGCTCGGCCAACCTGACGCCTTTCAGTTGGTGGCCGAAGTCGCCCACGATCTACGGTCACCGCTGACGTCGATTCTGTTCCTGTCCGAGGCGATGCGGACCGGGCAGAGTGGAAGCCTTACGGAGCTCCAGCAGCGTCAGCTGGGACTCATCTACTCCGCGGCGTTAGGCCTCACCGGGGTCGCCAACGACTTGATGACCAGCGCCAAAGACAAGACCGGCGGCCTCACCGAGGAGCCGGTCGCGTTCTCCCTGCACGACACGTTCGAATCCGTTCGGGAGATGGTCACTCCGATGGCGGAGGCCAAGGACATCGAGCTCGGGTTCGGTCTTCATTGCTTCGGCCACCGGGTCGGGCATCCAGGCCCGCTCGGCAGGATCGTCCTCAACCTCACCACGAACGCCATCAAGTTCACGGACGAGGGTGGATCCGTGGACGTTCTCGCCTACCCCGTCGGGCGCGATCGGGTGGAGATCTCCGTGCAGGACACGGGCCGAGGCATGGCTGCCGAGGACACGTCACGGCTCTTCGAGGCGTTCCAGAAATCCCCCGGCAGAGAGGGATATTTCTTCGCGGCGAGCGGACTGGGTCTCTCCATAGTCAAGCGGCTCCTGAGCCACATGGACTCGGATTTGAGCATCGAGAGCGAGGTCGGCAAGGGCACGCGGTTCTCGTTCGCCCTGGATCTGCCCAGAACCCACTAGTCAGGGCGCGTTTCGACCGCTCAGAACGTGTGGCGCCCCCACCACATCCGTGGCTTACACTCCGCAACACCCCCCAGCGCGCCTAGCTGCCCAAATACCGTAAGTCGTTGCATAGCAACACTTACGTGTTTGTGGCACGGTGCCGCGGATTTGTGAACACATCTTGCACCTTACCCCCTCCGATGTCCGCAAGGCGTACGCGGATCCACATAGAAAGAGGGAAGCGAAAAGGTGAGCCAGACCGAAATTCAATCGACCGGAGGCGCGGGGATCGGTGCCCTGACCGCCGGTATGAAGCTTTATCTGCGTGAACCGCAGTTCGTCCGGCCCCGTACTCTGAAGAGCAAGTCGCGTCTCAATGAGCTCGGGTGCAGGGCCCTGAACGTGTTTGCCGCCGGTGCGGCACTGATCATTCTATCTCCCCTGATGCTTCTCATCGCGGCGGCCGTGAAGCTGACTTCGCCCGGGCCGGTGTTCTACACCCAGCCGCGCGTGGGCATCGATCGGCGTGGGTTGCGCGGCCGGAAGCACCATTCGCGGCGTGTGAAGGACAACGGCGGCCGGGTCTTCACGATCTACAAGTTCAGATCGATGACCCAGACGGACTCCGACTCCCCCCAGGTCTGGGCTGAGCAAGGGGACGCGCGAGTCACCCGTGTCGGCCGGATTCTCCGGCAATACCGGCTCGATGAGATCCCACAGCTCTGGAACGTGCTCAAGGGAGACATGAACCTGGTCGGGCCCCGCCCCGAACAGCCTGACATCTTCGCCCGGCTGCGGCAGGAAGTTCATCACCTGTCGGGCCGGCAGCAGGTCCTCCCCGGAATCACGGGGCTGGCCCAGGTGACGCATCACTACGACACCTGCATCGACGATGTCCGCAAGAAGGCCGACCTGGACCTCGAGTACATCCGCAACCGCTCGCCCCTGCTGGATCTCGAGGTGATGGCTCGCACGCTGCCTGCGGTCGTGCTGAAGCGCGGCGCGATTTAGAACCTGAGCGGCCGGAAGACAGCCGCCGATCCGGGACAGTGAGGAGGGGCTGCAGGCATACCTGCAGCCCCTCCTTGCGTTGGACCCCATGATCCTCCTCGCCGCGCTACGGTCCAGTCTGCTTCAGAGGAGGTCACGCCCCCGGGGGCAGTCATCCCCCCGGAGTGGATACCCTCCGCGTCGGAGCCCAGAGCGCATCCGACTTCCCCTGGATCACACGCAGCAGCGCGTGCATGGCGGCCACGTTCCCCATGAGGCCGAAGGCCGGCAGGGACAACGGCAGCGGCAGTTCCCTCTTGTCGGACATCACCCAGCCGGTGATACCCAACCCGAGCCCGAGCAATGCCACGCCCAGCAGCAGTCGAGCCCAGACCACCCCTGGAGCAATGAGTGCGAGCCCGACGAGGGCCGCCAAGGCAGCCCACGGCAGCATCCAACGGCACACCTTGTGACTGAAGAGCATCCAGGCGAACAAGCCGTGGCGCAGCGGATTCATGAGGCGGCGCTTGTGGATCAGCGTCTGCAGTCCGCGGGTGATGGTCCTCACCTTTCGCCGATACTCCGCGCGGAGTGAGGACACCCTCGGCACGAAGCACACCGCTTCCGGAACCGACACCGCGCGGTAGCCCCGCTCCCGACAGTGAAGCGCCGCGGCAAAATCACGGCTCAGCGAAATCGGCAGCGGCACCCCGTGGATATGGTGCCGGATCGCGTAGAAGCAGCCGGAGGCTCCTACAATGCTACCCACCCGGGTCTCCAGGTCCCGGATCGCCATCTCATATCCGACGTAGCCCGACTCACCCTTGTTGGTGTTCTCGGCACCCGACGCCACGCTGACGTCACGGCCGGATGCCAGGCCCACCTCGGGATCCGAGAATCGCCGAATGAGAGGCTTGAGCGCGTCGGGAACGATCCGGATCGAGGCGTCGGTATTGAGTACGATCTCGCCCGTGAGGTGCGGCGTGGCCGCGATCTCTGCGGCGCCCTTTCCGTGGCGCTCGGTCAGACGATGGAGCTCGACGCCCCGGTCACCGTAGGCACGCACGATCTCGTCGGTTCTGTCGGATGAGCAATCAGACACGACGAGGATCTGAAGGCGGTCCTTCGGATAGTCGATCGCCAGCAGGCTCTCCAAGGTCTCAGCGATCTGGTGCTCCTCGTTGTACGCCGGGAGGGAGATGCTGACGGTGGGCCACTCCGGTGGGTCCTCGAGTTCAGCCGGTTCCGGCTTGAGCCAGCCGACGAACTTCAGGGAGGCGGGATAGAGAAAGTAGGTGTAGAGCAAAAGCCCCACACCGGCAACGATCAGTCCCACGGCAACCGATAAGATCACGATGCCGCCCCCCGTGCCGTTACCGACCGATAGACCTCTTCATACGCGTCCAACCACGCCTCCTGGGTGAATTCCCGCCGAAGTCTTCTCTGTGCTCTTTCGGCCATTCCATGAGCCACAGCCGGGTCGTCCAGCACCTTCCTGATGGCTCCTGCGAGTTCCTCCGGGTTCTCTGACGGGACCAAGATGGCTTCCCGCTCCGTGACCACGTCCGGCACCCCGCCCACCCGCGTCGTGACCACGGGCACTCCCGCGTCCATGGCCTCGAACAGGATCATGGGGGTTCCCTCGGTTCGGGAACTCAGCACGACCACATCGAAAGCCTGCAGCAGTCGGCCCGCCTCGGGGACCGATCCGTGAAAGCGGACCTGATCGTTACCCAGACCACCCGACCGAACCATCTCTTCGACCTGGCCCTCCAGCGGCGTTCGCTCCGGACCGTCCCCAACGTACGAGCATCCCACATCCGTGTCACCGAGGGCGTCCATGGCAGCGAGGAGGACGTCGGCTCCCTTCTCAGGGCTCAAACGACCCACCCAGCCGATGATCGGGCCCTCGACGCCCAACCCCAGTGCTTCCCGCGCCGCCGTCCGACTGAGCTTCGACCCCACGTCCACAGGCGCGTTCCGGATCATCCGGACATGGTCGTGAGGGACGCCAGCGGCAAGCAGTCCACTCCGCAGTGGCTCGGAAACCGCCACGACCGCGTCAAATCTCTTGAAGGAACGGATCTGCAAGGCCTCATAGAGGCGGTTCTTCCATCCACCGCCGGTGAAACCATGGACCGTCGTGACCGTCGCAATGCCCTCGCGGTTCGCCGGGCCTCGAGCAAGCACATCCGCACGATATCCATGCGTATGGATCACTTCAGGCCTCAACTCGCGGCAGGCTTCCCCCATGCGTCGCCGCTCCTCGAGATAAGCCCGATGCGGGACCCTGACCTCCCGGACTGCCACCCCGGCCCCGCTCAACGGTCCGAGGAATCCGGACACATCGTCCTCCCCGGCGGCCACGGCCACGACCGTGACCTCATGACCGCGAACGTGCAGGCCCTCGGCCAAGCCGTGGACAACTCGCTCCAAGCCTCCAACGGAGCCCGGGGCGAGGAGTTGAACAACCTTCATGGGTCACAGTCACGAGGTGAAGATGATGAAAGGCACGGGCGTCATGTTCCGAGCGGGACCTCGGAGACGCAAGAGTAACACGCCCGCAGAGCGTGTGCTTCACCACTCCGCCCCTGAGTCTCCCACTCCAGCGCCCATTTCTCCGGGCAGAAGACAGGCGACGCATGACGCTCGCCTGGGGCTCTGGTTGCCATAAGTCCGGCCGGCTTCGATCATCCCCCGGGTAACGGAGCCGGACACGGCGACTCGAATCGAAGGGACCCCGAGACACTTGCTCTTTCCCCCGCAGGAAATCGCCTACGGGAGCGACCTCTGGCCCAATATCGCAGGGGCATGGAGGCACCTCCTCGGAGAGACCGCTAACCCGTCCGCATTTCTCAGCGACACCTGGGTCGAGACGTGGATCGACGTCTTCGGTCCACACCTCCGCCCAACCGGCCTCATTTGGCGAGATGCGCAAGGGTCGCCGGTGGCGTGCGCACTCCTCTCCAAGGCCCGTGGCTGGTGGGGACCCTTCCCGATTACGCGGGCCCTTCTAAATGCGTCAGGAGCCGGTTCCGGGTGCGAACACAACGAGGTCCTCGCGCTGCCGGCATATCAGGATGGGGTTAGCGATGACCTCACCCGCAGGGTCCTAGGTAGCAAGTGTGACGAGTTCTCTCTAGTGGGTGTGACCGAGAGAGCCGCTTCTGCCATCCGGCAGCGCTGGCCGTCGGACTCCTTCGAGGGGCACTACAGTGAGGCGCCCTACGTGCCGCTCGACCGGCTGCGCCGAGAGGACACCCCCTATCTTTCTACGTTGTCTGCGAACACACGCGCTCAGATCAGGCGGAGCATCCGGCTCTACAAGGAAACGCTCGGCGAGCCCACCGTGTCGGTGGCAGAGTCCGGCGAAGAGACCGGCGAGTGGTTCAGCGAGATGATGTCGCTGCACCGCGAGCGATGGCAGACCAAGGGGCTTCCGGGCGCATTCGAGGGGGAGGCCGTCCGCCGTTTTCATGCTCTGCTGCATGAGCGTTGCAGAGGGCAGGAGAGGGGCGATGAGCTAGCTGTCGACATCGTCCGGATCCGCTTCGGCGATCACACGATCGGCTTCCTGTACAACCTGGCGTACCGAGGGCGCGTGTCATTCTACCAGGGCGGGCTCCATTACAATGAGGACAACCGACGGAAGCCGGGCCTGGTCACCCACACGCTGGCGATCGACCACTACCTGCAGCGGGGCTGGAACGAATACGATTTTCTGGGCGGGGAGCCCGGGAGTGTCCGCTACAAGCGTTCATTATCGACCGCCGCGAGGACGCTGGCCTGGATCCAGTTGCCGGCACCCAGTCTGAAGATGCGGGTCCTCCAGGGGCTGCGACACGGCCGGCGACGGATCAAGTCTGCCATGGGGCGTTCTCAGACTTCGAGCTAGATGCGAACGCCGGGCGGGCTCTTGGGGCGCGCCCTCACCCGCACGCGACTGGAATCGAGGAAGGCGCGGCGGATCACCGTTCAATCGTCACGCGACAGCGGCCGCATCTTCTCCTGGATCCCACGAATCCCGGCATCGATCAGGGACAGACAATGGGCGAACTGGCTCTCGTCGCCACCGAAGGGATCCAACACGACCGCCCCCTGACCCTTGATGAACAAGCCGAGCAGCGTGACCTGATGGGGCGCCCTCCAGTGCTCTTGCTCCCGCAGCAAGGTCAGCTGCCATGGCTCCATCGCGACGAGAAGGTCGCCCGACTCAACCTCGAAATCCTCGATCCGCCTGGTCTCATGTGCGGTGAGGTCGACGCCTCGGGCGCGGGCAGCCCTGACCGCCATCTCATTCGCAGGATTCCCGTCGACGGCGATGGACGTAACCGCGAGACCCAGCCGCCTGGCTGCGTGCTCGGCATAGGCGCTACGGCAGATATTTCCCTTGCACACGAACACGACGCGCCGCACCTCACCCCACCTCACCCGCCCCTTTCTGCGATGGCCTCCGACCATCCAGTAGAGGTATTGGAGCCAGAAATCCAACCGCACCTGCCGGCCGCGATAGGCCCCCAGACCGCGTGGCCCTGTCCGGACCAGGCCCGGTGAGGTTGACCATCGCACATGCGCCGTCGACTGGTCCAGGGAATGGTCGGGGTCGTCCCGGGGCACGAGGTGTCGCTCAGCTGCCTCTCCGACGGTGGCCGGAACAAGGGGGTAGGTCTTTCGCAGCTCGTCCAACCACCTCTCGATCCGATCGAGAAGGCGCTGGACGTCGGCCGACGTCGACGTGAATGGAGTCAGGCCGGGAACGAGGCTCGAACTGTGGAAGAACAGATGCAGGTGGCCCGTGCCAGCATCCAGGACCCGGCGGCTCAGGTCGACGAGTTCACCGACTTCGTGGACCTCCGGACTCAGAATGGACCTCCTCACTCCGAAAAACCTCGATGCAAGACCCCCGAGATGCGTGATGCGCCCGAAGCGCGAGTCCAGGAGTCGGCCATACCGACGCCAAGTCCGAAACCCAAGACCGGCGAAACCGCCCGTCAGCGGTACCTCGGTCAGAGCAGGTCCTTGGCTCACCTCGGTGGCACCGGCGGGCCGTGGGACCGGGTGGATGTCCAGCTGAGCCTCCAGGTAGCTCGGGCCATGGCTCGATTCCCGCCAATCCCAGAAGGGAGTAACACTGCTGTCAACGGAGTACCCTTCCTGCATGAGAGCCGTCGCTGTCGAGGGACCAAACCCAAACCGCCCCGCGCGGAAAGAAGTCGGCCGCTGGCCGACCACATCCTCGATCAGCCTCGTGACGGAAGCGATCTTCGCCCTCTGGACCTTGGCGGGATAACGGTACAGCATCGACTCCGGGGCCGTCATGGAATCGAAAGGGGGGGTGTTCCACGGGTGGACGTGTCCACCCACTTCTGTCCACCCTTCTGATGCCACGTCCCGGATGACATCCCTCGCGGACGGATCCGTCAACATGGTGTGCGTAGTGAAGAAGGTCGGCCGGAGCCCCAGGCGCTCGAAGAATCTGAGTAAGTCGGGTATCGCGCGTGCGTTGGTGCACGAGGGTTCCTGTGAGGAGCGCCAGCCCCACTCGTCTTCTTCAGTGTCGACCGACACCAGGCACTGGGGGTTCATCATAGGGGCGAGGCGAGCTGCGGAGTCACGGGGTCAAGCACGGCGATTGGTCTTCGTCCGGAAGCTAGGCTCAGAGTCCAGCGTCCGCCAACTGGGCCTGGGGGCGCCAGCAAGGGTCGAAGCAGGCAGTTCCCATGGTGACCCTCACCTTCGAAGCCAGTGTGTTCGAACCCAAGGTGGGACAACTTTGCCGCTAGTTCAAAGCATGCCCGTGCAGGCGGGACACGTCTCTGCAAAGCTCACCCGCGCCCTCGTCTGATCAGGTCTGGTCCCGCTCGGTCTCGCTTGGGCGCGCCTTCAGGGCCACATCGCGGACCCGCACGTCGGCGCCATCTTCGGTCCCACGGACGCCCCCCGTTCGTGGCTGCCTGATCGGAATGTCACCGATCTGGTCAAGGATGATCTGCCTTCTTGTCTCAATAGGGAGGAAGTCGAACTCTGGAAAAGAGATGGTGTGTCGCACTGTCAACTCGCTCGCGAGCTTCATCTTCCTGTACATGCTGTTCATGAAGACGACCTTGGCAGGATTCCCCATGATCACGCAATCGTCCGGAAAGCTGTCGGCCACCACAGCGCCGGCGGCGACGATGCAGTTTTTGCCGAGTTGCACGTTGGGAAGGATGGTAGCTCGGAAGCCGATGAAGCAGTTGTCGCCTATCTTGATTCGCCCGTAGTTGTTGACGATATCCTGCACCTCGTGACGGAATACGTACACACCGCTGTCGTGGGTGAGTAGGCGGGCCTGCTCAGCGATCAGCACGTCATCCCCGATCTCGATGAGGAACGGCTCCGGTCCCCACTCAACGCCGTAGAATCGGCAGTGCTCACCGACCGTGACGCCAAGATCCCGTGCGTGTTCAGCGGCAGCAGCCGGGCCGTCCCGCCGCTCCAACCTTCTAACATAGATCGCTCGACGGAGCCGGGCGCACCTAGACGAGGGGATGATCGCGTTGAAGACGAGGTCGCCAAGGACCAACAGCAAGGCTTTGATTCTTCTGAGCATGCGCTCTACGGCGTACGCTGCTGGAGGGGCAGGGACAGCGGGAAGAGTTCGTCTCAGGCAGTGCCTCCTTCGCACCTTAGAGCGGCTCGGGCAGGCGGGCAAGGCTCTCGCCCCGGAGAATCTTTGGGCACCACAGTCGCACACACCCACCCATCCAGCAGCCTTCCTCCGGGATGACGGTGAGGTCTCGCGGTAGACCCGGCAGACGGGGCTCGACGGAGAGTCGCCTTTGGGCACGGAGCGAGAGACCCTAGGGCGAGCAGAAGATGAGGGTCGGCGACCGTGCGAAAGACCGTATCCAGGGGCCCCTTCCAGCAGGAAAGTCTGCAGGATCAGCCAAGGCAACGGACACCCAGCACTGTGGAGCGAAGGTGACCGCCCGCGCCACAGCGGTCTTCCCTGCATCCACGGAAACCGGTATCAGGAGGGGCCCTGGCGCCCAACACCATG
>JBDHIL010000084.1:0-2345 GCA_039587465.1 Gemmatimonadota bacterium | reverse complement strand
GTGTACTCGCTGGGCTGTGTGCTGTACGAGATGCTGGCGGGGCAGCCGCCGCACACGGGCCCGAGCGCGCAGAACATTCTGGTCCGCATCCTCACGGAGGACCCCCGGGACGTGACGGAGCTGCGCCGCACGGTGCCGCCCCACGTGGCGGCGACGGTGATGAAGTCCATCGAGAAGCTGCCGGCGGACCGCTTCGGCACGGCGAAGGAGTTTCTGGAGGCGCTCGCAGACGAGGGCTTTTCCTACCAGGCCCAGCCGACGGCTGCGGCCGCACGGACAGTTTCGGGGGCCACGCCACCCCTCGCCGGCGGGCGATCGTGGGTCAGGGATTGGCGGATCGTTGCCTCGCTCCTGCTCGCCATGGCCTCCTCGGGATTGGCGGGCGCGCTCTGGCTGGAGCCAGAGCCTGAACTCACGACTACCCGGCTCAGCATCGACCTGGAGGACATTGGACTGACGGCTCCCCACCGAGTCGAGGTATCGCAAGATGGAGCCCGGTTCGTTATGAGCGGAGTCGACGCGGGGCGGAGCCTGTATGTGAGAGATGCCGACGAACAGTCGTTCCGCCTCATCCCTGGGACCGAGAGCGGGCAGTTCCCTGCGTTCTCGCCGAGCGGTGATTGGATCGTGTACCGGGAGAATGGCACGCGTTCCCTCCAGAAGGTCGCTGTGTCCGGTGGAGCCCCCCGGCCCGTCGTGGCGCCGGGGCCCTACAACCCCTCCATGCCCGACTGGAGCGTGGATGGGAGCATCGTCTTCATCTCGGACGTGACGGAGTTGTACCAAGTCTCAGAGACGGGCGGGGAACCCAAGCTCCTCTTCGATCATTCCGTGCCGCTGGCGAATCCCCGGCAGCTTCCGGGCGGAGACAAGATCATCATGACCGATGTCGAGAATCAGCTTACGGTGCTTCTGCACGTCGAGTCGGGTTTGATCGAAGAGCTCCTCCCAGGTGGGATCGACGCGCGGTATGTGGAGACGGGCCATCTGGTCTACGCGGACCTGTCCGATGGCCTCTGGGCCGTCCGGTTTGATGCGGAGCGCGGTGAGATCACGGGCGAGGTCACCCCCATCTTCAGCGGCCTGACCACGTTCCGGGGCCAGTTCGCGCGCTACTCCGTCTCACAGACGGGCACTCTCGTGTACTCGACGGGTGGAGGAAGCGGGGGAGCGCTCCGACCGAGGCAGCGACTCCTCATCGTTGGTATGGACGGCCAGGCAGAGGAAGTACCCATTGCTCCGAGGATCTACAGGAACGTCAGGTGGTCGCCGGACGGGGCGTCGATCGCGTTCTCTGGCCTCGGTCCAGGCGAGGATACCGGGTCTTCTCACATCTATGTGTATAACGTTGATCTTCGGACGGCGCCGCGGCAGCTCACGTTCGAAGGCACTCAGGGGTGGCCGGTGTGGTCGCCCGACGGTCAACGCCTGGCCTTCAACTCCACCCAGGGTCTGCCCGCTGCCGAGCGCCCCGGGGGTCAGTCGCTCGGAGCCACCGGGGGGGCGAACCTGCACGTTCAGGCGGCATTCGACGATTCCGAGCCTATGCTCGTCCTGGACCGGGACGACACTCAGTTCCCCTACAGCTGGCCGGATAGCAGTGTCCTGGTATTCACGGATGGTTCGGGTGGAACGAGTGATCTCCTGATGCTCGACATGGCTGATTCCGGAGCCGTCTCGGAGTACCTCAATATCGAGGCAGATCTGGGCGCCATGAGGATCTCGCCTGATGGGCGAAGGATCGCCTACGGTTCCTCTGAATCCGGCTCGTTCGAGATCTACGTGCGGAGTTTCCCGCAGGCGCGGCAGCAGGTGATCATCTCCGAGAACGGAGGTGACCGCCCGCGGTGGTCACCCGAAGGTGACGCCCTCTACTACTGGAAGGTCGGCCCTGGTCCGGACACGCTGATGATGGCCCGCCTGCAGGACGAGCCCGCTTTCGGGGTCGTATCGCGTGAGGTTGTGCTCGAGGCCGACTACGTGCCCAGCACCTGGGACATCCATCCGTCCGGCGACCGCTTCATCATCGCGCAAGACGAATCGCAGGCGGTGGCAGAAGCTGCCGGCGGTCCCGTTGAGCGTTTCTTCGTGGTCGTGAACTGGTTCGAGGAGTTGAAGGCGGCCTTGGGAGAGGGCAACTGATGACCGACGGCCACACCCAACGCCTCGAGTCGGCCCTGGCCGGCCGCTACAAGATCCAGCAGAAGCTGGGCGAGGGCGGCATGGCCTCGGTCTACCTGGCCGAGGACATCAAGCACGAGCGCAACGTCGCCCTGAAGATCCTGAAGCCGGAGCTGGCCGCTGTCATTGGCGCCGAGCGTTTCCTGGCGGAGATCAAGACCACG
>JBDHIL010000056.1:0-11356 GCA_039587465.1 Gemmatimonadota bacterium | reverse complement strand
CCTGGTGGCGTCCCGAGCCTGTCGGCGGGCGCGCCGAGCTGCTGTTCGACGACGAGTGCGGCTGCGAGGGCGAGTTCGTCGGCCCCGCCCGGCGCCACCATCTGCAGTCCTACCGGCATTCCGGCCTCGTCCAGCCCCACGGGCACCGTGACGGAGCACAGCCCGAGCATGCCGATCGCACACGTCGGACGGAGCGCTGCCGCGTTCGTGGAGACGTAGGTCTCCATATCCCGGCACGCAGCCACCGTGGGCGGCGTGATCATCGCCGTGGGGAGCGCCAGGACATCGCACTGGTCGAACAGCTCGCCGGTCGACGCGATCATCTGGTTTCGCTCCGACACCGTTTCCGCGTACCTGGCAGACGTCATGCCCGGGGCTGTGGCCAGCCTGTCTCCCACGGTCGGGTGAAGGATGTCCAGCCACCCGGGTAGGTCTCGTTCGAGGAACGCGGTGCATTCCGCCCCGGGCATGCCTCCCTGCATGTAGAGATGCTCCGCCCGGTCCAGGAGTGAACCGTCGACTCCCGAAACCTGATGGCCCGCCGCTTCGAGCTCGACCAGGCTCCTGGCAAGGACGACCCCGATGTCGGCCTGACAGTCGCCCCAGATCGTGCAGTGGGGCAGGGCAATGCGCAGACCGGACTCCACTCTCTCTTCACACTCCTCCAGGAAGGCCAGGGGATTCTCCCATCCCGCATCCAGAGCCCCGAAGAAGTACGCGCTGTCCGCGACCGACCGGGTGAGGGCCCCTACCGTGTCCAGCGTGCTGCTCAAGGGCACCACGCCATCCGTCGGCCAGCGGCCCCCGGTCGTCTTGTGGCCGACGGTACCGGTCATCGAGGCGGGAATGCGTATGGAGCCGCCCGTGTCGCTGCCGAGGGCGACCATCGCCGAGCCCTCCCACAGGCTCACGCCCGCGCCACAGGAAGAACCCCCAGGAATCCGGTGCTCTCCGGCGTCCCACGGATTCCAAGGCGTCTTCCAGTGCGGGTTGATACCGACCGCCCCGTACGCCAACTCCACGGTATGCGTCTTGCCCACGAACACTGCTCCCTGGGCTCTCAGGCGCCCGACGAGCCAGGCGTCTTCCGACCAACGATCGGGCAGCTGCCGCGCGGTACCGGCGAAGGTCGGCATGCCCGCGACGCCGTAAAGGTCCTTCACGGAAATCGGGATGCCGCACAGGGGCCCGGCGCTGCCGTCGGCGAGCATCGCGTCCGCAGCGAGCGCTGCGCTCCGGGCACCCTTTTCGTCGAAGTGCTTGTAGGCATCGAGCCGTTCGCCGTGCCGTCCGTGTCGACCCAGGGCTTCCTCCACCAACTCACACGCGGACACCTCCCGCGCCCTGAGTGCTTCTGCGACCCCGCTCAGGGGTGCGTCGAAGATGTCGCCCACGGCCCGCGCCCTAGTCCTCGCGCCGCGGTGGGCCGCCCTCGAACCGGAAGCGCACCCTGAGCCCATCGGGATCTTCCGCAACGGCGAAATGGGCAGGCGCCCCCGCGTTGAGTCCTCCTGCTGCGTCCAGTGCAGTCGGCAGGGGAACCACGAACAGGCCGCTGACATCCAGCGTGTCCTGGGCCTGGGACTCGCCCATGTCCCCGATGTCGACGATCACCGCACCTTCCTTCAGGAGCGGGCGGTCGTAGTTGACCAGCATGTCGGCCTGCAGCGGCGGAAGACCGGGCACCGCTATGGTCCCCCCCAGGATGATCAGGTCGGTAGCGCGGCGCCCATTGTACTCCAGCGCCCCGTAGACGGTGGGGTCGTAGGCCTCGTACCCGCCGGTGGCGATCGCGTCCAACGCCGTCAGGATTCCCACGAAATTCGTCTTTCGCAGGTGCTGCTTCTGGGGGTCGTCCGCCCATCCACCCGACTCGATCAGGATGGTGCTGGCTCCCCAGGCGCCCATCAGGTCTCCGAACGCGCGCGGATTGAAAGTGTCGTCGTACTTGGCGATGTAGCCACCCACGAGGGGGTCCATCGCCTCGACCAGCAGAGATGCGACCTGCATCGCCCTCCGGCGTTTCTCGTCCACCTCCCGCGCGTTGTTGAACGCCGGAGCGAGCAGGGCGATGGCGACCCCGCGATCGGAGTTTCCGACCCTCGTTCCCACGTTCTGATCGTGCAGGTTGAAGCCGAAGTCCGGCTCGACCTCGTCCCGCACTGCCTTCAGAGTCCTGGCTTCGGGCGTCTGAAGTCTGCGCGCGTCTCGGTTGACGTCGATTCCCTGGGCATTCCGCCGCTGGAATCGCTCGGCACCGTCGGGGTTCAGCATGGGGATGAGGTGCAGCGTTGCGCCCTCGGCGATCCTGCGGGTGAGTGGATGGTCGCCCCGTTCGTGCAGGAACCTCACGATGTCCACGAGCGCCATCGATGCGGTGCTCTCGTTCCCATGCATCTGCGACCACAGCAGGATCGTGGTCGGTCCCGATCCGAAGGACAGGTGGCGGATCTCCCTGCCTTCTGCGCTGCGCCCGACGATCCTGGACGTCACTTCCCCCCCCAGGTACGGGGTCATGGCGGACCAGTATTCGGCGTGGTTGAATCGGCGATCGTCGAGGCCCGGTGCCTTCAGGGCGTCGTGGAGGTCCACGAGTTCCGAGACGGGGGTCGGGAACGACGGAGGCGGCCCGGCTGGGGCGGCCGGCCCGGCTGGAGCGGTCGAGCCGGGAGGGGTCGGCCCGCCGCAGGCGGCGGCTGCGATCAACGCTGGGAAGAACAGACGCTTCATGGGTAGATCAGGTAAGGGGAACGGAGCGCTTCAAAAGCGGCGATCTGCGTGTTCCAGTCTGCGGTCAGCTCGTCGAGGCCCAGCCCGGCGATGATGCCTTCGCGCAGGGCCTTCGTTCCGGCGAGACGGTCGAAGTGGCGTTCGCCCCAGGACCAGTTTCCTCCCGAGGCCTTGAACGTTTCCACGAGCATCGCGACTCCTGCGCGAGGCGCATCGTAGTCGGTCGTGGAAGGCACCAGCCTGACGCCCTGAACCTGCTCCCCCTCGAACTTGCGGTCACCGGCGTTCGTCGGGGTGAACGTCACGGCCTCGAACTCGACGCCGGCGAGGCCGTACCCGTTGAGTGCTGCGGCCAAGGCTTCACCGTCCAGCCAGGGAGCCCCGATCCACTGGAAGGCCCGGTCCGTTCCGCGACCGACCGAGACGGGCGTGCCCTCGAAAAGGCAGGTACCGGGGTAGGCCAGCGCGCTCTCCTGGGAGGGCATATTGGGCGAGGGTGCCACCCATGGCAGGGCTGTGTCCTCGATGGTCATGTTCCTGCGCCAGCCGTCCGCGGGGACCACGGTGAGCTCTACGCCTATACCGAATTCCCCCACGTAGAGCCGCGCGAGCTCACCCGCGGTCATGCCATGTCTCATGGGTACAGGGTACTTGCCCACGAAGGTGGCGTACTCCGGCAGGAGCACGTTGCCCTGAACGACGTCTCCCCGAATGGGATTCGGCCGATCCAGGACCACGAACGGAATCCCGTTCTCGCCGGCCGCCTCCATGGCTTCTGCCATGGTCGAGACGTAGGTGTAGTAGCGAGCGCCCACATCCTGCATGTCGAAGACGAGGACGTCCACTCCCTCGAGCATGTCCGGCGTGGGTTTGAGCGTTTCGCCGTAGAGCGAGTGCACGGGCAGTCCCGTGGCGCTGTCCATGCCGCTCTGGATACGTGCTCCCGCCCGCTCCTCGCCGCGAATCCCGTGCTCGGGCGAGTACAGCGCCACCAACTCCGCGCCTGCGTAGTCGGCGAGCACATCGATGTCGGAGCGGCGTGTCCGGTCCATGCCGGTGTGATTGGTCACGAGTCCGATCCGCCGGCCCTGGATGAGGTGCGCGGAGTCGGTGATGAGGACCTCGACTCCGGGCCTCACGAGGGTCGCCCGATCCGCTTGGCCATCCTCCGCCACGTCGCTGCGTGAACCACCGCACCCTGATGTCAGCAAGGCGAGAGGGACTAACCATAGATAGGATTGTGAGGCTATCAGGGACCGGGTATGTTCCCGACCGATCGTCTGCCGGCGCCCTCCATATGTCTGTGTCATGTGGCAAGGTTCGGGGTCCCCGCCAGTGCCGTCAACGTGTCATCTGCCCGCAGGAGTGGTCCCCTTCACATGGCGCAGAGTGCCCTCTCACTGAGAAGCCGCAGTTCCGCTGGACCCGCTGGTTCGCTCGTCGCCTGCCTCGCCGCATTGGGGCTCGCGTCGTGCGGGGGTCCTCCCGTCTCCGAGGCAGTGGCTCCGGAAGCGGAAGTCGCCACCGCGGAAGAGGTCCGGTCGGTCCCCGTGCCGACCCCCGTCGCCGTGGCCCTTGATTGGCCCGAGGCGACGCTGGCGGGCATGACTCTGCGACAGAAAGTGGGCCAGCTCATCATGCCGTGGGTTCTGGGCGACTACGCGCCGGAGGGGTCGGCGAGTCGCGAGCGCGTCGTGCACCTCATCGAAGAGTACGAGATCGGCGGACTGCTGATGTCCGTGGGCAGCCCGACCGAGGTGGCTGCGAAGCTCAACGACTTCCAGCGGCGTTCCAGGTTGCCGCTGTTGGTGGCCGCCGACCTCGAGACAGGTCTTGGATTCCGGCTGCGCGGCGCTGTTCAGATGCCGGGAACCATCGAGCTCGGAGGGGCCACGGACTTTCCGAGCCTCATGGCCGTGGGCGCTGCGGGGGACCAGAGCCTGGCGTACGAGATGGGTCGCATTACGGCGGTGGAAGCCAGGGCGGTGGGAATCCACGTGCCTTTCGCCCCGGTGCTGGACGTCAACAACAATCCGGACAATCCGATCATCAACGTGCGTTCTTTCGGGGAAGATCCCACGTCCGTCGCCGCGATGGGGGCTGCATTCGTTCGCGGAGTCCAGGACAACGGTGCGATCTCCACCGGGAAGCACTTCCCCGGACACGGTGACACGGAGACGGACTCGCACCAGGCGCTGCCCGTCATCCGTCACGACAGGAGTCGCCTCGAAGCGGTTGAGCTCAGGCCATTTCAGGAGGCGATCGACGCGGGCATGGGGGCCGTGATGACCGCGCACATCACGGTTCCGGCTCTCAACGGCGGGAACGGTGACGCCGCCACGCTGTCGGCCACCGTCCTCACGGAGCTGCTCCGGGAAGACATGGGATTCGGTGGAATTCTGTTCACCGATGCCATGGACATGAATGCGATCTCCGGCAGGTTCGGTTCCGGAGAGGCGGCGGTGCGGGCCATCGAGGCCGGCGCCGATGTGATCCTGATGCCGGCCTCCGTCAGCGATGCCGTCACGGGCCTGGAAGAGGCGGTGGAGACCGGGCGCGTGGCGGAGTCCCGCCTCGACCGTTCGGTGCTGAGGCTTCTCCGGACCAAGTACGAACTGAATCTGACCGAAAGCCGGACGGTGCCGCTCGATGAGATCCCCGGAGTGGTGGGCATCGCCGAGCACACCAACGTCGCGGCGGACATCGCGCGCCGGTCCATCACGGTTTTGCGAAACGGAGGCAATACCCTGCCTCTGCTGGGCACACGGACTGCCCGTGTGCTGTCGGTGACGTACAGCCGCACATCGGACGTTCTGGCCGGGCGGTACTTCAACCGCCGTTTGCGCCAGACATATCCGCGGCTCTCAACGGCCTCGATCGATTCCCAGGCCAACGCTGCCGACTACGAAGATCTGTTCGAACAGGCTCGTCGTTCGGCGATGGTGATCGTCAGCACCTATGTGACGGCCGTCTCCTACTCGGGGTCCGTGGCGATTCCCGATGAGACCGCCGACTTCGTGATCGCTCTGGGCGAGGCTGGCATTCCGCACATCGTCGTGAGCTTCGGTAACCCGTACCTGATCTCCGCATTTCCTGACGTAGCCACCTACCTGCTGGCGTGGAGCGGGTCCGAGGTGAGCCAGACAGCGGCGGCTTCGGCGCTGTTCGGCGACTTCGACATCACTGGGCGGACACCGACCCGGATTCCCCCGATGTTCGAGATCGGCGACGGTATCGTCATTCCAGCCAAGGAGCGCCGGGGTGGCTGATAGACTTCGGGGAGGAGTGACCGCCGGCCTTCTGCTGGGTGCTCTGGCGTGCTCTGCCACGGGAACGGATCCGCGGTCGCAACCATCCCCCGCGGCCACCCCCGTGTTCGCGGAACGGTTGGATGCCGAGGGGCAGCGCTGGGTGGATGAGACTCTAGCGTCTCTTTCCCTGCGTGAGCGTGTGGGCCAGCTGGTCATCGAATGGATGCCCGGGGGGTACGTGTCGCCTTCGGCGCCGGAGTTCGAGCCGCTCGAGCGCTGGGTGACCGAGGACCGCATCGGGGGCTTGTCGCCCTCCATCGGTCTTCCGCATTCCTACGTAGCCAAGATCAACGCGCTGCAGGCGCGCTCGAAGGTGCCCCTCCTCGTTACGGCGGACTTCGAGAACGGCGGACCGGGCATGCGCATCAATGGAGCCTATGCGCTGCCGAGCATGCTTGCGCAGGGCGGCGGGACTGACTTCCCTCCGACCATGGCCTTCGGAGCGATCGGTGACGAGCGCTTTGCCCATGAATACGGACGCATCACCGCCGAGGAGGCCCGCGCAGTCGGCGTACACTTCCTCTTTGCGCCCGTCCTCGACGTGAACAACAACCCGGACAACCCCGTAATCGCCACACGGTCGTTCGGAGGAGATCCCGAGCTCGTCGCGCGCCTCGGTGCGGCGTTCGTGCGCGGGGCTCGCGCCGGCGGAGCGTTCACCACCGGAAAGCACTTCCCAGGCCACGGTGATACCGATGTCGACTCTCATGTGGGCCTGCCCGTGATCGGTGGCGATCGCGCGAAGCTCGACACCCTGGAGTTGGTGCCGTTCGTTCGGGCGATCGAAGAGGGTGTCGACGCCATTATGACGGCCCATGTCACGGTGCCGGGTGTGCTCGGTCCCGACGGTCCTCCGGCCACGCTGTCTCCCGAGTTCCTGACCGGACTCCTCCGTGACGACCTCGGCTTCGAGGGATTGCTCTTCACGGATGCCCTCACCATGCGAGCCATCACCGACGCGTTCGGCATCGGCGAGGCCTCGGTGAGGGCGCTCGAGGCAGGCGCAGACGTGCTCCTGTCGCCGAAAGACGTTCCGGCCGCGATAGATGCGGTCATGGCGGCCCTGGAGTCAGGACGTGTCAGCGAGGCTCGGGTCGACAGGTCGGTCAGAAGGCTGCTGGAGTTGAAGGCCCGCCTGGGGCTTCACCGGGACCGATTCGTCGCTCTCGAGGACGTAGATGGAGTCGTCGGATCCGGCCCCCACCTGGCCTTCGCCGACTCCGCGGCCGCGCGGAGCATCACCCTGGTGCGGGACCACGACGGCCTTGTGCCGCTCGACCGGAGTCGGGTGGGCAGGGTCGTGCACCTGCGCTATGCGGCTTCCAGTGCCCTATGGGCGGGCCGGGCCTTTTCCGCGGGTCTTCTGGAGCGGGTCCCCAGTGCCGTCGAGGTCCGCCTCGATGAGCGCAGTGACAGCCTCGCCTACGAAGCGGCGCGCGCAGCGTTGGCTCAGGCAGACGAGGTCATCATCAGCGCGTATGTTGCGGCATCGGCCGGGTCGGGGCCGAACGCCGTTCCCGAGGCCATGCGGGCGGTGGTGGCAGAATCCGCGGCGGCGCGGCCGACCGTGCTGATATCGTTCGGAAGCCCCTATCTGCTGGCCGCTTTCCCCGGCATCGGCAGTTTCGTGGCGGCGTGGGGTGACCGGCCCCGCTCCCAGACGGCCGCGATCCAGGCACTGTTCGGCGAGGCGGCGGTGTCGGGCCGCCTTCCCGTTGAACTCCCGCCGTATCATCGGCTGGGCGAGGGTCTGGAGCGGGCGAAGGTCGACGACTTCGAGACCGCCGCTGCCGTCGAAGATCCCCTGGTCGCGGCCGGCATCGTGGAGCGCGGCGACCGCAGCAGCCGTGTGCAGACTCCGGAAGAGGCCGACCCGGAGTCCGTGGGAATGGACCCGGACTCGCTGGCCCGGATCGATCAGATCATAAGGGATGCGTTGGCGGACTCCGCCGCGTCAGGAGCGGCGGTGGCCATCGGCCGGCATGGGAGACTCGTCCTTCTGCGGGGCTTCGGTGAGCTCGCTTGGGGCAGCGGTCGACCGGTCACGCCGACCTCGATGTGGGACCTGGCTTCGGTGAGCAAGGTGGTCGGCACGACGACCGCGGCCATGATTCTCGTCGAAGAGGGTCGCCTGGACCTCGACGACACGGTGGTGTCGCATCTGCCCTGGTGGTCCCGGGGTGATCCCCGCAAAGACGAAGTGACGGTGCGTCAGCTGCTCCTGCACCGAGCGGGGCTCATCCCCTTCCGTCAGTGGTTCTTCGATCTCGAGGGCCGCGAAGCCTACATGGACGCGGCGGCGGACGAGGTGCTGCAGACGGATCCCGGGAGCGAGACAGCGTACTCCGATATCGGCATCATGACCCTCGCCTGGCTGATCGAGGAGATCGCGGGCCAGACGCTCGACGTCTTCCTGGCGGAGCGCGTGTGGTCCCCCCTCGGCATGACCGACACTCGGTACAACCCTCCGGAGGGACTGAGGTCGCGGATTGCGGCTACGGAGCTCGACACGATATGGAGGAACGAACTCGTGTGGGGAACCGTGCACGACGAAAACGCCGACGCACAGGGCGGAGTCGCGGGCCATGCGGGCCTGTTCTCCACCGCGGTCGACCTCGCCGTCTTCGCCGACATGATGGTTTCCCGGGGCGTGGCGGGGGCGTGCGATCCCGGTGCCGTTTCCGGCGAGCCGTGCCCGGTGGCGCGCCGCGCCGATGTGGGCCTTCTCGATTCGACCACCATCGACCGTTGGACCCGCCGCTTCGACGACACGTCCAGCCGCGCCATCGGGTGGGACACTCCCTCGGATCGCTCGTCGGGGGGAGACTGGATGACCGCGAGCGCGTTCGGGCACACCGGGTACACGGGCACCTCCATCTGGATGGACCCGGAGCTCGACCTCTTCGTGATCCTCCTCACGAACCGGGTGCATCCTACCCGGGCCAACCAGAAGCACATCCCGCTGCGACGCGCTGTCGCGGACGCCGCGGTGCGCGCCATCACGGATCGGCCGATACGACGGCGGATCCCATGACCTCGTCGGCTCGAGGGCCGTTCATCCGGCTCGAGAAGATCCCGGTGCGCATTCTGGACGATCATGAACAGATAGCCGAGGAGGTGGCTGGCCGGATTGCCGCGCTCATCAGCGGCCGCGGCGCCGACGAGCGGCCCGTGGTTCTCGGTCTGGCCACGGGATCCACTCCAGTCGGGATCTACCGCGAACTCATCCGCATGCATCGCGAGGAAGGATTGGATTTCTCGCGGGTCGTGACCTTCAACCTGGATGAGTACTTCCCGATGCGGCCGGACAGCATCCACAGCTATAACCGATTCATGCGGGAGAACCTGTTCGATCATGTGAACGTGCCCGAAGAGAACATCCACATTCCCCGTGGTGACGTCGGGCAGGGCGAAGTGGCGGCGCACTGCGACGAGTTCGAGCGATCGATCCGTGACGCGGGCGGCATCGATTTCCAGATCCTGGGCATCGGCCGAAGCGGACATGTGGGGTTCAATGAGCCCGGCTCGGGCCGGGAGTCCCGCACGCGTCTGCTCTACCTCGATACCATCACGCGCGCGGACGCTGCCGGTGACTTCTTCGGGGAGGAGAATGTGCCGCCCGAGGCCATCACGATGGGGGTGGCCACCATTCTCGACGCCAGGGAAGTGGTGCTGATCGCGACGGGTGAGCACAAGGCGCCTGTGGTGCGACGTGCGGTCGAGGGCCAGGTCCATCCGGATGTCGCGGCGACCTTTCTGCAGGAGCACCCCTCCGCCACGATCTACCTGGACCCGGCGGCGGCCGCCGAGCTAACGAGGGTCGCGACGCCGTGGCTCTTGGGCGAGGTCGAATGGACGTGGGACCTGGAGGTCAGGGCTCTGCTGTGGCTCAGCTCCGTGACGGGAAAGCCCCTGCTGCATCTGCAGACCACGGACTATCGGCTGCACCACCTGAGTTCTCTGGTGGCCCGCCATGGATCGGCGGGACCCCTGAATGGAGAGGTCTTCAACAGCCTCATCGCGAAGATCCGGGGACGAAGCAAGCTGCCCACGGGCCAGAACATCCTCGTCTTCTCTCCCCATCCGGACGACGACGTCATCTCGATGGGTGGCATCCTCCGCAAGCTCGTGGAAAACGAGAACCGGATCACGGTGGCGTATCAGACATCGGGCAACATCGCTGTCTTCGACCACGAGGTGAGGCGCTATCTGAACTTCGCCGAGCGGGCTGCCCCGGTGCTCGAGCTGGGTGGGTCGGGAGAACTCCTGGAGAGGGCCCGACATCTGGAGTCGCACATGGCCGGGAAGGCTCCCGGCGACGTGGACCTCGCCCAGGTGCAGGACCTGAAGCGCGTGATCCGCGAGACAGAGGCGGTAGGTGGGCTCGAGGCCGTGGGTCTTTCCGGTGCGGACGCGCGATTCCTGAATCTGCCCTTCTACCAGACGGGGAAGGTACGGAAGGACCCCATTTCAGAGGCGGACGTCCAGATCACTCTCGATCTGTTGGATGAGGTGAAGCCCGCCATCGTGTTCGCCGCGGGAGACCTGTCCGATCCCCATGGCACGCACCGCATGTGCTTGCAGGCGGTCGATGAGGCGCTGGCCAGATTCGGTGGTCCGGACCCGGAGGTCTGGCTCTACAGGGGAGCATGGCAGGAATGGCCGGTGCACGAGGCCAGCGTGCTGGTGCCCCTGTCAGCGGAGGAACTGCGCAAGAAGATCATGGCCGTCTTCCGGCACCAGTCCCAGAAGGACGTCGCACCGTTTCCTGGCCCGGACCCGCGCGAGTTCTGGCAGCGGGTCGAGGAGCGCAACAGGGGGACGGCGGAGCTGCTGCGGGGATTGGGACTGCCTGCCTACTTCGCCATGGAAGCGTACATGGTGTCCACGCAGGGTGAGCGCCTGAACCCGGAGGTGGTACCGACGGCGTCCCTCGCCGAGGGTGGCCGATGACCGCCTTCACCCCATTCGACATGGTGGTCCTGGTGGTCTACCTGTTGGCCACCACGGCGTGGGGTGCCTGGTTGGGCAGGGGACAGAAGGGGGGGAGCGACTATTTCCTGGGCAGTCGGTCTCTGCCGTGGGGGGCCGTCATGCTCTCCGTGGTGGCCACGGAGACCAGCACCCTCACCTTCTTGAGCATCCCGGGCGTGGCGTATCTGGGGAGCCTGACGTTCCTTCAGCTTACCCTAGGGTACGTAGCGGGCCGCCTGGTGGTCTCGGCCGTGCTGCTGCCGGCGTACTACCGGGGAGAGCTGTCGACGGCCTATCAGTTGCTCGAGAGCCGCTTCGGCGCAGGCGCACGGCGGTTCACC
>JBDHIL010000055.1:0-12327 GCA_039587465.1 Gemmatimonadota bacterium | reverse complement strand
ACGTTGGCAGGTCTTCTGCCCTCGACCTTCCTTCTATACGCGCGTTCCGTACCGTTCTTGCCGATCCGCCATGAACCCCCTCTTCCCTCGGGTTTTGCCGCCGATGGGCGGGGGGCGTCCGTTCAGGCTCAACAGCGGCGCGCCCGGTCGCTCACCGTCCCCAACTCCCGTCGAGTCCCATGGAAAGCTCTCCTTGGCGGCAGGGCTCGCGGGCGCCGCGCAACAACGGTGCGACCGGCGGTGTCCTAGAACATGAACTCACGCCCTCGTGAGCTAGCGTCCGAGAGCCCGGTTTCCGAGTCTTCGCCTGGGGGTGCCTCGTAATGTACCGCCGCCGCTCTCTTGTCCCCGTCCTCCCTCTGGGGACCCACTCCTTCTTCGTCGTCTCTCTCTCCCTGGTCCTTGGGTTCGGCTTCTGCGTGGCTCCGGCGCCCACAGCGGCCCAAACTTCCGTCCTCCTGGTTCGCGTCACGGACCCCATGGGGCCCGTCTCCGAAGCCACTGTCACGGTTCTCTTCCAGGAAGCGGCCGTCGGTCGCGCCAACACAGACGCGGACGGGCGCGTTCAATTGGCCGGACTGCCGGCCGGCACCTTCCAGGTTCTCGTGCAGGCCCTGGGCCACGCCCGCCGTCTCATCGAAGGCGTCCGCCTGGCGGGGGGAGTGCAGACCCTGGAGGTGGAGATGGAGCTGGCTCCCATCTTCTTGGAGGGCATTACCGTCCGGGCGGAGCGGGTCGAGATCCGCAGGGAGAACACTGAGTTCTCAACCAAGTTGGACGAAAAGGCGATCCTCCTCCTCCCCATGACCCATGATGCCACCGACCTGATCGCCCTCACCCCCGGAGCCCGTCCGGGGCAGGTTTGGGGGGGCGCCAACTTCCAGGCCAACAACTACCGCATCGACGGGCTGTCGGCCAATCACCCCGGAATGGGTGGCGATCTCCTCAAGCCCAGCATCACCTGGATCGATCGGGTGGAGGTGCGAGGGCTGGGGGCCGGAGCCGAATACGGAGGCTTCCAGGGCGGGATCATCGACGTGGCCACGAAGAGGGGCACAAACGACTTCGAGGGATCGTTCCGGTCCACGTTCGAGAACGCGGCGCTCTCGGGCACGAACCTGGTGGACACCGAGATCGGAACCGAGGTGGCGGGCCGGATGGACATCGAAGGCGAAGCCCGGGGCCCCCTCATCCGTGATCGCCTCTTCTACTATGTCTCGGGCCAGCGCATCGCCGAGGACCGCCGCGCCCTGAACCACCTGACCCAGGTCGACGACCGCTTCGCCCCTGTTCAGGAAAAGCGCACCGAGAACAAGTTGTTCGCCAAGCTGTCCTGGACGCCCGGCCCAACCCATCTACTGGAGCTGTCCGGCGCTCTCACCGACGTGAGCGCCGACAACTACTCCCTCACCGGATACGAGGCCGCCGGCGCGACCCACAAGTACACAGCGCCCACTTGGTTCCTCAACGGCGCCTTCACCGAAGTGCTGGGCGACTGGGGTGTCCTGGAGGCACGGGTGAACCACTTCGCCGTGGACGAGCGGTTCGAGGCGTACGATTCCGAAGACGTCCCGGGCATCCGCACGTTCAGCCTCACACCCCCCTACACGTCCTTCGGCAACGCGCCCTTCACCCTGCGCAGCGCCCCGGCCAGCACGTCCATCAGCGCCCAGGGAACGTTCCAGGGGTACACCAGCGCCCTGAAGCACACCCTGAAGGTCGGTGGCGAGTACACACGCGGCACCTTCCTGAACCAGCGGAAGCGAAACGGCGGCGTCACATGGCTGCCGACCAGGTCGAGGGGCTTCGACCCGTCGGACCCGTCGACGTGGTCCCGACTCTCTTCCCCATGGGTCGCCAGCCAGTGGGGGGGAGAGGTGGACCTCGAGGCCGAAGTGTCCAACGCCGCAGCGTATGCCCAGGGCTCCCTCTCCCTGGGGCCCAGGGTCATGGTGTCGCCGGGCTTGCGCTGGAACCAGTGGACCGGATGGATCACACCGACGTCGGGCGCGCGACTCCAGGCGGTGAAGGACGACGCGTGGGACCCACGACTGGGCATCTCCTTGGACCTCACGGGCGATGGCACCCTGGTGGCCAAGGCCCACTGGGGCCGGTACCACCAGAATCTCATCTCGCAGATGTTCGACCGCGTGGCCGGAGCCGACGTCTTCACCAACGAAGAATTCTGGTACTACACCGGCGGCGACCTCAGCGACCCCGCCACCTCCTTCACTCAGGCGGAGCGCGACCGCCTGGCCGATGAGGGCTTGTTCCGAAAGACCGGCGAGATCGTCCTGAACGAGACGGGCCCCGCCCAGGACTACAAGCAGCCGTATGTGGATCAGTGGCTGGTGGGCCTCGAGAAGACCGTGGGCAACTGGTTGAAGTTCGGGGCCCTATACACCCAGCGCACCAACCGCGACATGGTGGCGCTGGTGGACCGGAACCGTGCCACAAACTACACGCGATTCGAGAAGGTCCGTGTCTTCGACAGCGGTGGAAGCGTCGTGCCCTTCTCCGGGGGGAGCGTCTACCTCCAGGAACTGTGGGTCCCCAACCACACCATCCTCGAACGCCTCCGGTGTCTGGCCGACGCTGGTCCCTGCACACTCCCCGTTCCCGGCTTCACCGCCGCCGACACCATAGGCCTGACGTGGAACCCGGACTACGTGCTCACCACGGCACCCGACGCCCAGAGGAGGTTCAACCAGGTGCAGCTCACCATGGAGATCGCCGTACCTGAATGGGGCGCCTCCGTATCGGTGGTGAAGACCCACCTGGAGGGGAACCTGGACAACGTGAGCGGCTACACCGACCCCGACAGCTATGGCGCCGGGCCCTACGTGCGCGTGAACGAAGGCGTGAACGCCTACGGCACCCTGGAGAATTTCTCGGATCTGGAGTGGAAGGTCTCGATCTGGGGTGACCTGCCGCACCAACTCAGGGGGGGAGCGTTCTGGACGTACCGCTCTGGAGACCACTACTCCCCGCAGTTCCGGCTCTACGGCCTCGGATTCTTCCGCTACAAGGTGGACACCGGGGCCCTGATGCGGGGCGGAAGCACCCAGAGGCCCGGAGAAGAGGTGGACTACTCCCTCCTTTGGCCCACGGAGGGGCAGGATGTCTACGTGGGTCCCAGGGGGCTCCCGACGCTTTTAGGCACGTCGAATCTGGACCTGCATCTGGAGCGCTTGTTCCAGGTCGGCAGTCGTGACCTGTCACTGTCCATGGACATGTTCAACGTGTTCAGCAAGAAGGCCATCACGAAGCTCAACACCCTGGTGAACAACGGACCCGACTACGGCTACAGTGTGTCCTACTCGCTGTTCAGCCCCGGTATCGAGCCAAACCAATACTATCAGGCTCCTCAGGAGCGGATGCCCCCGAGGAGCCTGCGCCTGGGCGTGGCCGTCTACTTCTGAGGGCTGCCCCACGACTGCTCGGGTGCCCCCCGGTCACGAAGCCAGTCGAGGAAGCTAGACACCCCGTCCTCAAACGACACTGAAGGCTCGTAGCCGAACAAACGCCTCGCTTTGGCAATGTCCGCATGGGTGCGATGTGCATCTCCGGGCTGGGGCGGGAGTCGTTCAAGCCTGGGCACGACCCCCATCTGCCCGGACAGCGTCTCGACCAACTCACTCAGCGATACCGTGCGGCTCTCCCCCAAATTGACGATCTCAAAGACAGGATTCGTTTGGTCCACATAGTCAAGCGCGCCCCAGAGTCCCTTCAGGATGTCATCGATGTGAGTGTAGGCCCTCTCTGAACTACCGTCACCATAGAACGGGATCACCTGACCATTGCTCAAGCGGTCGGCGAACTTGTGAAGGGCAAGGTCAGGTCTTTGCCGCGGGCCGTAGACGGTAAAGAGACGCAGGGCCACAACCGAAATGCCGAACAGGTGGTGGTAAGTGTGACACAGGAGTTCCCCGCCCCTCTTTGTGGCAGCGTAGGGAGAGATAGGGAACTCCACTGGATCGTGCTCAGAGAAGGGCACCTTCTCGTTGTTGCCGTACACGGAGGAGGACGATGCGAACAAGAGGTTGCGAACCCCGCGCTCCCGCATCCAGTGCATCAGACTCACTGATCCGCCGAGGTTGACGCTGACGTACTCGTCCGGCGCCAAGATCGAAGGACGAACACCGGCGCGTGCGGCCAGGTGGATCACAGCCTGGAACTCCCCCGAGAGTCTCGCCCAGGAGTCCGGGTCTCGGATATCTCCTCTTACCATGCGGAAGTCCTCGTTGTGAGAGGCCCGGGCGATATTCCGTTCCTTGATCTCGGGATCATAGAAGTCGTGAAAGCTGTCAAGCCCGACCACCTGATGTCCTTGGGAAAGGAGTCCATCCACCACGTGAGAACCCACGAAGCCAGCCGCGCCCGTCACAAGAATCCGCATCTCAGCAAACTCCACAGAAGCCAAGGCATACACCGCGCTGGGTCATCATGAGACCACACTCGATATTGATCACTTGTTGATTCCGTCTGTCGTCCCAGGATCAGGGAACTCCGTGCCCCGGTTCACGGTCCCCCGGAGTATCGGTCACCATCAACGTATCGCCCGGGCTGACCGCACCATAGCAACTCGTCATCCGGGAAGCGATGCCACAGATCTACAGGGTCCCGGAGCACACCAACCACTCATACCAGACTGAGACATCTGCACCTGTCATAGGCGCGACCCCGCTCGCGGCGAGGACGGGTGGGTCGGTGAGGAACACGCGCGTCTTCATGTGGCCACCGCAAGCCGGGGGAGTGTCTCTTGATCATTCATGCTCACCACCCGACAGACCTTCTCCAGCGACAGCGCCTTTGCGAGCAGCGGCCGAACGCGACACGCCTGACGATCATGCGGCCCCCCCCGTAGCGTGGTAGGAGAGGAGCCTCAGCTACGGTGCGGGGCAGGGAGCGGTGACGCACCCCAGTAGCCGGGTGAATCCATTCCACCATTTGTACGTATGGATGTGGTAGTAGTCTGGATCAGTCAGGGGTGGGGTGGGGAACATGGAACGAAGAATCAGACTGTTGCTGGCCGTGGGGGCGATGCTGGTGGGTGGGGTGGACCTGTCCGCGCAGAAGGCTGCTGAGATCCCGCTCTTCGCGTCGCACGAGCCCATACAGTTTACGCTGACCGCGGACTTTCACGCTCTTAAGGGAGACCGGCGGGGCGACACACCTGAGCGCCCGGCGACGCTGGTGATGGAAGGTGACGACGGCCAGGAAGTGTCGCTGGACGTCAAGCTCCGCACCCGGGGTGGTTTCCGGCGCGCCGCGAGCAACTGCACTCTTCCACCGCTCCGCTTCAATTTCAAGAAGAAACAGGTCGAGGGCACCGTCTTCGAGGGCCAGGACAAGATGAAGGTGGTGGGGAGCTGTCGGCCGAATCGCGACTCTTTCGAGCAGCTCGTTCTGAACGAGTACCTGGCTTACCGGGCCTTCCAGGAAGTGAGCCCGGCAGCCTTTCAGGTTCGCCTCGCTCGCATCACGTACGTGGACTCTTCCGGCGACACTGACCCCTTCACCCGCTTCGCGTTCTTCATTGAGGACGACGACGCGATGGCCCAGAGGTTCGGCGCACGCGTCCTGGACCTGACGGGACAGAATACAGTACCGCCCGGAGCCCTGGATCCGGCTTTGGCGGCGACAACGGCGATCTTCCAGTACATGATCGGGAACACCGACTGGTCCGACGCAGCCGGGCACAACACCGAGGTGCTCGACATGGGGGGCATCGGGATCCCGGTGCCCTACGACTTCGACTTTTCCGGCATCGTCGACGCACCCTATTCCCTTCCTGATCCCTCACTGTATCTCGAATCAGTCCGGGATCGACGGTATCGAGGTTGGTGCTTCCCCGGGCTGAATACAGGTTCCGTGTTGGCGCGGTTCAGGGAGGCGGAGAGCGATATCATGGCGCTCTATAGAGGTTTCCCACACCTGACCGACGGAGAGCGCAACAGGGCTGTCGACTACCTCGAGGGCTTCTTCAAGGCGATCGAGACCGACGAGCGCGCAGAGCGCCGCTTCTTGGGATACTGCCGTGCGCTGCCCATCCGGACCGCCTCGCGCGACTGAAGCGACGGCCCCGGGTGACCGTGAGGACCGGCACGAGGCAGGCCTGATCAGGCGACCGTAAGGTGTACGCTTGAGCGTGTTCTGGGATGGACGCCAAATCCTTCCCGATGAACTCGTCCACGAGTTCTGTGCAGGGGACTCTGTGGCCCGGCTCAGAAGGTGCCGCCGGAACATCCGCCCACACTACGGCGGTACTGTTCCGGCGCTCGCCTCGAAGACGACTCCGTGGTCCAAGAGGCTGCCAATGGACTCTCACCCTCCCATGACATGTCCAACGCCAATCGCTCCAGAGGTTCGCTGAGCGCCGTCCTTGTAGTGCTGGCGGCGGCCTGTTCGTCTCCCCTGGAGACAACGGACCAGCCGGGGACTCCCGGGGGTGGCCAGCCGGACGGCTCGGGCCCGCAGCCCGTCACGGATGCGGGTCTCTTCGCGCATGCGACGGCGAGCACACCGTGGACCTGGTACAAGCTCAGTGCCGACACCCTCTCGCCGACGTCCGACTCGCCGCATTTCGCCCGACTGCGAACGCGCTACAACAGCGTTGCGGCCACTTCGCTCGACGGGACGGGACGTGTTACGGCGGGCACGATCTTCTCGGACGGGGCCCTCATCGTGAAGGAGATCTACAAGGACGGTGCGTTGGCCGCCCTGGCGGTCATGGCCAAGGCGCCGGGCGATCCCAACGCGGGTCACGGGGCCTGGCTCTGGGCCGAGTACAGCCCCGGCGGGGGGGTCCTGCACTCCCTGACTCAGTCTGAGGAGACGTGCCACGCCTGCCACCTGCCCGGGCTGGACCACACGCGCATGAACGACGCTCACCCTTAGGCGCCCAAGCTCGGCCCTCCAGGCACTCCTTGAGACGGGTCAGCGTGTCTTCCAGCTGCTCCTCGTGCGCCTCTTCCAGAAGCTTGCCCGGGCACCAATCGGAGCGCCCCGCCCGGCTCCGCTTCCATCGACAGTGTCACCAACGTGCCGCCCACCGCCGGCTCACAGGTCACCTCTATCACCGCATCGATGGCCGAGTCCCGCGTGATCTTGTAGCGCACGCGGCGCGGCTGAGGCCAGCGATCGGTCGGAATTCCTCAGGCAGCCGTGGCCGCGATAGTTGTTCGAACTCGTATTCATCCGCGGCGTCTGCACGGAGCGGCCTCAAGTTGACAGTACCCGCAGGGCTACAGCGTCAGCCGCACGGAGAAGCTCCCGAAGAGGCTCCCCGTGGCCGGGTCGAACTCCTCTACGTTGGGGGTGACCCCGTGGAACCCCCTAGCCCAGCCGAACTCCCCGGAAACCTGCATGGTCTGAAAGGTCTTCGACCATCCGCCAAAGAAGAGGAGGCGGGAGGTGTGGAAGTCGTCCAGCGGCGTGGGTGGAGGCGGGGTGAACACCGGTCCGAGGAAGAGGATCTCCCCGTCGCTCTCGTACCGGTCCCACCCGGCGCCCGCCTGGATGTCACCGATCATGAACTCCTTGCCGACCACGGTCCGGAGGGAAGTGGTCAGGACGTTGTCGAGATGGACCCCGATCTCGCCGCCGATGTAGTCGACGTCGCCCCCGTGGGTCCGGGTCGCGGAGAAGGTCACTCCCGGGAGGTTGGCCGACTCTCGCAGCAGTCCGACCCGCACTCCGTACCCGAAGCCCATCGCTTGGTGATCGACGAACCCCTTCGAATCCGGGAAGAGGGTGATATCGGCTTTCCCGATGGCGTCCAGCGACAGTAGGCCACCGACCTTCGGTCCGATCGAAAATCCGTCGAAGAGGCCGACGGTGGCCTGACCATGGAAGGACGGCGAGATCGAATGATCCCAGTCCATCCCGTTGCGGGCCACGGGGTCCGGTCGGATCACCGGGTAACGCGTGAACGCGACCCGGGCTGAGAACGCCACGCGCGGCTTGGCACCGAAGTGGAGCCCCCGCGTGAACGCCGACCCATGGAACCCACTGCCGTCCGCGTGACTCAAGCCGGCGCCGGCCTGTACCACGGTGGCCGTGAGCGCGTACTCCTGACATCGCTGCCCGCCCCCACCGGTCCCTACGAACAGGCAGAGGTCGCTCAGTTCATCCACCTGCGCAGCCGTCCCGGACGGAGCGACGATGCTCACGAACACCACGGCCAAGAGCCTCGACACCCTTCTGGTCATCCCCATAACGCCCCCCTCCCCCTCATCTATGGTTCCATGGCCCTCGCCTCCTCTCCGCTCTCACGGAGCGACGCGGCCACACCGTCGGTCTCCCTCGCCACACCACGAGGATCATCCCGACCCCCGTGTTGAAGACGCTGTACATCTCGTTACGCTCAACGCCCCGACCCGTTTCAGGAGCCGCAAGAGATTCGGGTCCGACCGTCTGGTATCGGCTTCGGGAACCGCTACAGCAGCCGGTCGTCCGGCGCGTCCAGGGACACGGCCCCCTTCGGCTCATGGCGTCGCTGCCCCGGAGGTCTAAGGCCTTGCTGGCAATGCGCAGCTTTCCCGCATACCTTCCACGTTCAGAGTTCGCGTAGACTCCCCGAGCGACGCCCGGCGATCCCGCGATTTCGTCTGTCGCCGGGCACGAGAGAGGCTACCCATGAGCCGCTGCGGCCGGTACCGTGTTGCGGTGGGCGTCTGCCTCCTCGCCGTGGGCACCCTCCAGTGCGTTCCGGGCCAGCGTAGCGGGTACGAGAATGACGGCGGGAACCCTGACGCTGCACGTGCCGGGCGGCGACGAACGGTCGCTGGGCCCCGGAGGAAGCGCCGGCGGGTACTGGACATTGGTGTTCCTGGGCCTGTCGGAAGCGTCGGCGGACGGGACCGGGGACGTGCAACCGCGGCTCCTGGACCGCTGGGAACAGAGCGCCGACTACCGCGAGTGGACGGTTCACGTGCGGGAGAACCTCCTGTGGGACGACGGGGTACCCGTGACCGCCGAGGACGTCAAGTTCAGCCTCGAACTATGGACGGATCCCGAGGTGGGATACGAGACCCGGATCTTTGAGACGATCACGGTGCTCGACCGCCAGTCCCTGCGCATCACCATCAAGCAGTCGGATCTCGCCGAGGACAACCTCTTCAGCAGCTGCAACTGGCTGCCGATGCTCCCGAAGCACCGACTGGAAATGCTCGATCCCGCGGAGATCCACAGCTGGCCCTTCTGGACGCGGCCGGTGGGCAACGGTCCGTGCCGGCACGTGAGGCACGTCCCGAAGACCCTCACCGAGCTCCACGCGAATCCCGACTTCTACGGAAACAGTCCGAAGATCCCGGTGATAGCCCTGACCTACTCGGGAGACGCCCTCATCGAGCTGTTGAGCGGCAACGTCGACCTGATGCTACGGCTCACCGCGACGTAAGTCGCGGGTCTCGCCGGGTATCCTCGCTTCCGGACCTACCGCCAGGTCCGACACTCGGCGCAGATCGCCGTCCGCGCCAAGACCCCGAGGACGTGATCCTCGTCGGGCAAAGCTACGGGGGCATGGTCATCACCGGCGTGGCCGAAGCGGTGCCTGAGCGCCTCGGCCACATCGTGTACGTGGACGCCTTCGTCCCCTTGGACGGGGAGTGCGTCATGAGCGTGGGAGGCCGTAGCGAGTGTGGGTCCGTTGAGGCCGTGGAGGGACAGGTAGACGGCCTGCTGGCGCCGAGGTGGGTGGAGCCGGGAACACCACCGCCCAGCGATGTGCCGCACCCGGTTCGGACCTTGTCGACGGATCATTCTGCTTGGCTCCGAGTCCGGCGAGACTCCCCCTCCTGCACTTGCGCTCCCGAGGAGCGCATTACTTGCTCTATACTGCTCGCCTTCTCTATGGTGCCCTGCGGCCCTCCATGCGGTCGGGATCCCCATCCCTGACTTCCCCTGAGCAGGAGTGTAGCCCATGCGTCCCTCGACGTTGCTCCCGATGGTTGCCTTGGCCCTTTTCGCGTAGCCCCAGACCGCCTCGGCGCAGCTGGGCTATGCGCCGGAGTCCGTGGTCTCTTGTGACGTCGACGGGGCCGGGGCTCTACGGCCCTCACTTCAGAACAGTAGAACAGTCTGCTGTGGGCTCCTGCCGCGGCGCCTGCCGTCACTCGGGTCGAGGCGCTCTACCCCGTTCCCCCCCAGGCGAGAGGGGGGTCGTGGTGGACGCCCGGTCGGATTGCCGTCGCCGTAGCCTTCGGCGCCGGGGCGATCCTCTGGATGAGCTACGCCTGGGGCGAGGATGCGGACGACCCGGACAGCTTCCGGAGCAGCACCAAGGTCTTCCAGGGCGCGCTCATCGGGGTCGCGGTGGTAGGAATGGGCGCCCTTGCCATCGTGATCGCAGGCGAGACCTAGAGCTCGGCAGGGCGGGACCCGACGAGGAATAGGAGATTCAACCACCGTATGGCGTCAGAGAGAAATGGAAGGCTGAAGGGAAGAGGTAGAGGGGATCCGTAGGTTGGACTCGCTCTCTCCATGCGAGGCACCGTGGAGGCGGGTCTTCGGCTGTCTGGGCCCTTCATGACTGACGATCTCGGCCCACTGCCTTTCCGAGGTCTGATCGTACTCCGGTCGTCCACCCAGGATATGAGCTTGGCCCCCGCGGCGAGGCGTGCTCCGGAAGTTGATTGCGGATTCCAAACGCAGGCCCTTTCTTGGAACAGTGCGAAGGTTCTTTCGACCGTTGTCTGCCCACGGAGTCGGCCATTGCGAACAGGCGGAGCCAAAAGGCCGATCCAGGCCGTCTTGCTGCTCTGTACGTGGGCTCTCCAGGCCTGCACGGATGGTTCGGACCCGACCGCCGCGAGCTTCGCAGGTAGCGCATCGCTCGTCCTCTCACCGTCGTTCCCCGGGGTAGTCGCGGCCCCGGACCCCTCACTCATCGACCAGATACGCGTCGTGGCGATCGGCATCGTGAATGGGGATACCCTGGGCTACTACGACCAGCCCGTCGACCCTGCCCAGGACTCGTGGACCGTCGACCTATCGGTGGCGCTAGCCGATCCTGGCGTGGTGCAGGTCACGCTCGAGATGCAACTCCTGTCGGCCGCGGAGGTTCAGTGGAGTGGGCGGGCGGGGCCGATCGGGATTGGAGAGTCCGGTACTCCGCTGGTGTTGAGCATGAGCCTGTACCGCGGACCTCTGGCAAACCTCGCGGTCACCGGAGTCTCCATCGTTGACCCTCCCGTGGCCATGGTCGAGGGCGAGGTCGTCCAGCTCGCCGCGGATATCACGTTGAGCGATGCCAGCGTCGCGGAAGACATCCGGGTCTACTGGTTGTCGTCCGATCCGTCTGTCGCCGCCGTCTCCGACGTGGGCCTGGTAAGCGCGGCGAGCCCGGGAGAGGCGTCGATCATCGTGACAGCCGGGCCTGCCTCCGACACGGTCGCGTTGAAGGTGACCGGGGCGCCTGCTTCGCTGACGCTGGACAGAGAGACCTCGGCGTTCACGAGCCTCCAGGAAGTTCAGGTGATACGTCCCCTGGGTGACGGTGCCTTCGAGTCGGTGGCCCGGGGTGTGGCCACGGTCCGGGTGAGCATTGTCGACCATCCGGACATAACCGCCACCGCGAGCGTCAGCGTTGGTCAGGAAGTCGCCTCGGTGGTGATGACACCCGACTCCGTACTCCTCACGAGCATCGGCGCCGAGCAGGCCCTGGCCCTCTCCGGCGCGGACGCCGAAGGAAACCCGATCGCCGCGTTGAGCGCGTCATGGACTACCTCCGAAGCCACGGTGGCCACGGTGGACTCGCTTGGGCTGGTGACGGCGGTCGGCAATGGAATAGCTGTCGTAACCGCCCGGGTCAGCGCGGCTGTCCTGGCTGCAGCGTTCGGCAGACAAGCCGAACGGGTGCCGGGCGTCGATACCGTATCTGCGACGGCGGTCGTGGAGGTTCGTCAGATCGTCGACAGTGTCGCTGTTCTGCCTTCGGACACGACGGTCGCCACCTTGGGTGACACGATCCGATTCTCGGCGTCGGCCTTCGACTCGCTTCGCACCGCCATTGCAGGCGCGCCCTTCACCTGGAACTCGACGAACCCGGCCGTGTCGGTGATCACCGCAGAAGGGCTCGCCACCGTCGTCGGATTCGGGACGACGACGATCGAAGCGACCTCCGCTGGAGTCACCGGGTCCGCCGTCCTGAACATGGGCGTCCGAGCCGGCTTCACTCACAGTTGGCAGGGGGGCGACGCGATCGCTCCCCGCGACTGGAGCAACGCCGACAACTGGATGCCCGCCAGCGTCCCCACCTCCGCTGACACGGCGTTTGTACCGGCTCTGGCTCCGTCTCAGCCTCGGTTGTCGCAGGGCACGACC
>JBDHIL010000054.1:0-12425 GCA_039587465.1 Gemmatimonadota bacterium | reverse complement strand
CGCGAGGTCACCGGGCCGGAGGGGCCGGTGGTTCCCGGGGTGGCGGTCTATACCGGGGGGGCCACCCAGTTCGCGGTGTCGGAGAACGGCACGGCCGTGTACCTCATCGGGGGCTCGAGTGCCGTGCAGCGTAATCTCACCCTGGTGGGGCTCGACGGCACCGTGGAAGAGCTCCCCGTGCGGGCCACCCCGGCGCGTCCGACACCCCGCTTCTCGCCGGACGGCCGTTACATCGCCTTCGACGACGAGGGGCGGATCCATGTGTTCGACCAGCAGCTCGGCACCAACGCGCCGGTGACCTTCGGAGCGGGCGAGATCTACCCGGTATGGGGTGAGCGCAGACGCCAGCGGCACTCCCGAGCTACTTCTGTCGGGCGAAGACCTGGGTGGCGTGTTCCCGCACGCCTGGACGCCGGACGAGTCGGTGCTGGTCTTTCGCGTCAACACCGGTTCCGACAACGATCTCTACACCCTGGACGTGGCCACCGAAGCCGTGGAGCCATACCTCCGGGGTGAGTGGGACGAGTTGGCTCCGCGCCTGTCTCCGGGGGGGCGCTGGCTGGCCTACTCTTCGACTGAATCCGGAGAGCACGAGATCTACGTGCGGTCCTTCCCCGAGCCAGGGGCTCGATTCCAGGTGTCCTCGGGCGGGGGAATCGAACCCGTGTGGGCGCCGGACGGCCGGGCCCTCTTCTACCGCAGTGGGGACGACCTCATGGCAGCATCTGTCACCGAGGAGCCGGACTTCACCGTCCTGGGGCAACAGCGTCTCCCCATGGACCTGGGGAGTGCGCCGGCGGCGTTCTTCTCCTCCTCGTTCGACATCCACCCCGACGGGAGTCACTTCGTCTTCTTCCGGGGCCAGGACGAAAGTGGGGGGCTGGACCAAGACGCCGCCGTGCACATCGTCACCAACTGGTTCACGGAGCTGCGGGAGCGCATGGGAGAGGAGTGGTAATTCTATGGAGGACCGTAGTCCTATGATCGATCGCCTGAACGCAGCCCTGGAGGGCCGCTACCGGCTCCTCGAACAGATCGGGGAAGGCGGCATGGCCACGGTCTTCCTCGCCGACGACCTGAAGCACAACCGCAAGGTCGCCCTCAAGGTTCTCAAGCCCGAACTTGCCGCCGTCGTGGGAGCCGACCGCTTCCTGGCGGAGATCGAGACGACGGCGAACCTGCAGCACCCCCACATCCTGCCGCTCTTCGACTCGGGGGAAGCCGACGGCTTCCTCTTCTTCGTCATGCCCTACATCGATGGGGAGACCCTGGGCGAGAAGCTGCAGCGGGAGAAGCAGCTTCCCGTGGACGAGGCAGTGGGAATCGCCACGGCGATGGCGGCGGCGCTCTCCGTGGCACACGAGCAGGGCGTCATCCACCGGGACATCAAGCCGGGGAACGTGCTCCTCTCCCGCGGAGAGCCACTCGTCTCGGACTTCGGCATCGCCATCGCGGTGACCAGCTCCAGCGGGGCCCGCCTCACCGAGACGGGGCTAAGCGTGGGAACGCCCTACTACATGAGCCCCGAGCAGGCCACCGGGGACCGCGAGGTGACGGCGGCCAGCGACGTCTACTCGCTGGGGTGCGTGCTGTACGAGATGCTCGTGGGGGAGCCACCGTACGTGGGGACCACGGCGCAGGCGGTGCTCGGAAAGATCCTCACCGAGAAGCCGCGGGACCCGTCCAAGGTGAGGGCCGTTGTGCCGCCCCATGTGGAAGGGGCGGTCATGAAGGCACTGGAAAAGCTCCCCGCCGACCGGTTCACGACGGCGTCGGGGTTCGTCAGGGCGCTGAAGGACCCCGGATTCCGGTACGGAGTCACTGCCCGGGCGACCGGCGACAGCGGCGGCGGGCGCTGGAAGGTCGGAGCCCTGACTGCGATCGGTGTGGCCGCCATCTCCCTGGCTTCGGCAGCCTGGATGGGACTGCGGTCACCGGAGCCGCCACCGACCATGCGGAGCGTATTCACGACCCTACCCGGACAGGGGATCGTAGACCGGATCCACCATATCGCCAGCTTCGCGCCGGACGGGTCGCTGCTGGTCTATCAGGGTCCCGGCCCCAACGGGCCTCAGCTGTGGATGAAGGAGCGGGACCAGCTTTCGGCCAGGCCCCTCGAAGGCACCCTGGGCGCCCAGCATCCGGAGGTGGACCCCACCGGTAGGTGGGTGGCGTTCACCGTGGGCCAGGAGCTCCGCAAGATGCCACTGTACGGTGGGCCATCGGTGGTGCTGGCCGATTCGACGATGGCCGACGTCGGCGGCATCGCCTGGCTGGACGACGGATGGATCGTCTATACCGCGGGAGCCTTCGAGCCTCGCAGGGTACCGGCGGTCGGTGGAACGGCACAGGTGGCCCCGGTGCCCTTCGAGGTCGGCCAGCAGGGGACCCTCAACTACAATCCGCTGCCCGGTGGTGGCCTCCTGTACACCCTATGTTCCAATTTTTGTCGGGGTCAGGCCGACCTCTGGGCCTGGGACTCCGGGACCGGAAATGCAACGGAGCTCGTCCAGGGCGTGCTGGCCGGATGGTATCTGGACTCGGGTCACCTGGTGTTCCTGCGCCCCAGCGGCAGCGTATTCGCCGTGGAGTTCGACCCACGGACCCTCGAGCTGGGCGGCGAGCCGATCCCTCTGTTCGAAGGCGTACGCATCGGTACCGGGCTCATCCCGGACATGGAGGTAGGACCGTCCGGCCAGTTGCTGGTGCATGTGGGAGGGGCGCAAGGGACCAACCAGGAGCTGGTCTGGATTCGTCGGGACGGCAGCCGTACCCAGGTGGATCCGGCCTTCAGCTATCAACTCGGCACCTTCCCGGGGGTGCGTCTCTCCCCGGACGATCGGAAGGCGGCCTTTGCCCGCACGACGGACTCGGGTACCGACATCTGGGTCAAGGAGCTGGACGCAGGTCCCGTCTACCGTCTGACCTTCGACGACGCCCCGGAGTACCGGCCGGAGTGGTCCGCCGACGGCGAGACCTTGATGTTCGTGTCGGAGAGGGGTGGCAACCGGGACCTGTACCGGCGGCGGGCCAATGCCACAGGGCCCGTGGAGGTGGTGCTGGACCAGGACGTCGAGATCTCCCAGGGTGTCTGGTCCGCGGATGGCGAGTGGCTGCTCTTCCGGCAGGGCACGGGCGACGGGCGTGACATCTGGGCTGTCCAGACCGCGGGCGATGCGGAGCCGTTCCCCCTGGTGGCGACCGCAGGGTACGACGAAAAGGCCCCGGCACTCTCCCCGGATGGTCAGTGGCTGGCGTACGAGTCCGACGAGACCGGTCAGGAGGAGATCTACGTCCGGCCCTTCCCCAACGTGGAGGACGGGAAATGGCAGGTGTCCGTGAGCGGTGGAACGGAGCCGGTTTGGGGGCCTGACGGCCGTGAGGTCTTCTACGTGCGAGGCGACAACATGCTCATAGCCACGGCCGTCCACCCCGGACCGCCGTTCCGGGTGGACACCCGCTCGGAGCTCTTTTCGGTAGCAGCACTGGCCCTGCCCAACGCCAGCGACCACGCTTCGTACGATGTGTCGGGTGATGGCCAGCGGTTCCTCTTCACCGCAGGCGTGACCCTGGCGGACGGCGAGGACAATTACTGGCTGATGGTGGAGAACTGGGGCACGGAGCTCACGAGGCTGCTCGGAGATCGGCGGTAGCTGGGCGTCCCGTAACGCCCCTCGAGACCACATCCTCGGTCAACTCCCCCCTCAGCCCGTGACCTCCCGCGGTCCCAGGATCTCGGCGGCATGCCCCGGGCTGCCCGCCAGTCCCTCGTGAAAGGTCACCAGAGGGCGGTCCAGCGCCTCGGCCAGGGTGACGTAGGCCGCATCGTAGGCGGTGAGGTTGTCCCGCAGCGTCCACATCCGGGGTAGGAGGGCAGAGACGTGGTGCCGCCGCAGGGGCATCTCTCCCCAAAGCTCCACGGCTTCGGCGGCACGGCCTTCATCCACCACGCCGAGACGGGCCAGGCGGCCGAGGGCATGGGCGACCTCTGCATCGATGAGAGACCGGGCGTGGAGCTGGTCCTGCGCCAACAGGAATCGGGCTGTGGCCCTACCCATGGCGCCGCCCAGCAGGAACTCCACAGCAACCGACGCATCGACCACCATCAGAGGGCGCCCCGAAGCTCCCGGATGACCTCGTCGGATGAATCCGGGCAGCACGAGATCTACGTACGGTCCTTCCCCGAGCCAGCGGCCCGGCTCCAGGTGTCCTCCGGCGGGGGAACCGAGCCAATGTGGGCGCCGGACGGCCGAACTCTCTACTTCCGAAGTGGGGACGACCTCATGGCCGCATCCGTCACCGAGGAGCCGGACTTCACGGTCCTGGGGCAACAGCGTGTTCCCGTGGATCTCGGGGAGATGGCGTCCGCGCTCTTCTCCGCCTCCTACGACGTCCACCCCGACGGGAGTCACTTCGTGTTCTTCCGGGGCCAGGACGACGGCGGTGGATTCGACCCGGACGCAGCCCTGAACGTCCTCACCAACTGGTTCACCGAGCTTCGGGAACGCATGGGCGAGGAGCGGTAGTTCTATGGAGGAGCGGTAGTCCTACGATCGATCGCCTGGACGCGGCCAAGGACGCAGCGCCCGTCCCGGGGTGGCAACCGATTCGCCACGGATCCCCTCCAACCTTTAGACCCCATCGACCGGAGAGACCCCGTAATGCGATGCAAGGCTCACCTTACCCTGATCGCCAGCTTCGCCCTCCTATCCGTGAGCTGCGGCTCGGAGGCGAGTGACTACGGAGGAGGCTTGGTCCTGGAGCGGGACAGCGCGGGTGACACCCTCGTCGTCCGCACCGTCTCCGGAAGCACCTGGGGCGGCGTGATGCGCATGGTGCCAGAAATGTCCATCGGCGAGTTGGAGGGGGAACTCGAGTACATCCTCGGCAGCGTGGTGTCGCTGGGGGTCGGGGGCGGCGGCACGGTGTACCTGGTGGACCGCCAGGTGCCCGAACTTCGCGCCTACGATGCCGACGGGGTCTACCTGGGTACGTACGGCGGACCGGGTGAGGGGCCCGGAGAGCTCAAGAGTCCCGACGGGGGCCTGGCCGTTCTCACCGACGGACGCATCATCGTGCGGGATCCCGGCAACGCGCGGCTCCAGGAGTTCAATCCCGACGGGACTCCGGGCGAGGCATGGACGGTGGTGCGGGGCGGCTTCAACACCTCCCGGCCGCTGTGGTGGGACCGGGGCGACAACGTCTACATCAACGTGCTGCTCGACCCCGAGGCGGACATCCGCAACTGGCGGACCGGGCTGGCACGGATCACACCCGAGGGTACCCCCGCGGACACGCTGGAGCCGCCGGACTCCGGATTCGAGCCCCCCAGCGTGGAAGTGCGTGTGGAGACAGAGGGAGGCGTGAACGTGTCCAGGAACGGAGTGCCGTTCTCAGCCTCGGAGGAATGGGTTCTCCACCCCAACGGCCATTTTGTCCACGGCGTGTCGCACACATACGCCATCACGCTCGGACGCCCCGAGGGCCCCCTTCGCATCGAGAGGGCCGTAGAACTACTGCCGGTGAAGGCCGGCGAGCGTGCGTACCGGGAGGAGTCGATCACCCGGAACTTCCGTAGGATGAAGCCCGGGTGGAGGTGGGACGGTCCGCCCATCCCAGACGAGAAGCCCGCGTTCGGCGATCTCTACGCCGGCCGCGACGGTCGTATCTGGGTCGGCGTTCCCCAGGAGGGCATCGAGGAGGACAATCCCGACTACGACCCGACGGAGGAGGGCTCGCAGCCCACGCGCTGGCGCGAACCTACCGCGTTCGACGTGTTCGAAGAGGAGGGAGTCTACCTGGGAAGGGTGGAGGCCCCTGCGGACTTCTCGGCGTATCCCACACCGGTATTCGACGGCGACCACGTATGGGCGGTGACCCGCGACGAACTCGGAGTGCAGCGGGTCGTGCGGTTCAGGCTGACCAGAGACGACGGCGGACAGGGCGAATAGCGAGCGCGGCGACCGCGCGCGGGTCGGCCGCTGCGGGCAGATCAGCAGTTGAAGCTCCTGCCGTTCCGAATGACGCCGGGTCCATACGACGGCTCACAGCCACCATGTTCACCGATGTCGCCGGCGGCGCCCTTCGGATCTCACTGCGCGCCATCCGAACGCCCTCCCCCGGAGGAGCCCCCCACCTTGCTCCCCACCCCAGCGCTCCGTACCCTGCCTTCCGGCCTCTACCTGCGGTCGGATTTCCTAGCCGTCCATCGGCGAGAACGAGAAGGCCCTGGACGCTTATCAGACCTCTCTCCCCGTGGGAACTCGCGGACCCGGACTCAAGCTGGCTCCGCGAGGCTCAGGAGGCCGTGTCGCGTCTGGGCGGCTGAACTGCCTCTGTACCCCAAAGCGCCTGGGCACTGACACATGGACAACCTGACCCATGCCCTGGTGGGGGCGACCATCGCAAAAGCTGGCGCCGAACGGGCTACGCCGCTGGCTACCGCGACGCTGATCGTCGCCGCCAACGCGCCGGACGTAGACGTTTTCGCCTACACCCACGGGGAGTACTTCGCGCTGTCTTTCCGTCGGGGAATCACCCACGGACTTCCGGCCATGACGGTGCTTCCCTTCGTGGTGGCGGCCGTCATGCTCAGTTGGGACCGATGGGTTCGGCGACGGAGAGATCCAGGTGCCGAGCCCGCCCGCCCCGGTGCCATCCTCCTGCTCTCTGTTATCGGGCTGCTCACGCACCCGACCCTGGATTGGATGAACACGTACGGCATGCGCTGGCTGCTGCCTTTCGATGGTTCGTGGACCTACGGGGACGCGTTGTTCATCATCGATCCATGGCTCTGGTTGGGACTGGGCGGGGCGATCTTCCTCTCCACCTCGCGGGAATGGGGGGCAAGGATCGGGTGGGGGACGCTGGGGCTCGTCGCCACCCTCGTCATCCTGGCGTCGCCCCTGCCGTTGGGGACGGGCGTGCGGGTCATGTGGGTCCTGGGTGTGGCTGCAATCGTCGGGACCGCGTCCACCGGACGGCCAGCTTCAGCCGCCGGACGTCGCCGGGTCGTCATCGTGGCAGGGGCCGCGGCCGCCCTCTACGTCTCGGGCATGGTGTCCGCCGACCTCTTGGCTCGCCGGGCAGTGATGCGCGCCGCCCAGTCGGCAGGGATGACGGTGACGGACCTGATGGTGTCACCGACGCCGGCCAACCCATTCGTGGCAGAGGTGGAGATCAGGACCTCCGACGCATTCGTGCCCGGCGTTCACCGCTGGCTGGGTTCACCGCGCATCGAGTTATTTCCCGAGCGTTCCGTGGCGCTGCGGGCGGGGCCAGACGGGATGACCGACATCGAGTTGGACCGCATCGTATCCGCTGCCGAGGACGTGCCGGACGCACACTACTGGCTGGAGTGGTCTCGGTACCCCTACGTGCGAGTGGCCTCGCGGGAAGGCGGCTGGTACGTCACGTTCCGGGATGCCCGCTACGACGGCCAGGAGGGGGCAGGTGGACTCACTGGGGTCAGGGTCTACGTATCCGGGCCGTGAGGACAGACCCATGAGTCACAGCGTCCGGAGCCACCTCCGGCTGGACATCGAAGCCTACGACGGCTCCATCCGTCGCTTCATCCCGGGTTACGAGGAGATGCTCGCGGCTGCGGCGGACGCGGTGGCCAGCACTCTCCCCGGCCACGTGCTGGACCTGGGGGCCGGCACGGGGGCCCTCTCCGCGGAAGTGCTCGAGCGAACGGCATCGCCCGGAGGCAGCGGCGGTGCGGCCACTCCCACCGTCGTGGAGCTCATCGACATCGATGCCGAGATGTTGGGTCAGTCCCAACTGCGCCTCCGCGACTTCGGCGCGAGGGCCAAGCACACCCTGCTCTCATTCGATGAGCAGCTTCCCGCATGCGACGCGGCAATGGCCTCACTGTCCCTCCACCACATCCCCACGCTGGAAGCCAAGGGCGACCTCTTTCGTCGGGTACATGATGCCCTTTCGGCTGGGGGGGTATTTGTGAACGCGGACATCACCATGCCCACGACGACCGAGGAACGGCGCGCCACCTACGAAGAGTGGGCGGAGCACCTGGTCGCCAACGGCATCAGGCGTGCCGATGCGTTCGCCCACTTCGCGGCTTGGGCGGACCAGGACCGATATTTCCCCCTCGAAGACGAACTCACGGCGATCCGCTCCGCCGGCTTCCGGGCTGAATGCGTGTGGCGCCAAGGCGTCTCGACGGTGGTAACGGCTTACTCCCAGATGACCCCGTAGTCGTCTCCGTGGTTGCTGGACCCACCCCACATCGTGCCATGCTCCCAGTCGAAGAAGATGGCATTGATGGGGCCCGACGTCCGGGCGGAAAACGTGAGGTCGTAGCCCATGCGGCGGAGCTCAGCCTGCACCCAGGGTGGCGTGGCATTCTGAAGTAGCAGCCGCCCAGGGCTCGTCTCGTGCAGCCCGAACGATCCCCGCAGTTGGAACGAATTGATGTTCGCAGCCTCCGCTGCCTGCTGAACGTTCATGTCGAACTCCACCACGTTCAGGAAGAACTGGAGCAGGTTCTGGTCCTGTGAGTCGCCACCCTGTACCGCGAAGGACATGAACGGACGGCCGTCCTTCAGGGCCAGGGACGGCGTCAGCGTGGCCCGGGGCCGCTTGCCCGGCGCCACCACATTGAATGGGTTGTCCACCTCATGGACGACGAACGACTGGGCTCGCTGGCTCATGCCGATGCCGGTGTTGCCCGCGATGACCGCCGGAATCCATCCGCCCGAGGGCGTGATGGAGACCACCCACCCCTCTTCATCCGCGGCCTGCACCGAGGTCGTACCTGCGTAGAAATCATCCTCGAAGTCTTCGAGGGCCTCAGCTCCGTCCGCCGAGGTTACGTCTCGGCGGCCGTCGCCCCATTGCTCGAGTAGGTGCGCAAACGGATTCGTACCGCCCTGGAAGGGATATGGGTCGCCGGGAAGAATGTCGGGATCGTTACGCTCCCAGTTGATCTGCGCCGCGCGCTGGCGGGCGTAGTCCTTCGACAAGAGCCCCTCGATGGGCTCCTCCGGGGGGAAGTACGGGTCGCCGTAGTAGAAGTCCCGGTCGGCGAACGCCATGTTCATCGTCTGGTAGAGGGTGTGGATGTAGCGAGTGCTGTTGTATCCCATCTCGGGCAGATCGAAGTTCTCGAGAATGTTCAGGGCCTGCAGGAGCACGGGGCCCTGCTGCCAGTGGTCGAGCTTGTAGACCTCGATGTCGTCGTAGGTCGTCATGCGGGGCTCCTCGACATGGACCTGCCACTCTGCCAGGTCCTGCATCGTCACGGTCGAGCCCTGCTCCCTGGCACCGCGCACGTACTCCTCGGCGATGTCCCCCCGGTAGAAACGCTCGTACGCCGCGTATATGGCTTCCTTGCGAGAACTCCCAGCAGCCAACGCCTGCGCCTCGGCGTCCACGAGCTTCTGGAGTGTGGCGGCCAGATCCTCCTGGACGAGCACCTCACCCACTTCGGGCGCGGCACCGTCGGGGAAGAACACCGCGGCGGTGTAGGGCCATCCCATCATTCGCTGCTGGCTGCCCCGGATACGCCTCACCGCGTCGGCCTCCATCGGATAACCGTGGGCCATCTCCATGGCCGGGCCCAGGACATCGGCCAGCGACAGACGTCCCCACTCCGCCACCATCGTCATGAGCCCGCCCGGAGTTCCGGGTGTGACCATGGACTCCACTCCATACTCCGGCGGAAAATCCAGACCCAACTCCATGAAGTGCTCTGGCGTAGCGCCTGAAGGAGCCACGCCCAGGGCATTGATCCCAATGACCCGGCGCTCGCCAGGATGGTAGATGAGAGCCTGCGTTTCACCGCCCCAGGACAGCACGTCCCACATCGTCGCGGTCGCACCGAGCATGGCGGCCGCGGCATCGACGGCATTGCCGCCCTTCTGGTACATCATGGCGCCGGCCGTGGCGGCCATCGGCTTGCCGGTGATCGCAATCCAGTGCTTGGCGTGGAGCACCGGCTTCTGGGTGCGCTGCGCCGCCACCGGGCCGGCAAGGAGGAGCGCGGCGAGCAGGGCGACGGATACGGGGGACGACCTCATGATGAGATTCTCCTGGAGTCGTAGGGGGCAGGCAAACTAGTCAGGCACAACGGACGGAGCCACCACGCAGCCCGGTGCGACCAGCTCCGGTGATCCCCGGCTGTCCAAAGCGTGTCCAAAGCCCATGCAGAGCGCCGGAAACGCCCTGTCACACCAAGCCGGAACCCGATTGACACTCAGCCTCCGGTTCACCACTCTCATCTGTTGAGCGCAACCATATCGGAGACCTCTGTTGAGCCTTTGGGCTGAAATCAAGCAGCGCAGGATCACGCAAATCGTGATCACCTATCTGGCCGGAGGCTGGATGGTGCTGGCGGTGTTCGACCAGGTCGTGGACCGGGAGGTTCTCCCTTTGGTCTTCTACGAGGTCACGCTCACGCTGTACCTGTTCGGGATCGCCTTTGCACTCGTGCTCGGATGGTACCACGGTGAAAAGGGAGCTCAGGAAGCAACCAAGTTCGAACTTCTGGTCCTGACGATCATCACGATCGCGGGACTCGGAACCTCGGGTCTGGTCATCCGCAGCGCCCTGATGCAGGACACGCTCGCAGATGCCCTGGCCGATGCCGGGCTGGACCTGCGGCGGATCGCGGTCCTCTACTTCGAGGACATGAGTGCCGACGAGTCCGCCGGCGCCGTCGCGGACGGCATCACCGAAGGCCTCATCACTACGCTGTCCCAGGTCCGTGAGCTCGAGGTGACATCCAGAAACGGGGCTCAGCGGGTACGGGGCCTCGACGTCGGTCCTGATTCCATCGCATCCATCCTGGGGGCGGGTACCCTCGTCGACGGAACCGTCGATCAGGTCGGCGACGAATTGCGCGTCTCGGTACGGGTGCTGGAGGGGGCTTCCGGGATTCCGCTCTTCCGCGAATCCTACAGCTGGCCAGCTGACAGGTTGAGCTCCATCGGCAACGAGCTCGCCGCCGAGGTGGCGAACGCGCTGCGCGAGCAGCTGGGCGAGGAGGTCCGACTGCGGGAGGCGAGGTCTTCTGCGCCCACCCCTCGAGCCTGGCTGCACGTGGCCCGCGCGGAGCGGTCGCTCAAGGAGGCCCTCGCAGCCGTGAGCAGGGGTGACGGCGAGGCCGCCGCGGACGCCCTCGACGCGGCGGATACGGAACTCGCCGAGACGCTGGAAACGGAGAGTGACTGGGCCGATCCCTGGGTGCTGAGGGGTCAGGTCGCGTACGAGCGGTACGCTCTCGCGTCTACGATGGAAGAGTTGATGGGGACGCTGGCGACTGCGGTCGAGTTCGCGGATGAGGCCCTCGGGGTGAAGCCGGACGACGCTGCCGCGCTGGAGCTGAGGGGCACCGCCAACTACCGTCGATGGCTCTACCAGGCCGAAGAAGAGGAAGCGCTCGATCGATTGTTCGAGAGTGCTCAGGCCGATCTCGAGGCTTCCCTTGCGCTCGACCGCGGCAGGGCGAGCGCCAACAGCACGCTCAGCCACCTCTACCTCCAGACGAACGACTGGCCTCGAGCCGTGCTGGCCGCTCGGGAGGCCTACGCTCAGGATGCCTTCCTTTCAGCTGCGGACGGCGTCCTGTGGCGCCTCTACTCCGCATCCTACGACATGGGCGAGTACGCCGAGGCGGAGCGGTGGTGCGACGAAGGGAGGCGACGCTTTCCGGAGAGCTTCCGGTTCGTCCAGTGCCAGATCTTCGTGATGACCATGGGTCAGGCCCAGCCGGACATCGGGCTCGCCTGGGAACTGCTGGACGAGCTGCAGCCCCTCATCCCGCCGGGCCAGGAGGAGTTCCTCGATGGCCTGTGCCGCCTCGCCGTGGGTGCGGTGATCGGGCGGGCGGGCCTGGCCGACAGCGCAAACGTGGTGCTCACGGGAGCCCGCGTGGAGCCGGACGTCGATCCGGATCGAGAGCTCCAGTCCATAGAGGCGGCCATGCGCTCGGTGATCGGTGACGTCGAAGGATCCGTATCCGTCCTCGAGCGATTCATGAGCGCCAGGCCGGACCACTTTCCGGGCCAGCATTGGTGGTGGCGGAACGTTGAGGGCCACCCCGGGTTCCAGCGACTGCAGGAGACTGGTTGAGGTCCGACAGACCGGGACCTGCCTCACCAAAGATTTCCTTTGCACGGGCCCCAGTGAGGGTAGTAGCGTTGAAGCAGTAGATTAGTGTCCAGGCGGAGTGGCAGTGCGCCTGGGCAAATGCTTCCGGGACAGTCCCTCAGCCCCCCCTTTTGGAGTTTGTAACGATGGTGCGGTTCAACCGATCCTTCTTCGGATCCTGCGCGCTCGGCCTCCTGACATTGACGAGCTGCATCGACGATAGCCCCGTCGACCCCACCCACAGTGGTGATCTCCTGACCCCGACGCCATCGGCGACGGTGGTCGACGGAAGCACCACTGGGACCGACGAGTTC
>JBDHIL010000025.1:0-74632 GCA_039587465.1 Gemmatimonadota bacterium | reverse complement strand
ACGGTGAGGGTGTAGGTACCAGGGGACACCCAGGGTCCGCGTTCGCCTATGGGCCTTGCGAGCCGCTCGTCCTCGAAGCGGCGCCACACGTCCCGCACGCCCGGCAAGGCATGGCGCAGGTCCCAGTTCACGCGGTGCACTCCAGTGCCGCCGGGAACCGTCATCTCTCGCACCGTCGTGCCGGAGGGCCCCGTGACCCTCAGCGTCGCCGACTCTGCGTCACTCGCGAGACGGTACGTCACCAGGGCGCCGTCGTCCGGGTTCTCTCCGGCGAACTCGGCATCACCCCGATAGGAGGTGTCCTTCTTGTGGAGCTTGATACGGGAGCTGGCTACGGTGAATACCGTCACTGCGGCGTCCCCGCCGGACGAGAACTCGGCGAAGGGCCTCGTGTCGTCGAGAATCCAGATGCTGCGGCCGTGCGTTCCGAGCACGAGGTCCCTCTCCCTGGGGTGAATCAGGATGTCGTCGTACGCGGTGGTCGGGAGGTTCGGCATCATGGCCCAGTGGCTCCCAGCGTCGGTGCTGGCGAACATGGCATGTTCAGTGCCGAGGAAGAGGGCGTCCGGGTTGTCCGGGTGCTCGACGATCACGTTGACCGATCCCATGGGTGGGAGCCCGGAGCCAAGCGACGTCCAGGTCGTGCCGAAGTCGTCGGTTCGGAAGACGTAGGGTGCGAAGTCGCCGTCCCGGTGCGCGTCGAAGGTGGCGTAGGCGGTCCCGGGCGACCGGAGGGAAGCGGCGATCCGGCTGACATAGGTGCCGTTCGCGATGCCCGGCACGTTGCCGGAAACCTCGGTCCAACTCACCCCAGCGTCCCTGCTCACCTGAAGGTTACCGTCGTCGAATCCGACCCATAGGATCGCCGGATCCAGCGGTGACTCTGAAAGGGTCACGGCCTCTCCGAAGCTTCCCGTGCCGTCGTTGCGCGAGATCGTGATGTCCCGGCCCGCGACACCCATCAGTTCGACCCCGTCTCTGTCGATGCGGCGCGAGAGGTCTTCCGTCCGCCACCAGCTCTCCCCTCGGTCCCGCGAGATGAAGAAACGGTTGCCGGCCGCGTACAGGACGTCCGGATCGTGCCTGGACAACGCCATGGGCGATGTCCAGTCGAAGCGGTATCCCTCCTCTCCGATGCCCGGTTCGGGCGAGATGTCCAGCATGTCGCCCGTGTACGCGTCATAGCGGTGGTAGCTGCCGCCGTTCGACGTGCCGTAGGTGTACCTGGCGTCTCGCGGGTCGGCCTGCCAGTACATGCCGTCACCGAATCCGCTCTGCATCCAGTCGTCGTTCAGGATGCCGGCCCAGCGGCGGGTTTCCGATGGCCCCATGAACGAATGGTTGTCCTGGAGTCCGCCGTAGACCCAGTACGGGTCACGCATGTCGACGCCGATGGCGTAGAACTGCGCGATCGGGAAGTTGTTGAGCTTCCGGAAGTTCACTCCTCCGTCGTACGTCTCGTGGAGTCCCGCGTCGCCCCCGAGATAGAAGTGATTCGGGTCGGAGGGGTCGATCCACAGGGCGTGTTGGTCCGCGTGCACGCCCACGTCGTACACGGGTCGCACCGCGAATTCGGTGAAGGTGCGACCCCCGTCATGCGACTTGTTGGACGATGTGGCCAGGGTGTAGACCAGGTTCTCGTCGTTGGGGTCGATGAAGATCTCGGAGTAGTACATGGGGCGGCCGTTCAGCTCGTTGACCCGCTCCCACGTGGCACCGGCGTCTTCCGAGCGGTAGGTCCCCTGAAGGTCGTCGTCCGCGTGCTCGATCAGCGCATTCAAGACCCGAGGATTCGACGCGGAGATCGCGATTCCGATGCGGCCCTTGTCCCCTGACGGAATCCCGTCGGTGAGTTCGCTCCAGCTCTCGCCGCCGTCCGTCGTCTTGTACAAGCCGCTTCCCGGGCCTCCTCCATTGAAGCCCCAGGCCCTGCGGAGTCTCTGGTAGGTCGCGGCGTAGAGCACGCTCGGGTTGGACGGGTCCATGACCATGTCCACGACGCCGGTGAAATCATCGACGAAGAGGACCTTGTCCCAACTCTGGCCGCCGTCACGCGTGCGGTAGACCCCGCGTTCGGCGGAGGCTGCCCACAGATTCCCAAGCGCGGCCACATACGCGATGTCGGGGTTCGTCGGGTGGATCTCCACCTTGCCGATGTGCCTCGTGGCCTCCAGGCCCAGGTGCCTCCAACTGCTGCCGCCATCGTCGGACCGGTAGACGCCGTTGCCCCAAGAGGTGCTCTGGCGGTTGTTCTGCTCCCCTGTGCCCACGTAGACGATGTTCGGGTTCGAGGCCGCGAGGGCAACGTCGCCGAAGGTGCTCACCGCCATGGTGTCGAAGACGTTGGTCCATGTGTGGCCGCGGTTGACGGTCTTCCACAGGCCGCCGGAGGCAGAGGCTACGTACAACGTGGACGGATCCCCCGGGATGGCTTCGAGGTCGTGGACCCGCCCGCCTGTCACGGCGGGGCCGATGACCCGGGGCCGGAACGCCTCCATGTCTGCCGTGGTGATCGCCGTCTGGGCCGCTGTCGCTTCGGGACCGATGGTGACGGCGCAGAGTGCCAGGGCGTAGGCGAGCGAACGGTGTCTCATGTGGGTGTCTCCGCTGATACGAATTTGATATCGGCTAGTCTGCCGGACTCACGCCTCCGGCCATGTCGAGAGCCTCGCGCACGATGCGGAGGACTTCGTCATTCATGTCGTCGGCCCGCAGCATCCATTCGAGATAGCCCCGGTCGCTGCCGGCCACCTCAGCCAGGTCCGAACCACTGTGTTTCCCCCGCCGGAACACGCGTCGATCACCCTGCGTGCTGAACCACTGTCCTGCCCCTGTCCGCGCGGGCCGGAACTCCTCGCAGTAGGTATGGAGGCCATCGAGGTCCCTGGGAAGATCGGGATACCGCTCCAGTTGAGCGCCCAGGACCGCTGCGGACGTACGGATGTCTCCGAGCGCCGTATGAGCCTCCTCATGCTCCCGATCCAGGTAGAAGCGCGCGGCGGCTGAAAGGTCGCGTGGCTCCTCCTTGTGGAAGATGTTCTGCATGTCCACGATGCGGCGACCCGTCAGATCGAACTCAATGCCACAACGCGCGAATTCTGCGAGCAGCATGCCTATGTCGAAGCCGCGGATGTTGAAGCCGGCCAGGTCGCACCCGTCGAGGAGCTCGACGAGGCTCCTGGCCGTCGCGCAGAAGGGCGGCTCTCCCGCGACGTCGTCATCCGTGATGTGATGAACGGCGGTGGCTTCCGCGGGGATCGGGATGCCGGGGTTGAACCGACGTACGCGCTCCAGAACGTCGCCCTGCGGCGTGATCTTGATGAGGGCGAGTTCGACGATGCGGTCCGTCTTCGTCTGCAGGCCGGTGGTCTCGAGGTCGAAGAAGACGAGAGGTCTGTCGACGGTAAAGGGTAGTTCCATGACTCACTGGGTTTTTGGGGATGCCAACATAGCCCTGCGTACGTGGACAGGCGACCCGGTTTGGCCTGTCATGACCATGGCACTGGACATCGCAGGCCGGGGCCATGAGCAAGTCCATGGAGGCGGTCGTCATCCCGCAGTTCGGGGCGCCGAGCGCCGGAGGTGCCCCAAGTACCCCGACCGACCCGACGCCCACGGGCACGTGGCCCAGGATCGCCATTTCGGGAAGGGGCCGCTCGAGTGGCGAGGCCCTCGGCCGGGGGTGGCGCTGGAACGCTGAGCAGGCATCTTGGACGGACCATGCACCCCCGACGGAGTCGCACCCGTGTTTCGTACGGTCCCCTTGATCGCCGCGTCGACGGCCTTGGTCCTGTTGGCGTCCCCGGCGTCCGGGCAGGGAACGCCGCCTGAATTCGATCTGCGCCTGTACGATATCCTCGAGGCGGTGTCGGCCGACCGGATCGAAGCCGACATCAGAACGCTCGCAGGTTTCGGCACCCGGAACACCCTGAGCGACACCCTGAGCGACACACGTGGGATCGGAGCTGCCCGCCGGTGGATCAAGGACGAGATGGACCGCATTTCGGCAGCGTGCGGAGGCTGCGTCGAGGTTCTCTACCAGCAGGAGGTCATGGAAGGGAACCGCCTTCCTGAGCCGGTCAACATCGTGAACGTGTTGGCCGTCATCCGTGGGACGGTGCATCCCGATCGGTATGTCGTGATGAGTGGCGACATCGACTCCCGGAACTCCAGCGGGAGCGATGCAGAGGGTGACGCTCCCGGAGCGAATGACAATGCGTCGGGAATGGCCGGGGTCATCGAGGCGACCCGGGTACTGTCCCGGTACACCTTCCCGTCGAGCGTCGTGCTTGTAGGGCTGTCCGGTGAGGAGCAGGGGTTGTGGGGTGGCCAGCACATGGCGCGAGTGGCCGTAGAGGAGGGGTGGGATATCGTGGGTGTGCTGAACAACGACATGATCGGGAATATCGAAGGCATCGACGGCGTGATCGACAACAGCACATTCCGCGTCTTCTCGGAGCCCTATCCGCGAACGGCCAGCGAGGGTGAACTGCGAGGCTACCGGACGTTCGGGGGTGAGGTCGACGGACCGTCTCGCCAGTTGGCCAGGTATGTCGCGCGTATCACCGACACTTACTTCACGAACCTCGAGGCGAAGATGATATACCGCCTCGATCGCTTCGGCCGAGGCGGGCACCACAGGCCCTTCAATGACCAGGGCTTTGCCGGTGTCCGGATCATGGAGACACACGAGAACTACAACCGGCAGCATCAGAACCTCCGCACTGAAGACGGCATCCGGTACGGCGACGTCGTCGAGGGCGTAGATTTCGACTATGCTGCGCGCCTGACTGCGGTGAATGCTGCCGTCCTGGCGTCCCTCGCCTGGGCTCCTCCCGCACCCCGGAACGTGCTCATCGGAGGCGCGGTACGACCGTCCACGACGCTCCGGTGGGATCCCGTCGATTTTCCAGGACTGTCGGGGTACAAGGTCTATTGGCGCGACACCACCGCGCCTCAGTGGGAGCATTCGCGCTTCGTGGGCGAATCCACTGAGGTGACCTTGGAGGGGATGGTCATCGACAACTACCTTTTCGGCGTTGCGGCCGTGGCACCCGATGGGTCCGAGAGCCTCGTCAGCTTCCCCGACGGACAGATCCGCCGACGCTGAGGCGGATATCATTCGATCCACTCACGAAGGGAATTTCCGATGTCCTTGGTCTTGATTCGTCTGCTGCACGTTCTTCTCGGCATTTTCTGGGCGGGCTCCGTCCTCGTAAGCATGCTCTACCTGCAGCCGGCGACGGAGGAGGCTGGTCCAGCGGGTGGGGAGGTGATGCAGCAGCTCCAGAAGAGGGGCTTCCTGGGGGCCTCGCTCCTGGCGGGGCTCTTCGCGGTTCTGACCGGCGGCTATGTCCTCTGGAAGGTGTCCGGGGGATTCGACCCCTCCTACATGGGGTCACTGAGAGGCATCATGCTCAGCACGGGTGGATTGACCGGACTCCTGGCGCTCGCCGTCGGAGCGCACGTCTCGCGTCCGACCGCCCGCAAGCTGGGTGTGGTGGCTGAGAGGGTCGCGGCAGCCGCCGGCAATCCGGATCCTGAAGACGTCGTCATGATGACCCGGCTTCGCCGTCGCGGGACGGTCGCGCTGCGGATCGCGGGCGTTCTCGTGGTCATCACGCTCGTGACGATGACCTACGGGGCCCACGGGTCCTAGCCGTCGAGCCAGGCGTACGACAGCTGAAGCGGCTGGAGCCGGTCAGGCTTCGTCGGGTGGCTCCAGCCCCAGAGCTTCGAGCACGAGACTGTCCTGCTGGGCCGCGTGTTCCTTGGCCTTCCCTTCGGCAGGGCTGGCCCGCTCTGGCCGGGCGACGTAGGTGAGGGGGACCTTCCGCGGGACCGCTCCCCGGAGCCGCGGGCCGACGTAGGTCAATCCGCCCATGTTCCTCGGCTCCTCCTGGGCCCAAACCACCTGCTTCAGGTTCGGGTAGCCCTCCACCAACTCCTGGAGCGGAGCCACCGGGAACGGGTGCAGGAGCTCCAGGCGCGCCACGGCCGTAGCCTTCGCTTCATCCCGCCGCTCGTGGGCCTCGATGTCGTAATACACCTTGCCCGAGCAGAGGACCAGCCTCTCGATCGTGGCGGCATCCTCTACCCGCGGGTCATCGAGCACGTGCTCGAAAGTGCCGTCCGCCAAATCCGCCATGGTCGACGCGGCGAGAGGATGGCGCAGCAGGCTCTTGGGCGTCATGACGATCATGGGTCGCTCGGGCCGCCTGAGGGCCTGCCGTCTCAGGAGATGAAAATACTGAGAGGGTGTCGTGGGGTAGGTGACTCTCATGTTCTCTTCGGCGCAGAGCTGGAGGAAGCGCTCCAGGCGGGCGCTCGAATGTTCCGGTCCCTGACCCTCGTACCCGTGCGGCAGCAGCATGGTGAGGCGGGAGTACTGCCCCCACTTCGTCCGGCCGGACGAGAGAAACTGGTCGATCATGACCTGGGCCACGTTGACGAAGTCGCCGAACTGGGCTTCCCAGATCACTACGTCCTCGTCCGCGCCGACCGAGTAGCCGTACTCGAAGCCGATCACAGCCGTCTCGGTGAGCGGAGAGTTGAAGATCTCGAGGCGGGCGTTCGCGATCTCCCGCAGCGGCACGCACTGCGCTCCGGTTTCGGCGTCGTGCAGCACCATGTGACGGTGGCTGAACGTTCCGCGCTGGGCGTCCTGACCAGTAAGCCGGACAGGGATGCCCTCGCGCACGAGTGAGCCCAGGGCCATCGCCTCGGCGTGACCCCAGTCCACCGTCTTCTCTGCCGAGAAGTCGGTCGCGCGGCGCTCCAGCTGTCTCCAGAGTTTCGGATGCGGCGTGAACCCTCCCGGGAGCGTGACGGTGGCCTCGTTGATGGCGGCCAGAGTCTCCAGCGGCACGCCACTCGTCTCGGGCACGAACGGTACCTCATAGTCCTCATCAGGCCGCACGTCCTCGACCGGCTCGAACTCCCGCACGTGGTCCTGGGCGACACGGAGTTCGCCCGCCACCCCTTCCTGCATCGCTGCGGCCTCTGCGTCCGTGATCACGCCCAGGTCGACGAGTCGCTTGGCATAGATCTCCCTCACCGTCGGATGGGCAGCGATGGTCCGGTACAGCACGGGTTGGGTGTAGGCCGGCTCGTCTCCCTCGTTGTGGCCATGCCTCCGATAGCCGACGAGGTCGATGACGAAGTCATCCTGGAAGCGGGCGCGATAGGCCATGGCCAACCGCACGGTCGCGAGGCATGCCTCGGGATCGTCGGCGTTCACGTGCACCACCGGGATGCCGTAGCCCTTGGCGAGATCGCTGGAGTAGAACGTGGACCGGCTGTCAGCGGGGTCCGTGGTGAAGCCGACCTGGTTGTTCGCGATCAGGTGAATGGTGCCACCGACATCATAGCCGCGCAGCCTCGCCATGTTCAGGGTCTCCGCTACGACCCCCTCACCGCTGAACGCGGCGTCCCCATGCACCAGCACAGGGACGACGGACCCGAGGTGCGGCGGGGAGTCCCTGCCCGCGTCCCCGAACTGATGAGAGCGCGCGAAGCCCGCCACGACCGGGTTGATGAACTCCAGATGGCTGGGGTTGGGCATGAGCGTGACCTCGATCTCCCCGACGTCCGCAAATGAGCGATGGCCCTTGGCACCGTGATGATATTTGACGTCGCCCGTGCCCTGTACGTCGAGTTGGCCGCCCTTGTAGGAAGGGCCCTCGAACTCGGCCAGGAGTTCGCCGTAGGAAACCCCGATCGTGTGGGTGAGCACGTTGAGCCTGCCCCTGTGGGCCATGCCCAGAACCGCCTCGCGCCCACCCTCCCGGATGGCCTCTTCCAGCGCCAGGTCCAACATGGGAACGAGCATGTCGTTCCCCTCGATCGAGAACCTCTTCTGGCCGAGATAGGCGCGGTGCAGAAACTGCTCCAGCCCCTCGACGGCGGTGAGCCTGGAGAGCAGGGCCCGCCGCCTCTCCGTCGTCATGTCCGAGAAGTGCTGCCCATCCTCCACGTGCTGCCAGAGCCAGTCGACCTTCACGTGGTCGTCGAGATGCTCGAACTCGTACCCGATGCTTCCGGCGTAGACGTCCTTCAGGTCGTTGAGAGCGTCGGCCAGCGAACGGTCGGATGTCTCATCGTCCAGCACGAGGGACGCCGGCAGCTCCTGGAGTTCCTCCATGGAGGTGCCGAAGAAACTGGGGGTGAGCTGCGGGTGGCCCGCGGGCTCACTACCCAGAGGATCGATCTGTGCCAGTTGGTGGCCGTGATCCCGGAACGCCTGGACCAAGGCTGCGGCATGTGACACCATGGGAAGCAGGCGCCTGAGTCCCTCGGCCGCTGACGACATGGCGGCGACTTCGGCTGCCTGGGGCTCCGGGTCCACAGCTGGAGCGGCAGTCCCTGTTTCGGCCCTGTGGTCGTCCAGTTGGTCCGGGACATAGAGTCCCTCGGCTACCGCCGGGCCTCCCCCATCGTCGAAGAGGGCTCGCCAAGCTGCGGGCACCGAGTCGGGATTCCGCGCGTACTGTTCGAACATCGCCTGAGCGTAGGCGGCGTTCTGGCTGTCGAAGAGGGTGTCGTGCATCGGTCCCGGGCAGGGTGAGGCTTCTCCGGCGGAGACGAACTCTAAGTTATCGCATTTGTGCAGCCTATGGAGTACTTAATGATGGGTTTGCGTGGCCCAAGCGGCGCAGGTAGCATCCTGTCGTGAAGAATCCCGCCGCCGAGTCAGATTTCGCGGGCCGCCTCGTGACCGAGACGGCCACCCACGCGCCCCCCGGCTTCACCCACCCGGAATGGCGTGATCGGTTTCCTTGGCTGGTGCAGGGCACCACGAGTCGCAACGGGCAGGCCGACCCCTTCGATCTCGGCATCTTCTCGGTGGCTTCGTCCGCCCGCGACGTCATGGAGAACTGGGAAGAGCTTCGCCGTGCGGCCGGCCTCCCGGTGGTCGTTCACGCACGCCAGGTCCACGGTGCCCAGGTGCGGGTCCACACCCTGGGACCGGCTGGCCTGCATCTCATGAGGGAGTGTGACGGCCATGCCACGTTCGACCCCGGGGTGCTCCTGACCGTCACCACGGCCGACTGCGTGCCGGTCAGCATCGTCGACCCCGTCCGCCAGGCCGTGGCGATGCTCCATGCGGGTTGGAGAGGGACTGCGTTCGGCATTCTGGAGCGTGGTATCGAGACCCTGGCGGCGGCCCTGTCCGTGCGTGCCGATCTTCACCTGCATCTCGGGCCGGCGATCTGCGGGGGCTGCTACGAGGTCGGCCCGGAGGTGTTCGAGGCTCTGAAGCTCCCGGCGCCTTCGGCAGCCGAGCCCGTAGACCTCAGGCGCCTGATGGCCCGGCGTGCCTGTGACGCCGGAGTGAGTCCCGAGAACATCACCATCTCCACGTTCTGTACTCTCTGCGATGGAGCTGAGCTGTTCTCCCACCGTGGAGGAGATCGGGGGCGCCAGGTCGGCTACCTCGGCATGCGTCTGTGACCCCATTCCGGGGCAGCCCAGTCGGCCTTTGTGGAAAGTGCCTTCACCATCGTCCCGTGCAGAGTCGCCGGGGCACACATTACTTCCTGTGCCGTCGGTCGGCAGACGACCCTGCCTACGCGCGGTACCCTACGCTTCCGGTCATGAGGTGTGACGGCTTCGAGCCGGGACCCGAGGGCTCGTGGCTGAAGCGTGAAACGCTGGACCATGCAAAGGAGGAGGAAAAGTGAGCGATCCGTTCTACATTGCGAGAGCCTCGGTGGTCAAAGTCGACGGCCTGCACCGCCGCGCTGCGCTCGAGACCGGCACCCAGGTGGATTTTGGTGTGCACGGACCCATCAAGGCGCACTACGGCCTGGACTCCCAGCCCAACCTTCCGCTTCCCGTGGACTACCTCGTCGCGGCGGCGTGCGCCTGACTGCTCGGTACGCTCAACGGCGCACTGGAGGTGCGCGGGATCGAGATGGCGGCCGATGCGATCAGCGCGACGGCCGAGGGTATCAATGAGATCGTGGACCGTATTCCCACGCTCACGAAGATCCAGGTGCAGTACACGCTTCGGATCCCGGCCGGGTCGGACCGGGAGAAGGTGGACCGGGCGCTCGAGACACACGTTTCGAAATGCCCGACGGCACAGAGTCTGAAAGGGGCGGTGGAGTTCGAATGGACCGCAGACGTCAAGGAGGCCGATTGAGGCTCGACCTCTCACTGTCACCCGTCCGATCGAGGAAGCTCGCCACGGCCTCGTAGGTTTCGTTGGGAAGCTCCTCCGGGGGGACGTGGCCGCATCGCTCGAAGACCACAAACTCCGCTCGGGGGAGTTCCCTCGAAAGCCGCTCGCCCACCCACAGCGGTATGACCAGGTCGTGCCTTCCCCAGATCAGCAGGGTCGGCGCTTCGATCTGCGGGAATCGCGCGTTCAGTGCGTCGATGTCGGGAGGCAGGACTCGCGAGCCTACCCAGAGGAGTGCCTCGCGCGCGGCTCGCTCTTCCAGCGGATCCGCGTAGCCTTCGATCTGCTCCGGCGTGACCGCTGTCTTGTCGAAGAAGATCTTCCGCAGCACGACGCGGATCACGCGGCGTGGACCGAGCAGCCAGAAGAGAAACGCACTGAGGCGCGGACGCCGGGCGAGCCCCACGAAGGGAGGGAGCCTCTGTGGATAAGCTGCGCTGGAGATCAGAACCAGGCGGTGCAGCCGGTCGGCGCCTTCGTCCAGGAGTCGCAGCGCGGTGAGCAGGGAGATTCCACCTCCAAGGGAATGGCCCACGAGCGTGACCCTGCTCAGATCCCTCTCGATCAGCAGGCGGTGCACCAGTTCGGCGAGGTCTCCGGGGGAGTATACGCCGTCGTCGGGCTTGGGTGCCGATCCGAACCCCTTGATGTCGACGAGCACCACGTGCCCCCGCTCGGCCAGCCGCGGCGCCAGATGTCGCCACGTGAACGCCGACGCCCCGAACCCGTGCAGCAGCACGTACACGTCGGCGCCCGCCCGGGGTGGCGGCCCGCAGGTCTCCACGTGCAGGGGGAGGTCTGCATTCATCAGGGAGTGCCGTCCAGGGAGATGATCTTGGCTCCCGCGTCCTCCAGAGCCCCGGCCATGGCGGGGTGACAGGTGAAGAAGAAGACCTGCCGGGTCCGGGCGACGGACGCGACGATATCCACTCCCTGCGACTGCCTGGCTTGGTCCCAGTTCACCAAGACTTCATCGATGAAGATGGGGAGGGTCTCACCTCCATGATCGAGGTGGTCGACGATCGCCAGTCGGAGCGAGAGGTAGGCCTGCTCGAGGGTGCCTGTCGACACTGGGTGGGCCAGCGGAATCGGCGCCGGCAGGTGCGGCCCCACGACCTGGAATACGCCGTCGTCACGTGAATCGTCCACCATCATCCGGTCGTAACGCCCGCCGGTGAGGCGAGCCAGGTGCGCGCCCGCCCTCCGCACCAGGTCCGGTTGGTGCTCCTCCCTGAAGCGACGATCCGCCACCTTCACGAGCTGCGCGAGAACCCACGCTCGGTCGCGGTCCCGTGCGAGGCGCGCTTCCTCCTGCTCGAGGGACGCGATCTCTCCGTCGACGGCGTCCACGGTCTCCTCTTGCTGGAGGTGTGCGACGTCCCGCTCCAGAGCCTCGGTCGAGCCTACAAGGCCGGTGATTTCGTCCTCGAGAGCTTCGATGCCCGCTCGTCGGCTCGCGAGGTCGTCATCGTCGACGGTCCACGATTCGCCGGACTCCTCGGCTTTGGCGATGCGGGCCACGATCTCTTCCAGGTCGGGGTGCTCGCGCTCGAGTTCGTCCTGGAGTTCGTGCGCTCTGCGGGCAGCCTGCAGCCGTGTCTGGGCCAGACGCGCACCGTGGTCGGGGTCCCCGTCGCCGATCCCGGCGAGTCGCTCCCGCAGACGCTTGTGTTCGTCCTCGATGCCGTCGATCTCACCCTGAATGCGCCCCCGTTCCCGATTCAGTCTCCGCATCTCTCGGTGGCCCGCGTCCGCAGCCTCCTTCAGGCGCTCACAGCGCTGCATCTCCCTCTCGAGCATGTGCCTCACCGCCTCAGCGGCCAGACCCGGCTCCATCCCGAGCGTCGAGCGCAGTCTCTCGGCCTCCTGGTCGACCACGTCAGTCCTCGACCGGGTATCCGCTGCGGCCCTTTCGCGGTCGCGCCGGTCGTCCAGCAATTCGCGCACACGTTCCATCCCCACCACGAGCAGATCACCCGGGTCGGAGAGCACGGTGGGCAGCAGCGGCAGGCCCTCGAGCAGGTCCACGACCGTCTGGCGGGCCTCTTCCTCCTCGGACTGCGCCTTCCGGACTGCGTCTGCATGTGCGCTCGGCGCGTCGGACCGACTCCGGTGCCGAGCCCAGAGAACCAGAAACCCGACTCCGATGGCCGTGGCGGCTCCTCCCACGGCGATGGGTAGCGGAGATCCATCCGAGAGGCCGAGCCCGAGGAGAGCTGCTCCGGACGCGAGCACGGAGAGGCTGCCGACAAGTGACGACGGGGGCCCCGAGCGAGCCGACTCAGCTGCTTCCCGGTTGGCTGCCGCCTCGACGATCCTGGACTGTTCTCGCGCCGCCGCCAGGCGCTTCACCCGCTCCCTGAGCTCGACGAGTGGGATTTGCTGCAGAGGCTGGGTCGGGAGTTCTCTCCATGCCGTGGTGAACCACTGGGGGGCGCTGGCATCGAGTCGGCGTTCGGCCTCCGCGATACCCTGTTCGAGTTCGTGCAGTCTGGCGCGGTCCGATATTGTCCCGGCTGCCCGGGCCAGGAATCCCTCGATCTCAGGCGCGAGTTCGAGAATCAGCGCCTCGGCCTCGCCCACAGCCGCGACGGCGCCTTCGGGTTCCGCCAGATCAGCGTCCAGTTCCTCCAGTCGGGCCTGCAGGGATGCCAGTTCTCCCGCGATCTCCGCGAGGCGGGCACCCGGATCGGCGGGGAGTCCCCCAAGGAGATCTGCGTCGCCGGCGTCGAGGCGCAGTGCCTCGATGCGCTTGAGCTGCGCCTGGATCGGCACCAGGGACTGGACCCGCTCGACGACCGCCCGCTCCCGGTGACGCTCCTCGCGCACTTCGTCGAGACGATGCCGGTCGCGGTCTCGCTGCTCCACCACCTCACGCAGTGTGCGGTCACGGTCGAGGGCCGCGCCCCGTCGGGACCGAAGAACTCGGATCTGATCCCGGATCTCGCGGATTCGCTGGTTGCCTCGACGTGTCGAGCGCCACAGAGAGCCTGCCTCGCCCTCGAGCTCTGCCACCACCTGGCGCGCCGGGAGCAGATCGGTCGCACCCATGGCGCCCAGGACGCGGTCCTGGATTCCACCCCACGTCTCCTCGTCCAGGCCCGCGAGGTCCCCCAGAGTGACCGCGAACACCTGTTCGAACACGCGGAAGGGCACGTGGTCGGCCCAGGGGAGCGATCGATTCCTGAGATCGTCGGTGCTGCCGTCCTGCACGATCTTGCCGGAGGGCTGGGAAAGCAGACGACGGTGAACCTCCAACCGCTCGCCGTCGTCGAGTCGGATGTGGACGCCCCCACCGGCTGAGTCGGTGCCCCAGGGAATGTCCGGATGGTTCTCGCGGGATGCTGGGTGGAAGCCGAACAGGGCCGTTGTGAGGAACCTGAAGAGCGTGGATTTTCCGGCCTCGTTGGGCCCGAGGACCACGACGAGCCCGGGAAGGGGCTCGACGCCGGTGTCGAAGTCCCGGAGGCGCCCGAAGGCGCTGATCTGCACTCGTTCGATCCTCACCGGTCGGGCCGCGCCAAACCGAGCATCCGTGCGGCGATCTCTCCGTCGGCGCCGTCGAGGAGATCCCGGACGTACGCCTGCACGGCATCCGGATCGCCCGAGGTGAACCCGGCCAGTTCGCCCGGATCGATCGCGAGAGATGCCTTCCCCATGCGCACCTCCTCGGCGAGGCCGAGAGCCTCTCCGAGGACATCCGTTCGGCCCACGTGCTCATCCAGGTCGATGGGTGGGTGGAGCCCGTCTGCGAGGAGGTCGACGTCCAGGGCGCCCAGAAGCTCCTTGAGCTCGCCGGCGACGAGGTCGCGGTTTTCCTCCTGCTGGAGCTCTCGCCAGAGCGGGCACGCTCCGTCCAGCGCCACGCGGACCATCCACTCCCCGCCGCTGTTCGTTCCTTGGGTGCTCAGGAACTGGCTCCATGCACCCTCGATGCGCCGTTCCAGGAGATCGAGTGAGTCCGCATCCTCGATGTCCGACACCGGCAGCGTCTCCCACCGGACCGGTGCGAGAGGGCGGAACGATATCGCGGGGCTCTCCCGGTCGGTCAGGTCCACCAACAACGCGCCGTGTGGCCCGGTCTCGGCGCGGGTCTTGCCCTGGAGGCTTCCCGGATATGCTACCGGTGGGTCCTCCGACAGGAGCTGCCGCACGTGCACGTGCCCCAGGGCCCAGTAGTCATATCCCGACCGTGTGAGGTAGCCCAGCTCGGACGGTGCGTATGGCTGGTGTTCGCCGGATCCAAGCGAGGCGTGCACCTGAGTGTGCAGGAGGGCGACCTCCGGCAAGTCGCCCCGGGGACGCGGCAGGAGCCTGGAAAGGTCTCTCGTCTCCTGTCCCGAGGCGTGCCCTACGGCCGTGACCACCCCCACATCCCGCCCGCTCGAGTCACGGATGGCGAGGCGTTGGGGTGTGGCGTCGTCCGCGACCAGAACGTTGGAGGGCCATTGCAGAGCCCTGGGGCCGGTGTCGGGGTTGCCCGGATCGTGGTTGCCGGTCGCGTACACGACCGTGATGGAGTGGTCGGCGAGTCGATGCGCCTGCTCGAGCAGGAAGCGTTCCGTCTGGAACGAGAGGCGTGCCCCATCGAAGAGATCACCGGCGATGAGGAAGGCCTGCACATCCTCACGGATCGCCAGGTCCACCGCGTGACGGAAGGCCAGGCGGGATGCGTCCCTCAGGCGGCGGCGTACCGTTTCGGAGCGACCGGCGAAGGATGTGTCGAGGTGGGCGTCGGCAATGTGGACGAATCGCATGCGGCAAGGTAGCTCCCGCTCCGGGGCGAGGGAATTCGCTCAAGGAGGCCACCTGTCCCGGTTGGGCGGGCCGCCTTCCTCAGCCAGTTGGAACCCTTATCTTAAGCCCCCTAGAAGAGGCGGCCTCGATAGCCTCTGCGAGAAACGGCGAGCGATCGGTGAACCCTCCCTCCCGATGAGCGAAAACATGGAACCCGGGGTCCAGCGCATTTGGGACCCGTCCCCCACCATCGATGCCGTCTGTCGCGTGATCGAGACAGAGGTGGCCCCGGACGAGTGCCCGGTAGCGGTGAGGTTCGCCAGGATCTTCCTCTCCAAGGCGCCTCCGTCTCTCCTCCGCGAGCGCAGCGCAGACGATCTGACGCACATGGCGCTGGGGGCGTTTCGCTTTCTCGGTGCGCCGTGCGGCGAGGCCCCCAAGGTTGCGGTCTTCAATCCCGAAGTGGGTGAGGAGGGGTGGTTCGCGCCGGTTACCGTCGTGCGCACCAACATCTCCGAGCGCCCGTTCGTGGTCGACACCATTCGGGAGCACCTCCACGCCCGGGGTCTGGCCATCGAGGGCATCGTATACCCTCTGATGCACGTGCAGCGCGGGGCAGACGGCCGGGCCGTGGATGTCCAGTCCGCCCGGGACGGTGACCGCCGGGAGTCGGTCGTGCACTGCGAGGTCAGCCTTCTCGAAGATGAAGAGAGCCGCGAGATCCTCGCCGCCGAGTTGACCGAACACCTCCACGACGTCATCCGCGCCACGGACGACTTCGGCGCCATGGTGGATGCCGTGAATGATGTGGTGGTGCAGCTGGCCGACAGCGCGAGGAAGCTCCCGGACCACGCCGCCGAGATCGCCGAGGTCCAGGACTTTCTCCGATGGCTTCGGGACGGCGGCTTCGTCTTCCTGGGCTATCGTGGATACGATCTGGTCGACATCGCCGAAGCGGGGCGGGGCATCCAGGTCGAGCGCGGGTCCGGGCTGGGGGTCTTGGGCGAGGAGGCGGAGTCGACGTTCTCCGAGGCCGTTCCTCTGTCGGAATTGCGCGGCGCGCATCGGGAGCTCGCGGAACGCGGCCCTTTGTTGATCATCAACAAGACGAATGCCGAGTCGACGGTCCATCGACGGGCGCGCATGGACTACGTGGGGGTGAAGAAGCTGGGTGCCGACGGCTCCGTGTTGGGCGAGCACCGCTTCGTCGGGCTGTTCACTTCGCAGGCGTACGCCGAGAACGCTGCGAACATACCGATCCTCAGGCAGAAGCTCGCGGGGATCCTGGAGGGGTCGGGCGTCGGTGAGGGGACCCACGACTACAAGGAGATCATCACGATCTTCAACTCCCTCCCGAAGGAAGAGCTGTTCATCACCTCGGCCGAGGAGATCGACGACGACGTCCGTACCGTGCTTCAGTCGTATCATACCGCCGGAGTCAGGGTCACTCTGCGGCGGGATCCGCTGCAGCGCGGTGTCGCCGTCATGATCATCGTTCCCAGGGATCGGTTCAGCGGCGACGTCCGGCGAACCGTCGAAGCGGCTCTCGTGGAGATCTTCCAGGGTGACGTGCTCAACTATCACCTGGCTCTGGGGGAGGGCGACCAGGCACGGCTCCACTTCTATGTAGCTGCCGACGAGAGTCGATTGGATGACACCACGGCCGCCGATATCGAGGCCGTCGTCACGCGCACGATCCGCACCTGGTCCGATCGCATCCGGGAGTCTCTCGAGAGAACCCTCCCCCGCGAGGAGGCCAGCCGGCTGGCGCGCCGCTACGGTGCCGGCTTCAATGGCGAATATCAGGCCGCTACAGCCCCGGAGATCGCCGTCGAGGACATCCTTCATCTGGAGGACATGCGTGCATCGGGCAGGGAGATCTCGATCTCGATGGCGAACAGGGGTACCTCCGTCGCGGCGCCCGGAGTAGAGGGGGTCACGGACTTCAAAGTTTTCCTGGAGGGTGACCGCCTCATCCTTTCGGACTTCATGCCCATCCTGGAAAACACGGGCCTCCGCGTCATCGCCGTGAACTCGTTCGAGATCAGGGGCCTCGGAGACGAGTCCACCACGCTGTACGCGTTCGCGGTCCAGGGGGGCGATGCCCGGCCGCTGAAGACGGAGAGGTGTGGCGACCTGCTCGCGGAAGCCATCCTGGCCGTGCGTGCGGGCGACGCGGTCAACGACTCTCTCAACGGGCTGGTGGTGGCTGCCGGCCTGCACTGGCGAGAGGTCGACGTGCTGCGGGCCTATGTCGGCTATGCATTCCAGATCGGGGCCGTGCCCAGCAGGCAGTCGCTCCCATCTGCGCTGGTGCGATATCCGGGCCTCGCCAGGGAGTTGTTCGACCTCTTCCGCACTCGCTTCGACCCGGCCCTCGGCGCTACGACCGAGGAGCGGACCGATGCGGCCCGGGACATCCACGAGGCTGTGCAGAGCTCACTCGATGGGGTGACGGCGCTTGCCGACGACAGGGCCCTGAGGCGGCTTCAGGAACTCATCGATGCCACGGTCCGCACCGGGTACTATCGGCACGGAGGGAGCGAGCCGACGCGGCGCTCCGGGGGGGTGCCCTACCTGTCCCTCAAGTTCGCGTGCGAGCAGCTCGACATCCTGAGCCGGACGCGCCTGCTCTTCGAGGTCTGGGTACACTCCGCCCGCATGGAGGGAGTCCATCTGCGCGGGGCGGACGTGGCGCGCGGCGGCATCCGCTGGAGCGACCGGCCGGACGATTTTCGCACCGAGATCCTGGGTTTGGTCAGAACGCAGGTGGTGAAGAACGCGGTCATCGTCCCGTCCGGATCGAAGGGCGGGTTCGTGACGCGCCTGAGTCCCACGGACCCCGACGCTCGGTTCCAGGAGGCCAAGGAGCAGTACCAGACCCTCATCCGTGGCCTGCTCGACATCACGGACAACCTCGAAGCCGACGGTGGCGTGGTACGTCCGCCGGACGTGATCTGCTTCGACGATCCCGACCCATACCTGGTCGTTGCCGCGGACAAGGGAACCGCAACCTTCTCGGACGTCGCCAATGGCGTTTCCGCCGAGTACGGATTCTGGCTGGGCGACGCCTTCGCATCCGGGGGGTCGAACGGCTACGACCACAAGTCCGTGGGGATCACCGCCCGGGGAGCATGGGAGTGCGTCAAGCGGCACTTCCGCGAGATGGGAAAGGACATCCAGCGGCAGCCATTCACCGTGGTGGGTATCGGGGACATGAGCGGCGACGTGTTCGGCAATGGCATGCTCCTATCAGAGCAGATCCGGCTGTTGGCGGCCTTCGATCACAGGCATGTGTTCATCGACCCCGACCCCGACGAAGCGACTTCCTACGAGGAACGCCAACGCATGTTCGCGATGGGGCGTTCCAGCTGGGATGACTACGACCGCACGGTGCTCAGTGAGGGCGCCATGATCGTGCCAAGGGCTGCCAAGGAGGTCGAACTCACCCCGCAGGCCTGCGCTGCACTCGGTCTCGATCCTGCCTCGGAGTCCGTGATGAGCGGGGAGGCTTTGGTCAGAGCCGTGCTCCGGGCGCCCGCGGAGTTGCTCTGGAATGGAGGCATAGGCACGTATGTGCGGTCCGATGAGGAGAATGACTCCGACGCGGGTGACCCTGCGAACGATGCGGTGCGTGTCAGCGTCTCGGAGCTCCGGTGCCGCGTCGTCGGGGAGGGCGGCAACCTCGGGTTCACCCAGAGAGCACGCATCGCGTACGGTCTGAGCGGAGGGCGCGTCAATACGGACGCTCTGGACAACTCGGCGGGTGTGGACATGTCCGACCACGAGGTCAATCTCAAGATTCTGCTGGGTCCGGCCGTGGGTGCGGGGTCGCTGTCCGAGGGAGGGAGAAACGCGCTGCTCGGCGATCTCACGGACGAAGTGGCTGACCTGGTTCTGGAGAACAACAGGACTCAGAGCCTGGCGATCTCCCTCGACGAGATCAGGGCGCAGGAGTCCGCCGACGACTTCCGATATCTCATGACCGGGCTCGAGCATGCCGGTGAGCTGGATCGCCTGGCGGAGACCCTGCCCACCTGGGACGCCTTGGCAGAGCGCAAGGATCGCGGCCAAACCCTCGCCCGGCCCGAACTGTGCGTATTGCTGGCCTACGCCAAGCTCAACACAAAGGCGAATCTGTTGAGAGGTCCCCTGCCGGACGACCCGTCCGCCGAGGGCTATCTGGCCGAATACTTCCCTGCGCGGGCGCTGGATGCAGCCGGCACGTCCGGTCTGGAGGGGCATCGCCTGCGGCGTGAGATCATCGCCACTCAACTGACGAACGAGATCGTGGACCTCATGGGTTCCACGTTCGCCAATCGCCTCGCCCGCGACACCGGGCGCAGCCTGCAGGAGGTCGTCGGGAGTTGGTTGGTGGCTTCCCGCCTGGCCGACCACCGCTCGCTGCTGGCGAGTATGGCCGAGCAGCAGACCGCAGGAAACTCCAGGGTGGCCTACCGGTGGCTCCTGGGTCTGGCTCGCGTACTGGAGCGCACGACTCGTTGGGTCCTGCAGAACGTTGATGCAGAGACGTCGCCGACCCGACTCATCGAGCAGAACGCCGCGGGGCTCGACGTCCTCCGCAGAGGCTTTGGAGAGATCGCCGCCGGTGAGGATAGGAAGCTGTTCGACGCCCGTGTAGGAGAGATACAGGAGTTGGGGGCCGACGAGGACTTCTCCCGGAATCTCATCACACTGCGCTTTCTCGATCAGCTGCTCGAGATCCTGGACATCGCCCGCGAGACCGGTACTCGCGAGATGGATGCCGGGAGCGCGTACTATCGGATCTCAGCTGACATCGGGGTCCCCTGGCTGCGGCGGATCACCTTTGCGTCTGCAGGTGACGACGAGTGGGAGCAGCGCGCGGCCCAGGTGCTCTCGGACGATCTTTCTCGTGCGCACCGCAAGCTGGTGCGGGCGGCCATACGGCTCCTCGAAGAGGGCGGCGATGTCGAGGCGGCGACGAGTGCCCTCGCCGAGTCGCACGCCCGGAGATTCGAACGCTTCCGGGGAATCGTCGCCGAGTTGAGAGCCGAAGACGCGGTCAGCCTCGCCGCCATTTCTGTGGCGGTGCGGGAACTGGCTGACCTGGCGGAGCGGGCCAGTCGTCCTCGACGCTCGCCTGGGGGATCGGGCTCTGCTACCGGCCCGTCGCCTTCATGACCTGGTCGACGTACTCGTCGACGCCCGCGACCACCCGAACCAGATCCTTCCGCTCCTCCGCTGCTGTGAGGTCCGCGGCGAACCCGAGCAAGGTCGAGCGGACGGCCTCCCTCATCACGATCGCTTCCCGTGCCCTGATGCCGCCCCGTCCCGCGGACTTCGCCCGACGAGGACCACGGCGCCGGCCCGGGTTCATCTTCCGCTTGATCTGGAGCGGGTACCGCGCGTGAAACTGTCTTCTGGAAAGCTCACCGATAGACGGGCTCACGCGCACTGCAATGGCAAAGAGTTCGTCTACGGTCGCAGACGGGTTTTCAGCGAGGGCGGAAGCGACGGCCGCCATGATCTGATCGTCGACATTCTGCATGCCGTTGACTCCATTCAATTGTGCGAGGACCGATACCCCACCCGGAACACCCGACAACACATTCCGGATGCAATCGGTACAGGCCAATAGATGCCAAATATAAGCACGAGTCAAACGCTAACAATTTTCAATATTACGATACTCATGCGATGGATCGATTGATATTGTCGCTACTCTCTCGCGTTTATGAATGTCCCTCTGTTTGCGAAGGGGATGTCGCCATCGCCGCGACGCTGCTTCCCATGTCGCATGGCGCCGTTCGTCCGCGAAGGCTCTCGGGAGGACCGGTCGCTGGCGAGGGCCTGCGTCCTCGCCGGCGTCGGCGTCCGCTCATGCTCGACGCGTCCACGGACCCCTTTCCGGCCACCGCCGGCCCTTTGGTATTGTGGGCTTCGGGGTTTACGTGGGATCTTACAAGACGAGCCGGATTCCCGAGGCAGGAGCACGATACGGACTCCCCAGACCCCCCCCGAGGCGACCCGCGTCGGCAGACGGCGGGCTTCAGCCTCCTCGAACTGACGATCGTGCTGGTGATCAGCGCCATCACGATGACTTTGGCCATGGTCGCGTTCACCGGGTACTTTGAGAGGTCTTCGGCGAAGAGCGCGGCGCAGGTCTTCGTCAGGGATCTGGCATTGGCTCGCTCGACGGCGGTACGGATCCAGCAGCCCGTGAGCGTCCGGTTCTACGAGTCGAGCCTCTGGTACAGTGTGCAGGCCGTCGAGACTGGCACGGAGATTGTCCGGCGCAGATTCGGCTTGAATGCCGACATCGATCTGAGCGGCATCGATCTGCAGTTCCGTGGAGACAGCGTCGTATTCAATCCGCGGGGCATAGCGGACCTCGGGCGGACCGGACCACCCAAGACTGCGTTGGGTGTCGCCGTCTTCTCGTTCGGGGCGATATCTTACGAGGTCTCCTTCAACAGCATGGGAGCGTCGAGAGTCGAGGAGAATTGAGTCCAGATCCATGTGTCCCCTGCAACCGCTCCAGCGGTTTTACGCTGATCGAGGTCATCGCGGCGCTCGTGATCTTCGCGGGCGGCGTCTTGATGGTTATCCAGGTCAGCGGATCACTCTCCGCCCAGATGGAACGGTCCGCGATCACCTCGGAGATCGTGGTCCTGGGGCAGGCGCGCGTGGATTCCCTGGAAGCGGTGCCGTTCGCTTCGCTCACACCGGACACCATCGTCACCTCCTTCACCATCAGGGGGCGACCATACTACATCCGCACGGCCATCGCGGCGGTCACGCCCATCCTGCGCCAGATCGACGTCGACGTCGAGCCGAATGCCGGCAGTGGACCGAGTTACGGAACGACCAGCTACGCGGCAGACAACTGGTAGGGGGTCCGCGCGGCGGGTTTACGCTGATAGAGGCCATCGTGTCGCTGGTCATCTCTTCCGCCATCGTCATGCTGGTCAGCAGTGTCTTCCTGGTCCAGAACAACTTCTACGCCTCTCAACTCCTGAGGACGGCTACGCAGGACAACGCCCGCTCGGTGACTGAACTGTTGTCGGCAGACATCAGGATGGTCGCGGATTCAGGGGTGATCGTGGCCAACGAATCGCAGCTCGTCATCCGCTCCCCCATGCTGTTGGCGGTCGTATGCGGGAGTCAGGGAGGTGGGAGCGTCTTCGCGTTCATGGAGGAAGGCACCAATCTCGTCGATACGCTCGACATGGGTGGATTCGCTGTCCGGGATGAAACCACCGGGGCTTGGTCGTTCTACCAGACCACATGGGACGACATCAAGGCGAGCGGAGGTCAGCCCGCGCGGACGTGCTTCGATACGTCAGGCTCGGATACCACGGCTGCGGCAGGTGAGTTCATCCGCTTGTCATCGCTCGCCTCCTACCACGGATCGCTGCCGGCTCCCGGGTCCATGCTCATGCTCTTCCGGGAGATCGAGTACCGCTTCTCGGCGTCCGCCCTCGATACTTTGACCATGGGCCTCTACAGAGGGAATTACGGGGAGACGCTCATCGAGTTCGCGTCCGGAATGGACACGACGGCGGCCTTCCAATACCGGGTCAGCGGGAGTCCGTCGTACACGGGTTCCGTGACCGGAGCGGCTCTCGGGACGATCGACGGGATACGCGTCGTCGTGCAATCCCGCCTCCGGGCGGCGACAGGTGGCCGTCAGGACGTCACGGCGGGCTGGACGGTGGACATCCCGCTGAGGAACGCGAATTGAGCGGGATGGCGAGTGCCAGGCGCTCGGAGCGGGAGGGTGGCTTCGTTCTCGCGATGGTGGTCATGTTCCTGTTTGCCATCGCGGTCGCGAGTGCCACGGGCTATCTGGTCGTGGGCTCGGAGTTCGCCATGTCGAACGCGAGCCGCGACGGCAACGAGGCGCTCGCCGTCGCCCGTGCGGGGCTGCACCGGTTCTCGTCCGAGCAGCTCGGAGTGGTCGGCGACTCGGTGAGCTACGCCATCGGCGACGGGATCGCTCAGGTGACCAGCCGCAGGGTCTTTGTTCAGGACTCGCTCAACCATCTCTACTATCTGCGCTCCGAGGGGACGGTGACGAACGCCCGCTATCCCGGGATCCCAGCCCGGCGGGTCGTGAGCGGCTACGCGTGGCATCGCAGGAACCCCATCCCCCTCAACGCGGCGGTCTGGGTCTCGGGAGGAGAGCTTCGGCTCGAGGCCTCCACCAGCATCGATGGAGCGGATCACGCCACGCTGGCAGATTGTGCCGGTGGGGCAACGGTCGGCGTCACCGGGATCGCTACCGCCGGCACCGTGGTCACCAGTGGCGGAACCTACGCGGGCAATCCGGCGCTGGACGCATCCTACGCTTCTTATTCGGACCTCTACAACGCTGCCCGAATCCGCTGGGACGTGCTGTCCTCTGCGTCTTTCCCGGTGGACTTCGAGGGGTCCCCTCCGAACTTCGCGGCTTTGCCGGCGGACTCGTTTCCGGTGGTGCGTTATTCCGGCAACCTTACCGCTCACTATTGGTGGAATGGGCGTGGTGTGCTCATCGTCACGGGGCGATTCAGGCCGGGCTATCAGTTCGAATGGGACGGCATCATTCTCGCTGGGGAACTGGACGGCGTGCGTAATTGGTACCAGCCGCAGGTACGGGGAATGCTCATCGCGGGGCTGAACGCGGCGAACCCGAACGAGCGCATCCAGTCCGGCTCGTTCGACTACCACTCGTGCAACGTATATTCTGCAAACGCTTCGCTGTCGTACCTCGAGATCGTGGACGGCTCCATCTTCGAGGTCGGCTGAGTCGAGGCGCGCTTCTGCTCATGTCAAATCAGGCGTTGGCCTTTTCAGCGCTTGCGCGCGGCGTGGGACTTCTGACATGATGGCGCGCCGGGGCGGCTTTCGAGTCGGCCCGGCGCATGTGTTTCCGGCGGCGAAGGCCGGCGGAGTCTCGACTTCCGCGAAGGGGTAAGGTCATCCATGGAGCCCACCAACACCCAGGACCCCCAGTACTATCACCGGGTCGTGGACTGTCAGTGGGGCTGCCCAGCCCACACCAACGTCCCCGAGTACATCCGGCTCATCGCCCAAGGGCGGTATACGGACGCCTACATGCTCAACAGGGAATCGAACGTCTTTCCCGGCATCCTTGGGAGGACGTGCGACCGTCCGTGTGAGCCGGCGTGTCGCCGGACGCGGGTCGATGGAAAGCCGGTGGCGATCTGTCGGCTCAAGAGGGTGGCGGCCGACCTGCGTGAGCCCATAGAGCATCGACTCCCCGAGATTCCCGAGCAGAAGAACGGCAAGCGCGTCGCCCTCATCGGCGGCGGGCCGGCGTCTCTCACGGTGGCGAACGACCTGCTGCCCTTGGGATACGAGACGGTTCTGTTCGAGAAGCACGACCGCTTGGGTGGCCTCATGCTGACCAACATCCCGGCCTTTCGGCTTCCTCCCAAGGTCCTGGAGGAAGAGATCGGATACATCGTCGACATGGGGTTGGACGTGCGCCTTGAGACGCCCGTCCCGAGCATGAAGGATCTGTGGGAGAACGGCGGATTCGACGCCGTCTTCGTAGGCGTGGGTGCACCGCGTGGGAAGAACCTGGAACTCCCCGGGAGATACGACAGCAAGAACGTCCACATCGGTATCGACTGGCTGGAGTCGGTGGCATTCCAGCACGTCGAGTCCATAGGCGAGCGTGTGCTCGTGATCGGCGTGGGGAATACCGCCATGGACTGCTGCAGGGCCGCCAAGCGATTGGGGGGCAAGGACGTGAAGGTCATGGCCCGCCGGGGGCGGAAGGACTTCAAGGCATCGGACTGGGAACTGGAAGACGCCGAGGACGAGCAGGTCGACATCGTGGAGTACCACTCCCCCAAGGAGTTCGTCGTCGATGACGACGGGGTCCTGCAGGGAATGAAGTTCGACGTGGTGGAGTGGTACGACGACGAGGAGTCGGGCAGGCAGAAATCACGCGTCCTCGACGAGGTCTTCATCGAGTGTGATGACGTGGTCCTGGCTATCGGACAGGACAACGCATTCCCGTGGATCGAGCGGGACATGGGGATCGAGTTCGGCGAGTGGGACATGCCGGTCGTGGACCGGGTCACCCACGAGTGCTCGCTTCCCGGACTCTTCTTCGGCGGTGACGCGGCCTGGGGCCCCGAGAACATCATTTGGGCCGTGGAGCACGGCCACCAGGCGGCGATCTCCATCCACAACCACTGCCAGGGTATCCCGCTGTCGGATCGTCCGGCCCACGGCATGAACCTCGTGTCGCAGAAGATGGGTCTGGCACAGTGGAGCTACTCCAACGAGTACAACCCTGAGGCACGCACACAGATGCGCTACGTGGACCTCGAGGAGCGGCTCCGTGGAATCGCGGTCGAGGCGGAACTGGGCTTCGACATCGCCGAGACTGCGCGAGAGGTCGAACGGTGCCTGAACTGCGACATTCAGACGGAATTCACGGCGAGCCTCTGCATTGAATGCGATGCGTGCATCGACGTCTGCCCTCTGCACTGCCTGACCATCACGGAGAACGGCACGGAGGAGGATCTGCGCACTCGCCTGACCGCACCTGCGGATAACCTGTCGCAGGCGATCTTCGCCTCGGAAGAGCTTCCGCAGACGAAGAGAATCATGGTGAAGGACGAGGACCTGTGCGTGCACTGCGGGCTGTGCGCAGAGCGATGTCCGACCGCCGCATGGGACATGCTGAAATCCGAGCTGCTGGTGCCCTACGCCGGAGATCAATCCCTGGGAGAAGCACGATGAGCGGTCTGAACGACTTCGCGTTGAAGGTCGGTACGGTGAACGGTACCGGTTCGGCCAGCGCGAATGGACTTCTCATGCAGGCCCTGTTCCGGATGGGCGTTCCGGTCACCGGCAAGAACGTGTTCCCGTCGAACATCCAGGGCCTGCCCACGTGGTACGAGATCCGGGTGAACAAGGACGGGTACACGGCCCGGAGCCCGGATTTTCAGCTCATGGTGGCCATGAATCCCCGGAGCTACGCGCAGGATATAGCGGAGTGTGAGTCGGGAGGATGGGTGCTCTACGACTCGACCCGTGAGATGCCCGACGAGCTTCTGCGGGACGACGTGACGTTTCTGGGTGTGCCGTTGGCCGGTATGTGCGTGGAGCGGTTCGACAACGCCCGGATCCGCGTTCTGATGAAGAACATCGGGTACGTGGGAGCGCTGGTGGCGCTGCTCGACATCGAGCTGGACGTGGTGAAAGGGATGATCGAGGAGACGTTCGCGGCAAAGCCCCACCTCATCGAGTCCAATTTCGATGCGATCATGCTGGGGTACGACTTCGCACGGGAGCACCTCGACTGTCCGCTGCCGATCCGCGTCGAGCGCATGGACGCGACCGAGGACTGTGTTCTGGTGACGGGCAATGCGGCCACGGCGCTAGGCTGCGTCTACGCGGGAGCCACGGTTGGCTGCTGGTACCCGATCACGCCTGCGACCAGCGTCATGGACGGATTCAAGGAGTTCTGCTCCCGCTTCCGGGTCGATCCCGAGACGGGCAGGAACAGGTTCTGCATTCTCCAGGCGGAGGACGAGCTCGCTGCTGCAGGCATGGTCCTGGGAGCGGCGTGGATGGGAGCCCGGGCGTTCACACCTACGAGCGGCGCCGGCATCGACCTCATGAGTGAGTTCATTGGCCTGGCTTACTACACCGAGACTCCAAGCGTCTTCGTCGACGTGCAGAGAACGGGCCCTTCGACGGGCATGCCCACGCGGACCCAACAAGGTGATCTGCTACTCGTGGCATATGCGTCCCACGGCGATACCAAGCACATATGCCTGTATCCTGCGGATCCCAGGGAGTGCTTCGAGTTCGCGGTGGCGTCGTTCGATCTGGCCGACCGCTTCCAGACTCCGGTATTCCTGCTGTCCGACCTGGACATCGGCATGAACGACTGGATGATTCCGAGGCTTCACTGGGATGACGATTTTCGTCCCGATCGCGGGAAGCTCCTCGGCCCCGAGGAGTTGGCCGAGATGGACGAATTCTTCCGCTACCTGGACGTGGACGGTGACGGGATCACACACCGCACGCTGCCGGGGGTCGACCCGAAGGGCGCGTTCTTCACGCGCGGGTCAGGACACGACAAGTTCGGCCGGTACACCGAGGAGTCCGAACCGTATCTCGAGGTCGTGGATCGTATCGGGCGGAAGATCCAGTCGGCTGCCGAGCATGTGCCTCAGCCCGAGGTTCACACGGTCGAAGGTGGGTCTTCCATCGGGATCGTCTCGATCGGCGGTTGCCATTGGGCGGTCCTCGAGGCCCGCGACGAGCTGCTGGCCGAGGGCATCGAAGTAGACTACCTGCGGGTGCGGGGCTTCCCGTTCGGAGAGGCGGTCGAGGACTTCTTGTCGGCCCACGACAGGATCTTCGTCGTCGAGCAGAACCGGGATGGTCAGTTGAGAACGCTGCTGACCGCCGAGACCGCTTGCCCGAAGGAAAAGCTTTTGAGCGTCAGGGACTACGGGGGACAACCGTTGAGCAAGAAGCACGTCCTGGATGGCATCCTTCCGCGACTAGAGGGGGTAGTGGCATGAGTTCCACGGCAAAACCGGTCGCCAGACATCCCCGGATGCGGACCAACAAGCTGGGTCTCACACCGCGTGACTACGAGGGCGCGATGTCCACGTTGTGCGCGGGGTGTGGGCACGACTCCGTGACGGCGGCCCTCATTCAGGCTTTCTTCGAGCTCGATGTCGAACCGCACCGGGTCGCCAAGCTGTCGGGTATCGGATGCTCGTCGAAGACGCCGAGCTACTTCATGAGCGAAGCCCACGGATTCAACTCGGTGCACGGCCGGATGCCTTCGATCGCGGCAGGGTCGAACGCGGCCAATCGGGAGTTGATGTACGTCGGGATTTCCGGAGACGGCGACTCCCTCTCCATCGGGCTCGGCCAGTTCTGCCACGCCATCCGGCGGAACGTGGACATGTTGTACGTCCTGGAGAACAACGGGGTGTACGGCCTCACCAAGGGGCAGTTCTCGGCCTCCGCCGATGTGGGAACCAAGTCCAAGAAGGGCGAGGTGAACCGCCACGGACCGATCGACCCGGTGAACCTCGGACTGACGCTCGGGGCTACCTTCGTGGCCCGGTCCTTTTCGGGCGACAAGCGGCAGTTGGTCCCCATTCTGAAGGCCGCACTGCGCCACAAGGGCTTTGCGTTCGTGGATGTGATTTCACCCTGCGTCACGTTCAACGATCACCCGGGCTCCACGAAGAGCTACGCCCACACCCGGACTCATGCCTTCGAGGTGGTGGAGACCGACTTCGTGCCGTTGGCTTCGGAGATCCGCGCCGACTACGAAGAGGGTGCGCGCCACTCGGTCACCATGCACGACGGCAGCGTGGTCCACTTCCGTAAGGTCGCGGAGGACTATGACCCGACCGATCGCGGCATGGTATTGGAGCACCTGCGGCAGGTTCGGAGCAGGGGCGAGGTGGCCACGGGGCTCCTGTACGTCGAGGGGGGGGCCGAGGACATGCATGACTTCGAGAACACGGTCGAGGAGCCGCTCCGGGACCTTCCCTTCGAGACCCTCTGTCCCGGAGAGGCCATGCTCCAGGAGCTGCAGAAGGAGTGGTGGTGACCTGAAGAGGGGCCACACCCGTTCTTCGGCTCAGGTGCGCTCGGCGAGACCTCGGTAGAGGCGCACCATGCTCTTCGAGCCCTTTTCGAGCTGAGACACCGGGATCTGCTCGTTGGGGGCGTGCATGTTGGCTCCGGGCACCGCGAATCCCATCACGGCCACGCTCGGCGTGAGTAGTTCAGCGAACTGCCGCGCTATCGGAAGTGATCCTCCGTGGCAGACCCGGACGGGCTCGACACCGTAGACGTCACCGAGTGCAGCTGCGCCTGCTTCGTAGAGCGTGCCGGTGGGTTCGGCCCGCCACGCGGGATTGCTCTGCGTCGTCCGCACCGTCACCTGAACTCCCTCAGGGGCGTGGGCGGCGACATGCGCGTGCATGGCCGCGGCGATGCGCTCGGGGTCCTGATCCGGCACCAGCCGGCAGCTCACCTTGGCTGACGCGACGGAGGGGAGCACCGTCTTGCTTCCTGGGCCCGTGTAGCCTGCAATCATGCCGTTCACGTCGAGGCATGGTCGAATCCACAGTCGCTCGTGCGTGGCGAAGCCGTGCTCCCCGGTCAGGTGGGCTCCCCCGGCGGTGCGCTGATAGGCGTCCTCGTCGTATCCGATGGTCTTCCACTTGTCACGAGCGCCCGCAGGTGCGTCCGCCACGTCGTCGTAGAATCCGGGGATGACGACACGGCCCCGGTCGTCGTGGAACGAGGCGATGATCCGGGCGAGAGCGTGCGCCGGGTTCGGCACGGCGCCACCATACTGACCTGAGTGCAGGTCGTGATCGCCGGTCCGGGCTTCGATCTCGAAGTATGCCATTCCCCGCATGCCGAAGATCAGGGAGGGGGTGTCCGGCTTGAACATCAGCGAGTCGGCGATCACCACGTGATCGGGCGCCAGGGCAGCGGCGTGCTCGACGACGTACGGCTCCAGACTGTTGGACCCCATCTCCTCCTCGCCCTCGAAGAGCAGGATCAGGTTCACCGGCAGCCCGTCCGTGGCCAGCGCTGCCTCGGCTGCCGCGATCTGAAGAATGACCTGCGCCTTGTCGTCCGCAGCACCCCGGGCGTAGAGAATACCGTCCCGAATCTCTGGCTCGAAGGGCGCCGAGTCCCATTCTTCGAGAGGGTCGGCCGGCTGCACATCATAGTGCGCATAGACCAGCAGGGTAGGCGCGTCGGGTCCGGCGTCGTACCGGCCGAGGACCAGAGGGTGCCGGTCGGTTTGGATGACCTCGGCCGTGAGTCCCGCCTTCTTCATGCGTGCGGCCACCCAGGCTCCGGCCTCGGCAACGTGTCCGGCGTGCGCGGGATCCGTTGAGATGCTCTCGATACGGAGGAGCTCGAAGAGATCGTCGTGAATCTGCTGCAGATTCGCGTCGATGTATGCGTCAGCGTGGCTCATGATGCGCTCTTATGTATCGGTTTTATGCGGTCTATGTGTAAGCCCGGTGCCTACACCGGCGTCCTTCGCTACCCCCCCGCTGTCATCACTCTGGGGAACCTACCCCCCATGTCGTCCAGCAACTTGGCGAAGCCACGCTCCATACCGACCACCAGCGCATCGATCTCTTCGTTCCCCATGACGGTGGACAGCGCGGCGGAACAGGTATTGATCATCATGAACCCCTCTTCGAAGAGGTGGTCCAGGAGAAGAGTCAGACGGCGGCCTTCTTCAGGCGTCGTGTAGGCCGCGCGGTAGTCCCGGGGCGGGGACGGCTTCAGGTGGACCCGCAGCATGGAGCCTCCGCCGGTGACGCAGGCCTCGATTCCCGTCCTTCGGATGGCCTCTTCGATTCCGTTCCGGGCCCGGTCCCCCAGGGCGTTCACATGAGCGACTGCAGCCGCGTCGTAGAGCTCCATAGCGGCCAGACCGGCGGTCATCGTGATGGGGTTGGCGGAGAACGTCCCCGAGTGCGGGAAGAGCACCTTTTCTGCCAGGGGGTTCATCACGCCCATGACCTCGGCGGCGCCCGTGATGGCGCCAACGGGGAATCCTCCACCGATGATCTTCCCCAACGCGGTGAGGTCGGGTGTGACGTCGTACCGCGCCTGGATCCCTCCGACCTCGGCTCGGAACGTGATCACCTCGTCGAGGACCAGAAGGGATCCGTCCTCTCGCGTCCACTCGCGAATCGCGGTTACGAACTCCGCCTCAGCGAGGGTCATGCCCACCCGATGGGGCATGAGGTCCATCAAGACGCAGGCCAACTCGCCCTTGTGCTGCTCCAGGATGGTGAGTGCTGCCTCGGTGTCATTGAAGGGGATCACGACGACATCGGCCAAAGCGGCCGCAGGGGTCCCGTGGGCTACCGGGACCGACTGTGGATGCGCGGTGCTCCCCCAGTTGCCGGGATTGGCAGTCTGGCTCACTTCGGCATAGTCGTACTGACCATGGTAGGCCCCTTCGACCTTGGCGATCTTGGGTCGCCCGGTGAAGGCGCGGGAGGCCTTCACCGCCCCCATGACCGCTTCCGTTCCCGAGTTGACGAACCGGATCCTGTCGAACGCGGGACTGCGGCCCAGCATGTGTTCGGCGAAGCGGACCTCGACTTCAGTGGCCAGGGCGAACGCCGTGCCCCGCTCGAGCTGATGCGACACCGCTTCTGTGATCGCGGGATGGGCGTGACCGTGGATCAGGGCCGCCATGTTGTTGGCGAAATCGATGCGCTCCACGCCTTCGATGTCCGTGACACGGCATCCCACGCCGCGCTCGGCATACAGCGGGTGCGGCTTGCGCAGGACGGTGTTGCGGCTCACGCCTCCAGGCAGGCTTCGCAGTGCACGCTCGTGGAGCTGGGCTGTTCGCGACATGCCCACTTGTCTACTCACAGTCAGTGGCCTCGTTGTCCGTGGAGATGGGGAGAAGGGGAGCACCCGTGCGCTCCTCGACGTATGCGTGGTTCACCCCAGGTGCCAGCTCTACGATTTGAAAACCCGCCGCCGTGACATCGATGACGGCCAGGTCCGTGAAGATGCGATCGACCACGCCCACCCCGGTGAGTGGGTAGGTGCAGGCTTCGACGAGCTTGGGCGCGCCCTTCTTCGTGCAGTGCTGGGTGATGACGTAGACCGTCTTCACGCCGGCTACCAGGTCCATGGCGCCGCCCACGGCCGGGATGGCGTCGGGGGCGCCTGTGGACCAGTTGGCGAGATCACCGTCGCATGCCACCTGGAGCGCCCCCAGCACGCTCACGTCCAGGTGACCGCCCCGGATCATGGCAAAGCTGTCTGCGTGGTGGAAATAGGCTGCGCCGGGATTCGCCGTGACCCGACGCTTCCCGGCGTTGATCAGTTCCGGGTCCCCTTCGCCCTCCTCTGGAGAGGGCCCCATCCCCAACAACCCGTTCTCGGTGTGGTAGATGAACTCGCGATCTTCCGGTACGTAGCCCGCGACCTTCTCCGGAATCCCGATGCCGAGGTTCACATAGGAACCATCGGGAATGTCTCTCGCGCAGCGTTCGGCCATCTGGTCCCGGGTCCATCCGACAACTTCCGCAGGTGCGGTCACAGTTGCATCACCCTGTTGGACTGTGCTCACGGGTAGCTCGCTCCGGCCGCGACCAGGATGGACTCCTGCAGCGGCTCTGCAACTGCCAAGACGCGGTCCACGAAGATACCCGGCGTGACGACGCATTCAGGATCCAGGTCCCCTGCTGGGACCACGGATTCAGCCTGCACCACCGTGACCTTCGCAGCTGTGGCCATGAGGGGAGCGAAGTTCCTGGCGGTCTTGTTGTACACCACGTTCCCCTGCCGATCGGCGGCGCGCCCCTTGATGAGCGCGAAGTCGGCCACCAAGCCCATGGCGAGAACGTAGTCGCGACCGTCGAAGGTGCGCCGCTCGTGCCCCTCCTCCAGAGGGGTCCCCACCGAGGTCGGCGTATAGAAGGCGGGGATGCCCGCGCCTCCTGCCCGGATCCGTTCGGCAAGGGTCCCCTGGGGGACGAGTTCTAGCGACGTCTGCCCACTCCGATACAACTCCGGGAATACAGTGGAGTTCGCCGTCCGGGGATACGAGCAGATCATCTTCGACACGCGGCCGGCCTTGATGAGCGCGGCGAGGCCAACCTCGCCGCTCCCGGTGTTGTTGTTGACCACGGTCAGGCCGGTGGCACCCTGGTCGATGAGGGCGTGGATGAGCTCGATGGGGCTGCCGGCCTCACCGAATCCGCCGATCATCACCGTCGCACCGTCGAAGACATCAGCGACCGCCTCGGCGGTGCTGGCCACCTCTTTGTTGATCACGGTTCAGTTCTCGGGTTGCCTGTTCCTCGCCTCAGCGTCCTCGGAGGCGACTGGAGCCACTATACGTTCGTGAGCACCGGGGCCAACCGGGCGGCTGCCACCCGGTCGTACTCGAAGAGCCCCGCTTCATCGTAGATGACACGGTCCGCATAGCCGTCGAACCAGATGGCCTCCCGGTTCCGCGCCACAATGCACACCTTGCCCTTGTCGGGTGCGTCGCCTGCGTTCCGCAGGATCTTGAAGATCACGACGCCATTCTCGGTGCCCGGTACGCCGGGGATCGGCTCATTGGTGACGGCGGCCACCTCGGTCTTTCCCTTGTAGTGCGTGATGGACAGTCGCGCCCGTGCTTCGATGCCCGACAGGCCCCTCTGGGACTCGTTGAGAATCTGCCATGCCGTTTCGATGGGAACGTTGAACGCCTGGTAGGCGACGATGTCCCGCCCGCAGAAGAAGTAGTGATTCTCTGCACCGACACGCTTCAGGGAGCGCTGAAGGATGCGCAGCGCATCGGGATCGTCGTTGATCCCCTTGATGATTGGAGACTGGTTCTCGACGGTGATCCAACCGCGGGAGAGAAGTCCCTCGACGGCGCGCTTGGCCGAGTCGTTCCACCGGAAGGACCCGTTGGCGTTCTCGACGTACCTGCCGTCCGCGTCTTTGACCAGGAACTCGTCCGGGTGGTTGAAGTGCACGAGAATGTGCAGCCCCACATCGGGGTAGTTCTCGTGGAATCCATCCAACATGGCCAGCAGCGACTCGTCGAAGCGGTCCGGGAAGAACGCCATTTCCTTGGTCCCGATGCGGATGGAGTCCACGCCGGCCTCAGCCAGGGCGGAGAGCCACTCGGCGAGTTTCCCGTTCGGCAGCACCATGGGATCGCCCCCCGAAAGGAGTACCTCTCTGAGGCGCTCCCGTCCGGACTCGGGATGCCGGCCGCCGTTCTCCTCCACGGCGGCATTGTGCGCACGGATGTAGTCGGTGACGTCCTTGATCTGAGCCAGGCCCTTCTTGGCCACCGACCCGTCCTGCCGCGCGATCTCCTTTCGGCTGATCAGTTCTTCTCGGTAGCAGAACCGACAGTGTGACGAGCATGTCGATACGACGTACAACAGACCCAGTTCGTACTTGTGGAGCAGGCCCTCCACCGGACTGTAATCCATCTGGAAGCCGGGGTCTTCCGATCCCTGGAGGTTGAGCGTCTCGTTGGGACTGGCCTTCACCAACTTCTTCAGTGCCGGGCTCTGCGCGGCCATGTCGAAGTAGTGGCGTGTCATCTTCACTGGCATCCGGGCTTCGACGTCCCGCTCGGTCCCCTTCAATTCCGCCAGCACAGCGATCTCGTCAGCCGAGTAGAAGCCCTCCATCCCCTCGGGGGACTTCCCTCCCAGGAACGGCCTCAGGCCATTCACGGTCTGTCGGTCGTAGCGGGGGCTTTGGACGGTGGCGTGAAACGCCTGCTCTCTATCGGTGGGGGTGTACTCGTCGGCGTTGCGCATGGGCTTTCAGACGCTCTCTGGCTCCGCTGAGTGCCTCTGTGTCTCGACGTCAGGCGGTGGGAGCCCTAGTTTGTGAAACGAAATGCACATTGCTATATGGAAAATGTAACAACGTGAACACTCCTCTGCCACGGTCATCTGTCGCGGATCTCGCTGCCGCAGCCGGGGACCGGCTCACCGTCACGGAGCGCCGCATCGTGGAGGTGGTGCTTCAGGACCGGACGCTCCTGGCGTTCGGTACCATCACCGAGCTCGCGGAGCGTGTTGGGACGAGCAGGGCATCCATCGCGCGGTTCGCGAAGAAGTTGGGCTTTGAGGGATACCCGTACCTCCAGGACCATGTCCGGGCCAGCATGGTGCGGCTTCTGTCCCGGCCCAGTGAGCGGATTCGGCATCCAGACCTTGCCGGTGCCGGCCCGCAGGTGGTCTTGCAGCAGGCCTTGGCAGGCGTCTTCGAAGCCACCGGCCACGGACGCATTGCGGAAATGGCGCGCCCCATCAAAGAGGCCAAGGACGTCTGGATCCTGTCGGGTGAGACCTCCCGAGGTGGTGCCCACGTGCTCCACAGTGGATTGGGCATGATTCGCTCGCGTGTGCGCCTCATCGATGAGCATTCCGGCGCCAGGGTGCTCGGTGGTGCGGGGTCCGGCGACGTGCTGGTCGTTTTCGATTTTGCACGCTACCGCCGGCACACCGTCACCATTGCCCAGGCCCTCGCCAACCGCGGTGTACCCGTCGTGGCCGTCACCGATGACGCCCTGTCGCCATTGGCTTCCCTCGCCACGGCCTGGTGCGGACTGCACGTGCCGGCCGTGGGACCCTTCGACAGCTCTATTCCCGCTGTGGCGGTGGCCGAGCTGCTCATCGCGCACCTCGCAGCGGAACTGCACGAGACAGCTCGGGATCGGATCGACCGAACCGAGGCCCTGTGGGAGGCAGCCGGGACGTTCTTGTAGGCCGGGCCGAGGTGCGCGTGGTACGGTGAGGATCGGTAGTATCGACGCCGGCTTCGAGGACGGGTGGACGGGCCGCGGTGCCCTGGAATCTCAGCACCTTGCGCCTCTCCGGCGTCCTACCAAGGATGCAGGCGCGAGGGCGTCCCTTCGGTGCTCTCTCGCGGCCTCTATTGAACCACTCTCCCGGGAAGCCCAGGTAATACCATGGCTCGTAGACTGACCGGTCCCATCCTCACCGTCGCCTTCGTCGTCCTTCTGGCGGCACCTCTATCAGCTCAACGTCCCGGCGGCGGAGGTGCGGCGGATCTGTCCGACGCGGCCCTCGTCAACACGCTCTCCGTGCGCTCTATCGGGCCCGCGGTCATGAGTGGCCGGGTCGTCGACATCTCGGTCGCCTCCACACCGGGCGGCAACCTCGGCTCCGTGTTCTATATCGCGGCGGCCAGTGGGGGGGTCTGGAAGACGACCAGTGGGGGCGTCAGGTGGGAGCCCGTCTTCGACGATGGAGGAGTGGGTTCTATCGGCGCGGTCACGGTTGACCCTTCAGACTCGAACATCGTCTGGGTCGGCACCGGCGAGTCGAACAACCAGCGAAGCTCCTCATACGGAGATGGGGTCTACAAGTCGGTCGACGCGGGGGCTACCTGGGAGAACGTGGGACTCCCGACGTCCCAGCACGTCGGCGGCATCCTGGTGCATCCCGGTGAATCCGACGTGGTGTACGTCGCGGCGACCGGGCCCATGTGGGCGGCGGGCGGTGAGCGTGGCATCTACAAGACGATGGACGGAGGCGTGACCTGGCAGAGGATCCTGTACGTCGACGAGCACACGGGCGGTATCGACCTGGTGATGGATCCGACGGATCCGAACGTGCTGTATGCCGCGATGCAGCAGCGTGAGCGCCGCGCCTTCGGGTACATCAGCGGGGGTCCGGGCAGCGGAATCTGGAAGACGACGGACGGTGGGGGCACGTGGTTCGAGTTGACCCGTGGCCTCCCGACGTCCGACATGGGCAGGATCGGCCTGGACATCTCACTGACGCATCCGAATACGGTTTACGCGGTCATCGAGGGCTCCGAGCAGGGCGTGTACCGTTCGGATAACGGCGGCATGGCCTGGCGCCAGATGAGCGACCAGGCGTCGATTCCCTGGTACTTCGGCGAGATCAGGGTAGATCCGTCAGATCCCGAAACGGTGTATCACCTCGGCGTCGCGCTGACCCGATCCAACGACGGTGGCATGACATGGGAGCGGGCGGGGAACTCCATCCATGCGGATCAGCACGCCATGTGGATCAACCCGCGCGACCGCGACCACCTCATCCTGGGCAACGACGGTGGCCTCTACGTCTCCCACGACCGTGGCGCCAACTGGGACTTCTCGCCCAACCTTCCCATCTCACAGTTCTACGCGGTGGGCCTCGACATGGCCGAACCGTTCTTCGGCATCTACGGCGGACTGCAGGACAACAGCACGTGGGGAGGGCCGAGCCGGACACGCGCCTCGCGCGGCATCTTCAACTCAGACTGGTATGGCATGGCCGGGGGAGATGGATTCTATGCTGCGATCGATCCGACGGATGACAACATCGCCTACGTCGAGTCGCAGAATGGGAATCTGATCCGCTACGACAAGCGGACGGGTGATCGCAAGGGCATTCGACCGGCACCGGCGCCCGGTGATCCCCCGTACCGGTTCAACTGGAGTGCTCCGATCAAGATCTCGCCATGGGATCACAACACCGTCTACTTCGCGGGTAACCACGTGTTCAAGAGTACGGACCGTGGTGACAGTTGGATGGTGCTGGGGGAGGACCTGACGCGGGCGATCGATCGAGACGAGCTCGAGATGATGGGTGAGGTTCCCGGTCCGGACGCTGTGTCCCGGCACCAGGGCGTGGCGGTCTTCAGCAACATCTCCACGATGGATGTATCGAGCGTCCAGGAAGGTCTCCTCGTGACCGGCTCCGATGACGGGGTGATCGCGGTCTCGGACGATGACGGCCAGACGTGGAACCGGCAGATGCGTTTTCCCGGAGTGCCGGACACGGCCTACGTGGGCAAGGTTCGCTTGTCCCACCACGACGCTTCCGTGATGTATGCTACGTTCGACAATCACCGCAGCAACGACCTCCGTCCCTATGTCATCCGGAGCACGGACGGGGGAGCCTCCTGGAAGAACATCACGAACGATCTCCCTGATTTCGGCGGAGTGAGGGCCTTCGCCGAGCACCACGGGAATCCGGACGTCCTCTTCGTCGGTACGGAGGTTGCTCCGTACGTCTCGGTCGATGGGGGTGACCACTGGATTCGGATGACCAACGGCATGCCCCCGGTGCGGGTGGACGACATCAAGATCCACCCCCGGGACAACGCATTGGTCATCGCGACCCATGGCCGGGGCTTCTTCGTGATGGACGACCTCCTTCCGCTGCAGCACCTGGCGGAAGCCAAGGCTACGGGCGGGCCCTTCCTCATGCCCGTGAAGTCCGAGCTTCAGTTCACCTCCGACCCGTCGCCTCACAGTGGGCTCAACGCCGATCGGAACTACAGCGTGCGGAACCCGCCCATCGGGACCACGGTTTCCTATTATCTGCCGAGTGCGGCCAGTGACGTGAAGCTCGAAGTCACGGGGCCGTCGGGCGCCGTCCTACGGGAGCTGGACGCTTCGGGTAGAGCCGGCCTCCACCACGTACAGTGGGACTTCAGGGTCGACGCGCCTTACAGCGGGCCCCCGCAGGAGCGGGCTCAGGGCCAGGGATTTGGAGGATTCGGTGGTTTCGGGGGTGGCGCCAATGCCGGAGCGCCTGCAGTGCCTGGCACCTACTCGGCGCGTCTGTCCGTGGGGGACCAGGTACTGGAACGGTCCTTCCAGGTGAAGAAGGACGCGAACGTGCTCCTGACGGAGGCACAGCTCCGTGAACTCTTCGACATCCGCAGCGAGCAGATGGAGCTCAACGCGACCCTGACCATGGCTATTCGCCAGTCAGAAGTGACACGACGGCAGGTCGCGGACGCCAAGGTGGCGATGGCGGAGGTCGAGGTTCCGGATGCGCTCAGCGAGATGGCGGCCGCCCTGGAGGACGACCTCGGCGATATCCGCAGCGAGCTCGGTGCCGGGGGCGGTGGGTTCGGCGGTGGGGGCGGCGGTAACGGTATGCCCAGCCTGCGGCAGCTTCTCGGGACCGCGGCCGGAGTTCATCGAGCGACGGCACTGCCGACGCAGCGGGAGCGGGACGCACTGTCCGCCGTGCCGGCAGCTCTCGACGAGCAGGTCGGCCGCCTCAACGTGCTCATCACGGCGAGAGTGCCGGCCTTCTTCCAGGCGCTCGACGAGGCCGGGGTGCCCTGGTCACCTGGTCGGCCCGTTCGCTGAGTCGACTCATCTGACGAATGCGAAAAGGGGGCGCGGCCGCAGCCGCGCCCCCTTTTCGCTTGGTCCGGCTCGTGCAAGCGATCTGTCAGCGGACGAGCCTGAGCCGAAGGACGTCCCGTCGGCCCTCCACGAGTGCCACTTCGTGTCCTATCTCACGGTACTCGCGCTCCACGTCCACCGGACTGGTGGCATATGCGTGAATGACGACCCTGCGGTGCTCGCAGTCCGCGAACAGGACGCTGGACCTTCCTGGTTCGAGCAGACCCACCCGCGGCCAGCCTGCGGTCAGGCGAGGAGGATTGCGCAGGCCCGGGTAGAAGTAGATGTCGAGGGGCCGGCTGCTCACGTTGAGCAGCTGCACCGAACAGTCTCCCTCGCCCACCGTCTCGGGCGCGACATAGGTGCTGTTGCTCCCCCGGAACGGATTGTTGAAGGCGCAGCCGGATAGCAAGGCACCCAATAGCATCGCACTCAAGGCGGCCGACGGATTCCACCGCGGGCGTCGGGCCGTGTTCACGAGACACGCCCCCACCCGGGAACGACAGTCGGCCTGCTCGCGGGCTGACGATGGAAGGTGGGCAGGAAGCGTCTACAGCCAAGCCCCAGCGCAGCACTGAGGTCGTGAGCGTTCATGGGTGGGCTTGCGGGGATGGGGAGGGAGAGGACGCGAGACTCCAACGTGCGGACTGAGGGTCGTTGAGGCAACGCTCCGCAGTCGCTCACACGGTAAAGCTCGAGATGCTATCTTGCTTGCGCCTGCTTCCCCAAAACCAACGAGTATCGACGGCATGACATCCTCCTCATCCCTCCGCTGCACTCGATCTGCCGCCATCCTGACCGTTCTGCTGACCACGGCCTGTGCCCCCGAGGGAGCGCAGACGGAGGCACCGGTGGTCGCGACTCCCAGCATCGAGGCCGCGAGGTCGCTGGGCGTGGTGAACGCTCGCATGCCGATCGCATCCCTCCTGACGGCCGGACAGCTCACGCAGGAGCAGTTCGACGGGCTCGCAGCCTCTGGGTTCAAGAACTTCATCAGCCTGCGGCTGCCCGAGGAAGCCGGCGCCGGCTGGGAAGAGGATCACGCCCCCACGGTGTCGGCGACCTTCACGCGCGTGCCCGTAGCGGGCGGCGCCGGTCTGAACCGTGAGAATGTGGAGGAACTCGCTCGACTGCTCGAGGCGGCCGGAGCGGAGGGCACCGTTCTCTACTGCGCGAGCAGCAACCGGGTCGGAGCCCTCCTCGCCCTCAAGGCCGCATGGATCGATGGTGTCGCGCCCGAGGAAGCCCTGCAGCTGGGCCGTGCGGCGGGCATGACGCGTCTGGAGAGCAACGTCCAGGAGTTGCTGGATCGTTCCTGAGTCCGAGCGGAGCGGGGGGCCCGGGAGGTCCGGGCTCCCGCGACCACGCTCCGCAGAGGCCTAGCTCCCCGGCGTGTAGCGCTTCTCGACGTAGAAGTTCACGTCGACCTGGAACTCGTCGGGTGTCGTGAGTTCGGTCGCGATCGACTTCCATGAGGTCGTGGGCTCTATCCAGGAGTATTCTCCGGAACCGAGGGTCACCCGGAGCGGCATGTTGAATCCGTGTATGACCTCGCTCCACCTGTAAGAGAGCATGGAGTCGGCGAGGAACCACTCCAGGACCGGGACGCTCGTCGTGCGCAGGTACTGCTCGAACACCGGCTCGAGCTCACGGCCGGACATGCGGGTGATGTACTCCTCGACCCGCGCCCCCGGCACGATCTGATGTCGGAACTCTGCGTTGAGGCCCCTCAGGATGTCACGCCACTTGTGATCGTCGTCCACGAGTTGGCGGATAGTGTGCAGAAGGTTGCCGCCCTTGTAGTACATGTCTCCGGATCCCCCGGCGTTGACGCCGGTGGGCGCCACGATGGGGTCTTCGTTCGCGATTCGTGAACGCGTGCCTATCACGTACTCCGCCCCTGCCTCCTTGCTGCCGGTGAGACACTCCGTGTAGAGGTTCTCGGCATAGTTGGCAAAGCTCTCATGGACCCAGTTCTCGGCGATGTCCGCGGCGGTGATGTTGTTGCCCCACCACTCGTGGGCGCTCTCGTGCACCACGATGAAGTCCCACTGCAGTCCCCACCCCGTCCCCGACAGATCGGTGCCCCGATACCCGTTCTGGTAGCCGTTTCCGTACGTGACCGCGCTCTGGTGCTCCATGCCCAGGTACGGCACCTCGATGAGCTTGTAGCCGTCCTCGTACCAGGGGTAGGGCCCGAACCAATGCTCGAAGCACTGCATGGTCGTGCGGGCCTGAGCCCACTGTGCGCGGGCTTTCTCGACGTTCTCGGCCAAGGGCCAGAAGTCCATGGTGAGTGGGCCGAGCTCACCCTCGTATTCCTCGGTCCAGCGCGCATAGCTGCCGGCGTTGACCGAAACCGAGTAGTTGTTGATCGGGTTCGCTACGAACCACTCGAAGGTCGTGGTGCCGTCACGGTTGTCCATCGCGTTCCGCAGGCGACCGTTGGAGACGTCCACCATGGGATTGGGCACAGTCACTGCGATCCGCTGGCTGTCCGGCTCTTCCGCCTGGTAGTCCTTGTTGGGCCACCAGACGCTGGCACCGAGACCCTGGTTCGATGTCACGACCCACGGTGCCCCCGACGCATCGGTTTCCCATTGGTAACCTCCGTCCCAGGGTGGGCGGACGGCCACCACGGGATGACCATGGAAATAGGCCTCTACCGTATGGACCGAACCGACGCGCTGTGCGACCGGCAGCGAAGCGAAGTACGCGTTTCCGTCCTGAGAGAGTTCCAGGGCGCTTCCCTCCAGGAGCAGACTGTCGAGCGTCATGGGCGCCTGGAGGTCGATCTGCATCGTCTGGCCCGGTGCCACGACCCGGTACGTGATGGCATTCCAACCCACGAGACTCATTTCGTCCGGCGAGACCCGGACGTTCAGGTCGTAGTAGGTGACGTCCCACCAGGCCCGGCCCGGTCCGTTGGAGCCGCGAAGGGTGTCCGCATGGGTGAACTCGGGCCTTTCCTGTGCGGAAACGCCGGGGACTGCGATGAGGAGAGCGAGCGAAAGAAAGATACGCATGGGGTCGCCATGGGTTGTGTTGACACACTGGGTCCGTGACGCTGCAAGATAAGGTCCAGGCGAGATGGCGCACGGGGCACCTTATCGACCGGCGGGGTAGGTACCGTGGCCCGTCGGACCCTCATCATGATGCCGAATCGCAGGCGCACATGACCCTCCTGGACGTCCTCCTCACCGAACACCTCGTCGAAATCTTCCAGGCCGCGGCCGGTCGCCGGGCCGACCTCAACGCCGTGCTGCTGCCGGCCTCGGCAGTTGCCGGGGACGTTCCGCTCGGTGACCGGGGCGCCGTAGCGCGGATCGATGCCGGTTCGGACGAGGTCATCGGGGTCTCGGCCCGGGAGCTGACGAGGGATGTCGCGGGAGTGGTCGACCAGCTCGTTGATTTTCAGGACATGGTGGGATACGACTGGATTTCACCTCAGATGGACAAGAAGGTGGCCCTGAAGGACCGGCATTACGACCGGCTCTTCATATACCTGAAGGGTGAGCGGACCGTGACCCTGACGTCACTGGGGCCTGCGGTTTACCCGCTCATGGCCTTTCTGGGCAAGGTGCTGGAGGTGCGGTCGCAAAAGGTCCTCCTGCGCGGCCTGGAGGGCCCGGTGGTCGATCTTCTGGGAAACTGCCTGCGGGCGGCTGTGGAAGGTCCCTTCTTCGCGGACGAGGAGTTGGACCAACTCTTCGCCCAGGATCGCGCTTCCCTGGCTGTCCTGGCCTCCATGTGGACCCGCATGAACCTGGCGGCCCCCGATCTGAGGCGAACGGTGGAGGCGGTGGCCTTGATGTTGGTCGAGCGGCGGCGGGCCCATCCAGAGGCCTGGGCCGATTTCGTCGCGGCCGATCCCGATCAGGTCCGTCGTGCGGTGGCAGAATTCGCGAGGGTCGTCACCGGATCCGAATGACGCTCGCCGCACCAGGCCGGCCTTCCGTCCGAGCCGCCTAGAGGTACACCGTCATCCCGTCGTACCCGTGGCTCACGGGAATGTCGTGGCCGAGACGAGCCAGCTGCTGCCGGGTGAGGTTGATCTTGGTTTCGAGAAAGGCATCGTCGTGGATCGGGTCGTGGTGGGTCACGATCCACCGCTTCACCTCCGCGAAGCTGGCCAGGAGGCATGCGTTCGATACTGAACTGTGCCCCCATCCGACGTGGGTGGGGTACTCCTCGTTCGTGTATTGCGCCTCGTGGATCAGGATGTCCGCGTTCTTCAGGAAGTCGATGGCGCGCCGGTAGGGGCTCACCATCGCGTCGAAGGGCTGGACGTCCTCCGGTGACCCAATGTACCCGTGCAGAAACTCGTCGTCCGGGAACCACGCCACCGTCTTGCCGCCAACGTCGATCTTGTAGCCGACGGTCGCGCCCGGATGCTGGGCGTACTCCCAACTGACTTCCACGTGCCCGAACTGCTCCCCATCGTCTGCGAGATGCCTGAACTCGATGTTGGCGTTCAGGTCCTCCATCTGAACCGGGAAGTAGTCCTGGTCGAGCTGGCCGTGGAATACTCCCTCCAGGCTCTTCCCGAAGCCCTCCGCGCCGTAGACGGTGACCTCGAAGCCAGGCACGTACGCGGGAGTGAAGAAAGGAAAGCCCTGTATGTGGTCCCAGTGGGTGTGGGTGATGAACAGGTGCAGCTTGCGCGGTGGCCCCTTCATGAGCGCGTTGCCGAGGTCACGGATCCCGGAACCGGCGTCGAAGATGAAGATCTCCTCCCCCACCTCCAGGCTCATGCACGACGTGTTGCCGCCATGGCGGAGGAACTGAGGGCCCGGCGTGGGGATCGACCCGCGCGTCCCCCACAGGGTGAGCTTGCCGTGCTCCGCCTCGAGCGTGGGCCGGTAGGGCTCTCCCATCGGGACTGCCAACGCCGACATGTCGGAGGCGGATGACTGCTCCTTGAGTGCACCGGCGAAGAACGCCCCCACCGTCCACAGGAGACTGTCCTTGGTGACGGGCTTGGGCAGGAAGCCGAGAGCGCCCAATTCCATCGCCTTGGAATGCTCGGTCTTGAATGTTTTCGCCGTGCAGACGATAACGCCCAGGTCCTGCGTTTCGGGATCTGCGCGGAGGCGCTTCAGCACCTCGATCCCGTGCACCTTCGGCATCATGAGATCGAGGATGAGCAGATCCGGCTTGAAGCTGGCCACCTTGAGCAGGCACTCCTCGCCGTCCTGTGCCGACTGGACTTCGTATCCTGCCTGGACCAGCAGTTCGGTCATCACGTACGAGATGACCTCGGTGTCCTCCGCAACGAGGACTCGGCCCGCTGAACCACCGCTCGTGCCACTCATGGACTCTACCTTTTGGCGTTGACGACGCCGACGGACCAGGCTTCTCGCGACCAGGTGTCACCCCGCGTCCAGCGCCCGCGAGGGTGCGCTCCCGACCACAATACGCTGTTGCGCTGAAATTGGCATCGCGCCCTGGCTACTCGCCTGGCGAGGGACACCGTCGGAGCGACTACTTCTTCCGTCGTCCAGGCGCTGGATCTCTTTGCAGATCGCTGCGAGATCACCCCGATGGACAGGCGCCCGCCTGGTGGCTCAGCACGTCAGCTTCAAACTGACCAAGGTCGTCGCGTTCCAGGGCTGCGTCGACCGGGGACCCCTTCGCGGTCGGGGTGCGAAGGGGTTGGGCCTCTCTCCTAGTGCACCGGGCGCCCTTCCCGATCGAGACGGGTCACCGGGCCCAATCCGAGGGAGCCCAGTCGCCCCTCCTGTGTTCGGGCATCGCCGACCACCAGCCAGATCATGTCTTCCGGATCCAGGTAGGCTTCGGCCAGGCGTTGGATTTCTTCGATGGTCATGTCCCGCACGACCTGCTCGCGCTGGAGGACGTAGTCTGCCGGGAAGCCATACCCACTCATGGCTCTGAGCAGGTTGAGCTTCGAACCCAGCGTCTCGAACGCTCTCGCGTTCGTCCGGAGCAGGAAGCTCTGGGTGGCGTCCAGGTCTGCCTCGTCGAAGTCAGGCCCATGTGCCTCGACGATTTCCTTCACCAGTTCGAGTGACTCGAGGGTCACGTTCGTGCGCACCGACGAACTGATCGAAAACGGCCCAGGAATGTCGGTGCCGCTGAAACGGGACCCGATGCCGTACGTGTACCCTTTGCCCTCGCGCAGCACCTGAGTCAGGTCCGACGCGAATCCCCCGCCGCCGAGGCGGAAGTTCAGCACCGTCGCCGGGTAGAACTCGGCATCGGTCTGGGCCAGGGCCAGATAGCCGATCTGGAGCACCGACTGCTTGGCGTCCGGAATGTCGACGAAGTAGAGGCCAGCGCGGTCGTGTGACCATGTGGGGGTGCTCGGCATCGCCGCCGCCGCCCCCGACCAGCGGTCCGAGAGGCTCTCCAGGGAGGCTATGACATCCTGCTCCGAGACCGCTCCCGCGACGTGATACGCCGCCGCACCTGCCGTCAACGCGCGCTCGTAATATGCCTTCAGATCGTCGAGCTCCATGGCTTCGACGGACTCGACGGAGCCCTGGGGGTTCTGGGAGAGAATGTGATCTCCGTACAGAAGACGGCCGAACACGTCGCCGGCCACCGCTCCCGGACTGGACGCCCGCTGACGGAGGCGGTTGCGGACGCGCTGCTTGGCCAGGTCGAACTCCTCGGCATCGAAGCGCGGCTCCAGGAGGATCTCCTCGACCAGCGCCATGGTCTCACCGAACGTGCGGGCCAGCGAACTCCCCGAAATCACGAAGCTCTCGCGCGAGGACGACACGTTGATCGAAGCCCCCAGCAGGTCGATTGCCTGCTCCAGCTCGGCGGGGGTCCTGTTGGCGGTTCCCTCCGTCATGATCTCGGCCAGAAGGTTGGCCGCACCGATATGGTCTGGATCTTCGACGAGCAGCCCGCCCTTCATGCGGATCTCGAACTGAACCAGTGGGATCTCGCGGTCCTCGATGCCGAGCACCTGCATGCCGTTTCCGAGCGTACGGGTCCACACCGCCGGAGCGCGCAGGGAAGGCGATGCGCCGAACGCCGGCTCCACGCTTCGGTCGAAGGAACCCGCGGGGCTCCTGTCGTCACCACGCTGCACCGTGAATGCGGCCTCGGCGCCCTGGACGATGCGCTCCTCGACCACCTCGGCGCGCAGGGACCCTTCGAGGGCGAGCTCGGCCGCCCCCATGGGCACGAAGCTCGTGGCGACGAACGGCCTGCCCCGGAGGTAGGTGTCGTAGACCCGGAGTACGTCGTCCTCCGTTACGGCGAGCGTGCGCTCCAGATCCTCGGTCACGAAGGCGGGGTCCCCGGCGAAGATGGCGTACTCTGCCAGGGAGAACGCCTTGCCTATGGCGCTCGACAGGCCTCGGTAGAACGAGGTCTCGGTTCCGGCTTTCACCCTCCGCAGCTCGTCGGGAGGCACTCCCTCTTCCTCGAAGCGTGCGAAGGCCCGATCGACGGATGACCGCACTCCGTCCAGATCCTGACCCGCGAAGGCCCTGATCTGAAGCGTGAAACGACCAGCCAGCTCCTGCGAGCCGTTGTACGCGCTCACTCCTGGAGCGACTCCGTCCTCCTCGACCAAGACCTCGTAGAACGGTGTGGACTTACCGTCGGTGAGGATATCCGCCAGAGCGGCGAGGGCGTACGAGTCCGGGTGGTACATGGGCACGGTCGGCCAGGCCATGGTCAGCATGGGCAGGCGGGCGAAGTTGTCTTCGTGGAAGAGAAGCGCGCTCTCGGTGAGGTCTACCTCAGGGTGGCTTGGAGCCTCCGGCATCTCCCGCGCCGGGATTTCGCCGAAGTACCTGGCGATCCACTCCTTGGTCCGCTCCACGTCGATGTCGCCCGCCACGACCAGAGTGGCGTTGTTGGGTCCGTACCAACGGGAGTGGAAGTCCTTGGTGTCCGACAGGGTGGCGCTCTCCAGGTCGTCCAGAGAGCCGATGACCTGCCAGCGGTACGGGTGGCCTTCGGGATACAGCGCACGATCGAGAACGTAGCTCGTGTGCCCGTAGGGGTTGTTGTCGACGCTCTGCCTCTTCTCGTTCTTCACCACCTGCTTCTCCTTCGCCACCACCGACTCGCTCACGGTGTTGATGAAGAATCCCAGCTTGTCGGCTTCGGCCCAGAGTGTCTTCTCCAGGCCGTCGATGGGTACGACCTCGAAGTAGTTGGTCCGATCACGGCTCGTGGACCCGTTGGTCGAACTCCCCACACGCGTCATCAGGCGGTCCAGCCCACCCGGGCCCAGGTTCTCCGAATCAAGGAAGAAGAGGTGCTCGAAGAGGTGGGCGAAGCCGGTCTTGCCGGCGACCTCGCGGGCCGAGCCCACGTGAAAGGTCATGGCCACTGCCGCCAAGGGGTCGGAGTCGTCGACGTGGAGGACCACGTCCAGGCCGTTCGCGAGCTGGTACCGCTCGAAATCGATCGACAATGCGTCCGAGCCGGCGTCTCCGGACGGGTAGCACCCCGCCATCAAGACTACGAGAGTCACGAGACTTCGTGGTGCCAGTTTCATGGCGTATCCCTATCCGTTCTGCGGGTCGATATGCCCCTACCAGACGCAAGCGAGCGACTTTCCAGGTCGGGGTCAACCGCCGCCGACCAGTGTCGGTGGGTTCGGCTGAGCGGGGCGGTTAGAATGCACTCGGAGAGTGGAGCCACACAGGAGCGGAGCACTGCATGAATTCGGGATGCACTATCGACCTGCGACGGCGGCTGAGCTGCCTGATGACGGTGACCATCGGCTTTCTCGTGGCCGCCTGTTCACAGGCGTCCGACGAGGGTCGGGCTGGTGGAGAAGAGACGCCTCCTGAGGTGTCTGCGGGTGTGGAGGACGGATGGACGGCACTCTTCAACGGACGTGATCTGACGGGGTGGACTCCGAAGATCACGGGGTTCGATCTCGGCCAGGACCCTCTCGGCACGTTCCGCGTGGAAGACGGCGTCATCACCGTCGGATACGAGAACTACGATGTCTTCGAGGGCCGGTTCGGCCACCTCTTCTATGCGGAGGAACTCTCGGACTACGTGCTGCGCGTCGAGTACCGCTTCACGGGAGACCAGGCGGAGGGGGGTCCGGGATGGGCGTTCAGGAACAGCGGCGTCATGTTCCACGCTCAGGATCCGGCGTCTATGATGCGTGATCAGGAGTTTCCGGTCTCTATCGAGGCTCAATTCCTCGGAGGAAGTGGGGAGGGTGACAGGCCCACCGCCAACCTCTGCACTCCCGGGACTCACGTCGTGATGCAGGGTGAACTGGTCGAGCGGCACTGCACGGAATCCTCTGCCCCCACCTTCCACGGGGACGGATGGGTCACCGTGGATCTTGTCGTGATGGGCGGCTCTCTCATTGCGCACGTAGTCGAGGGTGACACCGTTCTCGAGTACTCGGATCCCGTCGTCGGTGGGGGGACCGTGGAGGAGTTCAGTGAGGAGGCAGCCAACGAGGGTCGCCCGCTCACGTCGGGCTACATTGCGCTCCAGGCGGAGAGCCATCCGGTCCAGTTCAGGAAAGTGTGGATGCGAAGACTCCCGACTCCCCGGAGGGTGAGGGGACTCCCCGGAGGGTGAGGGGACTCCTCGGAGGGTGAGGGGACCCTCCCGGCTCGCGGCTCGACGATTGGCTCTTGATGCGTTCCCGATGCGACCTGCGGCACCGCGCGCGACCTCAGCTTGCCGTCGGATCGTTCATGGATTGGCGGGCCAGTCCGACCGCAGCCTCGATGGCTGTCTTGAGCATGGGTGGAACGCCCTCGGGCCCGCGTGCCGCACATGCCTCTCCCACGGTGAGGGCGAGGTGGGGCTTCGAGAACTTCCGCACGGCCTTGGCGATCACCTTGCCGGGGGGCATGCGGCGCTCCCGAGCCTCTCGGTCGGGTATGCCAGCCGCCTCCAGGTAGACGCCCTGGTATCCGTGGTACCAAAGGCACCGCTCGATGTCCCGGCGCTTCAGGCGCGTCACGCGGTCGGAGAGGGTCAGCCCGTTGAGATAGCGACGTGTGTCGTGCTCGTAGACCGCGCCGGAGTTGTCACCGTCCGTCAGCAGGTGCCACTCGATGCCAAGGTCGTTCGCGAGCTTCACCAGTGGCGATATCCCGCACTGAGCGAACTCCACGCACCGGATGCCCTCCGCCTCGAGGTCGTATCCGAGAACGTTGGCCAACTGGCGAAGGAGCCAGAACTCCGACTCACCCTCGACGAGTAGCCAGCAGCGTGCGAAGAGGACGCCTCCACGCTTCGCCCGGATGTGGTATCCCACCCGGCGGAGTTCTGTCGTGGACAGCCCTCCGGAGTGGAGTTGGTTCACGGTGATCTGCCCATCTCTGCGCGAGAGACGTCGCACGAAACGCAGTGGGACCGACGAGAGCAGCTCGCCCGAGTTGGTCGTGACCAGGGTCTGCGCACCAAGGCCCTCGATCACGTCCCATGTCGATGCGAGCAGGATGGGGTGCAGATGGACCTCGGGTTCCTCGATGGCGATGATGGGGTCACCACCCTCCGGCAGAACCTCATCGCCGCGCACGTCGAGCATCGAGCCCAGCACCATGAGCAGCCCGAGGGTGTGACTCCCGCTTCCGGTTTGATGGAATGCCCGCTGGCGGTCCGTGTCGATCGGGTCGCCGGCCGGTGCGGGTACCAGGCGGTCGAGCATTCCGTTCAGGGGTGGGAGCTTGCCCGGGGATCGCTTCTTGATGCCGGCGTAGAGTTCGCGGGCCGCGGCCAGTCCACGGCGCAGATCTTCCCGAGGGATGGGTCCGCGTGTGTCGGCCAGTTCGTGGTACACCCGCGCGACTTCGGCCTCGAGTTCGCGGCGGCCCCTCTCCTCTGCGCGGGTCTCACGTGCGGGCTGTTCGGTGTCCAGCGCTTGAGGCGGCGCCCGCTGAGCGAAACGCAGGAGGAGCACCGGGTGCATCCGGCGAAGCTCGTGGAGAGTGCTGTCCTCTGGCTGCGGATCGAGCACCTTACCTTCCTGGTCCACGAACCTGTGCGTGATGCGGCGGTCGTCCGGATGTCCCCAGAACTCCACGCGCAGGCGTCCGATGCCGTCGTGGTCCGTCGTGAGGGCAGCATGGAGTGGGCTCCCTGACGGCAGCGGCCCGTCCTCGTTGTCTTCGAAGGTGAGGGATATCCGGATGGGGCGGTGCGGCTCCGGATCCGCGCCGACATGGAAGTCGGCCTCCCGGAACTGACCCGAGCCATCGCTCCCCGGTCGGCCGAGGCACAGACAGAGCGCGTCGAAGATGCTCGTCTTGCCGTGGTTGTTCTCACCGATGACGACAGTGATGGGATCGAGCTTGAGCTTGAGGCGGCGGATGCCGCGGAAGCTCTCGATGAAGACCCTGGTGAGGCGCATACATCAAGCTGTGGCGTCGGCCGAGAGAAGTCACGACCCGTTCGTCCGTCCGTGCGCGTCATGAGGGCTGGCGGGGGCCGACCCGCCGCGATCTCTTAGGGCGTCCATCCCATATCCGGTGCGCGGCGTCCGGCGCTGCTCCGGGCGGCATCCTTGGAGCCATGACTACATCTCGCCTCGCTCGTCAGGTCGACTTCATTACGGAGCTCGACAAGCTGAAGCTCATTCTCCGCCGCATCAGTGTGGTCGGCGGGTCCCGGCTGGAGAACAGCGCCGAGCATTCGTGGCACCTCGGCGTCATGGTGCCGATTCTGGCAGAGTACGCGCCAGATGAAGTCGACGTCGGCCGGGTGATGAAGATGCTGCTCATCCACGACGTGGTGGAGATCGACGCGGGAGACACGTTCTGCTTCGATCCGGAGGCGAACCTCGACAAGGAGGAGCGGGAGGTCCGAGCCGCCGATCGGCTCTTCCGCATGCTCCCGGAAGATCAGGCCCAGGAGCTGCGAGGCCTGTGGGACGAGTTCGAGTCCGGCCGCACCCCCGAAGCCCGATTCGCCAACGCCATGGACCGCTTGCAGGGGCTGTTGATGAACTACGGCAACAACGGTGGGACTTGGCTCGAGTACGGAATCACCCGCGAGCAGATCCTGACCCGCATGGATCCCATCCGCGAAGGTGCTCCGGCCATCTGGCCGTTCGTCCTGAATGTCGTCGACGAGGTGCTGGCCCTGTAGCTGGCCGCAGACGCCTTCCTCCGGCTCAGCTGATCAATCGCGTCGCCTGTTCGAAAGCGGCCCTACCTCCCACCACCGGGAGCTCGATCGTGGTCCCGTCCAGATCGATCGTGAGCGCCTTGCCCGGCTGAGGCCACAGTGTGAACTCCCGGTCGCTCGAGAAGATCATGACTCCGATACGTGCCCCGGCCGGGATCACCTGGTCGTCGGGCTGGAGATCGAACTGCATTTCGACGAATTCCCCGGGCACGAGGGCAGTGCCCTCTGACGGGGTACCTATGGTGCTCGAGCCCGCGTTCTGTGGATCTGCCCAACCCCGCGTGATGATGTTGTCGTTGATCGACTCGCTCTCGGTCCAGGGGAGTGACACCAACCAGACCGACAGGTTCGCGGCCGGAGCGTCCGCGGACGCGCGGATCGTGACGGTGGTGAGGCCGGAGAGGTGTACCTCGTCCACGAGTTCCGGCGTCGCGTAGAGCAGACGGTGCGTAGACCACTCCGCGGCGGCCAGCGCTCCGCCGGCGAACGAGAAATTGTCGATGATCGCTCCGGTTCCGCGGCCTGGCTGAGCGGACAGCGAGAGCGAGCCCAATCCGGTTCCGTCACCCTCCGGATAGAGGGCGACTCCGGAGGCCTCCGGGTGGGGATAGTCGGGGTAAGGCGTGGGGTCGGAGCGATCCGCACCCTCCCTGACGATCCAGGCCCGGGGATCGTTCTCGACGCCGTTCTCGACCCCGTAGACATAGCGCGTGAACCAACGGTTCATCATCTCCAGCGGGGGAGGTCCACCGTGACCTGCCTGGTGATAGTAGATCTGCACGGGCACGCCGCGGTCCTTGAGGGCCTGCGAGATGCGGAAGCTGTGCTCCGGCATGACGTTCCAGTCGTTGAACCCGTGGGACATCAGCGTCGCGGCCTCGATGCCGTCGATCTTGTTGAGATAGTCGCGGCCGGCCCAGAACTCGTTGTAGTCGCCCGTCACCCGGTCCTGACGTTGCTTCATGTCGGCTTCACGGACGGTGGCGATGCAGTACTCCCTGCGCTCTGGGAACCCGCTGTTGATGAAGTCGAACAGGACGTCGACGTCCTCGCCGAGATATCCACCCGGGGAGCGGACCAGCCCGTTGGACCTGTAGTAGTGGTAGTACGACGTATTGGGTGCCACGGGAATGATGGCTTCCAGCCCGTCGACTCCTGTCGTCGCAGCGGCCACCGGCAGCGTTCCGTTGTACGATGTGCCCGTCATTCCGACTTTGCCGGTCGACCACTCGGCGGACACCTCCTCCGCGCCGTCCAGGCTCGTGAAGCCACGGGCACGGCCGTTCAACCAGTCGATGACCGCCTTGGGCGCCAGCGACTCGTTGTCGCCCCCCACCGTGGGGCAGCCCTGCGATTGTCCGGTGCCGGGCGACTGCGAATGCACCACGGCGAACCCGCGCGGAACCCATGTCCCGACGTGGGAGTTCGAGATGACGGGCTGCTCACTGCGGTGGCGAATGCTGGGGATAGGCGTCCGTGGCGGAGACGCGGCGCCAACCTCCTGCCGAACGTCCCAGAAGTATGTGAGATCGACTCCCCCGGTGCCCGAGTAGTAAGGGCTGGTCTCGTATATGACCGGAACGCGCAGCCCCTCGGTCTCCGTCTGGGCCGGTCTGGTTACGTCGACGTGCACTCGGTCCAGCTGCCCGTCTCCATCGGAGTCGAACTCGGTTTCGACCCACAGGTCGTGGCGGATCCACTCCTCCGGGTTCTCGAAAGCGGGCACGACCTGTGCCTGGCCGTCCTCGAAGACGGGTGCAGCCTGGGCTGCGACCGACATCGGCGCTACAGCAACGAGCAGGGCTGCGGGGAAGACTGCGCGCAGATCGATCCGTGGCAGTATGGAGAGCATGAAAGTGTACCTGATGTGAAGACGAGAGAACGGAACGTTGAAAGCTCTGTGGCGGTGCGGCCTCGCCGCAAGCGGGTGCAACTGGCGCGGGCTCCGATCAGGGAGTCCCGTTGCCGGTCGTCACCCTCCCCCGGGCGCCCTCCTCCTTGTGGTCCTCCCCGTGATCCTTCTCCTAGTACTCATCGTCCTCGTGCTCCTCGTCTTCCTCGCCCTCGTGTCCTCCGACCGGCGGATCGGCGAGCAGCGTAGCCTCGACCCCGCGCCGGAAGGACTCCTTCTCTTCGTCTGTCAGGCGGGCCTCGGCGTGGAGAACGAGGTAGGAGGACATCGGCATCTCGCCCTCCTCGACCTTCTCTACGATCTCGTCGGCATCTTCGTTGGGCTGGTCCCAGGTGGAGAAGTTCAGATGCTCCCGGCCCTCGGCCACGTGTTCGGCCAGGAACCACTTCATGGGAGCCACGGACGCATACCAAGGCCAGACTGTCTCGTTCGAGTGGCAGTCGTAACAGGCGCGGTGAGCGATCTCTTCTGTGGCCGGGGAGTTCCAGTGGATCTCCCTCGTAACTGCGGGATTCGTGCGCTCGACCGGCCAGAGTTGGATGAGAATCAAGAGCGCGGGGGTGCCGACCACGAGTATCCGCTTAAGCTGCGGCTTCATATCAGAGTCGTCCGGTCACGTGGTTGAAGGTAGGGAGCGCTACTGCATCTCGGCGAAACCCGACACCGTCGGCGGGCCACCCTCCCATTTAGTATTTCTGGAGGGGCCCCGCTGTTCCTTCAGCGCCCCGAGGGCGGCGGGTGCGCCGGTGACGTCCTGAGCGTTAGGATCATGTCTGTCGACCCATCGAGGAGGTAGTGCCATGCGCCGTGTCGTCTCGCTTCTCGCTCTACTTTTCAGCGTTACAGCCGGTGCATCGGCTCAGGAGCTTACCACCCGCCGCCCAGTGGCGACCTACTCCATTGTTGCCCGTGATGCCGAGACCGGGGAGATGGGGGTGGCGGTGCAGTCGCACTGGTTCTCCGTCGGCCCCATCGTCCCCTGGGCGGAGGCGGGCGTAGGGGCCGTGGCCACCCAGTCCTTCGTAGAGCCCTCGTACGGACCCCTGGGCATCGAACTCATGCGGATGGGCCGCAGTGCGCCGGACGCCCTGTATGCCCTGGTCTCGACCGACGCCGACGAGGCAGTGAGGCAGGTAGCCATGGTCGACGCAGCCGGGTCCGTCGATGCGCACACCGGGTCGAAGGCCATCCACGCGGCCGGCCACCGCATCGGTGACGGGTACTCGACCCAGGCGAACATGATGGAGAATGCCACCGTCTGGGACGCGATGGCCCGCGCCTACGAGGCCTCCCAGGGCGACCTCGCCGAGCGGCTGCTTGCGGCGCTCGAGGCGGCGCAGGCAGAAGGTGGCGACATCAGGGGGCGGCAGTCGGCAGCGATCATCGTGGTTGCGGCAGAGCCGACCGGCGCTTCGTGGATCGACCGCAGGTTCGACCTGAGAGTGGAGGACCACCCCACCCCCGTGGCCGAACTGCGGCGGCTCGTCACTCTCCAGAGGGCCTACCTGAAGCTGAACGAGGGCGACGCCCGTGTCACCGAAGGTGACATGGAGGGAGCCATGGAGGCCTACACCGTCGCCATGGGCCTGGTGCCCGACGAAGCCACCAACGGGGAGGCTCCGTTCTGGGTCGGTGCCACGCTCGCTGCCTCGGATCGGGCCGACGAAGCGCTACCCTTCCTCCTCCGCGCATACCGGCAGGACCCCAACTGGGCCGAACTCATCCTGCGGCTGCCGGCCTCGGATCTTCTGCCGTCGATGGAGCTGGCGCAGCAACTGGCGGAGGCGATGCGCGGCGGCTGACGGCGGGGGCTGGTGCGCGCGAAGCCATGAGAAGCCTGATCAGAGCGGGGATGTTGACGCTCACCAGCATGATAACGAAGAGGCCGCCCAGGAAATTCACCGGGATCCCGAATGCGGCTCCCAAAGCAGCCAGAATCCAGAAGCGCGGCGCTCGCGACAGGAAGACGCCCCACAGGTAGCTTCGGCGAGGGTACTTCGTCATCACGACCAGAAGCCGAACGGGAAAGAACGGCAGCGGCGTGAACCCGGCGACGAGGATCGCAGCGAAGGGCCTCCGGCTGAACAGTTCCATGAGCTTGGCCACGGACTTCTTGTCCGACAACGCTCTTACGTTGGGCACCTCGTACACGAGTGAGAACACGGAGTAGTTCAGTGCCTCGGCGAGAACCGTGCCGACGGTGGCAACGAGTACCACGATCCAGATCGGATGGTGGGCACCGAAGAAGATGAGCGCAGGCTCGTGGGGAACCAGGCCGACCAGGAACTCCGACGGGAAGGAGTAGAAGAACAGCACGATCAGGCTCTTGCTCGCCCGAACGCTCTCCGATGTCACCCACACCGCTGCCAACGCCAGAACGATCACGCACTCCGCCGCGATGACGGACCTCCTTGCTCGCCTGGCAGCGTCCGGCAGCGTCATGTCAGGCCAGCGTCAGGGCTTGGCGTTCCCCGGTCCCGGAAGTCAGTTCGTCCTCCGCTTCAGGTAGGCCAGGTGGTCCATGAACACGTGCTTGGTCGGCCGCTCCGAGTTCGCTCGGGTGCTCGTGTAGCAATCGGTGCAGTCGTTCGCACGGGAGAACCCGCGCACCAGGGCTTTTCGCGTGGGAAAGTCCCTGATGAGCAGCCCACAGGGAGAGAATGTCCCGTCCGGGTTCACGACCAGCGATCGCTCCCCTGCCTGGCACCTGCCTTTGTCCGCGCGCTGGAAGTATGGGATCATGCCGCGCAGCACCCAGTCGGACGTGAGGACGTGGCCGTGTTCCTCCTTCATCTCCACCAGCGCGTCGACCACCTGACGGAAGTCGTCGATGTCCTCGTCCTGGATCATCAGGCCCATGTCGTTCGTGCGAAGCCATGTGTACGCACTGAAATTGATGTTCACGCCCCAATCCAGCGCCACCTGAGCCATGCGGGGGGCCTCCCGGAAGTTCTGGCTCTGGAAGACGCTCGTGAGCACGATTCGCTCGCGGTCCTCCGGGGGAAGGCTCGTGATCAGGTTCTCGATCTTGCTGAAGAGTTTCGGGATTGCACGCCACTCGTCGTGACGCTCATCCGGGTAGTCGAAGGAGATGAGAACCTCGTCTACGCCCGCGCTCTTGAGTTCCTGAAACCGCTTGGGAGTCAGCAGCGATCCGTTCGTATTGACGAAGATGCGGATGGGTGAGGCCCGCTTCTTGAACAGCCGGATGATGTCGTCGAGCTCCTTGCGTGTAAGGGGCTCGCCGCCCGACATGATAGCGACGACCGGGCGAACCTCCCGACAGATCTCCACGAGCTGCTCGGGTGTGGCCAGCTGTTCGTTGGGTATGAGGGGCCCCCGATGACAGTGGCCGCATCGGGCATTGCAGTTGTACGTGAGTTCGAACGAAGCGCAGTAGGGTCGGCGAGTGAAGTAGTTCGCGACAGCACGACCGGCGAGAGGCAGCGGAATCGCCATCAGGGCCCCATGGGCAGGAATGAGACAGGGGCGGGAGGCTACTGCTGACCGTAGTTTAGGTGGCGCGACGGCACTGCGCAAAGCCTGATTCCAGCTCGGAGAGGGAGGTCCTCTGCATTTGATGCGCATTCTTGCTGTGATGACGTTCCTGCTGGCGTCCGCCGTTTCGGTCCATACGGGGCACGCGCAGGAGGCTCCTGCCGCAGCCACACCTCCAGCGTGGGTGGTCGAGGGAGTTCCGGACACCGTTTGGATCCTGGTCGAGGCGACGTACGACCAGGTGGAGGAGGATCTGGCCAAGGGATTCCTGATCGACGCCGAGCGGCACGCCCGGGAGGCTGTCGTAGACCACGAGACGGACGTGGGGCGCAGATTCGCTCTCGCGGTCGTGCTCGGTCGCCGGGCGGATATCGAGGGCGGACGCACGAAGGTCAACGTGGCTGCCGACTTCCACCGTGAGTTGGAGGCCATCCTCGAGCTGGCACCCGATCACCCTCAGGCGCATCACCTCATGGGACGCCTGTACGCGGGCGTCCGCCGCATGGGTCGTGTCACGCGCTGGATCGCCACCAACCTTCTCGGGGGAGGTGAGCTGAAGCGGGCCACCTGGGAGGCGGCCGAAGAGCACCTTTCCTTCGCTGAGAGCGTCGAGCCGCAGATCTCCGACTACCACATGCAGTTGGCCAACCTCTACCGCGACACCGATCGGCCGGACCTCGCCCTCGAAGAGGTCGGGCACGTGCTCGCTCTGCCCGCGAGCACACCCCTGGAGGTAGCCGTCCGTGCGGAAGCCGAGGCGCTTCAGGGACGGTTGCGTTAGGGCGGCACGGGGGTCCTGCAGCGGTGTGGAGCCCGGTGTGGAGCCCGGTGTGGAGCCCGGCTAACGCTGCAGCTTGCTATGGCGCATCCATTCGGCCAGCTCGTGTCTCGACCCGACGTCGACCTTCCGGTAAATGTTCTGCAGGTGCGTGGTGACCGTCCGCAGCGACACGTCCAGCTCCTTGGCGATCGACTTGTTGGACTGCCCCTTGGCGACGAGCTGAGCTACATCGGTCTCCCGGGCCGTGAGTTCTCCGACTCCCGGAAGGTTGGTGAGCAGTGGCGGACGGGCTTCGAGCTGCCGAAAGAGAGCACGGGCCTTGCTGAGCTCACGACTCATTCCGAGGAGGGCGCTGGCCTCGTGGGCCTGCCGCAACTCCTTGAGCGCGGCCTCGCGGTCGCCGAGGTCGGCCAGGCGTGCCGCCAGCTGACGGCGGATCCGGGTCGCCTCGGGCACGATGGGTATCGCCTCGAGGGCCTCGGCGGCGGTGCGGAGAAGTGCTGCCCCACCCTCCAGGTCTCCATTCAACCAGACTACGAACGCGTCGCAGGCGTCCGCCCACGCCAGTCCGAGGGGGTGTTGCAGTCGCTCGGAGTCGCGGCGGAGTCTTTCACCCACCTGCTTCGCCTGGGCCAGGTCCCGAGTGTGAATCAGTGCCTCCGCCATGATGGGCAGCATGTGGTGAATGGCCCAGATCACGTACCCGCTCCGGTCCGTGATCTCGAGGCCTCGCTGGGCTACCGCGATCGCTTCCTCGCGCTCGTCGGCGAACAGGTGGTAGGCCGCGACGCCGATGTGCGCGGGCACAGCCGTATGCACGTCGATGGGGCGGTCCTCGTCGTCGAGGCCTGCCAGGGCCCATGCCTCCTGAACCATGCCGTGCCCGCGAGTCAGGTCTCCGCGACCGAGGTAGATGAACGAAGTCCACACCAGGAGTCTTGGAAGGAGCGTGTTCTGTCCGAGGGACCGGGCCAACGCGATGGCCTGCTCGCCCAGGGCCACGCCCGTGTCCCATTCGCCGGTAGCATAGGCTCTCTCCACCGATAGCTCGTCGGCCCAGAGGCTGAGCACCGGCGATCCCAGCTCGTCGGACACCCGCCGGGCCTCCTTCAGCTGGACGGCCATGGTCTCCGTGTCCCCCGTCAGCCCCTCCAGTGCGGCCAGCACCCAATGGCTCCAGAACGCCACGTTCCGGTCGCCACAGTCTTCGGCCAGCTCCGCGGCTCGATGCGCGTGGGTGCGCGCGACGTCGGGGGGGCCGGTGAAGGTGTGGAGCAGGGCAAGAGCGCGGTGGGCTCGGGCGAGCAGCGGTACATCTGCCGCCCGCTCGGCCGCCGCCAGCGCGCTCTCGATATCTTCCTTGGCCGCGTCCGGTGAGCCGAGCTCCTGGTAGCACACGCCGCGGGCGAGGCGGATGGCTGCCGCGGCATGCTCGTCGCCGGGAGGCAGGGCCGCCAGCCCGTTCTCGAAGTGTTGGATCGCCTCCCGATGGCGACCGCTCCAGTAGCACGCCAGCCCCATGTGCCGAAGCACGGCGTGCTTCGATGGAGTCCCGGCCGGAGCCGCTTCGAGGCATCGCGTCCACAAGTCCGTCGCATCGTCGTACCTCCCCTGCCGCTGTCGTGCGTGGGCAAGGTCCGACAGAACGGCGACCTCGGCGACCTCCGGAGCATCGGTGCCCGCCGTCGGTCTCCCATCCGCGATGAGGGTCAGGGCGGTCTCGAGATAGTTCGCCGCATCTACGTCCGCATGGCGCTCGAGCGCGTCGTGACCTGCGGAGGTGAGGTAGAGAAGGGCCTTCTCAGTCAGGTCACGCTTCCCGGACCGCACCAGGTGGTACGCGAGCTGTCCGGCCCGCTCCATCACGCGGTCGCCGAGGACGGCCTCTACCGCCTCTACCACCTGGGCGTGCAGGCGCCGAGCCCGGGCCAGGCTGAGGTCTCCGTAGAGCGCCTCGCGCGTCAGTGGATGGGCGAAGTCGTACATGATCAGCGACCCGTCCAATCGCTCCGTGAGCACCTGATGGGGGAGCAGTTCGTCGATCGCCTCCACCAGATTGATCTCGGGGCCGGTGAGGCGGTCGAGGACGGCGTGGCTGACCGGTCCGCCGACCACTGCCACGCGGTCGGCCACCTTCCGGGCCTCGGGTGAGAGGCGTACCAGTCCGGCCAGAACTCCCTCGCGCAGGGAGCCGGGCAACTCGAGCTGGGTGTCTTCCCATCCGAGCCAGATGCCATCCCTCATATAGAGCCGTCCCGACTCGACGAGTTCCCTCAAGGTCTCACGAATGAACAGCGGGTTGCCGTGCGTCCATGTGTGCAGCCGCCGGACGAGATCCCTGTTGACCACTTCTTCAACGGTGAACACTCGACGCACCAGCTCTGCGACGGCCTCGAGAGACAGTGGTTCCATGTGCAGCCGAAGCGCGTATCCCTGCGCCCAAAGCGAGCCGGCGGTCCGAGCCAGTCCGTGCCGCTCCGAGGTCAGCTCTTCGTTGTACGTGCAGAGAAAGCGGATCTGGTGTGGCTCGAGGTGCCGGGCGACGAAATGCAGAAGCTCCAGGGAGGTCTCATCTGCCCATTGGAGGTCCTCGAGATGCACCAGGAGCGGTTCACGGTCCGCGTATCCCTTCAGGAATTCGGTGAAGTTCCAGAAGAGTCGGGTCTTGAACTCGCCCGGATTGGTCCAATCGGCCGAGGGAACGCCCTGAGACCCTGCGGTGAGGGAGGGAAACAGATACCCCAGTTCCGCCTCACCGCCCCTGGTCAGGCCGGAAAGCGCGCCTTCGGGGAGTTCGTCGAACAGGGGCATGAACGCGTCGGAAAACAGCCCGTAGGCGACCCCGGATTCGACCGGGTAGGCCTGCCCCTTCGCAACGGTCCAGCCTCGCGAGGCCGCCTCGGCGCAAAGGGTGGAGGCCAGCCTCGTCTTTCCCACTCCCCCGGGGCCATAGACGATGGCCACGCGCTGCCCTCCCGGCTGCTGGAGGAACCGGTCCAGCTCGGCCAACTCCGACTCCCGCCCCACCAGGGGAAGTTCGTGGTCGAACAGCCGGCGTCGCCCCTCGGTGTCGTCCGAGCGGGAGTGAGGAGAGTGCATCTCGTTCTCGTTCAAGGCATTGCGGCGGACCCAGCAAAATAGCCACGGCCGTGTGGGGGCGCGACGGCGGGAGACTTCCGAGGGATTGAGAGGTCCGAACTACGTATGGGGCCGCCCGCACCTACGTAATACCCGCCGGGGCCCTAGTCACGAACGCGTATCGAAGCAGATATCGCCGCGCGGTAGCGTTCATTCGTGATCGGCGGCCTGCCGGTCACGGACACACGAACCCGAACCGTGAAGCCTGTGGCCAGCATTCTCATGCTCCTCTCTCTCTTCGCCGCCTCGGTGGTCAGCAGCCTGATTCCGCTGGTGAACGCGGAAGCCCTCGTCGTGGGGGCCGTGCTGGCCGCGCCTCCGGCTTTCACGCTGATCATCGCGATGGTCGTAACCGCCGGCCAGGTAGCCGGAAAGGTCGTCCTCTTCCGCGGCGGCGCTGGATTGACGGCTTCGAAGATGGTCGGCGAGTCCGAGCGGGCCAAGTCGATGGCCCGGCGCCTCGAGGCCCGGCCTGGAGCGCTGCGCGCAACGCTTTTCGCCAGCGCGGCTGTGGGCCTCCCGCCGCTGTACCTGATGGCGGTGGTCGCCGGCGCGGCCCGCCTCCCGATCTGGAGCTTCACAGCCCTGTGCCTGACGGGGCGCTTCATGCGGTTCTACGCGATCGCCCTCGTTCCCGCCCTACTCTGAGTCGAAATAAGACCATGAAGCCCATAGCCTATCGCCCGACGAGACGCTCGGTCCACTACGACGCTGTCATCATCGGCAGCGGAGTGGGCGGCTCAATGGCCGCGCACGCCTTGGTGAGCGCCGGCCTGAAGGTCCTGATGATCGAACGGGGAGCCCGGGTCACGCGCTCGCCGGACAACTGGGCGCCCGATGCGGCCCTGGATCTGAGCCCCTACTACTCCATGGAGAGCCACTACAAGGTCCGGGGAGATGAACGCGGCAGCGCCGGCACGTTTCAGTGCGTGGGAGGGCCGGCGGTGTTCTATGGCGCAGTCTCTTATCGCATGCGCGAGGCCGACTTCGAAGACTGCCCGGAGGTGGCAGGCGGCACCGGTGCCGAGTGGCCCTACCGGTACCAGGACATCGAGCCCTACTACAGCTGGGCCGAGCGCCTCCTGCGCGTCGCCGGTCGTGTCGAATCCGCTCCCACTGAGCCCTGGCGAAGCGGGCCGTTCCCGCATCGGGCGCCCGACGCCCAGGGCCCGGCGCGGATGATGTGGGAAGCTGCGAGATCCATCGGACTCAGCCCTTCCCACCTGCCGCTTGCCATCGACTTCGACGGCTCCTCTCCGGACGGATCGCGCTGCACTCGCTGCGGGACGTGCGACGGGTACGCCTGCGCTGTGAGCGCGAAAAGCGATCCGGGGGCCAGCATCCTTCCGGCCCTCGAGCGCCGAGGCCTGACGCTCGTCTCGAACACCGTCGTAGTTCGTCTTCTCCGGCGGGGTGGACGAGTCCAGGGGGTGGAGTGCGTCAATCGGGTCACGGGTCGACGTCAGGTGTTCCGGGGCGATCGGTACATCCTCGCCGCGGGGGCTCTCGGCTCCCCGCATCTGATTCTCGCCTCGGGCCTGCAAACGTCGAGCCCATCGCGCGACTGGGTCGGCCGGTGCCTGATGAGGCACTGCAACAGCATCGTCTTCGGTCTGTTTCCCAGGCCGCTGGAGGGGTCCAGGGAGTTCCACAAGCAAATCGCCATCATGGACCACTACGGCAGCCGGAACGGAGACCGGAAGTTGGGCGCTATCCAGTCGATCCACCCACCGCCACCTGGCCTGATCCGCGACCGCGCGCCCGGCTTCCTGGGTTGGATCGCCGAGCCGATGGCCGACCGTTCGACCGGCCTCCTGGTCATCGCCGAGGACGAGTCACGGCAGGACAACGGCATCGACATCAGCCGCTCGGAGACCGACCGCTACGGTATCCCGCGGGCGGTGGTCACGCACCGCTACACCGACCGGGACGTCGAAGCCCGCCGCGAGTTGGTGCGAACGGCGAAGGGAGTGCTGAGCCGAGCGGGCGCGATGTTCTCGAAGAGCATCCGCCTCACGACCTTCTCGCACGCCGTGGGGACGCTGCGGATGGGAGTCGATCCGCGGACATCACCCCTGGACCATACATCACGGTTCCGAGGCGTCGAGAACCTGTGGGTGACCGACGGCAGCTTCATGCCGCGCTCCGCTGCGGTGAATCCGAGCCTGACGATCGCTGCCAACGCGCTGATGGCCGCAGAGATCGTGGCGGAGACTGCCCTCGTCCGGACGAGCATGGAAACGCGCATCGCCCGGCCCTTTGCACTGCCCATGGTTGGAGGTGCCCGGTGAACGCGGGCTCGAAGGCCGCTCCCGCGGTCCTAATCCTGGGCACCGGGATGGCTGCACGCATTCACAGCCGAACGCTGGGAAAGAAGTTCCCAGCCGTGAAGCGGCTGTGCGTGAGCCGCTCGCCGGACCGGGCGCGGGACTTCGTCGACCGAGAGGGTGGCTACGTCCATCCAGGTGGGTGGCAGGGGGCCCTGGCCGATGAAGATGTCGATGCGGTCTTCATCACCACCCCACCGTCCACGCACGCAGACCTCGCTCTGCAAGCGTTGGAGGCGGGCAAGTACGTCATGGTCGAGAAGCCGGCCTTCCTGGACGCCGAGTCGTTCGATCGGGTGCAGGAGGCGTCCGACCGATATGGACGTCCCGTGATGGTGGCGGAGAACTACTACTACAAACCTCTGCTCCGGCGGCTGAGGCAGCTCATAGCGGACGGTGGACTCGGCCAGATTCGCCTCATGGAGTTCAATGCCGTGAAGCGGCAGCACGTCGAGGGCTGGCGAGTCGACCCGGCCCTGTCTGGAGGGGGTGCGCTCTTCGAGGGCGGTATCCACTGGGTGAGCCTGATGGCGAACCTCGGGCTCAACCTCGAGACGGCCGAGGGCTTCTTTCCGGATGCCCCTCCCGGCCACGAACACAGTGCTGTATTCGTCGCTCGATACGCAGAGGGTGCGGTCGGTGTCCTCAACTACTCGTGGGAGATCCCGAGCACTCTGAAGGGACTCCGCCTGTCGCGTATCTGGGGTACCGGTGGCTCCATCCTGTTCGAGTCGAACGGACTCTTTGCCGTCCGAACGGGAGGCCTGCCGCGGCCGTTCTTTCCCGGTTTCCGAGACATCCAGGGTTACCGCGCGATGATGGCCGACTTCCTGCGGTGCATCCGCACGGGCAGCCCACCGGAGTTCACGCTCGCGCAGGCTAGGCGCGATGTGGAGCTCGTCCTGTCGGCATACGCCGGCGCAACCGAACAACAACCTTACGAAAGGAGTGCCCGATGAGTCTGGTCATGGAGATCGCAGTGGGATTGGCCGTGGGAAGTCATATCGCCACCTGGGGGATGTACAAAGACTCTCCCCACGAGGGATTCACGATACGAAAGTACGTGCGAAGCATCATCGTGGGGGTCTGCCTGGCTCCTTTGGGCGCGGCCGTCGCGGGCATCGAGGCGACTTCAGCGTCCGGACTGGTGGTCCTCTTCGGGCTCACCTATGCGCTCGAGCGTGCCGTTACCGAGTTCTGGAAGACTTTCGTCCGCGACGAGGACCAGTCGAAGTATTTCATCCCGATGCAGTTCCACGTCATGGGGCGAGTCGTCCGTAGCCGGGGCACGCGCCTCGGCGTGGGACTCGGGCTCATCGGTGTCGCCGTGCTTCTTCTGCGAGGCGCTCAGGCGCTGCAGCCCGCTCCCGGTGATGCGGGTTCGTTCATGACGTTGGTGTTCGTCGCCAGCATCGGTGGCTGGTACTCCGCCTTCGGTGGCGCATTCAAGGATGCGCCCATCGAGGGGTTCGAGACTCTGAAGTTCTTTCGGAGCCCGGTCGTGGCAGTCATCTACGGCCTGCTCCTCTCGAGCCTCACCGGCAGCTACCCCTTGATCGCGCTGGGGAGCATCGGGTTCACGGTCGCCACCCTCGAGACATACAAGACCTTCTTCTTTCCCACGATTCCCCGCGGGAAGTTCGCGGGCAAGCCGATCCACTTCCCTGACGTCCTGGCGTGGCGCGGCAGGTTCGTGCCGCTCTACGTCATGATCTGGATGTGTGTCGTCGCGTCCTTCGTCGCGGCCTATGCAGCCCTGCCGGGCGCCTGAGGAGGATTCACCATGAACAGCCGCAATCGAAGCATCGTGCTGGTATCGGTCGCGATCATCTGCAGTGGGCAACTGACGCAAACCGCTCTCAGTGGCCAGGACCGCGCGCTGCTGGCCGAAGTGAAGCTCCCGACAACGGTGCGCGCGACGACCCCGGCGGCTCGGTTTGCGATATTGGAGGAACGGATTGCCGACAATCCGGGCCGATACGATCTCCTGTGGAAGGCCGCTGAGGAGGGCGCCAGCCTGGGCGCGTCTCTGCTCGACGCCGCAGGGCGGAAGGAGGTCATAGCGCGGGCCAGGGGCTACGCAGAGCTCGCCAGCGTCGCCGAGCCCGACGGCGTCGATGGGCACTACTGGCTCGCGGTGACTTCGGGGCTGCTCGCCGAGGAGGAGGGTGGGCGGACGAAGATCCGCCTGGCCGAGCAGGCGTGGGACGAGTCCTCCTGGGTGCTGCTGGTCGATGCGGATCATGCCGGTGCGCATCATCTGCAGGGGAGGCTTCATGCCGCTGTAATGCGCCTCAATCGGGTGCTTCGATTCCTTGCGCGATCGCTCCTGGGGGGAGACGCGTTGAGCCAGGCATCATGGGAAAGCGCCGAATATCACCTGGTCAGAGCTGCGGAACTCGCGCCGGGCGACCCGGTGAATCACCTGGAGGTCGGCATGGCCTACATGGATCTGGATCGGCTCGACGAAGCCAGGGCTGCCTTCGACCGCGCTGCGTCCATCAATCCCCGCCGGGCGGCCGATCGGAAGCACATCGCACAAGCCGATCGAATGCTGGCGCGGATCCAGAAGTGACGCGTCGCACCTCCCGGAGGCTGGCGAAGATCATGGAAATGAGCACCCGGTGGAGCTAGCCTTGATGCAGCCATAGTTCCGTGTCCGCGATACGCAGGCCGTTCTCATGAGACACACACTCGTCTTCGCCAGCCTCTTTGGTTGCTTGGCAACGCTCGGCGCGTGTGTAGATCACCAACCCACTGAAGTGCCGGCGGCGGAGATGGATGGCGGTTCAGTGCTGCTTACCGAGGCAGGGATTCTCGAGACTTCCGACGACCTGCGCGTGTTCGGAGTGGGTGACTCCCTGTTGGTCGACGCCTCCTACGCCGGTAGCGTGCGGAGCGCGGTCCAGCTCGAGGGTCTGCCCGCCGATTGGGTCTGGATCGGGTTCTACCGGAGGTCGTTCCAGGAGGCGGCCCCTCCGGTTCTTGTCGGCAGGGTCGTGCGGGCGACGGGGTTGGCCCCGTCGCCCGGGCCTCCTGTTGCGCCCCCTGAAGGGCCGAAGCTGCTTCTGGCGCTCCTCCTGGTCCTGGTGGCCGTGTACGCTGTGTGGGTTACGGGCATCTCAGGCGGGCCCAACCACGGCGAGCACCCGCTGGTCATCAACATCGGGATTCTCGTCGTGTTCGGATTTGCCTCACCCGAATGGCCTTCGCCGTTCGGGGGTGTGTTCATGGCGCTGGTGACGTCCGCAGTGGTCCTGGCCGTTCCGGTCATGGGTATCCGCGTGTGGGACCAGCCCAAAATCACGTTTGCGGCCCGCGCTGCGTACGTGCTTCTCTACAGCGGCATGCTCGCGGTGATGATGTGGCCGAAGTCGGCCACCGTGTCCGCGCAGTGGACGGCCCCGTCGACCTTGGAGGTCCACGCATCCACCTCGATGACGGGATTGTCGCTCGTCGCGGGGGACGGTGACATCGTGCACTCCGTTGCGGCCGTAAGCCGGCACGTACTCGTGTTCATTTCCGGTGAGCCTGCGCCGGACTCCGCGGAGGTCGAGTTCCTGGGGGGTGGAACCGCCGTGGTGGAGGTGTCGCCGCTACCGGACGACGAGCGCTAGCGGCACAGCGTCCTCACTCCGCCCTGAGCGTGTCGGCGGGATCCAGCAGAGTCGCGCGGCGGGCCGGAATGAGGTTGGCCGCGAGCGCGACGATGGCCAGGATCAGGGGCACTCCAATGAAGGTCACGGGATCGGAAGCACTGATTCCGAACACGACTCCCTGGAGGAGCCGACTGATCCCGAACGCTGCCAGGAGGCCCAGTGTGATGCCGATGCCGAGCAGGCGGACGCCCTGCGACACGATCATCCAACGCACCTGACCCGACTCTGCGCCGAGTGCCATCCGCAGGCCGATTTCAGCCTTTCGCTGGGAGACGCTGTACGCCATCACGCCGTAGATCCCGATGGCAGCCATCAACAACGCAAAGACTGCAAAGGTGATGAACAGGGTCAGAAGTGCGTAGTTGGTCGCCGTGGCGAGGAACTGGGCACGCTCCACGGTCTGGATGTCATCGACCGGCTGACCCGGGTCTACTGTCCGGATTGCTTCGCGGATCGGGCCGGCCAGTGCCGCGGGCTCTGCGGACGTGCGCGACACAGTGTACATGGCTCTGCGCGCATCCTGCCCGAAAGGCACATAGACATTCGGTGCGCCGCCTTCGATGTCGCCCGACCCCGGAACGTCGCCAACGATACCGACGATCTGGATCCACTCCTCGCCGCCCACGACCTGCAGGCGCGCTCCGACCGGGTCCTCCCCGGGCCAGTATCGATCGGCCACAGCCCTGCTGACGATGCCAACCTCGAACGATTGCTCGTCGTCCGCTGCCGTGAATCCACGGCCTTGGAGGAGTGGGAGGCCAATCAGGTCGAAGAAGCCGATGGACACGGTCACGAAGTGGGCCGTAGGGGCCGCGCGGCCCTCGACCAGGTCTCGGCCCTCGATCTGCATCGCCCGTCGCGGACCGGAGCCCGCGCGCGGGATCACGTTGGTGAGCTCCACCCGGTCGATACCAGGCAGTCCCGTCAGCGCGTCTGCTGCCTGTGCGAAGAACTGAAGGCGTGACGCGGGCTCCTCGTAGCGGGTTTCGGGAAGGACCACGCGCGCGGTGAGGAGGTCTTCAGCGTCGAAACCCATGGGTCGGGTCTGGAGGTTGATGACGGTACGGGTCAGTAGACTCGCGACCACCATCAGGGTGAGTGCCAGCGACACCTGTGCCGTCACGAGCACGCTGCGCGAGCGCTTGCCAGAGCGTCCGCCGTCCGCCGAGCGTCCGTCGCGGAGCGCTCCCGTGGGACCGGATGCCGAAGCGCGCAGGGCGGGGAAGAGGCCGAAGGCCAGCGGCGCGGCCAACGACACCAGCAGGGTGAAGCCCAACACCCTGTGATCGAAGTCGGCCATGAGGAAGACCTCCTCCGATCCGGCCGAGATCCAGATCAGCGCGTTGTTCAGGAGGTACGCGAAGCCGAGTCCGAGCCCCGCCGCCGCGAGCGAGATTGCCAAGCTCTCCGTCAGCAGTTGGCGGATGAGCCGGGGGCGCCCCGCCCCGAGGGCTGAACGCACCGCGATCTCACGGGCGCGAGCGGTGGCACGGGCAAGCAGCATGTTCGCCACGTTGGCGCACGCGATCAGGATCACCATCGCGACCGCGAGTTGGAGCAGCAGCAGAATCCTGTTTCCGTTTGCGTCGATGAGAGACTCCTGCACCGGGGCTGACCAGAGACCCCATCCCTGATTCTCCGCAGGGTGTTCCTGGGCCAGCGCCTCACCGATTCGCCGCACTTCGGCCGTCGCCGTCTCGTGAGTCGTCCCCGGAGCGATGCGACCCGACACGAACAGGTAACGGGCTGCCCTGTTCGGCTCCGCGCGGTTCAGGATGAGTGGTGTGATGATCTGTGCGGTGCGGAAGGATGCAAACTCGAGCTTGGGGCTCGTGACACCCACGATGGTGTGTTCGATCCCGTCCAGGCTGATCGTCTCGCCGATGACGTCCGTCCGCGAGCTGTACTGGTTCACCCAGAACCCATGGGTCAGCATCGCGACCCGCTGAGCCTCCTCCCGGTCCTCTCCTTCGGCGAAACCGCGGCCGATGACGGGCGGGAGCTTCCAGGCTTCGAGGAGGCCGGCCGTGATTTCGAGGCCCGTCACCCGCAGGGGCTGGTCGAGGCCTGTCAGAATCCACTGTCCCTCGGTGAGGGCCGTCAGCGACTCGAAGCTTCGGGAGCGCTCCACGAGGTCCAGATAGTCGGCCGGCGAAACGCTGCCCTGGTCGATCTGGAGTTCCGCGTTCGTGCCCCGGACCAGAGCGACCGTCGGCGACTCCTGCATGGGCAGGTCGGCGAAGACGATGGCGTTGACCAGGCTGAAGATCGACGTGTTCACACCGATGGCGAGCGCGAGGGTCACCGTGGAGACGACGGCGAAGCCGGGGCTCTTCCAAAGAGCGCGCAGGCCGAAGCGGAGATCCTGAAGGAGTGCTTCCATGACGTGTGCCGGGCGGTCGTAGTCGAAGGGTCCGAACGCCTCCCACTACGACCACCCGCACCGCGAGTTTCGCCTGTCTCAGTCCTCGCGCTCGATCCGCTTCCGTGCCTGGTGCCTGCTCCGCATGCTCGAGTAAGCCCTCTGCTTCATGTACTTGATGTCCTTCATGGACACGGAGCGCGCCTCGAAGAGCCCGGCTGATTCCTCCAATTCGCTGACCTCCTGACGCAGCTCCTGGTCGTCGAAGTCCGAGTGACGGATCGTGTCAGCGTAAGCCCTGAGGGACTCGGAGGCGCCCTGGTGGTCTCCGGCGTCGCGCAGTTCGAGGGCTTCGGTCCGAAGACGGGCGGCCTCTACCATGAGGATCTCTTTCCGCACCTCGGGCTCCACCTTGCCGCCCGCGACGGGGCACAGTCTCAGCGGTAGTGAGATGGTCTGGATTTCCACGCCGCCGTCCGGGGTGATCACCGAGGCGACGACACCCACCTGGGCGACCTCGATCTCCCGGTCGTCGTCCGTCGGAGGCAGCAGGAACTCCATCAGGATCTTGCGAGGCTCACGGCCGTACAGGTCTCCGATCTCCAGGGTAAGGGTCTCACCCTCTGCGTGAGATGGGTACTCATGCAGGACATTCACAGAATCCGATCCTTCTCCGGGCTTCACGGTCACCCTGACGTTTTGGGCGGCCAGCGACATGAGGCCCTCCAGCTCCTCCTCGAAGATGCCGACCGCCTGGTCGATTTCCTCGATGTAGTAGGTGCCTCCGCCCCCTGCGTCCGCCATCGTCTTGAGGAGGTCCTCGTCGTAGTCCTCGCCGAAGCCGATGGTGGTGGTGGAGAAGCCCTTCGCCGCGCTGTCCCGGCACAGCCCCACTAGAGCCCCAGGGTCGGTGATGCCCACGTTGGCCAAGCCGTCGGTGAGCAGGATCACGCGGTTCACTCCTCCCTCGCGGGTGTTCTCGGCCAGCAGCTCGCGGGCGCGGAGCCATCCACCGCTGAGGTTGGTGCATCCACCGGGCCCGATGCTTTCGATGCGGTCCGCCAGACCCTCCTGAGCGTCTCCGGTGGCCGGGGCCGCCACCACGGTCACGTCGTCGTCGAACGCGACCACGGAGGCCGTGTCGGCGGGCCAGAGGCGCTTCACGAGACCCGCAGCGGCCCGCCGGGCGGCCACGAGCTTTTCCCCCCACATCGAGCCCGAGCGGTCGAGCACCAGTGAGAGGTTCAGGGGGATCCGGTTCTTGTCGTCCGGCGGGTCTCCCTCGATGCGCAGGAGGGCCCGGACGAGAAAGCCGCCGTCGGCGACCGGTTCATGATCGATGAGGACACTGGTCTTCATGGGATACCTCCGTAGATGGTGACGGAGATAACGTCGTGGGGGGGTGTGACAGTCGCCGGGCCGCGCTGCCCGGTGGGGTGACTCAGTCCTTAAGCATCCCCGACACGACCTCCCGCACGAGCGCCCTGTACTCCTCCGGTTCCAGGACCTCGGCCTCGGCTCCGTACTCCAGCGCGTGGCTCACCACCCAGAGCGGATCCGCGACGTGGTGCTCCATGACGACGCTGCCGCCCGGCTCTTCGTCCAGGGTCCAACCCTCGAAGTCCGCTCGCTCACGGATCCAGCGGGCCACGCGGGGCGAGTAGCGCACCCGCACCCGATCGCCCGAAGGCGTGTGATAGACCCTCCCTGCCTCCAGGAAGTCCTCCGGCCGGAAGTCTGCGGGGATCGCGAAGGCCTGATCCGTTCGGCACGCCTCCGTAATGCGATCGACCCTGAACACCCTGACCTCCCCTCTTCTGGTGCAGAACGCGACGGTGTACCACGCTCCCTGGGAGTAGACCAGGGTGTAGGGGTGGATGACGCGGACCCTGGGGTCGTCCGCGCCCGGCTTGGCGTACACGATGGCGCACGTGTGCCGGTCCCGCGCAGCGGCCAGAATCTCCTGGCGGATCCAGCCCTCGTCGGCCTCGACATCGTGGACCTCGAACGTGTCCGCTGCTTCGCTGCGGGGCTCCCCGGCCGCCAGGTGCTCCTCGACCCGCGACAATAGCTTCCGGCGATCCTCGGGATCCTTCACGTGGGCGGCTGCGGTCGTGCCACGCAGGCCGAGCGCGAGTGCGACGGTCTCCAGGGGGCCCACTTGAACCGGTCGCCCGAACCCCCCTGCGTTGAACACCCGGACCCGCTCTCCATCGATGAAGATCTGGAGGTCGTCGGGCCACCCCCCGGGATGGTAGTACCCGCGGGCGCCTACCTCCGTCAGGTCTTCGACGATTCGGCTCGGTGTGGTCTCGAGCGCCGAGGCCAACTCCGTTAGCGAGGCGCCCTCCTCTGCGCTCGCCGCTGGAAGTACGTGGAAGAGGCGGTCGAGGCGGATGGCCGCCGTGGTGCCGTCAGCCATCGGTCGCCTCCCGGTGCTGTTGGGCCACCCTCGCGGCGAGCGCGCGGAACTCGTCTCTCAGGCTGGTGGGCGATCGGACGGTCGCGTCTCCGGCCAGGCTCAACACCCATCGGAGGAAGGGGTCCCGCCGGCGCACCTCGAAGGCCCTGAGCTGAGAGCCGTCGGGCATGTCCTCCACCAGTTCGCCGTGCCGGTTGCGCTCAGCCCACAGCGCTCTGGGAAAGCGGAAGAGCACCGTGGTCCGCACCGGTCCCTCTTCATCTTCCCCCAACTCCCACGCCTTGCGACCGCCGTACGCCTCCAGCCGGAAGTCATCCGGGACGGTGAAGTCGGGGGTACCGGCTGCCGCCTCGTTGCGCTGCACGTCCCGCATCCGGCCCACTCTGAACATGCGGATAGCGCTGCGCCGCTCGTCGTGGCCCACGACGTACCAGTGCCCGTGCTGGAACAGCAGGCCGAAGGGGCGGACCGATCGGTCCGCCTGAGCGTCGCGGGTCATTGCGTGGTAGTGGAAAGTGACGGTCTTTCGCTCCCTCACCGCCTGTGAGAGGATCACGAGGGCGTCCGCGGTAGACTCCGCCTCCGCATCGGGTGCGAAGAGCACCGGGGAGTCCCGCAGCACGGTGGGCTCGAGGTCGAACGCCAGCTTCCGGAATGCGGAGCGGGCGTGGGACGCGAGCGGGAAGCCGGGCAAGGAGGCGATCTCGCGCAGACCGCCCAGCGCCGCCTCCACCTCGCTCTCGCGGATCTCGAAGTGGCTGGGGGAAGATCCTGCCCGGGTGCCCCCGGACGCCTCGTTCACGAGCTTCAGGTAGGGGAGATGGAAGTTCTTCCGGGTCAGCCGGTAGCCCTTCTGCTGCTCCCCGGAAGACCCGATGCTGTAGTCCACCGTTTCGATCGGGATCCCCAGGTCCCGCAGTTCGTCCTTGTCCCTCTCGAACTTGCGGCGCGATGATTCCTTTTCCTTCTCCGTGGCGTCGGGATCGAGCGAGTAGGCAGGGATGTTCTCGCGCAGGTCTTCGACGGCGACCGGGAAGCGACGGTTGGCCAGGTAGGCGACCAGGTCGAGCCAACGCTGGAGCTTCGTGATTCCATGGGACATGGCCGCACTTTTCTTCTCGAGGCAGAAGGCAGGGTCAACATAGGGAGGGGGTGTGACGCTGCGGGCGGCGGCGGGAGGCTCCGCTCAACTACGGACATCACCATAAGGAGTGGGTGTGGAGTACGCCATGAGGTGCAAAGCCACCCTGAACACTGCGTGACGTCGGCCGCGCTCTGCTGGCAGTGGCCCCCGTCCCAGGCCATCTTTCGGCGTTGGCCGGGATCCACTGAATCGACAGGTGAGCATGGCTCATGAGCAGCCCGGGCGCGATGACGCCGGGAAGAAGAGATCGCTCCAGGCACTAGGGCGTGGAGTAATGGGCCGGATCGTGAACCGGGTTCACAAGCCTGCCGGCTCTGCACCCGGCACTTTGGTGCACACGGGTCCACGCAAGATCGCTGAGGTCCGGATCCGACTCATCGACTACGATGACAAGGACCTCCGGGAGCAGGACCTGGACGACATCTCGGAGTGTTTTCCGTTTGCGCACGGCGAATCCGTCAGTTGGATCAACGTGGACGGGCTCCATGACACCGATGTGCTGAAGGAGTTGGGTCGTGAGTTCGACATCCATCGGCTCGTGCTGGAGGATGTCATCAGCCCCAGCCAGCGGCCCAAGGTCGAGGCGTACGGCGACCACAGCTTCATCGTGCTGAAGATGCTCTCCTTCGACGAGGAATCGCGGACGCTCCTGTCGGAGCAGGTGAGCTTCATTCTGGGAAAGGGCTTCGTGTTCTCGTTCCAGGAGAGGGTGGGCGACGTCTTCGAGCCCGTCCGCGTGCGACTGCGCGAAGCGAAGGGCCGCATTCGCCAGCGTGGTGGAGACTATCTCGCCTACGCGCTGATCGACGCCGTGGTCGACAGCTACTTCCGCATCCTCGAGATCATGGGCGACGAGATCGAGGCCCTCGAGGAGTTGGCCATCTCGGACCCCTCGCAGACGGTCATGCACCAGATCTACGCCTTGCGCCGGGAGATGCTGATTCTCCGGCGATCCGTGTGGCCGCTGCGCGAGTCCATGGGCACTATCTACCGCGGGGAGATCCCTCAGATCACGGAAGAGACGCAGCTCTTCTTCCGGGATGTGTACGATCACGCGGTGCAGGTCATCGACACGGTCGAAACGCTGCGGGAGGTCCTCTCCGGCGCCATGGACCTGTATCTATCCGGCGTCAGCAACCGCATGAACGAGGTCATGAAGGTCCTCACGATCATCGCCACGATCTTCATGCCGCTGGGCTTCTTCGCCGGGCTGTATGGAATGAATTTCGAGTACATGCCGGAGCTCGGCTTCAGGTGGGCGTACCCGCTGCTGTTGGCGTGGATGCTGTCGATCGCCGGCGGCATGGTCATCTACTTCAGGCGCAAGGGATGGCTGTGATCTCTCGGCCCGGGAGACGCCCCGCGTGACCCGGCAGATCCTGAACGTCGCGGTGCTGCTGGTCGTCCTATGGTTCAACGCCATGGCGGGGGCTGGCACCCTCAGCGGCGAGTCGATCGGTCTCATCGCCAACCGTTACACGTCGTTCTTTCTCCCTGCAAACTACGTGTTCGGCATCTGGAGCCTGATCTATCTGGCTTTGGTGGCCTTCACCGTCTACCAGGCGCTGCCCGCGCAGCGCTCCGGCGGGGCAGCCGAGCGCGTGGGGTGGTGGTGGGCGGTGAACGGACTGCTGAACATCGGATGGGTGGTGCTCTTCTCTTTCAGCCTGTTTGGCCCCGCCATGGTCCTCATGGCCTGCCTGCTAGTCAACCTGGCCGTGCTCCACGTCCGCATCGCGGACAGCCCGGAGCCGATGAGCCTGGGGGACAGAACCTTCGTGGCGTGGGTGTTCGATCTGTACTTCGCCTGGATCTCGGTGGCGATCATCGCGAACACGTTCCAGTACGTGACGTTTCTCGAGTGGGGTGGTTGGGTGCTCGGAGCCGAGGCGTGGTCGGCCGTGATGATGGCCGTGGCGACCGCATTCGGTGGGTTCATGGCGATCCGCCGGGGGTCTTGGATCTTCCCTCTTGTGGTCGTCTGGGCCGTATTCGGCATCGGTGATCGATTCCAGGAGGTGCCGTTGATTCTGTGGACGGCGTACCTGATGGTGCCGGTGGGCTTGGTGCTGACGGCCGTGAGCGCGTTTCGGACGCGCAGCGTCTAGAGGGCAGGGCGCGCGGCCGGCCTTCCACTCGCGCGAGGTCGTGGTGCCAGAGCCTGAGGTTCCGTATTCTGGAGATCCCTGCCTCTTCAGCAAAGGTAGAGCCCCATGACTGCAGCCGACGGAGTTCTCACAGTAGCCCGGTTCGATGACAAGCTCCGGACTTACTGGTTCCTGCAAATAGTCGTGATTCTCCTCGCCACCATCGTCGGCATCGTCATTCTCCCGGTCTGGCTGCTCGGCTGGGGACAGTGGTATGCGCGCCGGAGCTTCGACGCACTGAAGTGCGAGCTGCACGAGCGTACACTGGTGGTGAAGCGCGGGATCTTCTTCAGGGTGGAGAAGACCATACCGTTGGATAAGATCCAGGACCTGACCGTGAAGGAGGGTCCCCTGCTGCGATGGCTGGGTCTCAGATCGTTGAAGATCGAGACGGCTGGTCAGGGCACGCCCGGCGCGTCAGAGGCTGATCTGGTCGGCATCGTGGACCCGATCGACTTCCGGGATGCGGTGCTCCGGCAGCGGGACGCACTCTCCGGGGTCTCGGCACCT
>JBDHIL010000024.1:0-48184 GCA_039587465.1 Gemmatimonadota bacterium | reverse complement strand
AAGATGATGGCCTCCACGTAGGTAGAGTCCGCATCGATGGCCCTGTAGAAGAGCTCCAGCGCTCTCTCGCGTTCGCCTTGAACCCAGAGCTCTGAACCATCCATGTAGTCTCGATAAGCTGCAAAGCTGGTGGGCGCCGCCGACAGTCCGGGGGGCGGAGCGGTCGGATCCAGAGTGCGGGCCAACGAAACAAGAATCTGCTGTGTACCGGCGGAGGCCAAAGCCATGAAATCCGTGGCAGGTCCCTCAACGGGACCCACCGCAGTGACGAGTGCACCGCTTTGCCCGTCCGTCACCTCGGCCTGGACGACCATGGAGCCGCCCTGGCTGAAGTACGTACCCGTGACCACGTACCGGGCCCCTGTCTGCTCGCTGAAGAAGCTCACCGCTTCAGATCCCGCCGGGAGATCGACAGCCAACTCCCGAACCGTGGAACCCGGAGTCACCCACCCGATCTGGTTTCTCGATATCTGACCGGTCACGAAATCGGCCATGATCGCCCCGAAGGTCTCCAGCGAGTCGACGCCCGTCTGGTTCACGAACGGAAGCACAACGAAGCCGGAGTCCAGCTTGGCGAGTTCAGCAGCCGTCTGTACGTCGCCAGACGACGGTGCCGGCTCACGGCCACCCATCCAAACCGCCCACGCTATGCTCAACAACGCGACAGGCGCCGCCACCTTCATCCACATCGGTGTGCCGGTGGTGGCCTTGGTGGGTGTCATCTGGGTCGGGGTCGTGCCTGCGGTGGTCGGGGTCGCGTAGAGCTCCAACTGCTGGAGCAGCTCTTCGGCCGTCTGCCACCGATCCGCCGGCTTCTTCTCGAGGCAGCGCATCAGCACGTCGCCCAATCCCTGCGGCACCGACTCCCGGTGCTCCGTGACGGCGCGAGGCGCTTCCGTCACATGTGCCGCCAGGGTCTGCTGTGCCGTCATGCCCGAGAAGGGCGGGCGACCGGCGAGCAGTTCGTAGCCCATCGCGCCGACCGCATAGATGTCCGCCCTGTGGTCGATGTGCTCGTTGGCCGCTGCCTGTTCCGGCGCCATGTACGCCGGTGTGCCCAGTGCCACCCCCTTCGTCGTCAGCTCGTGCCGCCCCGTCGCTTCGGTCACTGCCTTGGCCACACCAAAGTCCGCGACCACCGCGTGCCGGCCTGAGAGCATCACGTTGTCCGGCTTGATGTCCCGGTGCACCACGCCCATCTGGTGGGCGGCTGCCAGGGCATCGACCACCTCGCGCAGGATCTTCACTGCTTGGGCCACCGGCAGTTCACCTTCGCGGGCCACGCGCTCGCGCAGGGACTCGCCGTCCAGGTACGGCATCACGTAGAAGAGGAAGCCGTCCGCCTCACCCGAGTCGAACAGCGGCAGTATGTGGGGGTGCTGCAGGTTGGCTGTTACACGCACTTCCTGCAGGAAGCGCTCCGTGCCCAGGGTCGCGGCCAATTCCGGACGCAGCACCTTGAGCGCCACCTTGCGTTGGTGCTTGATGTCCGTGGCCAGGTACACCGTGGCCATGCCGCCCTCACCGAGCTCTCGCTCGATCTCGTATTGCTCGGCCAGGGCTGCGCGCAGGCGATCGATGGAATCGGACATGGCGAACCGGGGGCGAATAGGCTGGGGACGACGTTCAGACCTGCGCGCTGATAGTAGGTCGCGGGAGCCCACCCGGTCCACACTGATGGATCATCTGCGCGCGCGCCTCCGGGGCTCGACGAAGCACCGCCCGCGCCCGTCAGCGTCCTCCGACGGCCGCCTCGTACACCGTGTCCACCGCCCCGGCTTCGCTGACCGAGAAGCCCAGATCCTTGAGCAGGCCGTCTTCGAGGTCGTAGATGACCCCGTGCACGCTCAGCTCCTGACCCGCCCGCCAAGCCGCCTGGACGGACGGAGAGAAGCACACGGAAACCGCCTGCTCGAGAACGTTCAGTTCACACACCAAGCGGAATCGGTCGTCATCCGTGGACGCATCGGCCAGGCGCACTTCGTGCAGTCGCACTACCTCCCGGATCCGGGCCAGCCACGCGTCGATGAGGCCCAGCGGCTCATCTCCCAGTGCGGCCTTCACGCCGCCACACCCGTAGTGCCCGCACACGATAATGTGCCTGACCTTCAGCACATCCACGCCGAACTGGAGCACCGAAAGACAGTTGATATCCGACGGCTCCACCACGTTGGCCACGTTGCGGTGGACGAACAGATCCCCGGCGGTCAGGCCGAGTATCTCGTTGGCGGGCACCCGGCTGTCGGAACAGCCGACCCAGAGGTAGGGGGGTCGCTGAGTCTCGACCTGCTTGGAAAAGAAGTCGGGGTCCTCGGCCAGGCGGGCAGCGGCCCAGGCTCTGTTGTTTGCGAACAACTCGGGGAGATGGCCCATGGTGGGTCCGGCTACACCAGGATAGCCGCGGGCTCCTCGAGCATGCCCTTCAGGGTCGCCAGGAAGCGCGCCCCCGAAGCACCGTCGATGACCCTGTGGTCGCAGCTCATGGTGATGCGCATGCGCGGCCGCACCACGACCTCGCCATCAACCACGACCGGCGTGTCCACAATGCCGCCAACGGCCAGGATGCCAGCCTCGGGCGGATTGATGATCGCCGTGAACTCGTGAATCCCGAACATGCCGAGGTTCGACAACGAGAAGGTCGAGCCCATGTACTCGTCTGGCATGAGCTTCTTCTCACGAGCACGGCCGGCAAGCTCTTTGACCTCACGCGCGATCTGTGCGATGCCCTTGAGGTGGGCGTTCTTGATGACGGGAGTGATGAGGCCGTCCTCAATGGCGACCGCCACACCGATGTGCACCGGGTTGAAGCGACGGATGTGATCTCCCTGCCACTGCGCGTTGCAGTTCGGGTGAGCCCGAAGCGCGGCGGCGACTGCCTTCAGCACGATGTCGTTGATGGAGATCTTCTCACCCTGGCTCTCGAGCATGCCGTTGATGGTCTTCCTCGCCTCCATGACGCGACCCATGTCGACGTCCATGGTGAGGAAGAAGTGCGGCACCGGACCGATGGACTGCACCAGACGCTTGGCGATGGTCTTTCGCATCTGTGAAACCGGTACGTCCTCATACTCCGCCTCATCCGGCGTCCACGCCGGAGCAGCCGCGGTCGATACACCGGCGCTCTTGGCCGATTCGATGTCACGCTTCACGATCCGCCCGCCGGGACCGGATCCCGTCACTCCCGACAGGTCCACGCCCAGGTCGTCCGCCAGACGGCGAGCCAGCGGAGAAGCCTTGACCCTCTCGCCGGCGTCGCCCGCGGGCGCCTCCGGTGCGGTCTCGGAAGCCACGGGCGCCGGAGCAGGCTCAGGGGTCGCGTCCACTGCGGCCTCAGGTGCCGCAGCATCGCTGCCGGCACCACCCACGATGGCGGAAATGTCCTCGTCAGCCGTCGCAATCACCCCGATCACCTCGCCGATGGGGGCCGTTCCGCCCTCACCCAACAGGATCTTCCGGAGGATCCCGTCACCCCGGGCCACCAACTCCATGGTGGCCTTGTCAGTCTCGATCTCGGCGAGCACGTCGCCATTGGCGACGTCGTCGCCCTCGGCCTTGAGCCACCGTACGAGCTGGCCTTCCTCCATGGTGGGAGAAAGCGCTTCCATGTGGACTTTGGTCGCCATCAGCGATACAGCACCTTATTCACGGCTGCCACCACGCGGTCGGCGTTGGGCTTGGCCAGGGTCTCGAGGTTCTTCGCATACGGCATCGGAATGTCAGCCTGTGTCACCCGAAGCACGGGAGCGTCCAAGTGGTCGAATGCCTCCTCCTGGATGATGGAGACGATCTGCGCCCCCACACCGAGATACGACCAACCTTCCTCCAGGTAAACAGCGCGGTTGGTCTTCTTCACAGTCCTCAGAATGGCATCGACATCCAGCGGACGCAGCGTGCGTAGGTCGAGTACGTCGGCTCCGATGCCATCCTTTTCGAGCTTCGCAGCCGCCTGCATGGCCACGTGCAGCATCTTCCCGTGCGTGATGATGGAGACGTCGTCGCCTTCGTGCTTGAGATCGGCCACGCCGAGCGGGATGACGAAGTCATCGTCGTCCGGCACTTCTCCCTTGAGGTTGTAGAGGAGTTCGCCCTCCATGAAGGCCACCGGATCGTTGTCTCGTATCGACGCCTTGAGCAACCCTTTTGCATCGGCCGGCGTTGCGGGGGTTACGACCTTGCAGCCCGGAGAGTGCGCGTAGTACGTCTCACACGCGACGGAGTGCTGAGCAGAAAGCTGGAGCGCCGCGCCCGTGGGGCCCCGGAACACGAGAGGCATGGGAAACTGCCCGTCGCTCATGTAGTACATCTTCGAGGCCGAGTTGATGACCTGGTCGATCGCGAGGAACGCGAAGTTGAAGGTCATGAACTCCACGATGGGCCGAAGGCCGGCCATGGCCGCGCCTACGCACAGACCCGTGAACCCCAACTCGCTGATGGGCGAGTCGACCACGCGCATGGAGCCGAACTCGTCGAGCAGGCCCTTCGACACCTTATAGGCACCGTCGTATTCGGCTACCTCCTCACCCATGAGGAAGACGTCCGGATCCCGCTGCAGCTCTTCGCGAAGAGCTTGGTTGAGGGCGTCGCGGTAAGTCGTGACGGCCATCAGTCCTCTCCCCTGCCGTCGAAGAAGAGGCGCCCGTGAGGATTGATTTCTGCCCACACGTTGGCATACAGAGCTTCCGGCCCGGGCAGCGGAGAGTTGTCCGCAAACTCTTCCGCGTCGGCGACGAGGCGCCGTGCCTCGGCGTCCATCTCCTCCAGGCCGGCCTGATCGAGGTGCTCCCCGGCGAACAAGTGGTCGCGGAGGATCCCGATCGGGTCGTGGTGCTCCTTCTTCTCTTCCACTTCTTCGGTGGGGCGGTACGTGCCCGATACCGGGTCCGACATGGAGTGGCCGCGGAAGCGATAGGTCTGCACGTCCACGAAGCGGGGTCCGCCGCCACCCCGCACCTCTTCGACCAGATCCCGGAAGTGTGCGTATGTCGCCAGCACGTCCTGACCGTCTATCGAGCTGGCCGGAATGCCGTAAGGCGAGGCCTTTTCGACCATCTCCGTGATTGAAACGCGGTGGAACGCCGTGCCCATGCCGTACGCGTTGTTCTCGACCACATAGATCGCGGGCAGGTCCCATACGGCGGCCATGTTGAGCGCCTCGTGGAAGCCGCCTTGGTTCACAGCCGCGTCGCCCATGAAGCAGACGACCACGCCGTCCTCCTCGCGGTACTTGATCTTCCATGCGATGCCGGTGGCCAGCGGTACCTGACCGCCCACGATGCCGTGTCCGCCCATGAAGCGCGCCTCCGCATCGAAGATGTGCATCGAGCCACCCTTGCCGCCCGAGGCACCACCCGCCCTTCCGTAGAGCTCAGCCAGCACCGACGAAGGCGACACGCCCTTGGCCAACGCCTGCGTATGCGACCGGTAGGCGCTGATCACGTAGTCGTCCGGGCGCAGAGGCCCGATCGAACCCTCCGCCGCAGCCTCCTGCCCGATGTGGAGGTGGCAGAATCCGCCGATCTTGCCGATCGCGTACCCCTCTTCGGCCTTCTCCTCGAAGCGCCGGTACAGAAGCATCCTACCGAGCAGGCCGACAGCCGCCTCGGGAGACACTCCCGCCTCTTCGAAGACGTTCGTCTTCACCTTGGCCTTGGCTCGGGTCTTCGTCTTGGCCATCGCGGTCAAAGGTCCTTCTGGACCGGACTGCCCGGTCGGCCAAGCTCGATTTGAACCAGGTCGAGTCGCATCTCCGCCGGCGCCGGGATATCGGCCTCCATCACCTCGCGGATGCTGCCGACGCCACCTGCCTCCAGTTCGCGTGCCTGCTCCTTCGCGTGGTAGCTGGATCGGACGAGCGGGCCTGACTCCACGTGTTTGAAGCCGAACTCCTCTTCGCCGACCTGCTTCCATTCCGCGAATTCGTCAGGGGTCACCCAGCGGGCGACCGGGATGTGCATGGCGGATGGCCGCAGGTACTGCCCGAGCGTGAGGATGTCGACGGCGGCCTTCCGCAGATCGGCCATCGCCTGGCGGATCTCGTGACCTTCTTCGCCCATCCCGAGGATGATGCCCGTCTTCGTGAGCATGCCCGGGTCCATCCGCTTCACGGCCCCCAGGAGGGAGATGGAACGCCAATACCGACCTCCGGGTCGCACATCCGGGTGCAGGCGGTCGACCGTCTCGAGATTGTGCCCCAGGATTTCGGGCTTCGCGTCGACGACGACCTTCAACGCGTCCTCGTCACCCTTGAAATCGGGAATGAGGACCTCCACCGAGCAGCCGGCCACCGCCTCGTGGATCCTGTTGATGGTTTCGGCATAGATCGCCGCGCCCCCGTCGGCCAGCTCGTCCCGGTTCACACTCGTGACCACGACGTGCTCGAGCCCCATCTCGACCACGCTCCGGGTCACGCGGCGCGGCTCGTCGGTGTCCAGCTCCGTAGGCATGCCGTGGGCCACCCCGCAGTACTTGCAGGCCCGGGTGCACACGTCGCCCAGGATCATGAACGTCGCCGTCCCGTCCTCCCAGCATTCACCGATGTTCGGACAGCTGGCCTCCTCGCACACGGTGTGGAGCGACCCGCTGCGCATCATCTTCTTCAGGCCCAGGTAGTTCGGACCCCCCGGCGAGCGGACCTTCAGCCACTCCGGCTTCCGGGATCGGATCTCGATGGTCTCGAGTCCCTCGTGAGCCCGGATCTTGGAGGTACCCTTAGGCTTCACCACACCGGTGTTCTTCCCGGTGGGTGCGTAGCCTCTCGGTGTCTCGGTGGCGATGTCGCTCATCGCTCTATCCTCCATCCGGACAATGCCTTCTTCGACGCAGGGCATCCGGTGAAATAGACGGGGTCCGCCCCGTGATAACGCTTGTGGGGGAGCCAGAAATGATAGCCAGAGACATGGGGCGCTTTCAAGGCATCGCGCCGCGGATGACCGGGCTGGTCAGAAGCCCACGCCCAGCCCCCGCAGAAGATAGGCCACCCCGAACCCTAGATAGTTGCCCACGGCGTAGCCCATCAGCCCGACGATGATTCCGGGGAGAACCAGCCCCGGCCACTTCCGCGAAACGGCGACCGCGAGTGCGCTCGATGGCCCGCCGACAGCCGCCTGCGAAGCGACGGAGAGCGAGCCGATATCGATGCGTGCCATCCGACCGAGGCCGAAGACGACGAGGCCGTGCACCGCGATCACGAGGAGCGTGTAGAGGAAGACCTCGACACCCACCGCCAACACCTCGGACACCCGGGACCACGCGCCGATGACCACGAAGAAGAAGTGGAGCGCCAGCGTACCCAACTGCATCGCCCCGGGTGGCCGGTGGAACGGCTTGGTGTGGCCGAGCGCCAAAGCGAACGTCGTCAGCCACAGAACCGAGGGGATCCCGCCGAGCCAGCCGGGAACCCTGCCGGCCTCCGCGAGGCCTCCGAGCCAACCGGCGACCCAATCGGACGCTGCAAGCAGGAGAAGGCCCGCGGCCATCAACTTGGCGAGATCCAGCGTGGAGACGCCTTCCCTGAGGAAGAAAGGGTGGTTGGCGTGGGTGTCGCCACCCTGCTGGACGGCGGCGGCAGTGCCCTCTGCTTCGAGGGCAGAGTCCGGCACCGGGGGGTAGAACCGCCCGATCCAGATCGGCAGCATGAGCGTCGCCGCCAACCAGATCGCGGTGCTCATCGCGTCGGCCGCCGTAGCGCCCGCCCAAAGGGAGGCCGGCAGTCCCAGACCTGTCCCCACAGCCACGAAGTTGAGCGAACCCCCGGTGTACGTCCCCGTCAGGGTCCCCGCCAGCCTCCAGGTGTTCTCGCCGAGAAAGTCGGCGAAGACGAACGCGCCGACGAACGCGCCCAAAGCCGTTCCCAGAGCCGCCAGGGCGAAGGCTCCGACCATGTGGGGCCCGGCCCGGCGCAGGTCCCCGATGTTGACGGCGAGGAGGAGCCAGGCAATGGCGACGAGCGTCACCGGCCCGGCGATGTTGTCGTAGACGGGCGACGTCCCCGGGATCACGCCCGCGTTGGAAAGCAGGGCCCCCAGCACCAGCGCCAGGAGCGACGCCCCCACCTTGCCCATCGCCGGGATCTTGTAGTCCAGCCAGAAGGCGAAGACGGTCGCCGCCGCGAGAACGGCAGTCAGAGGCAGCGCCGCGGTGATCAAGTCGGCGGCTTCCAGCTGTTGGGAAGCGTCCCCTCCATGATCGCTCTGCGCTGCTCGAGCCGGTGCACGATGTGGTCCCGGCACTCGGCGGGGTCATCCGTGAAGAGAATCAGGTCGAGGTCCTCATCGCTGATCTTCCCATGAGGCGCCATCGTGTTCCGGAGCCAGTCCATGAGCCCACCCCAGTACTCGGTCCCCATCAGGACCACGGGAAAGTGCCTCACCTTTCCGGTCTGGATCAGGGTGAGAGACTCGAAGAGCTCGTCCATCGTCCCGAAGCCACCGGGAAAGATCACGAACGCTTCGGCATACTTCACGAACATCGTCTTTCGAACGAAGAAGTAGCGGAAGTCGATTTCGACGTCGACGTAGGGGTTCGAGTGCTGCTCGAATGGCAGCTCGATATTGCACCCCACCGACACGACGCCCGCCTCCCTCGCACCCTTGTTGGCAGCCTCCATGATGCCCGGGCCACCGCCCGTGATGATGCCGAACCCAGCCTCACCCAGAAGCCGGGCTGTCTCCACACAGGCCTCGTATTCCGGATGGCCCGGCTCGGTGCGCGCCGAACCGAACACGGTCACGCCCCGCCCGACGTTCGCCATCTCTTCGAAGCCCTCGACGAATTCTCCCATGATCCGGAAGATCCTCCAGGACTCCCTGCCCGGCTGTTCGACGCGCCCACTCTCGAGCAGGCGCTCATCTTCCGTGGCCCGCGGGTGCGGGAACGGCTCTGCCCAATTCGGCCCCGAGTCGTGCTCCATGATGTCCTCGCTACATGTGGTCTCTAAGCCACCGTCCGGTGCGCTCCAGCGCCTCTTCATGACGGTACGGCGGATCCCAGCCCAGACGCTCCCGAATACTCCGGGAGGGATAGGGATTCTCTCCAACGGCCAGCCGCGCAACCCGCCCGAGGGGCAGGTGCCTCGCTCCGGGCACCGGAATCCGCAGAGCCTGCAGCAGGTCCGCGGCCCCCAGCACCAACTTTTCAGGTATCGCGACGATGCGCGGCCTCCTTCCCATTCCGTGCGCGATGCCCTCGATCAGCTGCCGCTGAGTGAGAGGGTGATCGAGGCCGATGTCGTAGACGGCCCCTCCCTCGCCGGCCGACATCGCGCGCAGGATCGCATCCGCGACGTTCCCCGCATAGACGGTGGGAAGCGTGTTGTGTCCCGACCCGAGGACGAACGCCAGCGGGGCCCGGGTCAGGCGAGCGATGCGCGGAGCCATGAGTCGATCGCGCTCTCCATACACGGCGGCTGGCCGGACCACCGTCACCGGAAGCCCCCGCTCCGCCTCGACTGCTCGTGCCTCCGACTCCGCCTCTCTCTTCGATCGGGCGTACACGTCCGTTGCCGGCACCGGCCGGTCGATAGGACACGCCTCGTCCACCGCTCCGTCGGCCCTTCCGTAGACGGCCACGGAAGACACGTGCACCGCGTGCCCGACCCCCGCGTCGCTCGCGGCCGCGATGACGTTGCGGGTGCCCACGACATTGACGTCCCGCACGAGCGGCCAGGAGCCTCCCGCATAGACCAACGCCGCACTGTGGACCACGTGCGTGCACCCCACCATCGAGGGCGCGAGGGTCTCGGGCCGGTCTCGGACGTCTCCGACGGAGATCTCACACCCTGCGGCCTCGAGAAAGAGGCTCCGCGCCCCAGCCCGGCAAAGAGCGACCACCTCGTGACCATCCGCAACAAGGCGCTCTGCCAGATGAGACCCGAGGAGTCCCGTGCCTCCGGTCAGGAAGACGCGCATGGTGACCCGTCCGGGGCGCGCCTAGCTCAGGCGCGCCCCGGACGCAGGGTCAGCGAGCCGCGAGGAACGCCTCGGCTTCAGCCCGCGCCGAGGGGAACGAGGTGGCGTGCCCCTGATACTCGGGGAGCGGTCGGCCGATCTCAGTGTCGATGTGCTCGAGGAGCAGTCGATAGTAGCCCTCGGCCTCGTCGAGCCTCCCGAGTCCGACCGCGGCCGCAGCGGCCACGTTGAGAGCGAGCGTGTGGTTGGGCTCCTGCTGCAGCATCTGCTGCGCGGTGCCCAGAGCTCCATCGAACTGTGATGCGCCCCGCTGGAGGAGGGCGAGGTGGTAGAGCCCGTCCATATCCAGTGGCCGAGCCATATCGAAGGCCTGAATGGCCATCGGCATGAACCCCTGAGCGCCGGCGACGTCCCCCGCCTCGGACATGGTCATCACCCGGTTGAACAGCCGGTCGGCCGCCTCTCTGGGGCTCATCTGTGAGATGTCCGTAGTCCCGGGCCCGGTGGGGTCTACCGAGCCCATCGGCACCGTACTGCCACCGGGTGTCGGAGGCGGACCCGGCTGCACCATGTTCCACCCCACGACCATGATCAGGCCGAACATCGCGATGCCGGCGAACCACCAGGGCAGCGAGTTGGTCGGAGGCACACCCTCCGCACCCGTCCCGGCAGCGGCCTTGTTCTGGCGGCTGCCTCCACCCCCGCTTGGAGCCTCGGCTGCAGCAGCGGGCTTCGCGGGAGCTCCGCACTGGTTGCAGAACTTCCCATCACCCGACACCTCGGACCCACACTGGTTGCAGAACTTTCCACCCAGAGTGGAGCCGCAGTGATGACAGAAGTTCCCACTGGCGTGCTTTCCACACGATGGACACAGCGACTTTGTCGTATCGCTCATCGACTCAATGCGTTGAAGAGTAGGGGCCAGGTCGCGACGGATTGCGCCCGATAGTTCGGCTGGAATCCGAAGAGCACCACGGATCCTTGGCCGACGCTGGCCTGGACGATTGCTGGCTGCCCGGCCACCCGATCACCGCCAAGTACCCACCCGGACAGCAGCGGATCCCCGGAACCGTAACGGGCGATGACTTTGACGTTGGAGTCTCCGACCTCGAACGCCCGGCTGCTCCGCCAGTACCACGCCACGGACTCGGGGTCGAGTCCCTCGGTGATTCCGGACCCCGACTCGAGCTCCAGGCGGAGGATCGAGCCCGGAATATAGAAGTCCTGACCCGAAAGCCCATCCACCGGGTTGGTCAGCCGTAGACCGAACAGGTCGATCGCGAAGTCGGCCGCTTCCTCGATGACCACGAGGCGCCCACCCGCATGAACGAAATCGGACAGGGCCCCCGTGCCCTGTGCCCCGAGGCCGCCGGTGTATTGTGGCGGGAGCCTTCCGGCCTCGTACCCGTCGATGAGGGACTCACCGTCCTGGCTCTGGATGAGGATCACATCGTAGCTGTCCGCCAGCCCTCCGGCCCTAACGTCCGCATCACTGAGCGTGTCGTAGGCCAAACCGTGCTGGTCGAAGACCCACCGGGTCCACCCCCCCTCCATCGGTTCCTGCCACGTCTTGAGCACGCCGACGCGAGACGCCTGGTCACCGGTCAGATGATCCGGCAGTTCGAAGTTCCAGTCGGGGACGGCCAGGGGGTCGGAGAGCGGCACGTTCGTGTTTTCATCGAGCGCCACCGCCTCGACGTCCATGAGGTACGGCAGCGTGTGCGCTGTCACGTCGTACGGGCGCGCAGGCGGTCCGCCCGGATACGTCCGCAAGTCGGGATAGTACTGGACCTCCAGCATCGTGTTCGCGAACGACGCGTACGGTTGCTGCATCGGAATCACGTAGCTGCCCGCGGGGAAGCTGATGCCGTCCGCGGTGAATGCGCGCTCGGCTTGATGGACCTCGACATCCCCCATCGTCAGGATGCGAAGCACGTAGCTGACTCCGACCTGGTTGGTCTGGCCGGCGGGAATGACCCACGCCTCGGGCCACTCATCCCACCCGTCCACGGCTCGCCGGTTCACGCCATAGAAGTTTTCGAGCCAGAACCGGCGGTTCGCGGCCGCATTCGTCAGAAGAGCCATCGCGCCCGCTTCCATATAGTCCACGATGTCCGGAAGCCCCCACTCCCCGCCCTCCCAAGGCATGGGAAAGTTCGCGGACCTTTGGGACGCATCATATCCGCGACGGGGTCCGAAGCGCGCTGGGTCCACGTCGACCGGAGACGCCAACCGCGCAGACGCCGTCTCGCTGAGAATCCGGGCACCCGCATGGTAGTGCTGGTACGCTCGCGCCGGAGTGTAGGCGTCGTACTGCGCACCCGTCACCACGCCCGCCTTGCCTTGAGCCGTGAGCTCGGCCTGCATGTAGGAACCGAGCTGGCCCACCGCCGATGTCAGCGCGGGATCGATGTTCGGCTCCCACGGCTCGATATAGGGCGGGAAGAAGATCCGAGCGCCGTTGCCACCCATCTGGTGGATGTCATGGACGATCTGCGGGTGCCAGGCGTTGTGCGCACCCGTGATGGTGAGCTGAGTCTCCAGCTGAGTGAACGCGTACCAGTCACGGTTGTTGTCGTGACCCGTGTAGAAGTGATAAAGCCACGGTATCGACTCGCCCTCGTACTGGGTGCCCACCTTGTCCATGTACCACTCGGACACCCACTGGAGGCCGTCGGGGTTGAGCGCCGGAATGTCGAGCAGGATCACGTTATCCAGAATCCGCCGTATGGCAGGATCGTCGGACGAAGCGAGCTTGTGGAGCATGCGGGCGGCGGTCTGCCCCCCACCGACTTCGGTGCTGTGGATCTGATGCGTGATGAGTACGACCGTGCGGCCCTGGTCGAGAAGCCGCTCCAGCTCCGATTCGGACGAGATGGTCCGAGGGTCGGCGAGTTTCATCTGGATCTCGTGAAGCTCCTCGATACGGGCCTGGTTTTCCGCACTCGTGACCGTCAACATCACAAAGGGGCGCCCCATGGTGGTCGCGCCAAGGGTATCGAGGGTCACCCGCTGACTCGATTCCGCCAGTTTCTCGTAGTACGAAGTGAGCTGATCCCAGTCGGCCAACTGGCGGTCGGACCCGAGTTCGAAGCCGAAATGCTCTACGGGGGTCGGAACGCCCTGGGCCGCCAGGGATGGCGCCAGCACGATCAGGGCTGCTGCTGCCGTGAAGATCTTCCGAGTCATGAGGACTCCTTATGGGTCATGAAGCAGACAGGATGGTAGGCGAGGTCCCCACCCGGGGCAACGGCGGAAAGCCCCGTGTCCGCGCCCTGTCCGCAGCCTCCATCCTCGGCCTGTGCATGGTGCTCTTGCCCCACCATGCCGGGAGCCAGGAAGTCACGCTCCCCGAAGACACGTTCGCAGACGCTGAGACCCGGGATCTCGTGTTCCGCGCACGCGACGCACGCCTCCGCGCGGTCGAGGGAATCCAGAGCTACGAGGGGGTGATGCGGGAACGCATCTACGTCGGCCTGACCGCCTTCCGCTTCCGCCGTGAACGGGGGCTGTTCGAGCAGGAACGGGTCGCGCGGATCCGGTGGCAGGAAGATGGGGAACGGGCCATTCAGTGGATCGCGGCTCGGCAGGCGGTTCCGATCGTGGGGGCCGATACCCGCCGCGGAGACGATGTGGTCGGTGTGACGTCGGTCAACGACTCCACAGGGCAAGTCACCCTGGCCGTCGGAGAAGAGGAGGCAGAGGGACTCCGCTCTGAGTTCACACAGGAACTCCTCGACGAAACGGAGCTGCCCGGTTTCGCGTTCGATCCGAGCGGCGACCGCCTGGCCTTCGGCTCAGGCTGGGCCCTGCACCCGCTGGCCGACACGGCCCTGATCGAATACAGGTATTCTCCCGGTGACACCCTCCGGGTCAGCTTTCCGGACGGCAGAGCGGTCGTGCTCCTCGAGGTCCGCGTGGAACCGAGGCGGTCTTCGTTCCACCTCGTGGCGGGCTCCCTGTGGTTCGACGCCGAGTCGGCGGCATTGGTCAGGGCGAGCTACAAACCATCGAGACCCTTCGACCTGGCGGAGGACGAGCCCGGCGACGCGGAGGACGTGCCCGGGTTCCTGAAGCCCATAGAAGTCGAGCTCACCTACGCCACGGTCGAGTACAGCCTTCACGACTTCCAGTTCTGGCTGCCTCGCCGTTTCGCCACGGAGGGCGAGGCGCGCGTGGGCCGCTTCCTGACCATCCCCGTAACGGTGGAGTGGAGCGTTCGCGACTACCGGGTCAACGATACCGTCAGCTCGGTCCCCTTGGAGGGACCTCTGCCGCCAGGATGGGAGCGGAAACGACAGGACGTCGAGGACGAAGACGGCGAGTTCCTCTATGTGATGACCACCGTCGTCCCGGCGCCTGACCAATTGCTCAGGTCGCCCGAGCTCACGGGCCAATCCGGCGAGCGATCCCCTGCGGCGTTCAGCGAGCAGGAGCTCCAGGAACTCACGGACGAGCTGCAGAGCATGCTTCCGGAGTATCGGGCACTCCGGCCCACATTCGCCTGGGGGATCGACCAGGGTCTCCTGAGGTTCAACAGAGTCGAGGGACTCAGTCTGGGCGGAGCGGTGGCCCTTCCCTTGTCCGCCCGGGTAGACCTGGACGCCCGGGCACGCTTGGGGACCGGCGACCGAGAGCCCTACGGCGCCCTCGCGCTGTCGACGGGAACCGATGACGGACGATGGGAAGTCTCGGGCTATCGGAGCCTGGAGTCGGCAGCGGACGACGGCGATCCGTTCAGCACCACGAGTTCGGCGGTGCATCTTCTGATGGGTATCGACCGGGGTGTCTACTACCGGGCGACGGGAGCCTTTCTCCGATACCAGCGCATCGGCGATCGCACGAGGACGACCATCGATGGCTTCGTCGAGAAGCACGCCGGCGTCGAGCGCACCACGGACTTCTTTCTGCTCGATCGGTTGGTCGAAGACACCGTCGATGCCGTCCGGCCGGCCGTCGCGGGGCGATTCAACGGGGCCCGAGCCGTGTTCAGTTGGTTCGCAGGCATCGACCCCAATGCCCTGGTGCTGACGGGCCGGGTCGCGGGCGAGGCGGCTGGCGGCGCTCGGACTTACCAACGCCTGTCCGCATCGATGTCGGCCACCCATCCGCTCCCGTTGAATCTCGCGGGAGCGCTGGAGGTGTCCGGTGGCACCACCTGGGGAGACGCGCCCCCTCAGAGAGACTTCTTCCTGGGTGGGTCGGCGACCCTCCGCGGCCTGGACTACAGTGAGTTCGCCGGCGACACGTTCTGGCGCCTGCGCGGCGAGATCGGGACGGGCTTCGCTGGTGCGCGCCTGACGCTGTTTACCGACATGGGTTGGGCTGGAACGCGAGACGACATGACGTTCTCGGGCCGAACCGCGTCCGTCGGTATCGGCTCCTCACTCCTGGACGGGATCGTGAGAATGGATGTCGCCAAGGCCTACTACGGTTCGCGCTGGAAGATCTACTTCTACCTCGACGGGCTGTTCTAGGCGCCCTCTCGCCTCCTCGTTCCGGTGTTCGCCAACAAGCACGCGACGCCCCTCCGCGGCACTCCGGGACGGGCTACCACCACTTCCTCGGAATGGGTAGCCTTCAGTCGTCAGAAGGCCTTTCCAAGGAGATCGACATGAAGCCGCTCATCGCTGTCGCAGCTGTAGCTGTGATGGCTTCCTGCTATCCCACAGCCGAGCCGGAATCCTATGATCTGGTTTCGGGGGAGAGCATTGAGGAGCATATGCGCACCCTTTCCTCCGATGACTTCATGGGTCGGGGTCCCGGTCATCCCGGGGGTGAGATGGCAACCGACTACATCGCGGCCAGGTTCGAAGAGTTCGGACTGGAGCCTGTCGATGGGTCCTACTTCCAGACCGTGCCGATGGTCGGCACGACGCCGGATCCACAAGCGGTAGGCCTGAGCTTCTCCGGTGACGAAGGGTCGCTCTCGCTGACGTACATGGACGAATTCGTACTCAACCCTGGCGACGCGGAGGCCGTATCGGTCGAGGGCAGCGCCGAACTCGTATTCGTCGGTTACGGAGTCGATGCCCCGGAGAACCAGTGGAACGACTTCGCAGGCGTGGACGTCTCGGGAAAGTGGCTACTGATCCTGGTCAACGACCCCCCCGCACCCGAGGCGGATCCCACCCTGTTCGGGGGGCGCGCCATGACCTACTACGGCCGCTGGACGTACAAGTATGAAGAGGCGGCCCGACAGGGTGCTCTGGGCGCGATCGTCGTTCACGAGACTGAGCCGGCAGGCTACCCCTGGAGCGTGGTGCGTGGCAGCTGGTCCGGTGAGCAGTTCGCTCTGCCGTCCGACCCCGGCTCCACCCCGGCTGGAATGCTCGGTTGGATCACCGAGGATGTAACGCGCCGCGCCCTCGCGCTCGGGGGCCTGGACTTCGACGAACTCAAGGTTGCCGCGGGTCGCCGCGGATTTGTTGCGATGCCGACCGGGGTCATGGTGTCTGGCACCGTTCGGAGCTCTGTGCGTCAGGTCGCGACCGCGAACGTGGTAGGCCTTCTTCCCGGCTCGGAGCGGCCGGATGAAGTCATCACGATGACCGCCCACCACGACCATTTCGGGGTGGGAGAGGCGATCGACGGTGACTCCATCTATAACGGTGCCTACGACAACGCATCCGGCACCGCGATGCTCCTCGAGATTGCCCGGGCCTTCGCCCAGGCCGACGCGCGGCCGGCACGTTCGCTTCTATTCGTGGCGACCGCCGCCGAGGAGCAGGGTCTTCTCGGAGCCGAGTGGTACGTCCAGTCCCCGCTGCGCCCCCTCAACAGGACCGTTGCGGAGATCAACGTGGACGGAGCCAATCTGTGGGGGATCACAGAAGACATCACGGTTCACGGCACGGAACGGAGCGGGCTCGGTGCTTACGCTCAGACCCGCGCCGACGAACTCGGGCTCGAGATCATGCCGGATGCCGAGCCCGAAAAGGGATACTTCTTTCGCAGCGACCACTTCCCGTTCGCGAGGGCAGGTGTGCCCTCGCTGTACGTCGAGCACGGCCGTCGCTTCGTCGGCCGCCCGGAGGGTTGGGGCGATGAGATGCTCTCAGAGTACAACGCAGTCCGCTACCACTCCCCTGCCGACGAGTTCTCCGAGGACTTCGTGTTCGACGGTGCCGAGCAGCAGGCCATGCTGGTGTACCTGACCACGCTCGACATCGCCAACGGCTCATCGTGGCCCAACTGGAATGACGGCCAGGAGTTCAAGGCAGCGCGAGACGCCATGATGGACGGCAGCTGAGCGCCAAAGGCTCAGCGGTAAAGCCGTCGCACAATGTGAAGGGGGGCGCCGGCGGCGCCCCCCTTCTTTGCATTCAGTAACGAGCGGACAGCAGTGCAGTCAGAGCCCCGTCGGGTCGTCGATGAACTGCCACTCCAGGTCGAACCTATCCGCGATGTGCGACGCCAAGGCCCTGACCCCGAAGGTCTCCGTCGCGTAGTGACCCCCGAAGTACACGTTCATTCCGAGCTCCATCGCATCGATGTGCGTGTGGTGCGAACCCTCGCCGGTCACCAGGGCGTCCAGGCCGGCTTCGGCAGCGGCCTCGGTGAAGGACGCGCCCCCACCCGTCACGACGCCTACCCGGTCCACTCGATCCGCACCGCCGGGGATCAAGTGAACCGATCCGCCCAGGGCCTCGGTCAGTGCCGCCTGCAGATCGGCCCGTGTGGTTCCCATGGGCGCAGCACCCGCCCAGCCGATGTCCCAACCCTGGTAGCTGCCGAAGGGCTCCAACGCTTCGAGCCCGAGCTCACGGGCCAGGAGCGCAGCGTTTCCTACCTCCGCGTGCCCATCGAGTGGCAGGTGAACGCTGTACAGGGCCACGCCCGCGTCCAGCAGTGCCTTGATCTTCCGGTATCGCCGGCCCGTCAGGGGCCGAAGCCCATCCCAGAACAGTCCGTGATGCACGATGAGCAGATCGACCCCGGCTCGGGTGGCCGCTGCGATAACCCGCTCGGACGCGTCCACCGCGGCGGCCACGCGCGTCACTTCTTCGGCGCCCGCCACCTGGAGGCCGTTCAGCGCGCTCGGGTAATCCGGGTGGTCGACCACCGCGAGGTACTCGCCCACATATTGGAGCAGGGATTCTAGTTTCATGGTCGTTTCACCCCCGATGCAGCCCGGCAAAGGCCGCGGTGGAGAACTTGTGGAAAACCGACGCCCCGAATTGTCGCATCTCGCCCCACGACATCGGCCAAAAGGTCCATCTCGCTGTGCCACAACGCTTTAGACGCCTTCAAGTATCGCATCATCGACCTGGAAATCGGCGAGCGGTAGTGGGGAAAAGCATGTTTACGGAGCCCGGAAAGCTGTTCTACCCGCACCCGGATCGGGTTTCTTCAGGCCTCTGGAGACGTGCCTCCAGGCGAGGTATCCCCCATTTGAACCGTTCCGTTGAGCACAGCTCCCTCTTCGAGCTGCATGCGTTTGGCTCTGACCTCTCCGTCGATATGCGCGTGAGCCTGGACCTCGAGCCTCGACGCAGCTACCAGGGAGCCCCGCACCGTCCCTGAGATGAGCGCGTCCTGGGTGCTCACGTCACCCTCGACGACTCCGTCCTTCCCGATAACCACGGCCTTGCCTGCCCTTACGGATCCTTCGACTCGGCCCTCGATTCGGATGGTGCCGTCCGTGGTGCAGTCACCAATGACGCTCATCCCGGGACCGATGATCGAGATCACCGATTCGGGAGGCGCCCCGTTGCCATGTCGATCTCGTGCCATTGTTACCTTCAGTTCAAGGCTGGCTCACCATCGTGAGCGGGTCCACCACCTGTCCGTCGAGCAGAATCTCGAAGTGCAGGTGGGGCGCTGTCGAGTGACCTGTCGAGCCACTCACGGCAATGACTTCTCTTTGTCGCACCTGCTGTCCGAGCACCACCAGCGTCATGGACGCGTGCCCATACAGGGACGAATACCCGTCAGGGTGCTGTATCACGACGAACCGACCATACACATCGTCATCACCGACGTCCACCACCGTGCCGCCGCCGGATGCTCGTACATACGAGTCGGTAGGCACTGCGATATCGATTCCCGGGTGTTCTCCGAGCTCATCATCAATCAGCCCTCGCGTCACGAAGCCAGGCTGGGTCAGGGGCCACACGTCGGGAAGGGTCGGCCCTAAAGTCCGGCGCACCTCGCTGGCCAACCGGACCGAGCCCGAAGCCGGGGGCAGCCAAACCTCCGAGGGCACTTCCGCTGCAGAGGCGGCGAACAGGCCGCGGATGGCCTCGTATTGCCGCTCTATCTCGGCTAATTGCTCGGCCAGGTCCTGGACGCGGACGCTGTCCGCAAGCATTTGCTCCAATTGGGTCTCGAGCGCGGTGACGTCGCCCACCCTGGCAACCCTCGCCGCAAGGTACCACCAACTGCCGGCCATGACGGCCAGCATGAGGGTAAGGAGCCCGAGAGCCCCAGCGAGAAACCGGACCCGTCGATAGCTGATGCGGTAACTCTTGCTCTCTTGACCGCCGTCCGGCACCACGATGAGGGTGAAGTGTCGGTGTTTGCCTCCCTCGTGGCTCACAGAACGACCTCTGAGACATCCCGACCGGTTATCAGCTGGAAGACCCGCTCGAAGTCCTCACTGCCGTGGAACTCCACTTCGATCGATCCTTTCTTCTTGCCGCCTCCCTTGATCCGGACCCTCGTGGAGAGGTGGTCGCGGAGCCTCTCTTCGAGCAGGCGCACCACCGGATCCACAGCCTTCTGGGAGCGCTTGGCGCCGCGCCTGGGCACCCCGGGGTTCTCTCCGGCACGCCGCTCCATCTCCCGGACCGACCAGCCGTCCTTGACCGCTCGTCGCGCCAGTTCTCCCTGACGAACGGGGTCGTCGACCGACAGGACAGCACGCGCATGCCCGGTACTGAGCTTTCCGGACGAGACCAACTTCTTGATCGATGGGGGGAGGCGCAGGAGGCGCAGGAGATTGGCCACGGTGGAGCGGTTCTTTCCGACGGACGCGGCGACTTCGGCCTGCGTCAGCTGGAACTGGTTCATGAGCGTCTGGTATCCCTCCGCTTCCTCGAGGGGATTCAGAGCCTCGCGCTGGAGGTTCTCGACGAGGGCCAAGACGAGAAGCGTCTCGTCGGAGGCCTCGCGAACGAGCGCCGGGGTGTGCGACCAACCAAGGCGCGCCAGAGCACGGAAACGTCGCTCTCCTGCAACGAGTTCATAGCGATCCTCGCTACCCGGAGCAGGTCTCACCACCAGAGGCTGGAGCAGGCCGTTCGCCTGGATCGATGCCGCCAGTTCTCCCAACTCCTCGTCCGTGAAGACGCGGCGCGGCTGAAGCGGATTCGGGACGATCTGCTCGATGGAGAGGCGCCGTACCTCGGTTTCCTCGACCACTTCAGGGTCCATGTACTGGCCCAGGAGAGCACCGAGCCCCTTGCCCAATCCACCTTTTCGCGTCATGTCGGCATCCCCTCACTGGAGGCCTCGGGGATCCTTCCCCCCTGGGTCATCTCGCTGGCAAGCGCCAGATAAGCCTGCGCCCCCGCGGACATCACATCGTAGAGAAGGATGGGCTCACCGAAGCTCGGCGCCTCTGCCAAGCTGACGTTTCGGGGAATCGGTGTTCTGTACACCCTCGCGCCGAAGTACTCGCGGGCTTCCGAGGCAACCTGCTTGGATAGATTCAATCTGCGGTCGTACATCGTGAGAAGCACACCCTCGATGTCCAGACTGGGGTTCAATCCCTTCTGAACCAGGCGGACGGTGTTCAGAAGTTGGCTCAACCCTTCCAGCGCGTAGAACTCGCATTGGATGGGAATCATCACCGAATCAGCAGCCGTGAGCGTATTGAGGGTCAGCAGGCCCAGAGACGGGGGACAGTCGACGAGAATGTAGTCGTACTCATCGCGGACCCGGTTGAGAGCCTTGCTGAGCACCTTTTCACGATCGGGGGCCTCCACCAGCTCGATTTCGGCTCCAACCAGGTCACGGCTGGACGGAACGAGGTCGAGGCAGGCGAAGTGCAGTCCCTGGATACGCACGTCCTGCACCGACCTTCCTTCGATGAGGACGTCGTAGACGGTCGCGCGGGTCTCCCGATCTTCCACTCCAAGGCCGCTTGTGGCATTGCCCTGGGGATCGATGTCCACCACCAGGGTCTTCTTCTCGGCTGCGGCGAGAGCCGCACCGAGGTTGATGGCAGTCGTGGTCTTGCCCACGCCTCCCTTCTGGTTCGCAATAGCGATAAGCCGGGCCATCGATTCCTTGAGATCCTGGGGTGGTTCGGGAAAGGGCGACAAGTATAGGATGGACCGATGCGCCCGGTAAAGGCGGGCCCGCCTTGACTGCCCTCGGGGAATGCCGGAACTTCTCCTCGTTCTTTGGACGATCGGATGCTTCAATTCGCCGCAGCAGCTAGACACCGAGGGATCTTATGCTCTCAGGAAGGCCGTTATTCTGGTGCGTGGGCTTGGTGCTGCTCGCGGGAGGTTGGGGGTGCGGCGGCGGCGAGGGCCCCATCGAGCCCAGTCCCGAGATCGCTCAATTCGTGGGTGATTGGGAGGCCCAGGTCCTGACGCTCTCCAGCGTGGCGGACCCGCAGGTCGTCCGCGACCTCCTCGATCAAGGCGCCACCTTCACGTTGAACGTCCAGCCCTCTTCCCAGTACACGGCGATTCTCGTGTTCGTGGGACAAAGTTCGACGGAGATCGGCACAATCTCCGTGTCTGGCGCCACCGTGACCCTCAACCGGGAGTTTCCCACCGCAGGCGTCACCCCGGGCACGTACGAGTTCTTCGGGCCGGATCGATTCACGATCGACGGTGACACGGAGTTCGACTTCGGATCGGGCGTCGACGAGCCCGCGCTCACACACTTCGATCTGGTTCGGCGCTGAGGCACACCGGGACCCTCATCGGCACTGTTTCACGTGAAACACCGCTGATCGAAGTCGCCTCGGGGAAGCCACCCGGCGCCGGCCCTGGCTCCGTCTCGGCCACACCCCCGCGCAATGCGACAACGCCCAAACCGCGCCCAGCTGTTTCACGTGAAACAGCTAGCCGGAAGAGTGACCCCCTTGCCAGGAGCTCCTGCTCCTGAAGGGTCAACTCCCCGCAGCGGGCACATCCTCTGATGCACCCAACCGCCTGACCTCGAGCATGAGGTTTTGAAGGTCTGCCGGGGACACACCGGGGATCCGCCCTGCCTGCGCGAGGTTTTCCGGCCGGATCCTGGCCAGCTTCTCGCGGGCTTCCCGTGTCAGCGTGATGAAGCTGGAATACGGTAAACCGTTGGCTAGTATGAACTTAGCTTGTGCCTGCAGCTTCTGTGCTCGGACTCGGTCCTTCGCGACATACCCCGCGTATTTCAGCTCTGCGTCCACAGCGTCGACCGCGCCCTCGGGTACGGCCTCCAGTGCCTCCCCGGCCAAGCTGACCAGATCCCGGCCGCGCACCCGCGGTCGCTTCAGCAGCTCCACCGCCCGCGTCGGTTCTGTGATTGGGCGTGAACCGGCCTGCAGAAGAAGCGGCTCCGCCTGTTCGGGCTCGATGTTCGTGTCCTGGAGCCAGTTCAACACACGCAGTTCGCTTCCCAGTCGCGCATCGAGCGCGGCAGCCTGTTCCCCCGTGAGGAGACCGCGGTCCCGGGCAAGCGGGCCGAGGCGGGCCGCCACATTGTCCTGACGCAGGAGGAGTCGGAACTCGGCCCGTGAGGTGAAGAGGCGGTAGGGCTCGTCCACACCTCGGGTCACGAGGTCGTCCACCAGCACCCCGATGTACGCCTGGTCCCGCTCCAGGACGAAGGGCGCCTCACCCCGCCCCAGCAGAGCCGCATTCGCTCCCGCCACCACGCCCTGCCCGGCCGCCTCTTCATACCCGGTGGTGCCGTTGATCTGTCCGGCGAAGAACAGCCCGGGGACGTCCTTCAGCTCGAGGGTGTGCCGGAGTTGGTGCGGCGGGAAGTAGTCGTACTCGATGGCGTAACCCGCCCTCGTCATGCGCACGTCCTCCAACCCGGGAACAGCCCGGAGGAAGTCCAGCTGAACCTCGGGGGGAAGCGACGTGGACAGCCCGTTCACGTAGAGCTCACTCGTGTGCAGCCCCTCCGGCTCCAGGAATACCTGGTGCCTGGGAGCGTCCGGGAACCGAACGATCTTGTCCTCGATCGAGGGGCAATACCTGGGCCCCCTCCCCGATATCTCTCCTCCGTACAGGGCACTTCGCCGCAGGTTGTCCGCCACGACTTTCTTCAGGTCCTCCCCCGCCCACGCGATCCAGCAGGGCAGCTGCGCCGGGATGGCCTCGTCGCAGTATCCCGAGAACCGATACGGAGTAGCCTCTCCGTCCTGGCGCTCGAGCCGGGCATAGTCGACAGTGCGTCCGTCGATCCTGGGCGGAGTCCCCGTCTTGAAACGAGCGACCTCCAGCCCGAGCCCCTCCAGCCCTTCCGCGAGTTCGACAGACGGGGCCTCGCCGGCACGGCCTGCAGCTACTCCAGCCTCCCCACCCACGTGGATGCGCCCACGAAGGAAGGTTCCCGTGGTGACGACGACGCTCCGGGCCGAGACCTCCAAACCCCCGCGCGTCCGTACCCCGACCGCACGCCCGTCTTCCACGATGAGGTCCGTGACCATCTCGGCGAAGAGGTCCAGATGGGGAAGCCCGTCGAGAATCCGTCGCACAGCCATCGGATACATGGCCCGATCGCACTGAGCCCGGGGGCCCCATACGGCAGGACCCTTCGAGCGGTTCAGCATGCGGAAGTGGATCCGGGACGCGTCGGTAGCCCTCCCCATGACTCCGCCCAGAGCATCCACTTCGCGAGCAACGATGCCCTTGGCCATGCCACCGATCGCGGGGTTGCAGCTCATCTGCCCCAGGCGCGAAAGGTCCGGCGTAATGAGGAGCGTCTGCGCCCCACACCTCGCCGCGGCGGATGCCGCCTCGGTCCCGGCATGCCCGCCACCGACCACCACGACATCGTAGGTGACCCTCACAGCCTTACCGCCGATCGTCGAACCCGATCAAGAAGATCGCAGCATACAATGCGCATGTTTACCGCAACTCGCCCATGACTACCATCCCTCGATTGAGAAGCCACGCCCGGGAAGGTCTCCCGCCGTGTCCAGTGCATCTACGCAATCGACTCTCGCCCCAGAGGGGCCTTCCCTCAAGCCCGCCTCCAGCGAAGTCAGCTGGTCGGGGGACCCACAGGCTTGAACCTCCACGGTCCCGTCGGGGAGGTTACGCACCGTACCCCGCAGACCGAGGGTCTCGGCATACCGCTGCGTCCACCACCGGAAGCCGACTCCCTGCACCCGACCCCGAACTCTGTATCCGCGTCGCTCTTCCATGACGTCCTCTACTTTCCGACACAAAACTCACTGAATACAGCGTCGAGCACGTCGTCGAGGGAGATGACACCCAGCACCTCCTCGAGCGCCGTGGCAGCCGACCGAAGATGGGTGGGAAGCACCTCGACCGGAACGTCCTCGTCTACGGCGGACTGGAACGCGAGCAGCTCGCTGACCGCGGCTGCCACGCAATCGGCCTGACGACGACGGGTGATCACCGGCACGTCATTCTCCAACTCCACCAGGCCGGCGAACACCAGGTCCGGCAGCAATGACCGCAGGGCGGCCAGTCCCTCGCCGGTCTCCACCGAAACCCGAACTCGCCCCTCCAGCCGCCCCTCTACCTCGACGGGTCCACCGCCCAGGTCGGCCTTGGTCTCCACGAGCACGATCGGCGCGCCCCCGTCCGCCCCGAGAAACTCAACCTCCTCAGGGGTCAGGGCTGCTCCGGACTCGACGCACATGAGAACCAGATCCGCCCGGCCGAGGTATCTCCTGGCGACCTCGATTCCGAGACGCTCCACCGTCCCACCCTCTTCGCGAATGCCGGCCGTGTCTACCAACCGGAAGGGATACCCGCCCAGCTGCACTGCCGCCTCGAGCGCGTCCCGAGTCGTGCCGGGCGTCTCTGTCACGATCGCGCGCTCCTCACCCAGCAGCGCGTTGTAGAGAGACGACTTCCCCACGTTGGGCCGGCCGGCGAACACCGTCAGCGCGCCGGTCCTCAGCAGCTCTCCCTCAGGAGCCGTCGCGAGCAGGGCTTCCATCTCTTCCCGGACCCGGCAGGCCTCGGCACCGATGCGCTCCAGGGGCACGGGCGCGTCGTCCTCTTCGGGAAAGTCGATGTGGTGGACCAACAGACCCTCGAGCCGAACCAGTCCCGCCCGGAGCGAGTCGATTCTCCGTGAGAGTCCTCGCTCCAGCTGGCCGACCGCTGCGCGGTGGTGGGCACTGCTTCTCGCTTCGATGAGGTCGGCTACGGCCTCCACCTGAACCAGGTCCAGCTTTCCGTTCAGGTACGCGCGGCGGGTGAACTCCCCCGGTTCGGCACTTCGCGCTCCGGCCCTCAAGCAGGCATCGAGCACGAGCGGCGGCACGAGCCATCCGCCGTGGCACGAAAGCTCCACGACGTCCTCGCCGGTGTAGCTGTCCGGAGCAGGGAAGAGCGTTATCACCGCCTGATCCAGGACGTCGCCCCGGTCCGGATCCCTCACCTCTCGCACGCACGCGGCTCGCGGGGTCGGCAGGTCGTCGGGGGCCGGGCACAGTCGACGGAGAACGTCTTTCGCCCCTGGCCCAGAAACACGGACGACCGCGAGCGCGCTGACCCCGGGCGGGGTCGAAAGCGCCGCGATCGTGTCTACTTCGAGGGCCAAGGAACAACCATCAGGACTACTCGTCCTCGGCGGCCTTGGGCGGACCCTTGGCCTGGACCTTCTTCCGCTCGTTCGCGATCCAGACCTGCTGCGGAATGGTCGCGATGTTGGCCACCGCGTAGTAGAGGTTCAGACCGCTCGCCAGCCGGAAGAAGATGAAGACCATCATGATGGGCATCAGCCACATCATCATCTTCATCTGTGGATTCGTCTGATCCAGCGAACGAAGGCTCACCCACTGCATCAGGAACATCGAGATCCCGAGGAAGACGGGCAGCAGGTAGAGTGGGTCCGGCGCAGACAGGTCGGGGAGCCAGAGGAACGGCACGCCGCGGAGCTCGATCGTGTTCTGGAAGACAAAGAAGAGCGCGATCAGGATCGGCCACGGCAGGAGCATCGGGAGGCACCCGGCCAGCGGGTTGAACCCGTGGTCCTTGTAGAGCTTCATCATCTCCTTCTGAAGCTTCTCCGGGTTCTCCTTGTGCTTCGCCTGGATCTCCTGCACGAGCGGCTGCACCGCCATGTTCCGAAGCTGGGCCTTCATCGCCTTGTGGTTCAGCGGGAACAGCACCACCCGCATGAGAACCCCAAAGAGAATGAGAACCCAACCGTAGCTCAGGTTCAGACTGTTGTGAAAGAACGTGAGGATCTTCGTGATCACGGAGACGAACGGACTGACGATCGGCCGCACGAACTTCCACCCGTACGGGTTCACGCCTTCCATGTCCTGGCCGAGCGACTCGAGTCGACCGTACTCCTGCGGCCCGAGGAACAACCGATATCCGAAGAGGCCGTCATCGGCGACCGTCTGGGCCACGGCCACGTGGGCCCTCTCGGGCAACGCGCTCTGGCTCACGAATAGTCCGCCCAGGTACTTGGGCATGGCCGCTGCGGCGTCACTCTCGGGTGCCAGCAGCGCCATGACGAAGAACTTGCTCCGGAAAGCGGCCCAGAGGAACGGCCCTTCTCTCAGGCCGAGGTCGGGCCGATTCAGGGGCGTGGACTTGATGCCGTCGCGAAGGTGGTTTCCTACGTACGCCATCGCACGGACCTCACCGACGCTGTCCGCCTCGGCGAACTGGAGGCCGTCTCCGATGTCGGTGACCACCAGGGGTCGCCTCAGCCCGTCGACCCGTCCCTCGGCCTGAACCGCGTACACGTCCGGAACGAACTCGTACTCGATCTCGACACGGAAGTCGGAGGTCGGGTGCTGATACACGAACCGAATCGTCCCCGGCCCACTGTCCTCGGCAAGGACAAGACCTGCCGCAGGCTCGATTTCGAAAGTGACCCGCCGCAGGTCGACCGTGTCCATGCCGACCACGAACCTCTGTCCCAATGCACCGTTTGCTCCGTCCGGGAGCAGCTCGACGACCCCGTCGCGCGTGAACGATTGGAACTGCGTCATCTCGGCGGAGACGAGCCGCGCGCCCCGGCTCGAGAAGGTGTAGCGGTACAGCGGGCCCTCGACGGTGACCAGCTGCTCAGTAGATACCGGTTCGGCCGGATCGACTTGCCGCACCTCGCCGGGGATCACAGGAGCGGCCTCCTGCGCGGCCTCGCTTGCGGCCTCGTCTTCCGGGATTCGCGGTGTAGCCGGGTCCGTGCCCTCCCCGGTGGGAAGCCCTTCTGGCGCCTGCACCGACACCGAGTCGGTCTGAACCGGGACGTCCGGCACAACCGGGGGGAACAGGAGGTTCGTCCCCACCAGAACACCCAGCATCAGCACTATGGCCAGCAGAAAGCGAGCTTCTGTCTTCATCTGCCTACCGCGTCAGGCGACCCTGCGGGCCGCTCGTGGTCTCGAGTTGGTCTGGCTCGGTCTCCCGTGCCGCCGGCACCGGGTCGTAGCCCTGCCCTCCCCACGGATGGCAGCTGAAAATTCTTCTAATGGCGAGCCATCCACCTCGGGCCACGCCATGCAGCTCCAGCGCCTCGAGGGCATACGAAGAGCAGGACGGAGTATACCTGCAGGCCGCCGGCGTCCACGGAGAGACCGCTATCTGGTAGAAGCGGATCAGGCCCTTCAGAATGCCTCTGAGCACAGTTCCCGCACAGCTCCTCGCACCTCCCGGGACAACTCCTCGTGGGAGGCGTCGTATGCCTTCCAGCGAGCGCGGATCATCACATCCGCCTTCTTCCCCGCCGCATCCAGCTCCGGCAGGACCTCCCTTCGCCCGATCTCACGCAGGCATCGCTTCACCCGGTTCCGCGCTACGATGCTCCTGCCATGCTTCGGCACGAGCAGTCCCAGCCTGGAACAAGAAGCGGGGGAATGCGCGAAGAAGACGTCCACGTTTGGTGTCCTCTTCCGCTTCCCCCGCTCCAGAAGCGCGCGGATCTCATTCGTGAGACGGATGCGCGCCTTTCGAGGAAGAGCCTCCCCTGCCGCGATGGGGCCCCCTTGCCTACTTTCCGCCAATCGTTACGACGAGGCGCGCGCGCCCCCGCCTGCGTCTCCGAGCGAGCGCCTTGCGCCCTCCCTTCGTCGCCGTGCGAGCGCGGAACCCGTGCTTGTTGATCCGCTTGCGATTTCGTGGCCTGTATGTCGGTCCCATCGGGTCCAGCCTGATACTATGGGGATCATCCGTTCGAAAACGAGCTTGAAAAGATAGCCAAACGTCTGGAAGGCCGTCAACGCCCCGACCCCGAGCATGTGCAAAACCCCCGTTATTCCCTTCATTTCAGGGTTTGTTTGACTTTTCCACATCGCTTTTCTAGCTTCGGCGCCCCCCATGCATGGGGGGCTGACTGGAACCGAAGCCCACAACCTCTTTCAGTGCGCCGAATGCACGACACCAGCACCCTTCAGCCCGCCGCCGCCGCTGGCGCTCCGCCGGCGCCCGCCCGCCCCACAGAGAGACCGTGGAACTGACGGCGCAGGAGGTCTGGAGCCGGATCTGCGACGTCGCGCAGACGCACATCCCCCCTCAGAGTTTTCGCACCTGGCTCGAGGGCACCACGGCGACCGCACTCTCTGACACGGAATTGGTCGTCGAGGCCCGGGACCGGTTCCACGCAGACTGGATCGAAGACAAGTTCGGCCCCCTTCTGTCCGCTGCTGCCGAGAAGGTGCTCGGACGGGAACTGTCGGTCCGCGTGATCGCGCGCGAGCAGCTCGCCCCGATCCCGGTACCTGAATTCGACCTGACTCCGAAGGACCCGAACCCGGCCGTCGCGCCAGGGTCCGCATCGCCACCTCTCGCACCGCCGCTGAGTCCGCGCCTCAATGACCGCTACACCTTCGATCGGTTCGTGGTCGGAACCAACAACCAGCTCGCGTCGGCCGCGTGCGAAGCCGTCGCCGAGAACCCGGCCCGGATCTACAACCCCCTCTTCCTGTATGGGGGCGTGGGCCTGGGCAAGACGCACCTGATGCACGCCATCGGCCACGCCGTCCTCGAGGCGGACCCGCGCGCCCGGGTCGCTTACGTCTCTTCCGAGCAGTTCACGAACGAACTCGTGTTCTCGATCAGGCAGGGCACGATGGCGGCCTTCCGTCGCCGGTACAGGGAGATGGATCTGCTCCTCGTCGACGACGTCCAGTTCCTCAAGGGCAAGGAGAGGACCCAGGAGGAGTTCTTCCATACCTTCAACGCCCTCTACGACGCCCAGCGTCAGATCATCCTCACCAGCGACCGGCCACCCAAGGACATTCCCGGCCTCGAGGAACGGCTCGTGTCCCGATTCGAGTGGGGCCTGGTTGCAGACCTGCGCCCGCCGGACTACGAAACCCGGATGGCCATCCTCAGGAAGAAGGCTGAAGACGAGAACCTCTCGCTGGACAATGAGGTCATCGACTTCATCGCGACTTCGTGCACGGCGTCTGTCCGTGAACTCGAAGGCGCCGTGCTCAAGCTTCTGGCCTACTCGAGTCTGAAGCACCAGGAGGTGTCGCTGGCTCTCGCGCACACCGCCCTCCGAGACGGATTCATCCGACGGCACCAGCAGGCGCCCATTCTCTCTCCTGAGCGAATCCAGGAGCTCGTGGCCCGGCGCTGGCGCGTTCGTGCCGACGCGCTAGCCTCGAAGCGGCGCACCAAGGATCTGACCGTTCCCCGCCAAGTTGCCATGTTCCTCATCAAGGAAGCACTCGACACGTCCCTGGTGCGGATCGGCGAGATATTCGGTGGTCGTGACCACTCCACCGTGATCCACTCGATCAGGAAGGTCGAGGAGCAGATGGAGTCCGATCCAGTGTTCCGGCAGAGGGTCGAGGATGCTCGTGATGAGCTCCGGACAGGCGGCTCCGGCGATATCCACACTAGCCTGTGACTCGTGTGGCTAACTGGGTGCTTTACCCACACTCTTCCACACCGACTCGGTCCCGAGCAGTGGCCCCTGTTGAGAACGGGCCCTTGTCGACTCGCCAGTCCACAGGGTTCGAAAGCGCCGAAAGCCTTTGTCGTAAGCGGATGGCGAGCCTGTGCGAGGTGTGACTATGCACACATCCACACGCCCTACTATTACTATGTTTTTCTTATACGAACTCAGATAACTTCTAGCGGGCGTTGAAAACCCGTTCGCCTCTCCAGAGCCCCCGGATCGTTTCAGGAGCAGAGGTTCGATGAACTTCACCATCACCAGGCAGAATCTTCACTCGGCCCTGGCAGCCGTGTCGGCCAGCATTCCCAGCAAGACGACGCTGCCCGTGTTGTCCAACATCCTCTTCGAAGCCAAGGACGATGGTGTCTGGATGAGCGGGACTGATCTCGATGTGGCCGTCCGCATCAAGGCCCCCGCGGACGTGAAAGAGGGTGGAAGTCTCACGGCGCCTGGAAAGAAGCTCCAGGAGATCACTCGCGAGCTCCCTGATCAGCCCGTCGAGGTTGCGACGTTCGGAGACCAGATCGAACTGCGCTGCGGGCGAAGCCACTTCAAGCTCAACGGCCTCCCGGCAGAGGAGTTCCCGAACCTCGCCGAGATCGAGTTCGGTGAGGGATGGACCGTCGCGAGCAAAGACCTGCATGCGCTCATCCATCACACCTCCTTCGCGGCCTCCACGGAGGAGAGCCGGCCGATCCTCAACGGGGTCCTGTGGGAACTGCGCGACGGTGAGATGCGCATGGTGGCGACGAACGGGCACAGGCTTGCCCGCATGGGTGTGCCTGCCACCTCGGGTGAGGCGCCCTCCGCCGACTTCATCGTGCCGCCAGCAGCCCTTCAGCACGTCCAGCGTCTCTTCAAGGACGAAGAGAATCTCAAGGTCGCCCGTAGTGGGAATCACCTCGGCTTCCAGTCCGGCTCGACGGAAGTGTACACCAGGCTCATCGAGGGGAGCTATCCGAACTACGATCAGGTGATCCCGCGGGACAACGACAAGCACGCCATCGTCCACAAGAAGCTCCTGGAGTCCGCCGTCCGCAGGATGGCGGTGGTCGCCTCGGATCAGACCCACCGGATCCGCATGAAGTTCGAGCCCGGAAGCGTGCATCTGAACGTTCTGACCCCGGATCTCGGCGAGGGCCATGATGAGATCGAGGTCGGGTACGACGGTGAGGAACTCGAGATCGGGTTCAACGCGAACTATCTCCTCGAAGTCCTGCGCTACATGCCGACCGACGAGGTGAAGATCGCGTTCAAGGCGCCCGAGCGGGCGGCGACGGTCGAGCCGGTGGGAGAGGGAGACGATGCCATGGACTACCTCTGCCTGGTCATGCCGCTGCGGCTTCTCGACTAGAACGGTCGATCGGGAGTAGGCGACCTTCAGCCCTCGAATCTGAGCACGGCGTCAGACGTTCGCTGCCGCCGAGGGCTGGCCCGGGCCCAACGCAGCCTTCACTTCTGCGGGAACGCGCATGGGTCGCCGGTTCGCGTCGACCCAGACCGCGTGGACCTTGGCCTGGATCAGCGTTTCGTCCTCGTCCTCGGGGTCGTCACCGGGCCGGACAACCTCCTGGATCAGAAGCATCGACGTTCTCCGGTAGCCTCCCAGCCGAGTGCGCACCAGGAGACGGTCGTCCATCCGGGCTTCCTTCAGATAGTCGACTTCGATCCGCACCACATAGACGCCCCAGCCGCGCTCTGCCATGAACTCCCTGGTCAGGCCTCCGGTGCGGAGAGCCTCGAAGCGGGCGTATTCCAGATAGTTGAGGAAGACCGCATGGTTCACGTGCGAGAAGGAGTCGAGCTCATAGCTGCGCACGACGATCTCGGTTTCGGCTTGGCGGGTCTTGGGGCTGGGTGAGGTCATGCTGCCAAAGAGGCGTGCCGGGGGCACGCACGGCAAGGAGCTGAGCGCTTGCTGTGGAGATCCGGTTGGGATAACCTGGCGCCCCGTGTCTGCACCGCCCCCACCCCCCCGATTCTGCGCCCGGCCGTTCGCTCGCGGCGCGGCGTTGCTGGTGCTCGTCGCGCTCCAGATCTGTCTCGCGCCCGTGACCACGTCGGCCCAGGAAGAGGCCGGGGACGACCTCCTGGTCCTGGCAGCCGCAAGCCTCGGGGACGTCCTTCCGCGAGTCGCTGAGGCGTGGCACGAGCAGGGCGGAATGCCGGTGCGCTTCTCGTTCAGTGCCACGTCGCGGTTGGCGCCTCAGGCGGTCCAGTCCTCAGCCGACGTCTTCTTCTCTGCGGACCAAGAGTGGATGGAATGGCTCCAGAGTCGTGGGGCAGTCGATGCAGACGACGTGCGGAGCTTTCTGGGAAACCGGCTCGTCCTCATCACACCGGCATCCGCTGCCGAGCCAGTATCGCTTTCTGGACTCGCCGGTGTCGCAGAGTTGGCGTTGGCGGGGGACAACGTACCGGCCGGCCGGTACGCTCGAGAGGCGTTGATGCATGCCCAGGCGTGGGAAGCCGTCTCCACCAGGGTCGTGCGCGCCGGAAGCGTACGAGGGGTTCTCGCGTGGGTCGCCCGTGGAGAGGCCGCTGCCGGGATCGTTTACGAGACGGACGCTCTCGCGGAGCCGGCCGTCAGGACGGTGCACGTCTTCCCGCCGGGAGCCCACCGCCCGGTGCGGTATCCGGCGGCCGTCCTGGTGAATGCTCGCCACCCCGAAGAGGCTCGCGCGTTTCTCGACTTCGTCTCCGGTGCGCAGGCTCGGGACCTGTTCACGGCAAGGGGCTTCTCGACCGACGACGCCCGCGGCCCTGCTCAGGCGGCCGAGAGGGGAACAGGACCTTCTGTAGGTTCGGCAATCAGGATCTCTCTGCTCGTGGCGTTTCTTGCCACGGTCGTGGGGCTTCTGCCCGCGCTGGCCATCGGCTGGCTCCTGGCCCGGCACGACTTCCCGGGCAAGATCCTGCTCTCCACGGTCGTCTTGGCGCCTCTGGTCATACCCCCCGTGGTCACGGGCTTTCTTCTTCTCAGCCTACTCGGCACGAGAGGGCTGCTGGGGGGCGCACTCACCGCGCTGGGAATCACCGTGCCCTTCAGCGTGCTCGGTGCCGCGGTCGCTGCGCTGACCGTGGGGCTCCCTCTGTACGTGATCGCGGTCAGAGGGGCCTTCGAGGCAGTCGATGAGCAGTACGAGGAGCTGTCCTGGACGCTGGGCGTGCCTCCGCGCCGGACCTTCCTTCGCGTATCGCTGCCGCTCGCCCTTCCTGGCATCGCGGCGGGTTCGCTGCTCGCCTTCGCCAGAGCGCTCGGCGAATTCGGAGCCACGATAGTTCTCGCCGGGAACGTCGAGGGAAGCACTCGCACAATCGCACTCGCAGTCTATACGCTCCTCGAGTCGCCTCAAGGCCAGTCCGCGACTTGGCTGCTGGTCGGTGCGAGCGTGGCGATTTCACTGGCTGCACTGTTCGGGTACGAGGCCCTCTCGCGGCGGCAGCGCCGCATGTTGGAGGATCGCCGTGGCCGCTGACACGTGGGGTGGGATCGACATGGACGTCCGTGTCCGGATGGGAGAGCGGACGCTGAACGCTTCCTTTCAGACGAGTGCGCGAGCGCTCGCCTTCGTGGGCCCCTCCGGCGCCGGCAAGACCACCCTCGTTCGTGTTCTGGCAGGCGTTGAGCGTCGGGCGAAGGGCACCCTGTCGGTCGGGGGCCGCACTTGGATGGACGGGTCCGGGAGCACGATGCCCCCGTGGGAGCGGGGAGTGGGGTGGGCCCCGCAGGAAGCGCTGCTGTTTCCGCACCTATCCGTGAGGGAGAACATGGCTTACGGAGGGGCCGAGCGCAGTGCGGTCGAGCAGATGGCGGAGCTCTTCCGCATCACCGAGCTCCTGGAGCGCCGGCCCAGGAAGCTCTCGGGCGGTGAGCGCCAGCGTGTGACCGTCGCGCGGGCTCTCCTCTCCCGACCGCAACTGGTGCTGCTGGACGAGCCGTTCTCTGCCCTCGACCGACCGCTCCGCGCAGAGCTGTCACGAACGGTGCGGGAGCTTCTGGATCGGCGCGGGATTCCTCTGGTGCTCGTGAGTCACGACGAAGGCGATGCTGACATACTCGCCGATGAGCGCTGGCACCTGGTCGACGGGCAGCTGGTCAGGAACTGAGCGCGCCACGCTGACGGCGCGATCAGGCCTCGGGCGGACTCTGCGCGCGGATCAAATCCGTGAGTTCGCCCCGGGTCCCAACACCGAGCTTGTGATAGATGTGCGACAGGTGGGTGCTCACGGTTCGGGGAGATATTCCCAGGGCCTTGCCGACAGCCTTGTTCGATTTTCGGGCCGCGACCAACCGTGCGATCTCCAGTTCACGACCGGTAAGACCGGCCATGCCGGCGCCCGACTTCCTCTGTGGCGGACGCTGGCCCAGCTCTCGGAACTGGGCGCGCGCTGCCTGGAGCTCGCCCTCCGCTCCCAGCGCCGAGAACGTGTCGTGCACCGCGCGGAGCTCCCTCAGCGCCCCCTCGCGATCGCCGATGTCGGCGAGGCGGCCCGCCAGCTGCCGCCTCACCCTCGCAGCGTACGGAATCATGGGAATACGCTCCAGCGCCTCGGCTGCCGCGATCAACATGCTCGCACCCTTGTCCGGATCGCCCCGCTTCCAGCATACCATCGCATCGCAGGTGTCGGCCCAGGCCAGGCCCAGCCTGTGGTCCAAGGTCTCGGAGTGCTCCCGTAGGCGTACGCCCACCTCCTCGGCCTCGTCGACTCTCTCCGCCCAAAGGCAGGCCTCCGCCAAGATCGGGAGCAGCCGATGCAGCGCCCACAGAGTGTACCCGGTGCCCTCTGCGATGCGCAGTCCGTTGCGAGCCGCGTCGATGGCTCCGTCGTAGTCTCCAGTTCCGACAAGGTAGTGGGCCAGGCCGATGTAGGAGGGCACCACCTGGTGAACGTTCGGTGCTTCGTGCGCCCCGTTGTCGCGGGAAAGCTGCAGCGCTTCGTCGACCAGGGCCCGAGCTCGCTCGTCCGCGCCGCGCCCCACGTAGAACAGAGACGTCAGGGCGAGGAGCCTCGCCAGCACGCCGTCCTGACTCAGGTCGCGCGCCAACTCGATGGACCGTTCGCCCAGTGCGATTCCTCGGTCCCACTCCCCCTGCGCGTACGCGAGCTCGATGGAGATCTCCTTCGTCCAGAGCTTCAACACCGGTGAGCGCAGTTGGTCGGCAAGGTCTGCGGCAGCCTCGATGCTCTCTACCATGGGTCCCGTCTCGCCTCGCATGCCCGAGAGCACCGCCAAGCCCCAGTGGACCCAGAACGCGACCACCGCGTCCCCGGTCTGGGAGGCCAACGGGAGGGCCACGTCTGCGTGCCTGAGAACCTTTTCCGGTGGACCCAGCCACACGTGCAGAAGTGTCAGGGAACGGTGCACCTTGGCGAGCAGGCGGGGGTCGCCCACCCGCTCTGCGACGATCAGGGCCGACTCGACCTCCTTCTGAGCCTCGACACCCCGCCCCGTGGCCTGTAGGCAGTGGCCGCGCACCAGCCGCGTTCGCACGACGGCACTGTCGTCGTTGGCCGCGGTCGTGATGTCGAGGCCCTCGTCCAGCCTGGCGAAAGCTTCCTTGTGATGCCCAGCCGCGAAGTTGGTGAGGCCGAGGGTCAGAAGAACCTCGGCGCTCTTCGGGCTGCCGACCGGGAGGTCGGCGAGAACCTCGGTCCACAGAGAGATGGCCTCGTCGTACTCTCCAACGCGCCTGTACGCGCGGGCCAGAAGGGAGAGAAGCTCCGTCCTCGGAGGGCCTTCTCCGCCCGGGGGCGAGCGCTTGATGGCTGCTCTGAGATAGTCTGCGGCTTCTCTGTCTGCGTGCCGGTTGAGGGCTGCCCTGCCGGCAGCCGCGAGGTACTGAACTGCCTTTCCACCCAGCTCGGACGGATCCGTTCGGGAAAAGTGGTAGGCGAGTTCGTCTGCGTATTCGTGGACCCTGTCGCCACCGAACACCTCGAGCGCCTGCGCGACTTGGCCGTGCAGTATACGAGCCTTTTGCAGGCCGAAGTCTCGATAGAGCGTATCTTGAACTATGGGGAGCGCAAAGCCGTAAGACACGGAATCACCGACCTCGCTCTCGACGAGGATCCGGTTGCTGCACAGCTCTTCGAGCGCCGCGAGAAGGTCGCCGTCTTCGAAGCCTGTCGCGACGCGAAGTAGCCCATAGGGCGCTCCACTTCCGATGATCGTCGCGGCCTCCAGCACCACCCGCGCCGGGTCGGACAGCGAGGCCACTTGAGCCACGACCACCTCTCTGACCGACTGTGGGATCTCGAGCTCCTTCGCGTCCCATCCGATCCACGTGTCTTTGAGCCTGCGCAAACGACCCGCCTTCACGAGCGCCTTCAGGACCTCCTCCACGAAGAAGGGACTTCCCTTGGTTCGCCTGAAGAGCAGAGAGCAGAAGTCCTGGACCGCCGCTTCGGCGACGCCGAACGTCCGGCACACCACCTCGACCACGGCCTCGCTGCCGAGCGGTGCCAACTGCTGTACGACCCCGATCCGGTCCGAGCCCAGGGAGTGTTCGATCTGGGCGATATGAGGTGTTCGCTCACGATCGGAGCTCCGGTAGGTCGCCAGGATGAACAGGCGGTGCCGGGCGGCCTGCCGCGTGAGGAAGTGGATGAGCTGGAGCGACGAGTCGTCTCCCCAGTGGATGTCCTCGAGAACCACCAAGACCGGCGTGCGGGCTACGTAGTTCTTGAGAAACTCGGCAAAGTTCCACGTGAGCCGCGTGCGGAACTCCCCGGGATCGGCGGAAGGGTCCGTCGGCGCCTCGTCGGGCCCGTCGGAGAGGGCCGGAAAGAGGTAGTTCAACTCTGCCCGCCCGCCGCGGGAGAGAACGGTGAGTGTCGCCTCGTCGATCTCCCGGAGGAGCGGAAGGAAGGCGTCGGCGAAGAGCGCGTAAGGTACTCCTGCCTCGGCGGGGTAGGCGCGTCCTCGAACCACCCGCCATCCGCGCGCTTCGGCACCAGCGGCCACCTCGCTCACGAGGCGAGATCTTCCCACGCCCGGCTCCCCAGATACCAGCGCAGCGGCCACGGTGTGGTCCGGAGCCTCTATCAGGGCCTCCAGTTCAGAGACCTCGCGTGCTCGTCCGACGAAGGGTAGCGGCCCGGAGAGAGGCCACTGGTCTTCTAGTCCTGGCGCGTCCGCTTCGGCCATGTGGGGCCTCCGAGGAGAGAGTCCGAGGTGAAGAGCAACCTATGTTTCCGCATCACGCAGGGACAACCATGTCCGACTCGGGCCCGGCCCGAGATCGAGGCGCGACGGTTTGAGTTGGAGGGCGCTCACGGCCAACCTGCGAGGCCGGGTCACTCCACCTCGGCGACCACCTTGAGAGCCTTTGGGAGCATCCGGATCTCCATCACGGCCTCTGCGGACTGGCGCACCTCTCCGTCGACGTTGAATCGTGGAGCCGACGGGAACGTGAGCCGGAAGGACACGTCGTCCAACATCTCGACACGCTCCGACGTCACATGCAGGCCCTTCTCTGCCAGGTTGAACAGGTGAAGACGGGTGAACGGGTTGGCGTCGCGAATCAGGCACGCGTGGAGCTGTCCGTCCGTGACGGTCGCGCCGGGGGCGATCGGGAAACCCCCTCCGAAGTATCGACCGTTCGAGATCGTGAGCATCAAGTGCGCGCCGGAGCGCTCCTCTCCCGATGCGGAAGAGAGCGCCACATCGAAGCCCGGATAGCGGAAGAGCTGCTGAAGCGCCGAGACCTTGTAGAGGAGCTCACCCTTGAGAAAGCGAGCGCGAGCCGCCACATCGATGACCGCCAGGTCGAAGCCGAAGCCCGCGAGGTTCAGGAAGTTGCGGGGCTCCATGACGTCGGGCGTCGCCGCCGACGCTGACAGGGTCTCGACGCGACCCACGTCGACAGTCTGCAGGTCGCCCCTGGCGAGGATCTTCACCGCAGCGGCCGGGTCTGTCGGGTTGAAGCCGAGGTTTCTTCCGAAGTCGTTGCCCGTCCCATTCGGCAGGATTCCCAGGGCGACGTCGTCCCTGCCCGAGGCCGCAACCCGATCGCCGACGTTGCTCCAGGTTCCATCGCCCCCGACGGCGACCACCACGTCGTAGCCCTCGTCGCAGGCACGGGTGGCCAGGTCGCGCTCCTCACCCGGTCGGGTGGTCGCGAAGAACTCTACGTGCTCGAGATGCTCCTCGAGCAGACTCCGGTAGGTGCCGATCCGACGTGCCCCCCGCCCCCTCCCGGAGGCCGGGTTGAAGATGACGAAGTGCCGCCGCACGTCGATTACAGCGTCTCGAGGGGTTCGAAGGTCTGCATCCCGGCAGTGTACCACTGCTCCCGGAACGGGTAGTCGGCGATGTCGTCGATGGTGAGGCCGCGGGTCATCTCGTGCGGGTACAGCGTGAGCGAGCCGTTCTCTTCCTCGTGCTCCGAGTGGGGAGCCTCCATGTAGATGTTCGCCTTGAACCGCCCATCGTCTCCGACCGTGAACATGTTGTACATGTTCTTCGACTCATGGTGCTCGTGCCGCGTCACCAGGATGTCGAGCACCGGGTCTCCGTCGGCGTCCTTGACCTTGACGTCCATGGCGCCGTCCGACTCGCTGAAGTCCATCACCACGTCTTTCATGAGATGTGGCAGGTGCCAGCGTTCGATGGCGTGCAGGCGGGCGGCCTCCGTGGAGGTTGCGACCATGAACGGGAAGAAGGCTGCCTTGGGAAGCTGCTTCCCGGCCTCGACCATCGGCGGAACGATCACGGCCATGACCAATTCGTCGTATTCACCGACCATGCTCTCGGTGAACTGGAACGCCATGATCGAGAGGATGCTGCGCGTGTGCTGCATCTCCATTGGCTGCAGATGCGCGGGAAGCAGGCCCCGTGCGTCCGAGGTGGGCATCTCGAAAAAGGCCCCGACGCAGTTCCGAAAGCCGTAGTAGGTGTGCTCCATATTCTCTGCTGTCCTGTATTCGATGTGGCGACCCGCCTTGATGCTGGTCGGCGGGTCCGGTTAGCGTTGGCCGATCAATGAGGTACCGCAGCCCCACGTCCGCACGGTCGGAGGCGACCGCTTGAAGGCAATTCGAGGTTATCTCGCCCTAATCGTGCTGTTCGTGTTCCTGATCCTGGCCGATCCGGTGCAGCGTCTCGTCATTGCCCCCCTGAGCCGGCTGTTCCCGGACAAGAAGGTCGCGATTCTCGGGCGGTGGCTCCACTTCATGCGTGGAGTCGCAGTCAGCCCCGTCGTCTACATCGGAGGTGCCCGCTTTGCCACTCCGCCTGCCATCCCCGGCGGAGAGGGGGTCCTCATCCTGATGAACCACCAGTCCGTCTTCGACATCCCGCTGGTGGTCGAATCCCTGCCGAAGAACACGTTTCCGCGATTTGTCACGCGCTCGCGCTACTTCAGGGGTATCCCGCTAGTCTCGCACTTGCTGCGTCTTTATCAATACCCGAGGGTGGATCCGCAGGCAAACGCAAACGAGATGAAGAAGAGTCTGGTCCAGCTCAGGGACGCTGCCCGCAGCGCAGAGGTGCCGCTGTGCATCTATCCGGAGGGCACCAGGACAAGGGATGGCGAGATCGGGCCGTTCAGGCCCCGGGGTCTGCGTCTCATGCTCAAGCAGCGCCCGTGGAAGGTCTACGTGCTCGTGGGAGACGGCTACTGGAGGACCGCGAAGCTCAAGGACTTCGCGCGGGGCATGAGCGACCTCCGTGGTCGCGTCGAGCTCGCCGGCGTCTTCGACTGGACGGACCCCTCCCAGGACTCTGAAGAGTTCATCGCCCAGGTCCGTCAGGCCATGATCGACCGGCTCGGCGAGATGCGGCAGATGGCCCCGGTTTGACCGAGTCGGGCGGATCCACCATGAGCTACGCCAAGGCGCTCGCCGAGGCCCTGGCCGTGGCGGGCGGCGGGGAGGTGGACGCGGTCCTGCTGTACGGGTCGCACCTCCTGAAGGCGTCTCCCGATCGCCACAGCGCCTTCGACTTCGTGGTTCTGGTCGACGACTACGGCGGCTTCTACCGTAATCTCAAGGCCGCGCGCGAAATGCATCGTCCCGCGTGGCTCCTCTCGTGGGCCGCCCGGATTTTGCCTCCCAACGCGATCGCGTTCACGCCCGACGACGGCCGGGAAGGCATCGCGAAGTGCCTCGTCACGACCAGGAAGCACTTCGAGCGGGCGCTCGGCCCCATGCCCCCGGACCACTTCCTGCTGGGGCGCATGGTCCAGAAGGTCGCCCTGGTCTGGGCGCGCGACGAGGCCTCGGCCGGCTGGGTGGAGGCTTGCCTCGCGGCGGCGCGGAAGAGGATGATGGACTGGGCAGCCCCCTATCTCGATGCCGAGTTCGATGCCGAGTCCGTGGGTCGGCGGGCTCTGGCTGTCTGCTACAGCGGGGAGTTCCGGCCGGAGGCCAACGACCGATCCGACCAGGTCTTCGAGGGCCAGCGGGATCACTTTGTGAAGCACCTGTCTCCGGTGCTCGAAGAGCTGGCGCTCCAGGGCACTCTCGTGCGGTTGGAGGGGAGCCCGCCTCGATATCGCCTTGCTGAGCCGGCACCGGGGCGAGTCCGCAGGCGGTGGCGCTGGCACTTCCTGCGCTCCAAGGCCCGGGTCACCGCGCGGTGGCCGAAGCATGTCCTTACCTTCGACAACTGGCTGCCGTATATCAGCCGCAAGGTCGAGCGGCGCACGGGCATGCGGGTCGAGATCACCAGCCTCGAGCGCCGCTTTCCCTTGATCTTCCTCTGGCCCAAGGTCATCAAGGTCCTGCGGGCCCGGCCGGACAAGGAACGACCGTCATGAGAACAGACTTCTTGGTCCTGTTGGGCATACTGGCGGTGGCCATCGGCTCCATGCCCATCTACGCCCTGACAGGCGGGCACGCCCGGCCGGACCCCAACGAATCCTCGACCCGGGGATCATTCGTTCTGGGCAACTTCGTCCGGGGATGGTTCTACTGGTTCATAAGGCCCATCGAGTGGCTTTCGCTGACGCTTGGGCTCGGGCCGCTCTTCTACAACCTGCTCGGCGTCGCCTTCGGGGTTACGGCAGGCGTGCTGTTCGGTATGGGTTTGGTGAACCTGGGTGGGTGGGCCGTGCTCCTGGGCGGGGCTGCCGATGTACTGGACGGGCGGATCGCGCGGGCCCGGGGATTGGCGGACAACCGGGGGGCGTTTCTGGACTCCACGCTCGATCGCTTCGCCGAGTTCGGAGCCTTTGTGGGTCTCGCGGTCCTCTTCAAGGACTCCGTCACCGAACTGGTGCTGGTCGTGACCGCGCTGGGTGGGTCGCTCCTGGTCAGCTATGCCCGAGCCCGCGGCGAGAGCCAGGGGGTTCTGTGCAACAAGGGCGTGATGCAGCGGGCCGAGCGACTTCTGCTGCTCGGCTTCGGAGCCATTCTGGATCCACCCGTCTCCGAGTGGCTGGGCCGCGACCCGGGCGCAGTGCTCGTTCCGGTCCTGGCCGTGGTGGCCGTGGGAACGGTGGGAACTGCCATCTACCGCACAGTATGGATCGCTCGTGAACTTTCGTAAGTTGTGGTCGGACTGACAGTTAGGACACCGACCGCAGACGTCCGTACGGGGGGCGCGTGAGCAGGGGCGATGGGAGCATGGTTCTGCTCCTCATCGGGATTCTGGCGCTCATGGCCACCCTGGGGCTCGCCAACCAGGTCTTCCCGGCCGACTCCTGGTGGCCGACGGCTCTCTATGTCCCCTCCATACTGCTCGTTCTCGTGGGGCAGCTGTGGCTTCTGGGCGCGCTGGGCGAGAGTACGACGTTCGAGTGGGGCGCCGTGGCCATGTTCGCCCTGTTCTGCTTCGCGCCTCTGGCCGTCACCGCTGCCAGCACCTGGTCCTCCGAGCACGATTTCATCCGCTGGTCTGCGCTGGTGTTGCTGGTTCTGGAGACCGCGGGCTTCGTGGTCGGGCTGGTGGGTCCTGCCGGTTCGGGCGGCCCTCCTTCCCCGCCCCGGCCACCCGGCTCCCGACTTCCCCGCTGACGCTTCCTGCCCGCAGATAGCCCAGCACGGGAAGCGAACAGGGGGTACCGGAACAGAAGAAGGCCCCGAAAGCCAAGGAAATGCTTGGGCTTTCGGGGCCTCTTGAACTCCGGCGACAGGACTCGAACCTGTGACCCGCTGGTTAACAGCCAGCTGCTCTACCAACTGAGCTACGCCGGATCAGTCCCGTTGAAGGGATGATAAATAAGGAATCGGGCGTCGCGGGTGTCAACCGCTGGCGGGCGGACTTCAGCCGGCCGAGCGCCGCGCCCGCGTGACGATGTCCCACAGCGCCGGCCCGATATCGTGAGCGCCGGCCCAAAGCGCGTCGAACCGGCGGCGTGCGACGCGGGCCCCTCTACCGAAATGGAGGCTGGCAAGAGCGGGCCCGCGGTGCGGATAGGGCCGCTCGAACCAGTGGAACCCGCAGAGGACCGCTTCCGGGCCGTCAGCCCCGGAAAACACCGTGAAATCGGGCGACCATCCGGCCAGAGGCGCGGCCCGGACCTGCAGCGTGCCGCATTCCAGGAGGTGGGCCAGGAAGCGCAGGTTGGGGGCGCGCCCGGGAAGCGTGTGCAGCACGCGCGCCTCCGCGTCGATGCTCAGCGAGTTCACCTCGGCCACGATCACCCGGAAGAGCACTACGTCCCGGACCTCGTCGGGGGTCAGGTCGATGGTGCTCAGGCGGATGCGGGTGACCGCGGTGTCGACGCCGGTGGAGTGCTGCGCCAGGTGCCCGAAGACGTCCCGGAAGTCTGGCCGGCGGCCGTCTTCGAGAAGTGATCCGTTCAGGGGCACGAGGCCGGGAAGTGAGGAAATCGGCACGGTCGCAGTCCAGTCGAGGGTTCAGGACCCACGATGGGACATCCTCGGGGACGAACGAATGTCCAGATTGGCCGGAGCGGCCGGGCGCTTCAGGAAGCGGAGGGAGCTGCGTTCTGGATCTCGAGTTCGGTCTGGTGCCGTGTGCGCAGGGGAACCTCGTGGCACTTCCGGCAACGTGCCTCGTAGCTCTCCGCGCCGCCCACCTGGATCGTGGGGCCCTCGGCCGGAGCCGGCTCCCCGTCGAGCAGCCGCTGGTTGCGGGTGGCCAGATCGCCGCACACGACGCAGATGGCGTGGAACTTGTCCACGAGCTCGGCGATGGCGAACAGTTTGGGCATGGGCCCGAAGGGCTCGCCGCGGAAGTCCATGTCGGTCCCGGCCACGATCACCCGGATGCCCCGGTTCGCCAGGTCGTTCACCACGCTCACGACCCCATCGTCCAGGAATTGGGCCTCGTCGATGGCCACCACCTGCACGTCATCCTCCACCAGTTCGGCGATCTGGGTGGACGTGTTGACTGGATGGGCTTCGAGCTCGGTGCCGTCGTGCGAGCTGATCCGGAACACGCCCCCGTAGCGGTCGTCGAGGTGTGACTTGAAGACCTGAACGCGCCTGCGGGCGATCAGAGCACGGCGAATGCGGCGAAGGAGTTCCTCGGACTTCCCGCTGAACATGACCCCGGATACGACTTCGACCCAACCGTCCTGTGCGCCGTGGTACACCGAAGCCTATCTCCCCAGGAGGACGATCAGGCTGATCGAGCTGGCAGCCAGGGCGACCACGCTGCCCCAGAACTGTACCTCGTCCCGGATCCACGAACGCCGCTGATAGGGCACGTGCAGCCAGTCGCCGGACTTGATGCGGAGCTGAAGGGTCTCGTAGCTGACCTCTTCCGCACGGAAGTTGACGATGGTCGACACGCCGTTCCGCACGAGCCGTACACGAGTCGGATCGGAGGGCAGATTCACGTTGGCGATGGCGAACTCGGGCGTCGTACCACCGGCCAGCGTCAGCGCTTCAGCCACAGTCGCAGAAGGGTCGAGGTAGAACTGGCCCGGGCGCGGCACTGCCCCGGTCACGGAGACCCGCAGCTCCACCTTGAGATCGAGCACGGGGTCGGAGTAGAAGGCCTCGTAGCGCTCCGTGAGCAGGTTCCGGACCCCGGCCTGGTCGAGGCCGGCCAGTATTACGGTGCCCACATAGGGCAGAAAGACCTCGCCGTTCCGGTCGATGATCCGCTGCCCCTCGACCACATTGACCTTCTGGCCGGCCGCGGTGAACAGCTGGATTGTGATCCTGTCTCCCGCACGGACCGAATACGATTCATTGGCCTGCGCTGAAATCCCGGTTCCGTAGAACAGGGCGAAGCTGGCGAGAATCAGAAATCTGAGTAGCATCGGCAGGCGGCTCGTTGGGACCGGAGGAGCGGACCCGTGGCGGGTCGCATCGTCTCGGCTAGTTTAGTCGAGCCTCGCGGGCATTGTCCAGCGATCTGGTGTATGAGCGAAGCAGAGCCTGAGAGATCCTCCAAATAGTGATGTCGATTATGAAGAATCCCCTGTGCAAGGGCCTCCTGTTCGTGACCGGACTCCTCGCAGCTTCGCCGGCAGTAGGGGCGCAGGAGCCTGGACCTGAGTTGGTGGTCATGATTTCCGTGGATCAGCTCCGCGGCGACCTCCTCGAGCGATATGCGGAAGTCTTCACAGGCGGACTCGCCCGCGCAGCCGCGCAGGGCTACAGCTTTCCAGGTACGAGCCACGCCCACGCCGTGACGCATACGGCCGCCGGGCACGCTACCCTTTCGACCGGTGTGTTTCCCTCGCGCTCCGGCATCGTCGCCAACAGCTGGACCCATCGGACCCGCGGGCAGTGGCGCCCCATGTATGCCGTGGAAGACCCGGAGTCTCCCATCGTCGGAGTGGCAGCGTTGCCGGGCCGTTCACCCAAGAACCTGCTTCGTGGAGGCCTCGCCGACTGGGTGCTGGCCGCCGATGACGATGCGCGCGTCGTGTCCGTGTCGGGAAAGGACAGAGCCGCGATCACGATGGCCGGTCAGGCCCCGGGCCATGTCTATTGGGTGAACCAGCTGCTCGCACGGTTCGTGACGTCGCGGCACTACCGGAGTCGGTATCCCGGGTGGGTGAATGACTTCAACGAAGACGTCATGCCGATGTTCACCGCTGACACCGTGTGGCAGAACAGCGTGCCGGAGGCCCAGCGTGGGCTCGCTCGGGCTGACTCCGCAGACTACGAGTATGACGCGGTCCACACGACTATGCCCCACTGGGCGCACCAGGAGCGGATGGCCGACGAACAGTCACAGAACTCATGGGCGTTGGCTCAGCCGCGTATGGACGCGGCGGTGATCGCGTTTGCCAAGGTGGCCATCGACGAGTTGGACCTCGGCCAGCGAGACCACACCGACTACCTGGCCGTGTCGCTTTCCGCCACGGACTACGTGGGCCACGGCTTCGGCCCGCTCAGCCAGGAGCAGCTCGACAACCTGGTCCGGCTCGACAAGGAACTGGGCTCGTTCTTCGACTACCTGGACGAAGAAGTGGGCGCGAACAACTGGGTTGCCGCGCTCACGGCGGACCACGGCGTGCTGACCATGCCGGAGTACCTGGCCGAACAGGGCGAGATCGCCGAGCGCGTGCTGGACGCCACGCGGCGCGCAGAGGTCAGCCAGGTCGTCCAGGAGATCGCCCAGGCCGGGGGCCCCCAGGGGGCCATGGCCGACAAGATCGCCGCGGCGGTGGAAGAATCCGGGCTGGTAGCAAAGGCCTATACTCATATGGAGCTCACCCGAGGGGAGCCGGCGGACTCGTTTGCTACCCTGTACCGAAACTCCCACATACCGGGGCGTGCCACCGGCTGGCTGTCGCATCTGGGCGTCGAGATCCGCTTCGACTATCAGGATCTCGTGTCGCGCGCTACCGGAACCACTCACGGGTCGCCGTATTGGTACGACCGGCACGTACCGCTGATCTTCATGGGTCGCGGGGTGTCACCAGGGTCGTCTGCTGGCAGATCCTACACCGTGGACGTCGCCCCGACGCTCGCTGCGCTGGCGGGAATCCCATATCCCGACGACCTGGACGGAAGAGCAATCTACCCGCCTATCTTCTGAATTTAATTAGGAAACTCTGTTTTCTTCCGGGTACGTGCATCCCCAACGGCGAAAAGCCAGCACACTATATGTTTACTGGACTCTTGACAGATCATGGGTCCCGGAGCCATTAGTATGCGCGGTGTAGTAAACAAATGTATTCACCCTGTACGGGGGGGTTGAGTCGAAGGTCGCTCGCCGACCTGAAATCGGCCCCTGGTTCAGATTCACGACCGACGTGCCGGTGTCTCGGCGCGTCCGCTCGGAATTCCAGATACAGGGGGACGTGCGCAGATCGGCTGCGGCTGCCCGGCCTCCCGACCGATAGAACCGCGTAGGTACGGGCTGCGGTGAGCACACCAAGGCCTGCACGAGTCTCAGACCGGAAGCGAGATGAACGCGACACAGGAAGCAGGACCAGGCTGGTCGATTCAGGAGGCGGAGGAGCTGATGTCCACGCTGAGAGGTGTGGTGTCGGCACGCATCATCGCTCGCCCCGGCGGGGAAATCGATGAGATCCACCTCCTGACCACCGACGAGGTGACGGCCAAGCAGACCGTCCGCAACGTCGAATCTGCGCTTCTGGCCCATCTCGATATGGAGATCGACCATCGAGTCGTGTCGGTCGCCCAGACCAGCGAACGCCCACCCGCAGCGGTGGCACCCGTATCTGCGGTGCAGATCGTTCCGGAGGTCGAGCCCGAGCCGGATCTTGACGACAGGATCCTCTTCGAGGCCTATCAGGTGGAGACCGAGAGGTCCCACCAGATACGGCACAAGGTGGAGCTTTCCTGGCGCGGTGAGTCCTTCGTCGGGGAGGTCACGGCGGCCGATTTGGCGAGGGCCAGGCTCGAGGCTGTGGCCAAGGCGACCCTGGCCGCGATGGAAGCGGCGGTGGCGTCAGTGAGAGCTGAGGCCTATCGTGGTCGCCCCCTGACGCTTGCTTTGGATGGCGTAAAGCTCGTCGAGGCGTTCGATAGAAAGTTCGTGATGGTGGCCGTGCATGCGATGGCTGGGCGTGACGTAAACGCCCTGGCCGGAGCGACAGTGGTGGAGGAATCCGCCGACAGGGCCACGATCCTAGCAACGTTACAGGCCGCGGACCGCTGGGTCCGTGGGAAGTTTTAGAGAAGCCGGATCCTGCACTGATCCAAGAGCGAAGCCCTAACAAGAGAAAGGAGACCCCCCTCGGTCTGCCGACCCTAGCGGAGCTGAGCGGTAGAGCGGAGCGCATGCGACTTCCATAGCGGAGCAGGGCGGAAGTCGACACCACCATGAAAGGAGGTGAGGCGCAATGTTTAGCTCTCTGTTCGATTTCTTCGGGACGATGATTTCCCTGCTGGCGAACGGCCTAGTGAGTTGGTAAGGCATTCCGAGGGGGCTCCTGCCCCACCATGAAGCTTCGGCCCATCATCATTTATGTCTGGGTGGTATGCGCGCTTGCTGTGGCCTCGCAGGCGCTTCTGCAATGGTCGGACTTCTTCATGTTGTCCGACTCAGACCTCGCAGGGTTGGCTGCGCTCACTGTATTGGGGTTCATCTCGGAGTCGCTTGCTCTCACTGTCCGGTTTGGAGGTAGTGCAGGTAACTCGTCGATCACATTCCTCCCTCTTCTCGCTTGCGTGATCGTCTTCGGTCCAACCCCGGCTGTCGTCTTTCTCGGCGTTACCGGGTTGGTCGCGGAGAGAGGTATCCGAAAGAAGGAGGCGATGCGGGCATACTTCAACTTGGGTCAGTATCTCCTCTCAACCACCTTGGCGGGGCTGGTGTTTCTCGAATGGGGAGGGATTCCGCAGGTGTTGTCAGGTGCGGATCACTTTCAGCTTCAGCTTGGTCCAGCCTTGCTGTTTGGGTTGACGTTCCTGGCGGTTAACCACGTTGCGGTTTCCATCGCTGTTGCCATTGACCAGCGGCGCGCTCTCGGCACGGTCCTCGTGAAGATGATCGGGAGCGCCGGGACGAACGTATTCTATGATCTGTTGGTTCTGCCGATCGCCCTCGCGGTGGCTTTTCTCTACGTCGAGCTACAAATCTCGGGGTTGCTTCTCGTCATCATGCCACTGCTGTTCATCAGGTATTCATACCTGACGAACCACAAGCTGGTGATGGCTAACCGGGACCTCCTCAAAGCGCTGGTGAAGGCGATTGAAACCCGGGATCCGTACACCTCCGGACACTCGATGCGTGTGGCGGGCCTAGCTGTTCGAATCGGGGAAGGCTTGCACCTCTCGAAGCGGAAGCTTGGAGACGTGGAGACGGCCGCGCTACTCCACGACATCGGGAAGATCGAGGGTGTTTATGCCGAGATTCTCGCGAAGCCAGACAAGCTTTCCAGCACGGAGCGCGAGGTTATAGA
>JBDHIL010000010.1:0-131816 GCA_039587465.1 Gemmatimonadota bacterium | reverse complement strand
GAAGATCCTGAAGCCGGAGCTGGCCGCTGTCATTGGCGCCGAGCGTTTCCTGGCGGAGATCAAGACCACGGCGAACCTGCAGCACCCCCACATCCTGCCGCTCTTCGATTCCGGCGAGGCCGACGGCTTCCTGTACTACGTCATGCCGTACATCGACGGCGAGACGCTGGCCCAGAAGCTGGCCCGGGAGCGTCAGCTGGGGGTGGACGAGGCGGTGAAGATCGCCCGGGAGGTGGCCGACGCCCTGGACTACGCTCACCGGAACGACGTGCTGCACCGGGACATCAAGCCGGGCAACATCCTGCTGCACGACGGCCGGCCGGTGGTGGCCGACTTCGGCATCGCCGTGGCAATCAGCGCGGCAGGCGGGGGCCGCATGACGGAGACGGGCCTCAGCCTGGGCACGCCCCACTACATGAGCCCCGAGCAGGCCAGCGCGGACCGGGACCTCAACGCGCGATCGGACGTGTATAGCCTGGGCTGCGTGCTCTACGAGATGATCGCCGGGCAGCCGCCCCACACGGGCCCGAGTGCCCAGAGCATCCTGGTGCGGATTCTCACGGAGAGCCCTCGGCCGCTGACGGAGATGCGCCACACGGTGCCGCCCCACGTGGCGGCGGTGGTGGCGAAGTCCATCGAGAAGCTGCCCGCGGACCGCTTCGATACGGCCCGGGACTTCATGGACGCCTTGGAGGACGTGGGCTTCACGTACACGCCGGCCGTGCGGGAGAAGACGACCGCCGCCGCGGCAGTGAGCGCGGCTTCCGCGGGCGCCTCCCCCACTGGCCGCATGCGCCTCTTTGCGGGGGCCATCGTCCTCCTGGCCGGCCTCGCGGCATGGGGCTGGCTCCGTCCGACGCCCCGGGCGCCGGTTCAGCGCTTCCCGCTGAGGGTCGGCGACTTCGTGAACCCCGGAGGAACGCCCTTCGCCCTCTCACCCGACGGAGCGACTCTCGCCTTCACCCCGGAGGACGGGAAGATCTACTGGCGGGCCCTCTCTGCGCTGGACGCGCAGGCGGCACCCGAGAGCGACCGGTCACGGAGCCCGTTCTTTTCTCCGGATGGCCGGACCATCGGGTACACCACGGGGCCGGTCAACGACGACCGGATCCGCACGCTTTCTCTGGACGGAGCGCCGCCGCGGACGCTGGCCGGGGACCACTTTCCCGGGGCCGCCTGGGGTGACGACGGCTTCGTCTACTACGTCGATAACCCCGGCGCCGTCTACCGCGTCTCGGATCAGGGCGGGGACCCCGAGCAGCTCATGCCGGGGGATTCGAGCTTCCGGCTGAGGCTGCCGCAGCCGCTGCCGGGTGGGCGGGCGGTCCTGTTACACACCTGGGACGAGGACCCGCAGCGCGTAGTGGCCCTCGACCTCGAGACGCGCGAGCTGCAGGAAATCGAGGAAGGCACGCACGCCCGCTTCGCCGGTGGGTACCTCTTCTGGATCCGGGAGGGCACACTCTTCGCGGCGCCTTTCGATCCCAGGATCCTGGAGCTCACCGGCCAGGGGATGGAGGTGGTGGACGGAGTGCGTCCGACGCTTCAGGGCTCTTTCGAGTACGCCATCTCCGAGACCGGGACCCTGGTCTATCAGACCGGCGGTGCGGGCGCCGAGTGGGCGTCCACCCGCGTAGGCTGGCTGGACGACGACGGGGGCGTTTCGCTGGTGGACGCCATCGAGGGCTCGACCTTCGCAGATGTTGATCGCATCTCCCTCTCTCCCGACGAGCGCTACGTCGCCATGGAAATCGGGGGCGAGATCCAAAGAAATACGGCCGAGCAGCTTCTGCAGATCTGGATTCTCGACCTCGACCAGGAATCTGCAACCCGCCTCACGTTTCAGGGAGAGCGGAACGCCGTGCCGCGCTGGATGGCCGACGGGCGCACCCTGGCCTACGTCTCCAGCCAGGGGGAAGGACCCGACGGCATCTGGATGCAGCCCTTCGATCGCAGCGGGTCGGACCAACTTCTCTTCCAGGCTCGGGAGCCAATCACGGACTTCGACGTCCCACCCACCGCAGACCTTCCCCTGGTCGTTCAGACATTTGGGGGAAGAGGCGTAGGTACGGATCTCTGGCTGGCGATCCCCGGGTCGGGCGAGCTCCAGCCCTTTCTCAATACGGAGTTCTTCGAGCACGGACCCAGGATCTCTCCGGACGGCCGATGGGTGGCCTACGTGTCCAACGAGTCGGGCCAGAGGGAGGTGTATCTGCGCTCCTACCCCGACGTCGGACGGCCGTGGCTCATCTCCCGCAACGGCGGCTCCAATCCGCTCTGGAGCCCCTCTGGAGACGCGCTCTATTTCGAGACACCGGAGCCCAACAACCGGCTGATGCGCGCGCGCCTGGCTCTGGGTGACGAGGTCCGCCTCCTGGAGGTGGAGGAGCTCTTCTCCACAACCGGCATCGAGACCAATCCCGGTGGGCGCCCCGGGGCATCGTACGACGTTTCCGGCGAGGACGGACGCATCCTGGCGACGTTGGCGCCAGCGATGGCCGCGTCTGGCGTAGGGGGAGAGGCCTTCGTGGTCCTCAACCTGTTCGAAGAGCTCGATGCCCGCTGGCGGAGATAGCGAATGATGCAGCCCAACGCAGACGAACGTTGGTCCTCGGGGGCCTTCAAGACACCAGGTGTGGAGCACGGGAGTGACGCAGACATGAATACACAGGACAAACCGCAGTTCTCCGACGTCGACGCCTGGGGGCTCAGCCATCCGGGCAAGGTGCGAGGGGAGAACCAGGACCACTTCTTCCTCGGAGCGCTGGCTCAGGGCGTCACCGTCGACAACACGAGCATCGACGCTGAGGGACGCAACGTGCTCCACGTGGAGCGTCTGGCGTCGCTGGCTATCGTCGCCGACGGGGTCGGGGGCGCCGGCGGTGGTGAGACGGCGGCCAGGAGGGCGGTCCAGGATCTTCTGTCGTCGGTCTCGAAGTTCTTTTACGAGGCCGAGTTCCAGGAGTCTGAAGACCCGGAAGTATTCTCGCGCCTCCTGAACGAAGCGGCGCTTGCGGAGCACGAGACGCTCCTCGGCCAGGCGGAGGAGGAGGGCGGTGAGCGCCGGTTCGCGACGACGGTGACGCTCTTCCTGGGACTCTGGCCCCATGCGTACCTGTTGCAGGTAGGCGATTCCCGCTGCTACCTGTTCAAGGACGACGTACTCACCCAGATCACGCGTGATCAGACCCTGGCTCAGGAACTCGTCGACTCGAAGGTCCTTCCTCAGACGGTGGCGGACCGAAGCCGCTGGGCTCACGTACTCTCCAGCGCGATCGGGGGGGAGGCAGCCGTGCCGATCGTGACGCGCGTAACGCGGGATTGGGGGTCGGTGCTGCTCCTCTGCAGCGACGGGCTCACGAAGCACGTCAGCGACGAGCGCATCAAAGAGCGTCTGGCGAACATGAGCAGTTCCCGCGGGGTGGCGGAGCAACTTCTGCAGGATGCCCTGGACGACGGCGGCACCGACAACATCACGATCATAGTCGGGCGCACGCTGCCGCCGGAAGAACACGAACAGGACGAGGGATGAGCGAAGGACACACCGGATGCCTGGAATCAGCCCTCGCGCTGGGTCGAGGTCGCTGACCCCACGGATCTGGCGCGCAGGCTTCCGAAAACGCACGCTGTCGTAGATCATTCACGTCGTGGGCCGACTTCGGCCCCCCAACCACGACCTTCCAGCTCGAAAGCAAGAACCAATGGACCTACAGATCACAGGCCAGGTCATCGACATCCTGGCCGAGCAGTCCGGCGAAGGGAAGAACGGAACCTGGCGCAAGCAGGAGTTCATCCTGGAGATCCCCGGCCAGTATCCCAAGCAGGTCTGCGTCGTGCAGTGGGGCGACAACATCGACAAGTTCGCCATTCAGCAGGGCGAGACGATCACGGCGCACATCGATATCCAGAGCCGTGAATACAACAGCCGCTGGTACACGGACGTGAAGGCGTGGAAGGTCGTGCGCGGTGCCGACGCTGGCTCACCGCCACCGACCGGGGGTGACGAGCCCTGGCCCGACGCCCCGCCCGCCTCCGATGAGGACGACTCACTGCCGTTCTAAGCGGGGTCGACCAGCGTGAACGCCATCACCTTCCAGGACGTAGAGGCTCTGGCATTCGAGTCTGTGCCGGACCCCGAGCTTCGCGACGGCACAGACGTCATCGTTCGCGTGCAGGCCGCCGGCCTGTGCGGCTCCGACCTTCATCCCTACTTCGGCCGTGAACGGGGCCTGGATCAGGGCACGGTCATGGGCCACGAGTTTGTGGGGGAAATCGTCGAGGCGGGATCGGACGTCCGAACACTCAGCCTTGGCGATCGTGTGGTGGCGCCCTTCACGACGAGTTGCGGAGACTGTTTCTACTGCGGTATCGGGCTGACGGCTCGCTGCGAAAGGGGACAGCTCTTCGGTTGGGTCCAGGACGGCGTGGGGCTGCACGGCGGCCAGGCTGAGCTCGTCCGAGTTCCGCTGGCGGATGGCACCCTGGTGGCCGTGCCCGAGGGGCTGGACGAAGGGGTCGCGCTGCTGGCCGGTGACATTCTCTCTACCGCCGCGTACGGAGCCGAGTTGGCGGGCGTCGCGCCGGGAGACCTGGTGGTCGTCGTGGGGTGCGGGCCCGTCGGGCTCCTGGCGATTCGCACCGCGTTGGGAAGGGGAGCCCGAGCCGTGGTTGCAGTGGACTCGGTGCCTTCCCGGCTGGCCCTCGCGGAGAACTTTGGCGCCACCCCCGCGGACTTCGTCACGGGCGACCCACGCGCGCTGGTCATGGAGCTCTCCTGGGGCAGGGGAGCGGATGCAGCCATCGAAGCGGTGGGATCACCCGAGGCCACCCGGACGGCGGCCGATCTCCTTCGCTTCGGCGCCTCTCTGGCGGCCGTCGGCGTCCACACCGAACCTCACCTCGCGCTCTCTCCCGGTGAGGTGTACGATCGCAATCTGCGCTATGGAGGCGGGCGTTGTTCGGCCCGCCACTATCTCCCTGCTTCCTTGGAGATGGCGGGCCGTGAGTCCGACCTCATGGCGACGCTCATCTCGCACCGGCTTCCCCTTTCCGAAGGTGTGGCGGCGTATCGGAGTTTCGGGGGTCGCGAGGAAGGCTGGGCCAAGGTCGTCCTTCGGCCCTGACCGGGCGCATGCAGGCACCCGGGCTCGGGCACGATCGACCCGGGCCGGGGGTATCACCGGGTCCTTGACCCTCCGCCTGCCCGGGGTCGGATCGCTGCGTCCTCGATGAGGAGGTCCGATGAAGGATCCGTCTCTCACCCTAGGCGTAGAGGAAGAGTATCAGATCGTCGATCCCGGTACTCGCGAACTCCGCTCCTACATCACGCAGATCCTCGAGGGCGACCGGATCACAGTCGAAGGCATCCGCCCTGAACTCCACCAGTCTACGGTGGAGGTAGGAAGCTCCGTGTGCAGCACGCCGGGTGAACTCAAGCGGGAGATGTCGCGCCTCCGAAGCGAAGTGTCGGACCTTGCCGGCCGGGAGGGGCTTCGGATCATCGCTGCCGGCACGCACCCGTTCTCATCGTGGATCGACCAGGAGATCACGCCCCTGGAGCGGTACCAGGGCGTTGAAGAAGATCTGCAGGACCTTGCTCGCAAGAACCTCATCTTCGGCCTCCATGTCCACATTGGGGTCGAAGACCGTGAGTTCCTGATGGACGCCCTGAACGTGTCCCGCTACTTCCTTCCCAACCTGCTCGCCCTCTCCGCGAGCTCTCCCTTCTGGATGGGTAGGAACACGGGGCTCAAGTCCTACCGCAGCGTGCAGTGGCGCAACTTCCCACGCACCGGACTCCCTCCCCGCTTCTCCAACTACGCCGACTATGAGTACATCGTCGCCACGATGGTGAAGGCCAACTGCATCGAGGATGCGTCGAAGATCTGGTGGGACGTGCGACCCCATCACCTGTATCCGACGTTGGAGTTCCGCATCTGCGACATGTGCACCAAGGTGGACGAGGCCATCTGCCTGGCTGCGATCTTCCAAGCCATAGTGGCCAAGCTCTGGAAGCTGCGGCGGGACAATCTCACGTTTCGCACGTACCCGTTTACGCTCCTTTCGGAGAACAAGTGGCGGGCTGTGCGGTATGGACTCGATGGCCAACTCATCGACCTGAGGGAGGGGAGGGAGAGGTGTACCAGGGAACTCATTCGTGAGCTTATCGAGCACTTTCTGGACGATGTGCTGGACGAGCTGGGGACCCGCCAATACGCAGAGTACGCCTTTCGCATCATGGAGGATGGCTGCAGTGCCGATCGACAGCTTGCGGTCTATCGGGAGACGGGGGATTTGAACGCAGTGGTGGATCATCTCATCACCGAGACGCTCGCCCCGTGCTGCGCCGCGGCCGCCGTCTCGTGAAGAGCCCTTTTGCGCCGTTCCTGGACGCACAGGGTGTAGTGGTGCTCGACGGAGGCCTCGCCACCACGCTGGAATCGTACGGCTTCGATCTGAACGATCCGCTGTGGTCCGCCCGCGTGCTCCTCGAGGCGCCGGAGGCCGTGCGCCGCGTTCACATGGACTTTCTTGAGGCCGGTGCGGACTGCATCACGACCGTTACGTATCAGGCGACCCACGCGGGTATGGGCGCGCGCGGCCTTTCGGAGGCGGATGCCGACGAACAGCTCCTGAAGGCGGTATCCCTCGCGGTCGCGGCCCGGGACGAGTTCTGGGCCGATCCGGACAACCGCGGCGAGCGCCTCAGGCCCCTCGTCGCAGGGAGCATCGGACCGTACGGGGCCTATCTCGCCGACGGGTCCGAATACAGGGGGCGCTATGGGTTGAGCACCCGCGAGCTGCGGGACTTCCACGAGCGTAGGTGGCGGGTGCTCGCGGGCAGCGACGTCGACCTGCTCGCATGCGAGACGATCCCGTCTGCAGCCGAGTCGGAGGCGCTCCTGAGCCTGCTGTCGGATTCGGACGACCGGTGGGCGTGGATGAGCTTCAATTGCCGTGATCGAGCCCAATTGGCAGATGGGACCTCGTTCGTCGAGGCCGCGTACCGATGGGCTTCCGCGCCGCGGGTGGCTGCCGTCGGAGCCAACTGTGTGCCGGCCGCTCTCGTGCCGCAGTTGCTCGAGGAGCTCGCCCAGCCGGCCGGCGTGCCACTCATCGTGTATCCCAATTCGGGAGAAGAGTACGACTCAGGGTCCAAGACCTGGTCCTCTGGCGCTCGGGTCGAGAGCCTCACTGCTGGCGTCGGCGGGTGGCTCGACGGTGGGGCGCGGGTGGTCGGCGGGTGCTGCCGGGTCGGTCCTGCAGAGATCCGCCGGCTTCGCTCCGAGGTTGTGGGTCCCGGTTGACCGGGCTCTTCGACCCCGTCCGAGGCAGGCTTGCCACCTTCCTCCGCCTCTCGGTAACTTCCCGGCCTCGCCGGGGCCACTTCTTCCAGTCTGGACGCGGCTTTTTGGGCGAGTTGGAGGGTCCACGTCCCGGCGCGGCCATCGTCAGCCAGGCTCCGATGGGAGCGGTTTGGGCCGCAGGCTATCGGCCCCGAATTCGTCCACTCGAGTGAGTCACCATGAAGCTGAGCTTTTCCAACAACGACCCCCTGACTGAGGGACTTCCCATTCTCGTGGTGGGTGTGGCGAAGGGCACTCCACCCTCTGACGGGTTCCTTGCACAAGTCGACACGGCGTTTCAGGGAGGGGTCACCCGGATCATGGAGACGGGCGACTTCACCGGACGCCGCGCAGACGAAGCCGTTCTCTACTCACCTGGAGAGGGTCCGTCTCGCGTCGTCCTGCTGGGACTGGGCGAGGCTGAGTCGATGGAATTGGAGACGATCCGGCGCTTCGCGGGTCGCGCAGTTCGTACCGCGGAGCGTCTCGGCGTCTCGCACGTGTCGATCTGGCTGGACGAACGCCACGGACTCGAGGACGCTGACGCGGCGCAGGCGGCGGCCGAGGGAGCCGCGCTGGCGGCGTGGAGGTTCACGGAATTCAAGACCGCGTCCGACCCCGACGAGCCGGTGACCCAGGTGGATGCGGTCACCCTGTTCGGCGACGGGGACGCGGGGGCGCTCGCAGCCGGAACCGGCGTGGGAGAGGCCGTCGCGCGCGGGGCGAACTTCGCCCGCACGCTCCAGGCGAGGCCGGGCAACGTCGCAACGCCCACCCATCTGGCGGACGAGGCCGTGCGGATGGGTCGCGAGGTCGGGCTCACGGTCACGGTCTTCGATGAGGCCCGTCTGCTGGACGAAGGCATGCACGCCATCCTGGCCGTGTCTCGGGGTTCGGAGGAGGAAGCCCGACTCCTTCTCATGGAGCACAGAGGCGGCAAGGAAGGCGAGGCTCCGCTGATTCTGGTCGGCAAGGGACTGACCTTCGACGCCGGTGGGATCTCCCTCAAGCCTCCCGGGGGCATGGAGGACATGAAGTACGACATGTCCGGAGGTGCGGCCGTGATCGGCGCCATGCGGGCGATCGCGGAACTAAAGGTGCAGGCGAACGTGGTCGGCATCGTGCCCTCGTCTGAGAATCTGCCGTCCGGCACGGCCGTGAAGCCCGGAGACATCATACGGACCCTCGGCGGCAAGACCGTCGAGGTCATCAATACGGATGCCGAGGGCCGCCTCATTCTGGCGGATGCGTTGGCCTACGGGGCGCGGATGAAGCCAGCCGCGATGGTGGACTGCGCCACACTGACTGGAGCCGTGGTCATCGCTTTGGGCCACCACGCTCAGGCCGTCATCAGCAAGGACGACGCGTTGGTCGCTGAGTTGCGCGAGGCGGGGAATCGGTCCGGTGAGCGCTGCTGGCCGCTCCCCCTGTGGGACGAGTATTCCAAACAGCTCGAGAGCACCTCCGCGGATCTCTCGAATATCGGCGGCCGGCCGGCCGGCTGCATCACCGCTGCAGCGTTCCTCTCCGAGTTCGTGGGCGATACGTCGTGGGCCCACCTGGATATCGCCGGTACGGCATACGGTGACGGAAAGCTCCCGTATCACCGGAAGGGCGGGTACGGGCTCCCGGCCCGACTCCTCGTGGAATGGGTTCGGAGTCGCGCCGGGTGAGGTTGGCTCCTTCGGTCGGCCTAGCCGGCTTTGCGGGGCCCTCCGGCCGAGTGTCCCAGAAGATCCACCGCCCATTGGCATGGGTCGGCATCGTGCTGTTGTCGCTCCCCATCCCCGGACGAGCTCAGGAGCGCCCTGATCCCGTCAGAGCGGACCCGCTCGGCGTGGAGCGCCCCCCGTCGGACACGCTGGAGCTGGACCTCGACACTCTGCCGGGGCGCACGGCCGCCGACTCGGTTTCCGCGGATACGATCTTCTTCAATCTTCCGCATCTCGGAGGGGAGACTCCGGCTGGTTGGAGGAGCGGCGCCTGGGCGTGGGACCACGATGACATCATGGCGTCGGGCGCGGTCACTGTCGCCGAGCTCGTCGCGGAAGTGCCCGGCGTGGTCACTCTGCTGGGAGGTGACTACGGAACGCCGGCGGCTCTGAGTGCGTTCGGGTCCGGCGGCGGCGGAGTCAGAATCCTCCGCGACGGATTCGAAGTCCTGCCCCTGGAGGGCGGTGTCGCCGATCTGCAGCGCATCGGGCTGGGAGGGATTCAACACGTGCGCCTCGAGCGCAACGCCGGTGAGATGGTCGTGCATCTCCGGTCCTTCGAGTTCGAAGATGGCCGACCGTACTCGATGGTCGAGGCTGGGACCGGCGATTTCGACACGAATATCTTCCGCGGGACGTTTGCCGATCCTGTCGCACTCGGGGGCAGCGTCGCACTCGCGATCGAGAGGGTCGATACGCAGGGTCCCCGAGGTCAGGAACCGGGGAGCCGGAACGGCACATGGCTGCGCTATCAGTTCCATCGCGGTGACGACACCGGGCTCGCTCTGGACTTCCGGCGGATGGGCAGCGAGACCGAACTCGAGGATTTCGTCCAGTCGGCGACCCGCACGGACTGGGTGGTCCGCGGCCGCCATCGACTGACCGAGGGACTCGTCGCGGAATTGTACACCGGGAACTCGACACACGCGGTCGAGGACGTCCGAGAGGAGTACGCGACCGAGGGCGGCTCGCGGTCACAGACCGGGCTGAGGATGTCGTTCGACCGGGGGGGTGTTTGGGCCCGGGGCGCGGTCCGTGCATTCGGGGGCGGTCTGCCGGCGAACCGTAAGGACGCGGCGATGGGCTTCAGCGCCGGTGCGTTCGGAGGCGTGGCGGCTCGTGCTCAGCACGCTTCGTGGGGCGGCACCTTCACGACCGGGCTGGGTGTCCAGGCCTGGACGGAGCCCTTCTTCGGTCTGTCGCTCTTCGGCTCTTGGGAATCGGGGACGTTCGGGGCGCGCGGTGGGCCTCCGTACGACGTGGTGCCGCCGCCCGACACGACGGGAGCTGAGCCCGATACCGTGCCACCCGATACAGGCCCGGGTGACGATTTAGGTCGTCGCTTCGGTCTGACGGAGCGCAGGGCCCACCGCGTCGGGGCGCAGTACGCGTGGCGCGGGGCTGTCGTGTCGGGGGCTCTGCTGCGGGTGACGGCGGACTCGCTTCTTCCCCTTGGCCTCGAGACGGATCGCGGTCAGCCGGTGCTGCCTGGGCAGGTCCGGTCGGGCTGGGAGGTCTGGGGCAGCGTTCCAGTCCCGATCATGGAGGGCCTCAGGCTACAGGGATCCCTCCAGCGGTGGGATGGTGGGGCTCCATACCTTCCGGAGCAGATCTACAAGGGCGGGTTCCAGTATCACAAGGTCCTGAAGGAGTCAGGGACTGCGGAGCTCTGGTGGGCGCTCGGCGTACGCGGCCGGGGGCCCATGGCGATCCACTCCTCCCCGAGCGAGTTGGTGGACCCGGAGACGGGCGGTACCTACATGGGGTACCCCACCGTCCCATTCTTCCAGAGTTGGTACGCACGGATCCAGATCCGTATCGTGTCCATGCGGATATTCATCGGATGGGAGAACTTCACCCGCCGCGACAGTCTGCAGGACTTTCCTGACCGCGTACTCCCCATCACGAGGTCGTTCTACGGCATCCGCTGGACTCTCTGGAATTGATCTTCTTGGGATGACGCCAGGGGGAGCGACGGGCTTCCACCTTCGGTGCCACGGGCCGCGGCGTTATCTTTCCTAGCTATACACCAATGTTTTTGGAGAGACGCCGCCCTATGGCGCCGTCAACCACGGGAGACCGGGCCAGCATGATCCGGAGCATGACAGGCTACGGGGATGCCGAAAGGGACACCCCTATCGGCCGACTTAGGCTGGAGGTGAAGACCGTGAATCATCGGTTCTTCAACGCCAGTATCAAGACTCCGCCAGGCTTCGACCGCTACGAGCGCGAGCTCACCGAGGCGCTGCGGCGTCATGTCGCCCGTGGTCACGTGAGCGCATACCTGTCGGTCGATCGCTCGAAGTCCGACGCCTTGGAGGCGCTCCGTGTGGATCTCGACAAGGCCAGGCAGTACCAGGCGGCTCTCCAGGCCGTGGCCGACTCGCTGGATGTCCCGGGTACGGTCGATCTGAGCATGCTGGCGCGGTTCGGAGACGTGTTCCGCGTTCCCGAGCCAGACGGCCCGCCCCTCATCGAGGCCGAGGTGTTTCAGGAGTTGGCCGATGCCGCTGCCCAGGATCTCCTCGCCCTGAGGGAGGCCGAGGGTGCCAAGCTCTACGACGACCTGGTCGAGCGGCTCGACGGCATGGCTGTCCAGATCGCGACGGTGGAGGCGCGGGCCCCCGAGCGAATCGAATCAGAGCGCCAGCGCCTCCGTGAGGCGGTGAGTGAACTGTCGGACCACGTCGACGTCGATGAAGATCGCCTCGCGCGCGAGATCGCATACCTGTCGGACAAGTGGGACATCAACGAAGAGGTCGTCCGTTTCCGCTCCCACGTGGCACAGTTCAGGGCCGCTCTGGACGCCGACGGCTTCGAGCCGATCGGGAAGCGACTCGGCTTTCTGATGCAGGAGATGCTGCGGGAAGCGAACACGATCGCATCCAAAGCGAACGACGCTGTCATCGCGCACGCCGCCGTCGCCTTGAAGGAGGAAATCGAGCGGGTCCGGGAGCAGGTGGAGAACGTCGAATGAGCGGATTGTCCTACCGTCCGTTCCCCGTGGTTCTGGCGGCGCCCAGCGGCACCGGCAAGACCACCCTCGCCAGGAGGCTCGTCGAGGGCTATGAGACCTTCACCTTCTCCGTGTCCGCCACCACCCGGCCGCCCCGCGAACGAGAGCGGGACGGAGTGGACTATCACTTCGTGGATCGGGCGCGGTTCGAGGCCATGGTGGAGCGCGGAGAGCTCGCCGAGTGGGCCGAGGTTCACGGCAGCCTCTACGGAACCCCGCGTGCGGAATTGGAGCGTGCCGCGGACGAAGGTCGGCACGTCATTCTGGACATCGATGTGCAGGGCGCCAGGCAGGTTCGCGCGAACGTGGGTGACGCTGCTCTCATCTTCCTGCTGCCGCCTTCCGTGGAGGACCTCATGGCCCGCCTCACCGGACGCAGGACCGAAGGGGACGCCGATGTCGGGCGGAGGCTGAGATCAGCGCTGTCCGAGCTCCAAGCCGCCTCGGAATTCGACTACATCGTCGTGAACGACGATTTGCACCGTTGCCTGGAGGCGATCCGGGATATCGTCGGGGCCGAAGCTTACCGCGCAGAGCGGGCGCCCGGCCTCGAGGTGGAGTTGAACCGGTTTCGGCGCGAGATTGGCCGAATCCTCGAACAATCGTACACCAACACCAGCAACTAGGAGTTCCACATGCATGTATTCACTCCCGCCGAGGTCGCCAAGGGCAGCGAGAGCAAGTACCTCGGTGTCCTCGTCGCGGCCAAGTACGCTCGTGAGCTGAACTCACTGCCCCGTGACGCGATGCCTCTCGGGGAAGAGAAGAAGCTCACCACGCGGTCCCTCGAGGCACTGACCTCGGGCCAGATCGAGTTCCGTCTGGTCAAGAAGCGGCGCCGCGAGGGGTAGCCGGGCCGTGGCGATAGGCGCGGCGTTGGGTCCTCGTCGGCCCTGGATGGGTCGGCGCATCGTTCTCGGCGTCACCGGGGGCATCGCTGCGTACAAGTCCGTTCAGGTCGCGAGGGATCTCGCGCGATTGGGCGCCGAGGTCGACGTCATCCTGACCGCCTCGGCTCAGAAATTCGTGGCTCCGATGTCGTTCCAGGGCGTGACCGGGCGCCCGGTTCTGACGGACCTCTTTTCGTCGGAGGGCGGAGCACTTCACGTCCGGCTGGGTCGCGAGGCCGACGTGGTATGTGTGGCTCCCGGCACTGCCGACTTCCTCGCAAGAGCAGCGCATGGGCGGTCCGACGACCTGCTCGGCACGACGCTGCTCGCGACGCGGGCGCCCGTGGTAGTGTGCCCGGCCATGAACGACAGGATGTTCTCCCACCCGCAGGTGCAGGCCAATCTGGCGCATGTGCGCGATCGGTTGGGATACCACGTCGCGGGCCCGGCAGATGGGCCTCTGGCGGTCGGCGAGGGTGAGGGACCCGGCCGCATGCTGGAGCCGCACCAGATCGTGGAGCACGTCGGACGGGCGTTGGGCTCGGATCCGGCCTTCGCTGGTAAGCGCTTTCTCATCACCGCCGGTCCCACCCGCGAAGCCGTGGACCCGGTCAGGTACATCGGCAACCGATCTTCCGGGAAGATGGGATTCGCCGTGGCTCGGGCAGCATGGCGGCGGGGCGCTGAGGTCAGTTTGGTTGCAGGTCCCACGACCCTCGAAGCCCCCGATGGTGTCGATGTGGTCTGGGTGGAGACGGCTCTCGAGATGCACGATGCCGTGACGGATCTGCTGCCGTCGGCAGACGTATCCGTGTTCGCCGCCGCCGTCGCCGACTACAGGCCGACCGACGTCGCAGACGGCAAGATGAAGCGTGCGGATGTTGGGTCTGAAATCACGCTCGACCTGACCCAAAATCCCGATATCGCAGCTTCCACCAGGCACCTCAGACGAGACGGAAGCGTGGTGATCGGTTTCGCGCTCGAGACCGTTGATCTGGCCGCGAATGCGCGCAAGAAGCTCGAAGCCAAGGGCTTCGACCTGGTGGTGGCCAACGATGCCACTCAGGATGGCGCGGGCTTCGAATTCGACACGAACCGGGTCACGATCCTCTCATCGGGCGGTGCGGCCCATGACCTGCCGCTCATGTCGAAGGATGAAGTGGCCGACGAACTGCTCGACCGTGTGGCCGAACTCATGGGCGAGGCGCGATGACGCGTGAGAAGGACTCGGCTGCGGCAGTGGCTCGCCTTCTGGACCAGCGCAAGGACCTCGGTGGGCAGGACCTGTTCCTGGACGGCATGACGCGTGACGACGCCCTGCGACTCGTCGCCGAGGCTCGCCGCCGGGCCCTCGAGGGGCCGAGTCCGGCGCCGGGGCCCCAGGCCTCTCAGGCGCCGGACCGTCCGGAAGGGAGCCCGACCCGGGCGCATCGGCAGGGAATGCCGACCTCACGTGCCGAAGCCGCACTTCCGATTCTGCCGGATTCGTACGAAGAGCTCCGGGGGTTGGCGCTGGGATGCACCGCGTGCGGTCTTCATGAGACCCGCCGGCAGGTCGTGTTTTCGGATGGGAACCCGCAGGCGGACCTGGTGGTGGTCGGGGAAGCCCCGGGGGCGAAGGAAGATGAGACGGGTCGGCCCTTCGTCGGGGCTGCAGGACAGTTTCTCGACCTCCTTCTCGCCACCGTCGACCTGTCGCGGGCGGAGTCCGTCTATATCTGCAACGTCCTGAAGTGTCGCCCTCCCGGAAACCGGAATCCTCAGCCCGACGAGATCGAGCGGTGCTCCCCGTTTCTGCTGAAGCAGATCGAATTGGTCGCACCGAAGGCGCTCCTGGCCGTCGGGACCTTCTCGGCCCAACTGCTGACGGGGCAGCACAAGGCCCTCGGCAAGCTCCGCGGCGACGTCCATGCCTATCATGGCGTGCCCTTGGTGGTGACCTATCACCCAGCGGCGCTCCTTCGTAATCCCCGTTGGACCCGCGCCTTCTGGGACGATCTCCAGCTGCTGCGCCAGGTGATGGACGGGTCGTAGGAAGCAGCTCGATGCATCGGCGCGCACCCCGCGCTGCGCCTCCCTGTGCATGCTCCCATCCAAGCGACTAGATTGAGCGCTTCCTTCTGATGTGACCCCGAACCACCGCGCATGGAAGCATCCGCAGACTTCGCCCAGGCCGTGTTCGACCGCACGCCCCCGTTCTCGCTCGAAGCCGAGACGGCGGTGCTCGGTGGCATGTTCATCGACCGGGAGGCGGTGACCCGGGCCATCGAGCACGTCAACGAGTCCATGTTCTACCGGGAGGCGAACCGCCGTCTTTACCGGGCCATGGTCCGGCTCTACGAGCGTGGCGACGTCATCGACATCATCACGGTGTCGGAGGAGTTGAAGAAGACCGGCGAGATGGAAGCGGCGGGCGGCTTCGACTACCTCGGTGGTCTCGTCGACGCCGTTCCGACGGCGGCCAACCTCGACTATCACGCCCGGATCGTTCGGGACAAGGCTCTTCTCCGTCGTCTGGTGGAGCAGGCGTCCCAGATCATCCGGGACGTCTACGACCAGGGCGAGCGGAACGTCGACGAGCTGCTGGACGAGGCCGAGGCCCGGATCTTCAATGTTGCGGAGAGCCACAAGCGAGAGGGTTTCGTCTGGATCAAGGAAATCCTCTGGTCGGCCTTCGAGCATATCGAGAAGCTCCAGGAGTCCGACTCCGGCATCACCGGCGTCCCGTCTGGCTTCCCGGACCTGGACCGTATGACGACAGGGATGCAGAAGGGTGACCTGGTGATCGTGGCGGCGCGGCCGTCCATGGGAAAGACGTCCTGGGTCATGAACGTGGCGGCCACTGCGGCCATCGCGCACCAAATCCCGGTAGCCATCTTCTCACTCGAGATGTCGTCGCAGCAGCTCGTGCAGCGGCTCCTCTGTGCCGAGGGCCGCATCGACGCCCAGCGGCTCCGCCGCGGAAAACTGTCGCAGGAGGAGCATCAGCGGTTGGCTGCGTCTGCGGGGCACCTCAACACGGCCCCGATCTGGATCGACGATCAGCCTGGCTGCAACGTTCTCGAGATCCGGGCGAAGGCCCGTCGGCTCCAGTCCGAGCTCCGCTCCGACGGCAAGGACCTCGGCCTCGTCGTCATCGACTACATGCAGCTCATGTCCGGCGCCGGCCGCTCCGAGAGCCGGGTTCAGGAGGTCAGTGCGATCTCGCGTGGCCTCAAGGCGCTCGCGCGTGAATTGGACGTTCCGGTCGTCGCGCTGTCACAGCTCAGCCGCGGACCGGAGCAGCGGACCGACAAGCGTCCGATGCTCTCCGATCTGCGTGAATCGGGGTCCATCGAGCAGGATGCCGATCTGGTCATGTTCCTGTACCGCCCCGAGTACTACGCTCCCGCTGAGCAGAGAGAGGAACTCGAGGGCAAGTCGGAGCTGATCGTGAGCAAGCAGCGTAACGGACCGACCGGGGTGGTGGACCTCTACTTCCAGAAGGCGTACACGCGGTTCGACTCGGTATCGCGCTCGCCGGACGGAGGACACCAGAGGAGCGAGGCCGCGTCCGGTTTCGGGCCATGACGAGCCCGGGGCACGCCCCGGCAGGTTCCCTTCGTGTCGGCGTGGCCGTTCCTGCGGCTGGCTCGGGGAGCCGTCTGGGTGGTCTGCGCAAACCGTTCCTGGAGTTGGCCGGTGAGCCCGTCCTCGCGCATGCGCTGAGGCCCTTTCTCGCGCACCCGTCGGTGGTCGCCGTGGTCGTGGCGCTGGCCCCGGAAGACGTCCCGTCGGCACCGGCCTGGATCACGGATCTCGACGCTCGCATCAGCCTCGTGGCCGGGGGGCGGACTCGCGCCGACTCGGTCGGTCGTGCGATCGCAGCGCTTCCCGTCGAGCTCGACGTGATCGCCGTGCACGACGCGGCGCGCCCCCTTGTCACGGAAGCGCTCATCGCAGAGTGCATCCGCATCGCCTCCCTGGGGCAGGGTGCGGTCGCTGGTTGTCCTGCCGTGGACACCATCAAGGAGGTAGACGAGGGCGGCCGGATTTCGGGCACCTTGGATCGATCACGCCTGTGGCGAGCCCACACTCCTCAGGCGTTCCCTGCGGCACTGCTCAGGCAGGCATACTCCGGAGCGGACCCTGCCGTCACCGATGACGCCGGGCTGGTTGAGCGCCTGGGGGCCGACGTGCGCATGGTGGACGGGGGTGCCTGGAACCTCAAGGTGACCCGCCCCGAGGACGTTCCCGTGGCGGAGGCCCTCCTGCGCCTCGCTGGAGCAGGAAATCCATGACCGTCCGACCGGCGCGCATGGATCTGCGAGGTGTCGCAGGCGAAGACCTCGACGTGACGGCCGCGGTGCATCACGTCCAGGCTGGGGGGCTCTTGGCCTACCCCACCGAAACCGTCTACGGCTTCGGCGGGGCGTGCACGGCTGACGGGGTGTCCGCCCTCGGCAGACTCAAGGTCCGCCGGCCAGGGCAGCCATTCCTGGCCTTGGTGCCATCGGCGGACTTCGTTTCGGCACTCGGCTGGACGGACGAGGCAAGAGAACTCGCGAGCGTGTTTTGGCCGGGGGCCCTGACGTTGGTCCTGAAGGATCCTGTGGGGATGTTCCCTCCCGGGATCCGAAGCGAGGACGACACCGTGGCCGTGCGCGTGAGCCCGCACCCCGTCGTCAGGGCGCTCGTGGGGTCCGGCCACATGGCCATCACGTCGACGAGCGCGAACGCCCCGGGTCAGCCTCCAGCCACGACAGGCGACGAGGCCTCCGCGGTGGCGCAGGAGCTCGGAGCCCGCGGCACGGTCCTGGTGATGGACGTGGGAACTCTTCCTCCGTCGGGTCCGTCGACGATCGTCGATTGTACCGGCTTCTCCGCGCGCGTCCTGCGCGCCGGGACCGTGCCTGTCGATCGACTGCGATGTGCCCTTCCTGAAATTCGTGATGACAGCTATGCCTGATCCGTTCCGCATCCTCTTCGTGTGCACGGGCAATACCTGCCGGAGTCCCATGGCAGAAGCGATTGCGCGTGACCGCATCGGCGCGCTCGAATGGGACCACGTCGAAGTGGCTTCTGCGGGCACTTCTTCGTTCCTTCCCTCTCCGCCCTCCGAGGGGGCGGCCAGGGCCGCCGGGCGCCACGGGCTCGATCTCTCGCAGCATCGCTCACAGGCCCTGACCGACGAGCTCGTGCGTGGGGTGGATCTGGTCCTGACCATGACTCCTGCGCACCTTGAGCGCGTTGTCGAACTCGGGGCAGGTGACCGAGCGGCGCTTCTCGCGGCCTTCGCGCAGGGAGGAGACGCCGCCGAGGGCTACCCTCCGGTCCCGGACCCGTTTGGCGGGTCGGACGACACGTACGAAGAGACGTTCCTGCTGCTGCAGACTCTGGTTGAACGCTCCCTGCTTCGCCTCGCACCGTCAGTGAATACATGAACGTGACATCATCGACCCGGGTGCTAGTGCTGCTCGGTGACCCGGTCAAACACTCTTTGTCCCCCGTGATCCAGAACGCCGCCTGTTCCGAGGCTGGAGTGGATGGGGTCTACGTGGCCGTTCGATGCGACGCCGCGGACCTGGAGGGCTTCATGCACGGAGTGTCCAGGGCCGGCGGAGGCGGCAACATCACGATCCCACACAAGGAAAAGGCGGCCTCGTTCGTGGACGTGAGGAGCGATGCGGTCCGGCGCACAGGGGCCTGCAACACGTTCTGGGGAGGGGAGGACGGGCGGGTCCATGGCGACAACACCGATGTCGACGGGTTCCGGCGTGCGCTCCGGAACTTCGTAGTTGGTTCGCCGGAGGGGATGCGGGCGCTGCTCCTGGGCGCCGGCGGAGCCGCGCGGGCTACCCTGATGGGACTGCTCGAAGAGGGCGCCGAGGAGGTCGTCCTCCTCAACCGTAGCACGGAGCGTGCCCGGGCCGTGGCACGTCGGATCGGCGGAGAGCGTGCGAGGGTCGCGCTGCTGGCCGAGGAGCTTCGCGGACAGAGCTTCGACCTCGTCGTGAACGCGACCAGCCTCGGCCTCTCACCAGGCGATCCGTCCCCCTTCGACTTCGAGATTCTCACGAGGGCCGGAGCCGCCATGGACGTGGTGTACAGTGCCGAGCCCACCCCATTCATGAAGGCGGCCGAGACGTTCGGGGTCCGTGCCACGAACGGGGGAGACATGCTGGTGCAGCAGGGGGCGGTGGCCTTCGAGCGCTGGTGGGGGCAGCCCGCGCCGATCGAGGCCATGTCGAGCGCCCTCCGCGAGGTGATGAAGGTGTGATCGCGGCCGAGGCGATCAGAGACATCCTCGATCTCCTCCTCCCCGCGGGCTGCGTTTCGTGCGGTTCCTGGATCCCGGCACGCTCCCACCCGAGTCTGACTTGTGGGCGATGCCGATCCAGGCTTCGGGAGCCTCCGCGTCCGAGGTGTCCGCGGTGTGATCACCCAACGGGCACCAATCGGCCCCGGGCGGGTGTCTGCGGTGAGTGCCGCTCCTGGCCCGGGCATCTCACGCACGCCCGCTCTGCGTACATTCTGGCGTCACCTGCCGCCGACCTGGTGCACGCCCTGAAGTACGAGGGTTGGGGTGAACTCGCCGGCGAAATGGGCCGGTCGATGGCTCGCCTGCAGCTGCCGACGGCGGCGGCCGCCGCCGGCTCGGTGGTGGTCCCGGTTCCGACTACCGCCAAGAGGGTTTCCGAGCGGGGATACAACCAGGCTGAACTCCTTGGCCGGAGCTTCTCCGACGCGTTGGGGAGGCCGCTCGTTTACGCACTCCAAAGACATCGTGGGGGAGCTACGCAGGTCGCCTTGCACCCCTCTGAGCGCAGGGCTAACGTCAAGGGTGTCTTCATCCCGACGCTCGGCTTCGACCGGTATCTGAAGGGCGTTCACGCGATTCTCGTGGACGACGTGCTCACGACCGGCGCAACGGCATCGGAAGCTGCCTCGGTTCTCCATGAGATGGGGTCTTCCGGCGTCACGCTGGTCACGTTCGCGAGGGCATTGCCGTTCCGCCGGTCGGGTCCAGGGTGATTACGGGGCACACGCTCTAAGTGACGATTTACGCTTCTTTTTTGGAGTCTTACTCAAGATGGCAATCCGAGTAGCGATCAACGGTTTCGGACGTATCGGGCGCAATGTCCTCCGCGCTGCCAAGCAGACGGGGCGCACCGATCTCGACTTCGTGGCCGTGAATGATCTCACCGACAATCAGACGTTGGCGCACCTTCTCCGGTACGACTCGGTCCACGGGAAGTACCCGGGTACCGTCGAGGTGGGCGACGCCGGTCTCAAGGTGGACGGAGACGATCTCAAGGTCTTCAGCGAGCGCGACCCGGCCAGCCTTCCGTGGGCGGACCTCGGGGTCGACATCGTCATCGAGGCTACGGGCATCTTCAGGAGCCGAGACGCGGCCGCCAAGCACATCACGGCCGGAGCGAAGAAGGTCATCATCTCTGCACCCGGCAAGAACGAGGACATCACCGTGGTCCTCGGCGTGAATCATGACGCGTATGATCCGGCCAATCATCACGTCATTTCGAACGCGAGCTGCACCACGAACTGCCTCGCGCCGGTCGTGAAGGTGCTCGTCGAGAACTTCGGGTTCCGGCACGGTCTCATGACGACGATCCATGCCTATACGAACGACCAGAACATCCTCGATCTGCCGCACTCGGATCTGCGCCGGGCCAGGGCGGCCGGCCTGTCGATGATTCCCACGACGACCGGGGCCGCGAAGGCTACCGCGCTGGTGCTGCCGCAGGTGAAGGGCAGGATCGACGGCATGGCCTTGCGCGTGCCCACCGCCGACGTCTCGATCGTGGACCTCGTGGCCGAGTTGGAGAAGGACGTGAGTGTGGAGGAAGTGAATGCCGCGTTCAGGGAGGCGGCGGGCGGAGAACTGAAAGACATTCTCGGCGTGTCCGACGAGCCCCTTGTGTCGATCGACTACACGACCGACCCACGCAGTTCCATCGTGGACGCCCTCTCCACTGCGGTCATGGAGAAGCGGATGGTGAAGGTGCTGTCATGGTATGACAACGAGTGGGGTTACTCCTCGCGCGTGGTCGACCTCGTGGAGTTCATCGGCGAGCGCATGTAGGCTCATCGCAGCTGATGGAAAGCGGGTCCACAGCGGCCGCCGGGGAAATCCCGGCGGCCGCTGTGGATTTCCACCCCGAAGACTCTAGAGTTGCCGCGGAACCGGGTCCGATGTGAATCTCGAACGGTGGTGCCGCACGTACGGGGTTGAAAGGTGTAAGAAGCCTTGTTCCCCCTCGTATAATCGGGCGATGCAAACACAACAGCCGATACGCACCGGGTCGATCACCGCTCGCGCCCCGGGCGCGGAGTCCCAGAGGCTGCCTCCGGACTTCGACGCCTGGTACCGTGAGCACCAGAGCGCCGTGTACCGCTACGTGCGGTTCCGAGTCGCAACGCGGGAAGCCGCGGAAGATGTGACGTCCCAGGTATTCATGAAGGCGCTGCGGTCCCTTCGGCGGTACGATGCGAATCGTGCCGCGCCACGGACGTGGCTTCTTCGCATCGCCAGGAATGCGGTGACTGACCACCTCCGGGCGCTCAGGCGCAGAGGGTCGCTCCACGTGTCTCTCGACCGGATTCCTGACCTCGTCGCGGACGTGCCGTCGCAAGAGGAGCGGATGGTCAAGCAGGAGCGGATCCAGCACCTGCTGAATGGAAGTCAGACGCTGGGCAAGGGAGACCAGGACATCCTGTCCCTGAAGTTCGGGGCAGGGCTCGACAATGGTGAGATCGCGGAGCACTTGAACGTCAGCAAGAACGCCGTGGCCGTCCGGCTCCACCGGGCGCTGAAGCGGCTCAAGAAGGCTGTAGACCAAGATGGGTTCCAAATCAACGTGGAATCATGAACGATAGACAGGACCTTGAAGGCATCGGGGTTCCCCCCGACCTGGCGGCGATCCACGCTGAGCTCTCGTCTCTGAGCTACGAGGAACGCCCGTCATTCCAACCTGAACTGGAAGCCGAACTAGCCAGGGAGTGGGTCCGTATCTCGACTCACCCCCCCACTTCGTCGCGGCGGCATCTAGCTGCTGCGGCGGTGATCGCGCTCCTTTTGGTGGGCCTCAGCGTTCCGGGTGCCCGCGCCTCCTTGGTCAGGCTGGTCAGCGCGATCCAGGGTCCTCCGGCCGAGGTCGCCGGGCCGTTGCAGCCGGATCCGGGCACGCCTCCGGCGATCACGGTCGATCTGCCGGAGGCGGCGCTCGAAGGAGATGAACCCGAGACGCCACTAGTCATTCCATCCGAGCCTCCATCCGCTCCGGCCGCGCTCGAGCGGTACCGCGGTCCCGAAGCGACTTTTCCGGAGTTCGAGGATCGAGGCCGGGTCGAGTGGGTCATCCGCGAGCACTATCCGTTGGAACTGCAGCATGCCGGTGTCGGTGGAACCGCCAGACTGCTTCTCTGGGTGGACTCCACGGGCGCGGTCGAGTTGGTCAACCTTCGTCGGGGTTCAGGCGTTCCCGAGCTGGATCGGGCAGCCCTTCAGGCCGCGCCGAGCTTCCGGTTCACTCCTGCACGCCGACGTGGGGAGGCTGTGGGGGCGTGGGTGGAGTTCGATGTTCGGTTCCGTCCGCTTCCGGCGGCCGGGGACCCTGCCAGTGTGCCTCGGCCCGCGGATCCGATCTCTGGTCCCGATGCTCCGGACGTGCTCGACCTGAGCTTGCTCCCTGAGTGGACGCACGAAGCGGTCTTGACGGCTCCGGCGCAGCGTGAGGCAGGAGAGCTTCTCAGGGCTGCAGTCGATGACGACGAACTGCTCGAGTCGCTCGGGTCGGTCGAGTCCATTCTCGCCGCGAATCCGCCTTCGGGCAGGGGGCCCACGCGTTGGCGCACCACTGTCACCGGGGTGCTCGAGGATGCGATGGTTCGGGATCCCGACAACCCGGCGCCTCTCCTGGCGTTGGCCCGCATTCGGCGGAAGCAGGGACTCAGGACCGAAGCGCGGCTGCTCTTCGAGCGCGGATTGCAGCGAGCCATGAGAGGTGGCGAAGGCGTATCGCCTGCTCTCCTCGCTGAATTTCTTTACGAGCGGGGCACGTTGGTGAGGGAGAGTTGGCTCAGTCAGCGTGGAGAGGGACGGGTGCCCGCCGCGAGCCTCCCGATCGAGACCTGCTCCCAGGCCCGGTCTTCGGGCGAGGCGGTGTCCGGCCACGCTTCGGTCGAGCGCCTCATCGCGTGGAACCATCTTTGCCCGGCCGAGCTCGGGGTGGTGTTCGCCGAGGCGTTCCGTCGCACGGACGAAGGGGCCGCCAGTGATCTGGCAGTCAGCCTGGCCTCGTTCCGCCGGGCAGTTGAGGCCGACCCGTCCCACGTCGGCGCCAATGTCGAGGTCCTCCTCGCTCTCGCCGACGAGGGGCAATGGAATGCCGTGCTGGACGGCGCGCAGCGATTCATCCGGTCGTCCCGTGGGCATCCCTACGGGTTGCTCATCAGCGGCTTGGCCCTGCAGCGTCTTTCCCGCTCAGAAGAGGCCGACGGTCAGTTCAAGATGGCACTTCGCGTGATGGCGCCGAGTGAGGCGTCCGACCTCGAGGACATCCGTCTTCTTCTCGGGGGTGAGGACGAAGCCTATGCGGCGGTCTCCGGGGACGAGCGGAAGCGGTGGGTGGACGCATTCTGGGCCCCCTTGGACCCTATTCTCTCCACTTCCGTCAACGAGCGTCGGGTAGAACACGTTGCGAGGGCTGCATATGCAATTCTCCGTTTCGGCGGTGCCCTTACCGAGCCGGGTGAGGTCTGGGTCCGTTACGGCCGGCCAGACGAGGTCCGCGTCTTTCGTGAGAACAGTGGGCTGCGCACGGAGTTCTGGGACTACGGCAACGGTCCGGACATCACGTTCCGGCGGATCGCGTCCTCCGAGGATATGAGCCTCACACAGGAGTCCCGTGCCTACCTGACCGATCTGCTCCGCGTGCTTCCGCATCGGTACGGAGGCCGCTCTCGGACCGTCTTCAGTCTTCCGGGCCAGATGTCGCGGTTCCGGGGTGACGTTCCAGGCCAGTTCGAGTTGGAGATTCACACTGAGGTTCCCCAGGCCCTCACCACGATCGAGACAGACACGCTCGAAGTCGGCGTCTTCCTGATTTCAGCCGAGGGCGAACGGGTTGGAAGCACCATTCGGAAGATTCCGGCCCGACCGGCGCCGCTCTCGTTCAGGGCACCGATCGCCGCTGGTGTGTCGAGCATCGTCGTGGAGGTCTTCAATCGCAGGGTAGGGCAGGCCGCTGCGTTTCGACGTGGCGTCGCCGCCTTGATCCCCGGGGAGGGCGGTGCAACGATCTCCGACCTCCTGCTGGTCGAGCCGACTTGGCCCAGCGGGGGCGATCTGGACCGCAGGGAGTCCTGGGTAACTCCCGAGACGCTCGCCCGCCCGCTGGAGCGGGACGCCTTCGGAGTGATGTTCGAGCTTTACGACGTCGCAGAGTCCACGTCCGGATACCAGATCCGGGTCGAGTTGGTCGATCGGGACACGGGCCGCACCCGGACACTGCCTTCGCGCCCGGCTGGTGCGGAAGGCTTCAGGACCGCCTGGAATCGAAGCGTCGAACTCGATGGACCGACGCGTGACTTCGTGACGGTTGCACTGTCAGACGTGCCTTCTGGTGAGTATACGGTGCGCGTAGTTGTCGACGTTCCCGAGTCCAGTCTGCCGCTGGTCGCAACGCGAAATCTGGACCGCCGCTGAGGCGGCCGGACAGCTCCTTCCACGCCCGCGCTGCCGGCGTATCGTCCCGGGGTGCGTTGTTGTAGGTTCCAGCCGCCAGAGCGTTTTTCCGACCGCAGCCCTCCGCCTCACCGCCGGGGCTGCCAGGACCTCACCACCGGCTTCCGGTATGCCCAAGACCACCCTCAGCGATCTCGATCCCGCGGAGTTGGCGGGGCAGGTCGTTCTCGTGCGCGCCGATCTGAACGTTCCCCTCGACGGCGATCGCATCACCGACGAAACCCGCATCGCAGCTTCTCTGCCGACCCTCCGACTCCTGGTGTCTGCCGGGGCGCGGGTCGTCCTCCTATCGCACCTGGGGCGACCCAAGGGGCAGCCAACGCCTGAATTCAGTCTCGCCCCCGTGGCATCGCGTCTCGGTGAACTCCTGGACTCGGCGGTCGGCTTCTGCACGGAGTCTGCCGGTCCTTCCGTGCAGGAAGGGGTAGCGGCCCTGGCCGATGGAGGCGTGCTCGTTCTGGAGAACACCCGCTTCCTCCCGGGTGAGACGGCCAATGACGCCGAACTCGCGGGGACATGGGCGGACCTGGGTCACGTCTTCGTCAACGACGCGTTCGGCACTGCGCACCGCGCGCATGCTTCCACCGCGGGGCTCGCCCAGGCGGTGATAGCCCGAGGCGGCAAGGCCGTGGCCGGATTGCTGGTGGCGAGAGAACTGCGGTTCCTCGGGGCGGCTTTGGAGGCCCCGGAGCAGCCGTTCGTGGCCATCCTCGGGGGAGCGAAGATCTCAGGCAAGATCGACGTCATCGATGCGCTGCTGCCCAAGGTCGACAGGCTCCTGATCGGGGGCGCGATGGCCAACACGTTCTTCCGGGCCCTCGGCCTGGAAACGGGCGCCTCTCTGGTCGAGCCCGATCGGATCGAGGTGGCCGCCGAGACCCTCCGGCGCGCAGGCGACAAGATCGTTCTTCCGATCGACTGCGTCGTGGCCGATGAAATATCTACCGCGGCGTCCACACAGGTTGTCCCCAGGGAAGCCGTCCAGGATCACCATCGCATTGCCGATGTGGGTCCGGCCACGCAAGCCATGTTTGCTCGTGAGGTCGCCGGTGCCAGAACGGTGGTCTGGAACGGGCCGATGGGTGTGTTCGAAATGGAGCCCTTCGCGACGGGGACCCTCGCGGTCGCGGAGGCGGCCGCGGCGGCCTGTGACGCCGGGGCCACGGTCGTCCTCGGGGGTGGAGACTCGGCATCGGCTGCCGAGCAGGCCGGGGTGACATCCCGGCTAAGTCACGTATCCACCGGTGGGGGAGCGAGCCTGGAGTTCCTGGCTGGCGCCGAGCTCCCCGGTGTGTCCTCTCTTTCCGACAAGGGTTGAGCATGGCGGTCATAGCGGGTAACTGGAAGATGCACATGGGGCCGGGCGAGGCGCACGACTTCTTCGGCGCGCTTCGACTTCCCCAGAACGCTTCCCGGCACGAGTTGCTGATCTTTCCTCCGTCCGTGTCGATCGCTCCGGCGGCCGCCTCCACGGATCGGGATCCACGGATCCAATTGGGTGTCCAGAACATTCATTTCGAGGATTCAGGGGCGTTCACCGGTGAGGTGTCCGGGGGCATGGCGGCCAGCGCGGGTGCGTCGTTTGCCCTCATCGGCCACTCGGAGCGTCGCCATGTCTTCGGAGAGACCGATGCGCAGGTGGCGGACAAGGTCCACGCGGCTCGTCGGCACGGACTGGTTCCGGTCGTGTGTGTGGGTGAGACACTCGAGGAGCGCCGGGGTGGAAGGGTCGAAGAGGTTATCCTCGGACAGTTGGATGCTGCCTTGGATGCTCTGGCCGCATCCGAGGCGCGGTTCCTCCTCGCCTACGAGCCCGTCTGGGCGATAGGAACGGGTGAAACCGCGACCCCCGCGGACGCGTCCGGCGCGCACTCCACGCTTCGTGCCAGGCTCGAGGAGCGGGTCGGTATCTCCCGCGCGATGCTGGTGCCCCTTCTGTATGGGGGCAGCGTCAAGCCGGGAAACGCGGGCGAACTGCTGGCGGCCTCTGAGGTCGATGGGGTCCTGGTGGGTGGCGCGAGCCTGGTTCCCGAGTCTTTTGCCGGCATCGTGGCTGCTGCGGGCTGACGGACTGTTTGGGACCCGTTGACACCCGGAGGTGTGGGTTCGACGTTTAATAGCTGATATATAAACGACCTACGACGGGCTGCTTCGGACGATGTACGGTATCTTGCTCGCCATCCTGGTACTCGATGGCCTCTTTCTTGGTGTGGTGATCCTCCTCCAATCCGGCAAAGGCGGAGGGCTCGCCGCTGTTGGTGGTGGTGCCGCGATGACCGAGGGACTCCTTGGCGGTCGCCAGGCCACCACCATGCTGACGCGGTCGACGTGGATCTCCGGATCGGCCTTCATGGTGCTTGCCCTGGTGCTGTCTATCATGTCCTCCCGATCCCAGGCCCCCGAGTCGGTGATTCAGATCGACGCCCCGGTGACGGCCCCGGCACCCGACCCGATTCTCCCGGGATTGGGCGACCCGTCGCCTGCGGGTGGTGACCCGGGTGCGGTTGACGAGGGAACTACCGGCAACCCGGGCAACTGACGCGGTCTTGAGGAACGCCTCGGCCGGCCTCTTCACGGGGCTTTGGAGCGGCGGGCCCCTGAGTGGGGTTCGCCGCTCTTCGCGTCCCGGAACTGGACATGGCTCACGATGGCTCTGACAGCCCCCCCTGGCTTCGCTCCGCACGACCTGGCCGAACTGTACAGGTACATGTTTCTCACCAGGACGGCTGAGGAGCACCTGGAACGGCTGCACAAGAACGGCCACGTGGCCGGGAGCGTATACCGGTCCCTCGGCCAGGAGGCGGGGGCGGTGGGGGCAGCCTGGGCCCTGCGCCGGAGCGGCGCAGCGACAGGTGACTGGTTGGCTCCCAGCCTCCGCGCGACCGGGGCTCTGATGGTGTTCACCGACGGTGTTCTGGACTATTTCCGACAGCAGCTGTCGCGAGCTACAGGGCCCACGGCAGGGCGTGAATCGCACATCCACTGGGGTGATCCCGCCCGTGGTCTCCTGGGCCCGATCTTTCCGCTCGGGACCATGCTCGAGGTGATGGCGGGGGTCACGCTGTCCTTCAGACTCCGGGGCGAGGACCGGGTCGGCCTGGTGTTCACCGGCGATGGCGCGGCCGCGACGGGAGCATGGCACGAGGGTCTCTGTCTTGCCGCCGCGCAGGCGTGCCCTCTGGTCCTGGTTCTGGAAAACAACCAGTTCGCGTTTTCCACCCCGACCGCGGTCCATACCCGGGTTGAGAGCTTTACCGAGAAGGCGGCAGGCTACGGTATCGGGGCGGAGTCCGTCGATGGGACGGATGTCCTGGCTGTGGTGGAGAGCGTACGGGCAGCCGCCGATCGAGCCCGGGAGGGCGGTGGTCCCCAGATGGTGGAACTCCGCTATTTCCGCCGCGGGGGCCATGCCCAGCACGACGCCCAGGAGTACGTCGATCCTGCGCTCATCGCGGAGTGGGAGGCGAAGGACCCACTGGCGAAATATCGCGCTCGCCTGCTCGACCAGCGATGGGTCGGCTCCGAGGAGCTGGCCGAAATCGAGCGGGTGGCGGAGGAGGCTTGCCGCCTCGCCGTCGAGTCGGCTCTCGCGGAGCCGGAGCCGGACGGTCCGGAGGCGCGGGAGGATGTGTACACCGACGTAACTGTTCGTGAACCCTGGACCCGTATGGACGTACCGGCCTCATGAATCCATCCAAGCCAGAGCATCTCATGAAGACCCGCTCCGGAGAGCCGGTCACCTTCCTCGAGGCGGTGAGCGAAGCCCTGTTCGAGGAAATGGAGCGCGACGACCGGGTCTTCCTCATGGGTGAGGACATCGGGGCATACGGCGGTGCGTTCAAGGTCACGAGGGGCTTCCTGGATCACTTCGGCCCGCGGCGGATCATCGACACTCCCATCGCGGAGGGTGGATTCACGGGCGCGGCGGCCGGGGCCGCACACATGGGGATGCGGCCCGTCGTCGAGATGCAGTTCATGGACTTCATCAGCCCCGCGTACGACGTCATCACCAACTACATCGCCACCTCCTTGTACCGCGGGGCGGGGCCGATGCCTCTGGTCATCCGCGGACCGGTGGGCGGCGGAAATCGGGGAGGACCGTTTCACTCGCAGAACGTCGAGATGGCGTTCTTCCACACTCCGGGTCTCAAGATCGTCTACCCGAGTACGGCGTACGATGCGAAGGGCCTCCTCAAGGCTGCGATCCGCGATGACAACCCCGTACTCTTCGAGGAGCACAAGGGCCTGTACCGCGCGCCGGCGCTTAGGGAGACCCTACCGGACGAGGACTACATCGTGCCCCTCGGCAAGGCACGCATGGCTCGGGAGGGGGGTGATCTGACCGTGGTGACATATGGCGCGATGGTCCATAAGTGCCTGGCTGCTGCGGAAGTCCTCGACCATGAGGACGGGGTATCGCTCGAGGTGATCGACCTGCGGACGCTGCTCCCCATGGACGACGAGGCGATCGTAGCGAGCGTGAAGAAGACCGGCCGGCTGCTCGTGGTGCATGAGGACACCCGGACCGGAGGCATTGCGGGCGAGATCGCTATCCGGGTCAACGAGCATGCGTTCGAGTGGCTCGACGCCCCGATCCTGCGCGTGACGGCCATCGATGCCCCCGTACCGTATTCCGGATCGCTGGAAGACTATTTCCTGCCGCAGGAAGACGACGTGGTGACAGCCGCCCGATACCTTGCAGGATATTGAGCGTCAGGTGATCGTAAGCCTCTGGATCTGGGCCATCCCGCGGGACCGAATGGGTCTTCGAAGGGTACCCGATCCCGCCGAAATCAGGGCACAGTAGACACAGACCGGAGACGACGAGCGTGGCTCGGATTGAAGTACCCATGCCCCAGATGGGCGAGTCGATTGCGGAGGGCACGGTGTCCAAGTGGCTCAAGGCGCTTGGCGACGTCGTAGCACGGGATGAGCCCATCCTGGAGATCTCCACCGACAAGGTCGATGCCGAGATCCCGGCGCCTGCTGCCGGCACCCTCGTCGAGATCGCGGTTCAAGAGGGCGAAACGGTCGAAGTAGGGACGATTGTGGCTTTCATCGACCCGGAGGGTGGAGCCGCTGTCGCGGCGCCACCAGCCGCCGCTCCGGACGAGGCTGCGCCGCCTGTCGCCCAGGTTGCTGCTCCGGTTGCCGCCGCTCCCGCTCCTCCGAGCGACGTGGACCCAGGGTCGGCCGAAGAGCGCCTCCGGACACGGTCCACGCCGGTCGTCCGCAAGATTGCCGAGGAGCATGGAGTGGACATCGCGGCGGTCTCTGGAACGGGGCATGCCGGTCGGGTCACCAAGCAGGACATCCTCGACTTCATCGAGGCCGGGGGCGAGCCGGCTCCTTTGCCTGTGCCTGAGGTGGCGGTAGCCGGTACTGCCTCTCCAGCTTCCACGCCCGCCGCGGCGCCGGCCACCCGAGGGGCTCCCTCCGACCTGTGGCAGCGATTCTACGGGGAAGTCGAGCACCCGGAGTTCCCGGTGCGGGCCGCCGACACCGTCGAACCGATGGACAAGATCCGGCGGCTCACGGCGGCTCACATGGTGGTTGCGAAGCGGATCTCTCCGCACGTCCATTCGTTCATCGAAATCGACTTCGGGGCCGTGGACCGGATTCGGGCCGCCAACAAGAAGCGTTGGGCCGAGCAGGGCGCACGGGTCAGCTACACCGCATTCGTGGCCTGGGCCACTTCGCGGGTGCTGCGGGAGTTCCCGATGGTCAATGCCACGGTTTCCGGCAACAACCTGGTGTTCCGGGGCAACGTGAACCTCGGTATGGCCGTGGATCTGAATCCGGGCCTGATCGTTCCGGTCGTGCATGATGCGGACGACCTGAGCCTGGTGGGTCTCGGAAAGAAGATCGTCGATCTGGCTGAAAGGGCCCGGGCCCGAAAGCTGCTTCCGGAGGAGATTCAGGGAGCGAGCTTCTCGATCACGAACCCGGGTGTGTTGGGTACGCTGGTGGGGATGCCCGTGATTCCCAAGGGTACGTCGGCCATTCTCGGGACCGGGGCGATAGAGAAGCGCGTGGTTGCCGTCGTAGATCCGGACACCGGACTCGATGCGATCGCGATCAGGAAGCGATCTCTCTTCTCGTTGGGCTACGATCATAGGATCGTCGACGGTGCGGATGCTGCTCGGTTCCTGGCGCGGCTCAAGGAGATGATGGAGACGTTCCCGGAAGACGCGTAGCCGTCGGCCGAAGAACTGGAGGGCCCCTGGGAGAGCGTTCCCCGGGGCTCTCCTCGTTTCAGCAGGGGAGATCCGGATGACCCAAACGCCGCAGCGGCCACCTCTGGAGGTGCGGAGACTGGGCCGGGTCCCCTATGGTGAGAGCCTCGCGCTCCAGGAGCAGTTGGTCTCGGCCCGCCGGGCGGGCGACGTCCCCGACACTCTGCTCCTGGTCGAGCATCCCCACGTGATCACGATGGGCACTGCAGGCAGTTGGGCCCACGTCGTCTCTGACGCCGCGGAGCGTGCCTTGCTCGGGATTGAGATGTTCGAGGCGGGGCGGGGCGGCGACGTCACCTACCACGGGCCGGGGCAGCTCGTGGCGTATCCGATTCTGGACCTCAAGCCGGATCGGCAGGATCTGCACAGGTACCTGCGCGATCTGGAGGACATGCTCATTCGCGTGGCAGGGGACTTCGGAATCGAAGCGGGCCGAAGGGAGGGGAAGACCGGAGCCTGGACGTCTTCCGGGAAGTTGGCGGCGATAGGGGTCAGAGTATCGTCGGGCTGGATCACGTCTCACGGAGTCGCTCTCAACGTCCACACCGACCTGCGGTATTTCGACACCATCGTCCCGTGCGGTATCGCTGACGAGGCCGTGACCTCCCTCGAGCGGGAGCTTGGACGTCCCGTGAGCCTCGAGGAAGCCTCCATTTGCCTCGAGAATGCCTTCGGAAGCATCTTTGATCGCCATATTCTTGTCGGCTAGACAACAATTCGGCGGATCGAATCCGGTCATGATCGAGGCCTTATCGGTCCTGCTTTTCACAAATCTGATCCGTGGAAAGCCATCTGTTTAGGGAAAGGATGTTTGGAAATCATTTGTTTGCGGACAACCCCGAAGAGGCCTCGAAGAAACATTTGACGGACTATGCATATAGTTGTGCAATATGAAGTTACGCCGTGTGACCTCGATCTACATATGTTCCTGGCTGAAAGGGTTGCATCGTCAGTGTGGACCTCGTATTCATGTATCGCGATTCGGATGCGGTGATTCGAGATCGATGGCGATGGTCATCCCTCTGATGAATCCGAAGAGTGAGTTGCCGGGCGCGACGGCGCAGCGGTGGCAGGCGAACCAGGGCTTAGGACACCTGGGGAGCGGGACGAGGAGGTCGCTGGCCTCGTCTTGAAAGTCTCCGAGAGCTCGGAGGCGCCCTTGGCCGCAACCGCGCGGCGCAAACAGGGGATGAGGGAGCTGGACCCGCCGCCCTTACGCGGGGTGGACCTAAGACGGGACGGAGCCCGCCAGCGGATTGGAAGGACGCCGGACACAGCGTAGTGACCGGATGGGCTTCCTAAGAAGCGGCCCGAGCGCCTTGTGCGTCTCGGGCCGTTTCGACGTCCAGGTACCTCGTCTCCGCGAGACGGCTTCCCGCAGGACCCCGCCTAAGCGTCCGGCCGGACGAATTCCATGAAGTCCAGATACCTCCCTTCTTCGCGCTCATCCTCGAGCCACGCCTCGAATGATGAGGGGACCAGCCCCCCTGAGTTCGACTGGTCCCGTGCTGCCGAAGTGGCCAGCCCGTCTACGAACTCGTTGCGGGGGTGACCGGCGTGCCCCCGGACCCAGCGGGGCCGGACGTCGTGGCTCTGGAGTTCGACGTCGAGCTCCTTCCACAGCTCCAGGTTCTCGATCGGCCCGCCCTTTCTCTTCCACCCACGGCGCTTCCAGCCGGGCAGCCATTCCCCGATTCCCTTCACCAGGTATTGGCTGTCGGAGATGAAGTGGACGAGGCACGGACGAGTCAGCGCCCGGAGCGCTTCGATGGCGCTTCGTATCGCCATGCGGTTGTTGGTCGTGTCGGGCTCGGAGATCCAGAAGTCCCTGCGCTCACAGACGTCGTCCCTCCAGACCTCCACGAGACCACCGGCCCCCCCGGGGGTGGCTCGGTCCTGGAACTGGTTGCCCAGACAAGACTCGTCGGCATGGATGTAGACGGTGGTCTTGGACATAGGTGTCGAGGCAGGGTCAGTGAAGAAGGGCAGAAGGTAACCGACGCGGCGTGCGGCGGGGAGTCCGTCACGCGGCGGGTTGACCCCCGACTGCACCGCTCTAGCTTCCGGGTCGACGCGTCGTTCTGACCCCTCCTGGAGCAATCTTTGGAATCTAAGGCCTACCTCCTGCTGGAAGACGGGCGCCGGTTCGAAGGTCTCGGCCTCGGGAGGCGCGAACTCACCGTGGGCGAGGTGGTCTTCAACACCAGTATGACCGGCTATCAGGAGATCCTCACGGATCCTTCGTACACGGGCCAGCTGGTGACCATGACGTACCCGCTGATCGGGAACTACGGCGTCAACGAGGTGGACGTCGAGTCCCCTGTTCCGCAGGTGTCAGGGTTCATCGTGCGTGAAGCTTCGAGGATACACAGTTCGTGGCGGGCCAGCGGGGGCTTGGACGCCTACCTGGGTGACCACGGGATCACAGCCATCGCCGACGTCGACACGCGGGCGCTCACCCGCCACATCCGATCCCACGGGGCAATGCGTGCGGCCATCGCGCCTGCCGAGTTGCCCGAGTCCGAGACCCTGGCCCGGATCCAGGCACACCCGAAGATGGAGGGTCTGGATCTCGCCTGTGGGGTCTCGACCGATGAGCCGTATGAAGTTCCGGCGTCGGGAGAAGAGAGATTCCACGTACTGGCCTACGACTTCGGCGTGAAGGCCCACTCCCCCCGGATGCTCGCGGAACGGGGGTGCAGGGTCACCGTGATTCCAGCCGATACCCCCACCGACAGGATCCTCGCCGAACCACCCGACGGCCTGTTCGTGTCCAACGGCCCAGGGGACCCGGCTGCTGTGGAGCGGGCCCAGGAAGCGATCATCGGGCTGGCGGAGGCGGGCGTCCCGGTTTTCGGGATCTGTCTCGGACACCAACTCATCTCGCGGGCCTTCGGTGCCAGCACTTTCAAGCTCCCCTTCGGCCATCACGGGGGCAATCATCCCGTGATGAATCTGGAGCGGCAGACGGTCGAGATCACCTCTCAGAATCACGGCTTTGCCGTCGAAGGCGGCGAGTCTTCGGGGATCCCTGGTGCGCCCGATCTCCACGTGACCCATGTGAACCTCTACGACAGCACGGTGGAGGGCGTTGAACACCGGACGCTTCCCGTCTTTTGCGTGCAATACCACCCCGAGGCGGCACCAGGCCCACACGACAGCCGGTACCTCTTCGATCGGTTTGTGTCGATGATGGAGCAGCGCGCGGCAGCGAAGAGTCAGTCGCCATCCGGCTAGACAAGAACCACCTCTGCAAGTGGTTCTTGCGGCGCAACTTGGCCCTCGTTACCGTGGCACCCCTGTTGAGTCGGAATCCTGAGAAACGCGTTCTGGAGGCAGAATGACCAAGGCGGACCTCGTCGAGCAGGTGGCAGAGGCCATCGGCCCCGGGATCACAAAGAAGGACTGTGCCCTCGTGGTAGACGGGTTTCTCAACGCGCTGAAGCTCGCCCTGGCTACGGGTGAGAACATCGAAATCCGTGGTTTCGGGACGTTCAAGGTTCGCAAGCGGAAGACGCGCATGGCGCGCAACCCCCGGACCGGCGATGCGGTCGAGGTTCCTCCGAGGCTGGTGCCGGTGTTCAAGCCATCCAAGCACTTGCGAGCCAGGGTCGCCCGACTGGATGAGGGCGAGCGCTGACCCACGGCGCCCCGAAATAGGGGAAGAGCCTTCCTCGCCATTTAACGATCCGCCCCGTCCGGGCGTCTGAGATTCTGTGAGGGACGACGATCGGTGGGGGCACCTGCCCGACGAGGAGTTGGTCCAACGGAGCCGTGCCGGAGATGAAGCGGCTTTCGGTGTCCTCGTTGAACGGCATCACCCGGTGGTGTATCGGATGGCACTCTCGATGGTGAGCGACGCTGACCTGGCGTTTGACGTGACCCAGGAAGCTTTCGTGAAGGCGTTCGTCGCGCTTGGCCGCTTCCGAGGTGACGCCGCGTTCAAAACGTGGCTTCTGAGCATCGCCGCCAACGAGGCTCGGGGTACGCTGCGCAAACGGGCTCGCCGCCGGGAGCAGTCACTGGAGGTTGTGGGTCCGGTGGTGGACGGCGGTCGGGATCCGGAGGAGCAGGCCCTCGAGCGGACTGAGGCGGAGAGGGTCCGGCGGCTGATCCAGCTTCTTCCCGAGAAGCAGCGACTGTCGGTGTCGCTTCGTGTGGAAGAGGGGATGAGTTTCAAGGAGATCGGAGTCGCGATCGGATCCAGTGAGGGCGCGGCCAGGGTCAACTATTTCCACGGCATTCGCCACCTGAGGGAGTTGATGGAATGAAGGACATGCAGTGTGCAGATGCTCGGGAGTGGATTCCGCTGCTGGCGTCAACGGAGCTCGATCCGTCGGTGCGGCAGGAGGCGGAGGCTCATGTCGCGGCCTGTGCCGACTGCCGTCGCGAGGCAGATCTCGTCGCTCTCCTGATGGCCACGCGATCAGAGCCGCCCGCGGGGCTTTCTGACAGCATCAGGGTCGCGGTAGGGCGGGGTCGCCGCGCCCGGAGTCGTCCGTGGTGGGGGTTCTCCGCAGCGGCGGTGGCCGTCCTGGCGCTCGGCATCGGCGTGCTCTCGAGTCGGGATGTTTCGCCGATCGCGGTGCCCGTGTATGCGGCCGACACCGGAGAGGGAGGGCTGTGGTTGAGCGAAGATGGACTCGTCGCGGGCGCTCCCGCCCTCGACGGGCTGTCCGACGAAGCGTTGGAGCAACTCCTCAGCGATCTGGGATCAGGAGGTGCAGCATGAGAGGGAGGGCGATGCGATTGTTGGGTTGGACGGCACTGATGTTCGCTCTCGTCGGAGCGCCGACTGCGTTGGGAGCTCAGGAGCCCCAGCGGAGGGGGGGAGGCAGGGTGGGCCCACCTCAGGACCGCGTCCAACTCGAGCGCCGGGTACGGCAGCGGTTCGCGCAGATGATCCGCACACAACTCGAACTCACGGACGAGCAGGCCGCTGAGCTGGGTGAGGTGATGGAGCCCTTCCAGGAGGAGCGGCTCCAACTGATGCGGCAGGACCAGGGCCTACGTCGACGGGTGGAGGCGGTTCTCATCGAGGGATCAGTAGTGGACGAAGAGGCCGAAGACCTCTTGGGACGCATGGTGGAGCTTCGGGAGAGAGAGCTCCTGATCTTCACACGAGAGCAGCAGGCCCTCAGGCGGGTCCTTACTCCGTCGCAGATCCTCCAGTTCCAGGTCATGAGGGAACAGTTGAATGAGCGGGTTCGAGCGTTGGGGCAGCAGCAGGGGGCGCGGCGACCTCCGCGAGGTGGTGGGGGCGGAATGGAGCCTGCCGCGGGAGGCAGGGGACAGGTGCATTCGATGTGGAGGCTCGACCCCACGGTCCCCGGATTCGGGCGATAACCGACCTGCCCAGGCGAAAGTCCGGGAAGGGGCTGGGAACGTTGACCCCCGGTCCGTGTCTACCTAGTCTGCGCTTTCCCCGCCACGGACTGCACGGCTAGCCTATGTCACTGCCTGTTCACGCCCTCTTCTTCGCCGCCTACAGAGACCTCCTCGGCGCGTCCCGCCTCGAGTTGGACCTTCCGGACGGCGCGACGGTGCGAGACCTCGTGGAGGACCTGCGAGGCCGTGGCGCTCCCTTCGACGGGCTGCCTGCAGAGCCGGCGGTGGCCGTCAACCGGGTATACTCTCCTCTGTCTGCACCGCTCCAGCACGGCGACGAGGTCGCATTCATCCCTCCGGTCGCCGGGGGCTGAGGAGGTCATGATCCAGGTATCCGTCCAGCAGGATCCTATCGATCCAGCCAGCGTGATCGAGCAGGTGGGCCACGAACAGGATGGAGCGGTCCTCCTGTTCGTAGGGGTCGTGCGGAATCATGCGGACGGCCGCTCCGTGACAGGCATGCGCTACGAATCATTCGAAGAGATGGCCGTGGACGTACTCGAGGCGATCGCCGGGGAAGCTGCGCTCCACTTGGGAACGGACCGGATCGCCGTAGTCCATCGGATCGGAGAGCTGCGAATAGGGGATGCGAGCGTGGCGATCGCCGTTTCGAGTCCGCACCGTGGCGAAGCCTTCGAAGCTGCCCGGTATGTGATCGAGGAGGTCAAGAAGCGACTCCCGGTTTGGAAGAAGGAGCACTACGAAGACGGAAGCGACGAGTGGGTCGCGGGTGCCGTTCCGCCCGCGGATGGACTCCTTGGAGGTGACGGATGATCGATCAGTTCGGACGCCGCGTGGAGTATCTGCGGATCTCAGTCACCGACAACTGCAACCTCCGGTGTACGTACTGCATGCCCCTTGAGGGTATGCCCCGGATGAAGCGCCGCGAGCTGCTGACCTACGAAGAGATCGAGCGGATCGTGCGCACCATGGCCGGCATGGGACTTCGCCGGGTGCGCCTGACGGGCGGTGAGCCGCTCATCCGGCGAGATCTCCCCGAACTCGTCAAGCTCCTTGCTGCCGTTCCGGGGATCGACGACCTGTCGCTGTCGACGAACGCGGTTCTGCTCGGTGACTTCGCAGACACGCTCAGGGAGGCGGGCGTCCATCGGGTCAACGTGAGCCTCGACTCGCTCCGTGAGGACCGTGTGGACGGGATTGCCCGCCGTCCCGGGTCGTTTCCACGGATCATGGACGGGCTGGACGCTGCGGAGCGGGTGGGCTTCAGCCCCATCAAGATGAACGTCGTGCTCATCAAGGGAGTCAACGACGACGAGATCGAGGACTTCGCCGAGATGACGCGAGAGCGCCCCTGGCACGTGCGGTTCATCGAGATCATGCCTACAGGCTCGAACCTGGAGATGAGCGCCGAACAGTTCTTCTCCTGCCAGAGAGCTCTCGGGCGTCTTCGCGCGGTGGACACGCTCGAGCCCGTCGAGGGTCCGCCCGGCAACGGTCCTGCAGCGTATTACCGCTTCCCGGGAGCGCCGGGGACCGTTGGGGTGATCACTCCCATGAGCCACAACTACTGCGACACGTGCAACCGCATGCGACTCACCGCCGACGGACACCTCCGACCGTGTCTTTTCGGTGATATCCAGACGAACCTGCGTGACCCACTGCGGGACGGATCGGACCTCGTGCCGCTCATCCGGAAGACGCTGGAGATCAAGCCTGATCGGCACTACCTGGTGCAGGGCAGTGACGTGGGTTCAGGGGGCCTGGTAGCCCTCTCCCAGACGGGCGGTTGAGGGGGCTTCTGGACTGCGTTGACCCTTCATGCACCTTCGGGTACGTTCGAGTATCGTCCACGTACCCATCCTGCCCCAACGGGATTCCAAGAACATGAGCGTCAAGAAGATCACTGTGGTCGGAGCGGGCCACGTAGGGGCGACCTGTGCCCAGCTCACCGCCATGAAAGAACTGGCCCGAGAGGTCATTCTGGTCGACATCGCGGAAGGCATCCCGCAGGGTAAAGGCCTCGACCAGTGGGAGAGTGCTCCAATCGAGGGTTTCGACTCTCGAATCTATGGCTCGAACGACTACAGCCTCTGCGAGGGCACGGACATCTTCATCGTCACGGCGGGGATTGCCCGGAAGCCGGGAATGAGCCGTGACGACCTCCTGCGCACCAACGCAGGTATCGTCGAATCGGTTTCGAAGGAAATTGCCCGCGTCGCCCCCGATTCCATCATCATCATGGTATCGAATCCGCTCGACGTGATGTCCCAGGTGGCGCTCGAGGCCACGGGTTTCCCGAGAGAGCGCGTCATCGGCATGGCCGGAGTTCTCGACACTGCGCGCTACCGTTCGTTCATTGCGCTCGAACTCGACGTCAGCATCGAGGACATCCAGGCGCTGGTGCTCGGTGGACACGGCGACACCATGGTTCCGCTCGCCAGCTACACGTCGGTAAGCGGCATCCCTCTCGGTCAGCTGCTCGACCAGGATCGCATCGATGCCCTCGTGGAGCGCACGCGTAAGGGCGGCGGAGAAATCGTCGGATACCTGAAGACGGGAAGTGCGTATTACGCGCCGGCCGCGGCTGCTGTCCAGATGGCCGAAGCTATCGTGAAGGACAAGCGGCGGATCTTGCCGTGTGCGGCTTGGCTGCAGGGCGAGTTCGGGCAGAGCGATCTCTACCTGGGCGTTCCCTGTCTCCTCGGCGAGGGTGGTCTGAAGAAGATCATCGAGGTCGATCTCAGTGCCGACGAGCAGGCCGCGCTCGAGACGAGCGCGCAGCACGTGAAGTCCACAGTCGAGGCTCTTAGGGCTCTCGCATGAAGCCAGCTCCACTCAATTTGAGTTAGTGAACCGGTGGGACGGCGCTCCGTCGTCCCACCCACCTCACCAGCCTTCGACACATAGGGAGTCGCGATGCGACGGGTCGCTGCGCTGTACCGGTCGTCCGTGGGCAAGAAGGTCCTCATGGCGGTCACCGGATTCATATGGTTCGGGTTTCTGGTCGGCCATCTGATCGGAAACCTCAAGCTCTATGCCGGAGCTGAGACCTTCGACGAGTATGCGCACCATCTTCGCGAGATCGGTGCCCCGATTCTTCCGCCGAGTGGTTTCCTCTGGGCCTTCCGCGCAGTCGTTTTGGCGGCCTTCCTGGTGCACGTGATCCTGGCGTGGGAGACCTCCAGGTCGAGCTGGGATGCACGCACTACGAAGTACAGGCGACAGGAGAACCTTTCATTCTCGCGTATGTCCAGGTTCATGCGTTGGGGGGGGGGTGTTCATCCTGGTCTTCATGGTGTTCCATCTCCTTCACCTGACGACGGGGCAGGTTCACCCGAGCTTCGTCGAGGGCGAGGCCTACGCAAATACGATTATCGGGCTCAGCAACCCGCTCGTCGCGGCCTTCTACGTGCTGGCTATCATCGCTGTGTGCGCACACCTCTATCACGGGCTGTGGAGCATGTTCCAGTCGCTGGGAGCAGCACACCCGAAGTATCACCGCTTTCGTAGACCGTTCGCGGTCATCATGGCGCTGCTGCTCTTCGTGGGATTCGTATCCATTCCGGTCTCGGTTGTGGCCGGCTTTCTGGTGAACTAGGGGAGACCTGACCGTGATACTCGACGCAAAGATCCCGGCGGGCCCCATCGAGCAGAAGTGGGACAAGCACCGCTTCGACATGAAGCTGGTGAATCCCGCCAACAAGCGGAAATACGACGTCATCGTGGTGGGTACCGGCTTGGCTGGTGGTGCCGCTGCCGCGACCATGGGCGAGTTGGGCTACAACGTGAAGGCGTTCACCTTCCACGACTCGGCCCGCCGTGCCCACTCCATCGCGGCCCAGGGTGGCATCAACGCCGCGAAGAACTACCAAGGGGACGGTGACTCTGTCTTCCGTCTCTTCTACGACACCGTGAAGGGCGGTGATTTCCGCTCCCGCGAGGCCAACGTCTATCGATTGGCCCAGCTGAGCCTGAACATCATCGACCAGTGCGTGGCCCAGGGCGTTCCGTTTGCCCGTGAGTACGGCGGCCTGCTCGCCAACCGGTCCTTCGGTGGTGCGCAGGTGTCGAGGACCTTCTACGCACGCGGCCAGACCGGGCAGCAGCTGCTCTTGGGCTGCTACCAGGCGCTCAAGCGTCAGGTGGCTGAGGGCACGGTACAGATGTACACGCGCCACGAGATGCTCGACCTGGTAGTGGTCGACGGCGTGGCGAGGGGTATCGTCACACGAGACATGGTGTCCGGAAAGATCGAGAGCCATGCCGCCCACGCCGTGGTGCTGGCGACCGGTGGTTACTCGAACGTCTTCTTTCTCTCCACCAATGCGAAGGCCTGCAACGTCACCGCCGCGTGGAGGGCTGCGAAACGTGGGGCCGGGTTCGCCAACCCATGCTTTACCCAGATTCATCCCACCTCGATTCCGCCCAGCGGTGCATACCAGTCCAAGCTCACGCTGATGAGCGAGTCCCTGCGCAATGATGGACGGATCTGGGTACCCAAGCAGCCGGGTGACGACAGGCTGGCGAAGGACATCCCGGAAGGCGAGCGGGACTACTATCTAGAGCGCTTCTATCCCAGTTTCGGCAACCTGTCGCCCAGGGACATCTCGTCGCGGCGGGCCAAGGAAATGGTCGACGCCGGGCACGGTGTGGGCCCGATGAACAATGGCGTGTACCTGGACTTCGAACACGCGATCAGCAGGCTCGGTCAGTCGGTCATCACCGAGCGCTACGGGAACCTCTTCGAGATGTACCAGAAGATCACCGGAGAGAGTCCGTACGAGCGGCCGATGCGCATCTACCCTGCGCCGCACTACACGATGGGCGGCCTCTGGGTCGACTACAATCTCGAGAGTACCGTGCCTGGCCTGTTCGTCGGCGGAGAAGCGAATTTCTCCGACCATGGTGCGAACCGCCTCGGTGCCAGCGCCCTCATGCAGGGGCTCGCGGACGGCTACTTCATCCTTCCGGCCACCATCGGGAACTATCTGGCGGGGATTCCACGGGAGCCGGTTACGAACGAGCATGCCGCCTTCGGTGACGCGGAGCGGGAGACCCGTGAGCGCATGGATCGAATGCTCTCGGTCAACGGAAACAAGACCGTGGACGAATTCCACATCGAACTCGGCAAGGTCATGTGGGAGCACTGCGGCATGTCCCGCAGTGCGGACGGCCTCCGGACCGCGCTCGCCGAGATCCCGGAGATCCGGGAGCGATTCTGGAGAGAGGTCCGCGTACCTGGTTCCGCGGCGACGCTCAACCAGTCTCTCGAGAAGGCTGGACGGGTCGCTGACTTCCTCGAGTTCGCGGAGGTCATGTGTCACGACGCACTTGCCCGGGACGAGTCGTGTGGAGCTCACTACAGGGTTGAGCACACCACCGACGAGGGTGAAGCTCAGAGGGATGACGAGCAGTTCTCGTTCTCGTCGGTCTGGGAGTACAAGGGGGCGCGTGAGGATCCGGTCCTGCACAAGGAGCCCCTCGCCTTTGATCATGTGCCCCTGTCGCAGAGGAGCTACAAATGAACCTGACGCTGCACGTATGGCGGCAGGCGGGTCCTGGCGTCGCTGGCGGGTTCGAGACCTATCAGGCTTCGGACATCAGCGAACATATGTCCTTCTTGGAGATGCTCGATCTCGTCAACGAGAACCTCACGCGCGAGGGCAAGGAACCGATCGCCTTCGAGCACGACTGTCGCGAGGGCATCTGCGGTACCTGCGGCATGATGATCAACGGCGTTCCCCACGGACCGGACGCCATGATCGCGACCTGCCAGCTCCACATGAGGAGCTTCAAGGATGGCGAGGTGGTCTGGATCGAACCCTGGAGGGCGAAGGCGTTCCCGGTGCTCCGGGACCTGGCGGTCGATCGGGCCGCCCTGGATCGCATCATCGACGCCGGCGGCTATATCTCCGTACGGACGGGAAGTGCGACGGACGCGAATGCGATCCCGATCGGGAAGATGGACGCGGAGAGGTCCATGGACGCTGCAGCCTGCATCGGGTGCGCAGCCTGCGTGGCCGCCTGCCCGAACGCGTCCGCGATGCTGTTCACGGCTGCGAAGGTGAGCCACCTGGGCCTCCTTCCGCAGGGGCAGCCCGAGCGGTACACCCGAGTGCTCGACATGCTGGCCCAGCACGACGAGGAGGGCTTCGGGTCGTGCACCAACCACGGTGCGTGTCAGGAGGCCTGTCCGAAGGGCATCAGCGTGGACTTCATCGCGCGACTGAATCGCGACCTTATGGTTGGGACCTGGAAGGCCGCAGGAGACTGACGCCGGATTCGGTGACAGAGACCGGAACGCCCGGCGACCTCATGGTCGCCGGGCGTTCCGGTTTGGTGATGCCGCCTGCTAGGACTCGGTCTTGCGACCTCCGGCGTGAAGGCGCGCGGTTGCGCCCTCGAGCACCTCCTGGATATCGAGTCCCAGGCTCGCAGCGAGTCCCTCCAAGGTGCCGTATGCGCCCTTGACCCTCTGGTTGACGGCGTTGTTCACCGCGTCGCCGTCTCCACCGTCCATGACGATGAGTCGATCGATGTCCACCCCTTTGACCGCATCGACGGAAATCCGCAGGAGCTGAGGCAGCTTCTCGGCCATGAACACGGCAAAGGCCTGATCGCCACCCTTTTCGACCTCGTGGGCGAGCCTCTGCAGGACCTCGACCTGAGCCTTGCCTCGCTCGAGGATCGGTGCAGCCTGCGCCTGCGCCTCCGCGAACGCGGCGTCCCGTGCGGCGTTTGCCGGGACGATGACGTCGGCCCGCAGCCGCTCGGTCTCCCGATCGACCCGCTTCGCCTCCAGCTCTCGCTCGGCTTCGACCTTTGCCTGCTCGGAGCGTACCAGCGAGGTCTTCTCGGCGGTGGCGCCCTCCTGATCGAGCTGAGCCTGCCGGACGCGGAGCTCGTTGTTCGCCTCGGCGATCTTCAGATTCGCTTCGGCCTCCCGGATCTCGGCTCTCTGTCGCGCCTGGGCCTGGGCCTCGCGGGTGTCGGCCTGGGCCTGGGCCTCGGCGATCTCTGCCTCACGCACGGCCTCAGCGGCCTTCTTGCGGCCGATGGCTTCCAGGTAACCGCGTTCGTCGCTGACGTTCTGGATCTTCAGGACGTCGAGGTGGAAGCCAAGAGCGGTGAGATCCTCACCCGCGTCTTCTGATAGTGCCTTGGCGAAGCCCAGACGGTCTTCGTTGACCTCTTCGGGCGTCAGAGCGGCCAGCACGCCGCGCAGGTTGCCCATGAGCGTGTCCTTGGCCAGCGACCGAATCTCGTCCTCCGTCTTGCCGAGAAGGCGCTCGACCGAGTTGTTGAACGTCGTCTCGGGTTCGGAGGCGATCTTCACGTTCGCGATCGCCTCTACGTTCAGGGGGATGTTCCCCTTGGTGTAGGCGTTCGTCACCGAAATCTCGATGGGTACCGTTTCGAGGTTCATGTGCTGAACGGTCTCGATGATGGGCAACCTCAGCGTGCGCCCGCCGATCACCGAGCGGTACCCGACCTGGCGACCGTCGCCCAGGGCCCTGACCCGTCCGGTGATGACGGCGGCCCGGTTGGGTGGGACGATGACGATCAGAGCCCTCACGGTCATGACCACGACCATGACCGCCACGAACAGCGCGACTGCGATCGCCGCGGGGGCCGTCAGGATCTCGAAGAGTTCAGGTGTGGGTTGCATCAGACTGTCTCCAGGCTATCGAGTCACTCGGGTCTCGGAAGGGCGCGAAGATCTTCGTCCACCGGGGCCACGCGGGCGACTCCGTCTCTCATGTCCACGATCACTACGTGCTTCCACGTCTCCATCACTCCATCTGGCACGTCACCGTCGTAGGGCAGGGCGCGGAGGGTGAGGCGGCGTGCGTCGAGTTCCACGGCGATGTTGCCTGCCGAGTTTCCTCCGAGGGGGAGCGTCACCACGGCGGGGAGTCCCACGAACGCATCCTCTCTGGTGTGCTGTCCGCTGTCAGTTCTCTTCAGGTAGTTGAAGACGCTCTGTACGAGGGCTCCCGAGGCGATCCCACCCACGATGGACGAGGCCAGCGTGATCGGGGCCGCGGGCGCGAACCCTCCCTTCGTCATGAGCCACCCTACCGCACCGAAGCCGAAGAGGGTGTATACGACCATGCGGAAGGAGAACACCTTCGAGACCAGTGCCATGTCGTGATGGGCGTCCACGTCTCCGTGGACATCCACATCCGCATGCACGTCGATGTCCAGATCGACATCCACGTCCACATCGGCGTCGAACGCCATGTCACTGGCATCTCCACCCAGAATGTCTCCCAGCACCGACACGAGGAGGAATCCCCCCCCCAGGACAAGGCTGAAGACGTACGCGGCGTACATGACGGCCTCCGTTGTCGTGCTGTGCGATTCGTCCCGGCCGCTGGTCCGTCAGGACCGCGCGGACAACACCAGGGTCGACGCGCCCAACATAGCGCGGCCCTGGTCCTATGGGCCAACCCTGGGCAGGGGTCCCAGACCTCAATACGAGCCACCGGCCGCGCTTGTTCAGGCGTGCGGCGCTCAGCCCCCCGCTCGGTGATCCCGACTCGGCCACCTCATGGCGAACTCGTCGACTGAAGACTTGCTCCGTCCGTTCGCGGGAGGGTAGTCTAGCGAGCCCGTGATCCCAGCACGCGAAGAGATATCATCATGCCTGCCAAAGGACGTGTGACAGCACTCGTCGGCCCCGTCGGACCAGAAGCCCTGCGAGGTGAAGCCATGGATGCCGAAGGATCTCTGAGCGGGACCGGAGATGGTGCGCCGACGAATCGTGTTTCACAGGCCGAGCAGACCACCGGCGAGCAGCGGTGGCGACCAGGGGCTTCTCCTACCGGCCGGGTCAAGTGGTTCGCTGTATTCGCGATGGTCGGGTGGACAGCGGCCTGTGCGGGCACTCCCTGGCAGGGAAGTCTGCGCGATCCCGCAGCCCTGACCTTCACCGACGAACTCGGGGTGGATCTGTCGACCATGCAGCAGGTGCAGCCGGGGCTGTACGTGAAGGATATGTCCGACGGCGTCGGCGCCGAGGCGAGCCGCACGAGTCGTGTCGGGGTCCATTACGCCGTGTGGCTGCCTGACGGCACCCTGGTGGACACGAGCATGGGCGGAGAACCCTTCCAGTTCCGCCTCGGGGGAAACGAGGTCATCCGGGCGTGGAATGAGGGTATCCCCGGCATGAAGGTCGGCGGTGTCCGTCGGCTCGTGGTGCGCCCGGGGCTCGCGTACGGCTCGCAAGGACAGGGCGACGTCCCCCCGAACGCGACCCTGGTGTTCGAGGTGCAGCTCATGAGTGCAGGCTGAACGGAAACAACCGGGCCCCCTCGGCGTATTCTGCTGGCGTCCCATCGAGGGACCGTCCGCGGCCGCGGGAAGGGTGATGTGAACATTGAGCGAGGGAGCCATTCATGAAGTGGATCGACCGGAGCTGGCGATCAGCGGCAGTAGCCGCGGTCCTTACCCTGATGGGGGGATGTCTTGGCGATGGAGGGGTGACGGGTCCGCAGGTCATCGGTGAGACGGAGTTCGCTGCCAGCCTCGGCATCGACCTTTCGGCCATGACGCTCACGGGTGGCGTCTACATCCAGGACATCGAGATCGGCACCGGTGACCCTTTGACCGCGGGCGCTTCCGTGGAGGTCGCATATACGGGGTGGCTGACGAACGGGACTGTCTTCGATCCCGGTCTCCAACCGTTCACCTTCACCCTCGGGGCCGGCGCTGTCATCCAGGGCTTCGACATCGGTGTTGACGGAATGCAGCTGGGCGGGAAGCGCAAGATCGTCATCCCCCCTGAGTTGGGCTATGGGAGCAGAGGTGCCGGAAGCATCCCCCCCGGGTCCATCCTCATTTTCGAAGTCGAAGTTCTCTCGGTCGGCTGACCGTGCGCCTTCCGGTCGCGTTGGTCGTGCGGGCAAAGACGTTTCTGTCGACCGCGCTTCTTTCTCTCTGTGTGCTCGGATGCGAGCAAGGACCTGAAATGGAAATCGATCCCGCCCTGAGCATCGACCTCGACGCGATGACGAAGCTGCCCAGCGGTCTCCTGTACTCGGATCTGGATCTGGGAGACGGGGAGGCCGCTGATTCTGGCCGCGTCGTTCAGGTGGGCTACAAGGGCTACTTCACGAGCGGAGAGATGTTCGACTCGGGCTCGTTCTCGTTTACGCTCGGCACGGGTCAGGTCGTCGCCGGATTCGACCAAGGTGTCAGCGGAATGAAGGCCGGGGGCCGCCGTCAGCTCGTGATTCCGTCTCAACTCGGGTACGGGGATAACGACATGGGTCCGATTCCCGGGGGCTCGACCCTGGTCTTCGTGGTCGAGTTGGAGGCTGTGACCCGCTAGTCTGGTCGGCCCAGCGACTTCACCGGCCAGAGGGAGTCCGGTGAAAGGCCGGTGCGGGGCGCCCTCGGGTCACATTCTGGGCAGTGTCACACCGACCTGCTGCATGTACTTGCCCTTCCGGTCGGCGTAGGCCGTCTCAGGCTCTTCGTCGCCCTCGAAGAACAGCAGCTGAGCGATACCCTCTCCCCCATAGATCTTGGCGGGGAGGGGAGTCGTGTTCGAGATCTCGAGGGTGAGATATCCCTCCCAGGTCGGCTCGAGGGGCGTCACGTTGACGATCAGCCCGCACCGCGCGTACGTCGACTTCCCGACGCAGATCACCAGCACGTCCCTCGGAATGCGGAAGAACTCGACGGTCCTCGCCAACGCAAAGGAGTTGGGCGGAATGATGCAGGTGTCCTCGTTGATGTCGACGAAGGACCGGTCATCGAACTTCTTCGGATCGACCAAGGCGTTGTGGACGTTGGTGAAGACCTTGAACTCCGGTGCCACCCGGATGTCGTAGCCATAGGAAGAGAGCCCGTAGGATATCACGCCTGCCCGCACCTGCCCGTCTTCGAAGGGCTCGATCATTCCGTGTTCCTGGGACATCCGCCGGATCCACTTGTCGCACTTTATGGGCATGTTCTCACGCGTGTCTTCGAGGTGTGAAACCGCCTTGTCTCCACTGAGTCCGGGTGGAGCAGAGGCGCCCAATCTAGGCGAGCCCACCCGGGCCGTGCAAACCGAGAAATTTCAAGCAATTCACTGGCTTTTGTGTGCTTGACACTTATCCGAGGTTTCGGATACCTTTTCGCGTCCTCTCGTGAACATTTTCACAAAGACGGCGGCCCATGTCGGGAGCTTATCTCCCCCTTCTTCTGCTGTTCGGAGTCTCGGCCCTGAACGCCCTCGGGATGCTCGTGGGGTCCCATATCTTCAACCCGCGCCGCCCCACCCCCCAGAAAGAGATGCCGTACGAGTCCGGCATGATCCCTCTGGGTGACACGCGGACCCGGTTCTCCGTCAAGTTCTACATGGTGGCGATCAGTTTTATCGTCTTCGACCTGGAGACGATCTTCCTGATTCCCTGGGCGGTGCGAATGCGGGAGCTCGGTTGGAGCGCGTTCATCGCGATGTCCATGTTCGTCGCGGTCTTGGCCATCGGCCTGCTCTATGAATGGAAGAAGGGAGGCCTTGAGTGGGATTAGATAGCGGCGAAACGGGAATCGGCCACACCGGGCTGCCCCTGGGCATGTTTGGGGAGGGAAGTCCCACCTTCCTCACCACGAAGGTGGATTTCGTGGTCAACTGGGGCCGGAGGAACTCGCTCTGGCCCATGCCCTTCGGTACGGCGTGCTGCGCCATTGAAATGATGGCAGCATTCGCCAGTGACTTCGATCTGTCGCGGTTCGGCATGGAGAACATGGCGTTCACGCCGCGACAGGCAGACGTCCTGATCTGTGCCGGGCGCGTGCCGTACAAGCTTGCGCCGGTCCTGCGACGGATCTGGGACCAGATGCCTCAGCCCAAGTGGTGCGTCTCGATGGGGGCGTGCGCCAGTACGGGGGGCGTGTTCGACGTCTATTCCATGGTGCAGGGCATCGACACCATCGTGCCGGTAGACGTCTACGTGCCGGGATGTCCTCCCAGACCTGAGGGCCTGATCTACGGCCTCATGATGATCCAGGAGAAGATCCGCCAGGAGTCGCTGACGAAGAACACGATCCTGCGCAATGAAGATCCTACGCTGGTGGGCCAGCCCAGGGCGTCGGAGTCCGAGATCGTAGAGCTCACGGGCGCGTTCGGGAATTCCACCCAGCAGGATCAGGGTGGTGGCGTCAGGGCCGCGGAGAGTGGCGACCCCCTCAAGGACCTCCTCTAGCATATCATGGCAGACGAAACCAAAAGTGGGCTCGACGCTGTCAGCGAGGGCCCAGTAGTCTCCGACGACACCGAAACGCCGGCATCCGGCATTGAGGCGGGCGCCGGTACGCATGCCACGGTCGACGCCGTGCGGGAGGTGTTTCCGGGTGCAGTGCTGCGCCATGAAATCCAGGCGGGAGACCAGCACGTCGTCTTCGTGGATGCCGCGAAGGGCCACGATGTCCTGGCGTGGATACAGCAGGATCCGGCCCATGACTACGCATTCCTCACGGACGTCACGTGCGTGGACTACGGCGGTGGGGCTCCTCTCCAGGTGGTCTATCAGCTCTTCTCGCTCACGCACCATCTGACGCTCCGCGTCAAGTGCGAACTCCCGTTGGACTCCCTCGAGATCGCCTCCGTATGCGACCTCTGGCAGACCGCCAACTGGCTGGAGCGGGAGGTCTACGACCTGTTCGGGATCACGTTCACGGGGCATCCGGACCTTCGCAGGATTCTGATGCCCCATGACTACGAGGAGGGTCACCCCCTCAGGAAGGATTTCCCGCTCCGGGGCCGGTTCTCACGCGCCGAACAGACGCTGAGGGCGCTCAACCAGGAGCCGGAGCACTTCTATATCCCGTCCGAGCTGCAAACAGGACTCGAGCCTCAGCATCTCACTGCGAAGGAGACCCGCGCCACCCCACAGGTCGGCGCAGACTCCGGCAGCGAAGGCTGAAGCGGTGCGGGCTCCGTGAACCGAAGCGAGACGATGTCGCAAAGAACAGTCGAATTTGAGGTGGGCCGGGCACCCGAAATGGGACCTGACGGCAAACCGACCACAAGCCCGTTGGCTCCCTTCGACATCCCCGAACCTCAATTGGGGTCCGAGGGGATGCTCATCAACATCGGGCCTCAGCACCCTGCCACGCATGGAGTGCTTCGGCTCGTCTGTGAGTTGGACGGGGAAACGGTGACGAGTGTTCGGCCACACATCGGGTATCTCCACTCATCGTTCGAGAAACTGGGTGAGTACCGGACGTGGAATCAGATCGTGCCCCTCACCGACCGGATGGACTACCTGGCCCCCCTCATCTACAACTGCGCCTACGTCATGTCGGTGGAGAAGTTGATGGGTATCGAGGTCACCGAGCGCTGCAAGGTCGCCCGGGTCATCCTCATGGAGCTCGACCGGATCTTCGGTCACCTTCTCTGGCTCGGGACGACGGCCATCGACGTGGGCGCTTTCACACCGTTCCTGTATTCGTTTCACGAGCGGGAGCGCATCTACGACATGCACGAGCGCCTCACCGGCGCACGTATCACGACGTCCGCGACCCGGGTGGGCGGGCTCATGGCGGACTTCCCGGAAGGCTTTACGGATGAACTCCGGACCTTCCTGAATACGCTGCCCTCCACGCTCGACGAGTGCGACAAGCTGCTGAGCCGCAACGGAATCCTGATCGGGCGCATGCAGGGGATCGGGTGCATCGGGGCAGAAGAAGCGATCAACTGCGGCTTCACGGGGCCGAACCTCCGGGCGTCGGGCGTCGCCTATGACGTCCGCAAGGACAAGCCCTACTACGACTACGAGACATACGATTTCGAAGTCCCGATCGGTCAGCATGGCGACTGCTATGACCGGTACCTCTGCCGGATGGAAGAGATGCAGCAGAGTATCAGCATCCTCCATCAGGCCCTGGATCGACTCCCCGAAGGGCCCATGAACGTCGAGGACCCGAGGATATCGCTTCCGTCGAAGACCGAGGCGATGAACGACATGGAGTCGATGATCCATCACTTCAAGCTGATCACCGAGGGCCTTCACGCTCCGGCGGGTGAGTGCTTTTTCTCGGTTGAGGGCTCGAAGGGTGAGCTCGGGATGTACGTGGTGAGCGACGGCGGGACCAAGCCGGTCCGCTGGAGGGTGCGGCCGCCTTCCTTCGTGAACCTCTCGGTCATCCCGAAGTTGGCTGAGGGACATCTGGTGGCCGACCTGATCATGGTCAATGCGAGCTTGGATATCGTGCTGGGAGAGATCGACCGATGAGTGACGTTCCCTTCAAGAACCCCGGCTGGGCCGGAAACACGGGGGAGTTCGATCTCTCGGAAGACCAGGTTCGCGGCGACGACTTCGTCGGCGATCGTCCGGTCGGGGGCGGGCACCCCTCCGGAGCGTCGAGCTACCCGTACATGTTGGCGGGCAAGGAGCCTGAGGCGCCGCTCTTCGAGGGTGCGTATCAGGAGCGGTTCGAGAAGATCCTGACCCGGTACCCCAACAAGCAGGCGGCCCTGCTGCCGACGTTGGCTTTGGCGCAGGAAGTCCGTGGGCACGTGAGTTCCGAGTCCATGGACCGAGTTGGGGAATTGCTGGATCTCCCGTCCGCGTATGTCCGCGGCGTGACGACGTTCTACACCATGTACAACAAGCGTCCCGTGGGGCGGTACCTGGTGCAGGTCTGCACGAACATCTCGTGCAATCTTTGTGGAGCGGACGAGGTCATGGAGGCCTTTCTCCGCTATACCGACACCGAGCAGGGTGAGACCTCGGACGACGGAAACTTCACGGTCATCGAGGCTGAGTGTCTCGCTGGTTGCGGCTTTCCCACCTGCGTCCAGATCAATTCCCGCTATTTCGAAAACGTGACCCCCGGTGAGGTGCCCAAGATCATCGAGCATCTCAAGACGGAGGCCGCCGGCTCCTAGCCGGCGAGACGGAGCGAGCGCATGGCGTATCCCTACGTCTCGGACCGCGAGGTCCGGATGTTGAGCAGGCACTTCGGCGACCCCTCGGCGCGCCGCATCGACACCTACGTCGAGCGGGGCGGCTATGCGGCGGTGAAGAAGGCCTTCGATATGGGCCCCGACGCGGTGATCGACGAGGTCAAGGCGTCGGGTCTGCGAGGGCGCGGCGGCGCCGGATTCCCGACGGGAGTGAAGTGGTCGTTCATGCCCAAGGACGGGAGCAAGCCGGCGTATCTGCTGTGTAACGCGGACGAGTCTGAGCCCGGCACCTTCAAGGACCGGGAACTGATACGGTGGGATCCCCATCAGCTGATCGAGGGGATGATCATCAGCGCGTATGCGATTCGGGCCAAGCACGCCTACATCTACTGCCGAGGTGAGTTCTTCGAGACCTCCGCAGTCGTTGCAAGGGCGCTCGAGGACGCGTACGAGCGGGGCTACCTGGGCCAGAACATCCTCGGGTCGGGCGTCGACCTCGAAATGACCGTGCACCTCGGCGGTGGGGCCTACATCTGCGGCGAGGAGACCGCCTTGATGAACTCCCTCGAAGGCCGCAGGGGCACACCGCGCGTCAAGCCTCCGTTCCCGGCCGCAGTGGGGGCGTTCGGCATGCCCACCACGATCAACAACGTCGAGACTCTGGCGAGCGTTCCGCACATCATCAACAACGGCGGGGAGTGGTACGCCGGGATCGGCACCGAAAAGAGCAAGGGCACCAAGCTCTTCTGCGTGAGCGGCCACGTGAACAAGCCCGGAAACTACGAGCTTCCGCTCGGCTTTCCCCTCATGGATCTCATCAACGACGTCTGCGGGGGCATGAAGGACGGCAAGAAACTCAAGGCGGTGATTCCCGGGGGCTCATCTGTCCCGATCCTCACGGCCGAAGAGTGCGAAGGCGTGAAGCTGGACTATGAAAGCGTGGAGGAGGCCGGGTCCATGCTGGGGTGCGCCTCGGTCATCATCATGGACGAGGACACGGACATCGTGAAGCAGGTCCGCCGCATGGTCTCGTTCTACGCGCACGAGTCGTGCGGCCAGTGCACGCCGTGCCGCGAAGGCACCTCATGGATGACCAGGGTTCTCAGGCGCATCGAGGATGGGCGGGGAACCGAGGAGGACCTCGAAACCCTGCTGGAGATGAGCAAGCAGATGACGGGGACCACCATCTGCGTGCTGTCGGATTCGACGGCGGCGCCCGTGGTGAGTTCGATCGAGAAGTTCAAAGACGAGTATCTCGCGCTGATCCGCCGCGGTGAGCGGGTGGGAGCTGCCTGACGAATATGGCTGAGAACACCGTAACCCTGACCATCGACGGCCAGGAGGTCACCGTTCCCAAGGGGACGACCCTCCTCGAGGCCGCCAAGCAGGTCGGTAAGGAAGTCCCTCACTACTGCTACCACCCTGGCATGTCGTCGCCGGCCCAATGCCGGTTGTGTCTGGTGGAAGTGGAGGGTGCGCCGAAGCCCATGCCGTCATGTGTCACGGGCGCCATGGATGGGCAGGTCGTCCAGACCGAGTCCGAAACCGCGCTCGACTTCCGCGAGGGAGTCCTCGAGTTCTACTTGGTGAATCACCCGCTCGACTGTCCGATCTGTGACATGTCGGGGGAATGCGAACTCCAGGACTACGTCCACGCAGAGGGCAGGGAACATGGCCGGTCCCGGGAGCCGAAGCGCGTCTTCGGCCGGGATGACTTCGGCGGCGACGTCCTCTACTACGGTGATCGCTGCGTGATGTGCACGCGCTGCGTTCGGTTCATGGACGAGGTCGAGGGTGACCATCGCCTCACGGTCGTCGAACGTGGAAGCCGATCGGTCATCGACACGTTCTTCGACGAAGGCCTGGAAGGAACCCATTGGCACGGTAACATCGTCGACATCTGCCCTGTCGGGGCATTGATCTCGAAGGACTTCCTCTACAAGGCCCGCGCGTGGGATCTCACCCACACGCCGTCGGTGTGCAGCAGCTGCTCGCAGGGCTGTAATATCGATCTGCACGTGCGGGACAATCTCGTGCAGCGGGTGAAGCCGAGGGAGAACCTGGAGGTCAACGGCTGGTGGATGTGTGACCACGGCCGAGCCGACTACGAGTGGATCAACCGCCGGGACCGATTGGAGGCTCCGCTGGTACGGCGCGAGGGGGGCACGACCGCGATGGGATGGAAGGGCGCCCTGGGCGCGCTCCTCGAGCAGATGGAGCCCGCCGCCAGCGTGAAGGCCGTCGCCTCGCCCTTCGCTTCGAACGAGGACCTTGCTTCTCTCAGGGCTCTCGTCGACTCCTTGGGCGGTGGGGATATCGTGTACCGATCCGCGACCGCCGAAGACGAGATCGTGCTGAAGGGCTTTCCGTCGCTCGCCCGCCGCCGAGACCTCGTGCCCAACCGCAGGGGCGCCGACCTGATGGGGATGAACCGAGTCGGGGGGGGCGATGCTTCCGGCGGGCTGGAGGACGTCGCCGGCCATGACGGAATCATCCTCGTCATGGGTGATGCGTTGGCTGACCAGCCTCAGGACTTCGGCAAGAATGCATCGCTGTTCGTCTACTTCGGCACCCACGCCGGCGGCGCGGTCGAGAATGCTGACTTCGTGCTGCCCCTGACCACGTTCGCCGAGCATGAAGGGACGTTCACCAACCATGAGGGCAGGGTGCAGCGTTTCTGGCCCGCCCTGCAGGGTCCGGGTGCCGCACGCCCGGCGTGGCTTGTCCTCAGCGCGCTGGTGGCGGAACGGACGGAGGCGGAGACTCCGCGGAAGGCCGAGGCGGCCTTCGCCGCTTTGGCGGCGGCCAACCCAGCGTTCGCGGGGCTCAGCTACGACGATATCGGAACCCGCGGGGCGGTCTTGAACGAGCCCGTCTCGCTCTCGGGAGACTGACCGGATGGATGTTCTTCAGCCCATCTCCGGGCTCGCCGGCACACTTTCCATGACCGTGAAGGTCACGGCGGTATTCACGATTCTCCTGCTCGTGGTGGCCTACACCACGCTGGCGGAGAGGCGCATCTCGGCCTTCATCCAGGACAGGGTCGGGCCGAACCGCGTCGGACCCTTCGGGCTCCTCCAGCCGATCGCCGACGGGATCAAGAACTTCCTCAAGGAAGAGACGCTGCCGGCCCGGTCCCACAAGTTCTTCTTCCTGTTGGGCCCGATGATCACCATGGCTCCGGCCATGGTGATCATTGCAGTGATTCCTTTCGCAGCGCCGCTTCCCACCCCCTGGGGTGTGGTCGACATGATCGTGGCGGATGTTCCGATCGGCGTCCTCTACATCCTGGCCATCAGCTCGCTCGGAGTGTACGGGGTGGTGCTCGGCGGATGGGCCTCGAACAACAAGTACGCCTTCCTCGGGGGCTTGCGGGCCTCGGCCCAGATGGTGAGCTACGAGGTGGCGTTGGGCCTCTCGCTCATCGGCGTGCTCATGCTGGCAGGCAACGTCACGCTGACCGAGGTGGTTTGGCAGCAGCAGCAGCTCGGGATGTGGTTCGCATTCCCACTTTCTCTGGGCTTCATACTCTTCATCATCTCGGCGTTCGCGGAGACCAATCGGCTCCCGTTCGATATGCCCGAAGCCGAGTCTGAGCTCGTCGCTGGATACCTCACCGAATACTCCGCCATGAAGTATTCCATGTTCATGATCGGTGAGTTCAGCCACATGGTGGCCGCGTCGGCGCTGATGGCGACGCTGTTCTTCGGCGGCTGGGATCTGCCCGGAACATGGGACAACGCGTTTTGGCACGATGGCCAGCTGATCCGTGGCTTCGACGCCTCGGGCGCTGCGATGGCGGCTACCCCGGCTGTCTGGAAGACGCTTCTGACCTTCGCCGCGTTCGCCGCCAAGACGAGTGTCTTCCTCGTGATCTACATCTGGGTCCGCTGGACGCTCCCGCGTTTCCGGTACGACCAGGTGATGGCGCTCGGGTGGAAGGTCATGCTGCCGGTGGCTCTCGCATACGTGATGCTGGTGGCGGCGACCATTCTCGTACTCGACGAGATCGGCATGGCGTACGGATTTGGTTTTGGGGCCGCCCTCACGGGCGTGAGCCTCATGGCGACGCTGGCTTTCATGTTCTTCATCGATCGAGGTCAGACCATCGCCGGGGCCGCTGCGCGGCAGTCCCAGCGGGGGGGCACCACGAACGTCGCATCCGCGACGGGCGACTGAGCAAGGGACGCGAGACGATATGGCAATTACGGTCAAGACGCTCCATCGGCCGGATCCGGAGACGACATCCTATCTGAGGGCGGCGTTGAAGGGCATGGCTCTCACGTTCAAGCACCTCGTGAATCCGGCGACGCTCACTCGCCAGTATCCCGAGGAGCAAACGGATCTCGATCCCCGGTGGAGAGGAACGCACCGGATGGAGGTACACGCCGACGGCCGCCCGAAGTGCGTCGCGTGTGGCCTGTGCCCGACCGTGTGCCCGGCGAACTGCATCCGCCTTGTCGGCGGTGAGGACGATCAGGGCAATCGGTATCCGGTCGTGTACGACATCGACGAATTCCGCTGCATCTTCTGCGGGATGTGTCAGGAGGTCTGCCCCGTGGAGGCGATTCACGTGGGGCGACACTTCGAGAATGCGGAGTACAGCCGCGATCGCTTCGTCTACGATATCGATCGCCTGATGGAGCAGGATCACCCGACCACCTTGCTTTGGGACCCGTCCGACCCGAGGTCCGAGTAATGGCAGATATTCTCTTCTACGTCTTCGCCTCGATCGCCGTGGGTGGTGCCCTGGGTGTCGTGATGGCGAAGAGCCCCGTGGGCAGCTTGCTGTTCATGGTGGTGACGCTGGCCGCGGTCGCGGCCGAGTTCATCCTGCTCGAAGCCCACTTTCTGGGCGCCGTCCAGATCATTGTGTACGCGGGCGCCATCATGGTCCTCTTCCTGTTCGTGATCATGCTCCTGAACCTGGGGCATGATTACGCGCGCGATATCAAAGGGGGCCTCTTTTCGGTCCTCTCTTTCGCGGTGGTCGGAGCCATGGCGGGGCTCCTGGTACGCGGTCAGGGAGCTCCGGCCGGTTCAGGGGGGCTCAGCGGCCCGGGTGCGGCGGCGATCGACGCCGCCAATGCGGAATTCGGCGTTGTGGGAGCGATCGCCGAACCTCTCTTCACCACGTACGTGGTGCCCTTCGAGATCACCGGGATCCTTCTTCTGGTGGCCATCGTCGGAGCGCTCGTCCTGGCCAAGAGGCACGTCTGATGATTGCCGAGAGCCTGGTCCTCGCGGCCATCCTGTTCGTCGTGGGCACGTTCGGGGTCCTCGTGCGCCGGAACGCGATCATCATCTTCCTCTGCATCGAGCTTCAGCTCAACGCGGTGAACCTCACTCTGGTCGCGCTCAGCCGCCTCCACGGCATCGATGCGCAGATCTTCGTCTTCTTCGTGATGACTGTGGCGGCTGCAGAGGCGGCGGTCGGCCTGGCGATCATCATCTCGATCTTCCGCCACTACGAGACAGTGGACGTGAACAACTTCAACCTGCTGAAGTGGTAAGGGCATGCACGCGACCCTTTCGATGCTCCTGATCCAGGGCGGGGGACACGAGGCGGCGGCGGGAGGGGCTTTCGAGCCCTTCTTCCCCGGTCTCATCGTTCTGCTGCCCCTGATCGGGTTCGCGGTGAACGGCGTGCTGGCTTTGTCGCACGCCCGACGCTCAGCCGACGCCGTCCGCGCCGGCGGTGAGTTGGAACTGGACGGCCCAACAGGCAAACCGTCTACCCACACGCTCCCAACCTGGATCGGACCCGGTGTACTGGCGGTTGCGTTCGCCTTGACGCTGGTGAACTTCGTGCGGGCCCTCGGAGCCGACCTCCACGATCCGGTGGTGATCCACTACTGGACGTGGATGGCGACCGGGACGTTCACGGTCGATGCCGCCCTCCAGTTGGACCAGCTGTCACTGGTCATGATGATGGTGGTCACCGGGGTGGGCTTCCTCATCCACGTGTTCAGCGTGGGCTACATGAAGGAGGACACGGGCTACCCGAGGTATTTCGCATACCTCAACCTGTTCATCTTCTTCATGCTGACCCTGGTCATGGGGTCGAGCTACCCACTGATGTTCGTCGGGTGGGAAGGCGTCGGGCTCTGTTCGTATCTGCTGATCGGATTCTGGTTCAGCGACCGCGAGAAGGCCGACGCGGGCAAGAAGGCCTTCATCGTCAACCGGATCGGGGACTTCGGCTTCCTCGTGGCGATGTTCCTGCTCTTCGTCACGTTCGGCTCGCTGGATTTCGCGGAGGTGCTGCCGCTCGCCTCCCAAGAGTTGGCGTACGGAGGTGGGCTGGTCGCGGCGATCACCCTCTTCTTCTTCCTCGGCGCGGCCGGAAAGAGCGCGCAGATTCCGCTCTACGTGTGGCTTCCGGACGCGATGGCGGGCCCGACCCCGGTCTCGGCCCTCATCCATGCAGCAACGATGGTCACCGCAGGTGTGTACCTGGTGGCCCGTTCATCAGCGCTCTTCGCTCTCTCTCCGCTCGGCAGCGGAGTGGTGACCGGGGTCGGAGTGCTCACGGCGCTCTTCGCCGCGACCATCGCACTCAAGCAGTACGACATCAAGAAGGTTCTGGCCTACTCCACGGTCTCGCAGCTCGGCTACATGTTCGCGGGCGTGGGTGCGGGCGCATACGCGGCCGGGATCTTCCACCTGATGACGCATGCCTTCTTCAAGGCGCTCCTCTTCCTGGGTTCCGGCGCGGTGATCCACTCGATGCACGAGGCATATCACCACACGCACAATCACGAGGACCCGCAGGACATGCGGAACATGGGCGGCCTCAAGCAGTTCATGCCCATCACATTCGTGGTGATGTGGGTGGCCACGCTGGCCATCGCCGGGATCTGGCCGTTTGCCGGGTTCTTTTCGAAGGACGAGATCATTTGGCAGATCGGCGCCATGGGGCATGCCGAGTCCGCCCAGTACGGGGCGTGGTACACGCTCTTCTGGATCATGGCGCTCGCCGCGGCTCTGATGACGGCTTTCTACATGACTCGCCTGATGGTCATGACGTTCCACGGTGCGAACCGGACCGGGCAGGAGGAGTCGAGACATCTCCACGAGGCTCCGGCGGTGATGTGGGTACCGCTGGCCGTGCTCGCGGTGCTGTCGGCGTTCGGCGGGTGGATCAACGTGCCCGAGGCGCTCAGAGCATCGTTCCTGGGTGGGTTCGGGGCGCTGCCCATGAGCGAGTGGCTGCACCATTGGCTCGAGCCGGTCACCGCTTCCGCCACGGCCACGCAACTGGCCAACATCGGTGAGGCCTCTCACTACGCTCCTTTCGGGGGCGGTGAGGTGATGTGGGCCGTCATTTCGACCGTGGCCGCTCTCGCGGTGGTCGTCGTTTCCATTCAGATCGTAGGCCGTTGGGACATCAAGCCCGCGGCCGAGGACGCCGAACCCACCGGCTTCGGGAAAGTGCTGTTCAACAAGTGGTACGTCGACGAGCTCTACGACTCGATCGTGGTCCAGCCGATCATCCGCACCTCCCGATTCTGCTGGAGGGTCATCGATGCGGGGATCATCGACGGGTTCGTGAACGCGGTCGGATACATGGCGCGAGGCTTCGGTTGGTTCGGGAGCCTGTTCCACACCGGTTCGGTGAATACCTACGCCTTCATCCTCTCACTCGGCGTGCTGTTTGTTCTCGGCGCCGTCATTTTCTAGGGAGAGGGTGACGTGAGCGTACTACTCGACTCGATCGGATATTCGGGCTGGATTCTGCACGCCCTGATTTGGCTCCCCATCCTGGCCGTGGGCCTCGTGCTTTGGGGTAGCGAGGCGTCGGCCAAACACATCGCGTTTTGGTCGTCGATGGTGATCTTCATCCTCAGCCTGGGACTGTGGTGGGCTTTCGAGCTCGGCTGGGGCGGCATGCAGATGGAGAGCAGTGTCCCCTGGATACCGGCATGGGGCGTGAACTACTCCCTGGGGGTGGACGGTATCAGCCTGTTCATGGTGCTGTTGACCACGTTCACGACGTCATTGGCGATCCTGGGTTCGTTCAACTACATCAAGAAGCGTGAGCGGGCCTTCTATGCCCTCATGCTCCTGCTCGAGGCGGGGGTCGTCGGGGTCTTCGTCGCCACGGACCTCTTCCTGTTCTACGTGTTCTTCGAGCTCACCCTGGTGCCCATGTACTTCATAGTGGGGATCTGGGGCGGAGAGCGCCGGATCTATGCTGCGATCAAGTTCTTCCTGTTCACGGCATTCGGATCCCTCCTCATGCTCGTGGGGGTGCTGTACCTGTTCTACCAGGCGAAGACTCTCCTGGGATTCCCGACGTTCGCGTACTCGGATCTGCTTCAGGTGCCCCTGACGGGTGAAGAGCAGTTGTGGCTGTTCGCCGCGTTTGCCTTGGCGTTCAGCGTCAAGGTGCCGCTCTTTCCACTCCACACATGGCTTCCCGACGCACACGTGGAGGCTCCCACACCCGGCTCCGTCGTGCTGGCGGCCGTGCTCCTGAAGATGGGCACATACGGATTCCTTCGATTCCTCCTGCCGCTCTTCCCGCTCGCGGCACAGCATCCTACGGTGGTGGCCACGATGATGATTCTGGCGGTCATCGGAATCATCTACACGGCCTGGGTCGCCGCGGTACAGCCCGACGCCAAGAAACTGGTGGCCTATACGTCGGTAGCCCATATGGGGTTTGTCGTTCTCGGAGTGTTCGCCCTGACGGTGAATGGGCTGCAAGGCGGCCTCGTCGTCATGATTTCCCACGGCATCAGCACGGGCGCCCTGTTCCTTCTGCTCGGGATGATGTACGAACGCCGTCACACGCGTGAGATCGCGGCTTTCGGAGGCATCAGCCGGGTAGCGCCGATTCTGGCGACGGCCTTCATGATCACCGCGCTCGCGTCGATCGGGGTCCCGGGGACGAGCGGGTTCGTGGGTGAGTTCCTGGCTCTCCTGGGTGCATTCGAGACGCACCCCACCCTGACGATCATTGCGGCCACGGGTGTGATCTTCGCCGCGTACTACATGCTGCCCATGGTTCAGAAGGTGTTCTTCAACAAGCTGGACAAGCCGGAAAACGTCGAAATCCAGGACCTGAACGGCCGGGAGATCGCCATCATGGCGCCGCTGTGCGCTCTGATGCTCATTATCGGCTGGTTCCCCACACCCATCCTGGAGCGAATGGAGCCGAGCGTGAGGGACGTGCTCGCTCGGGTGGAGGCGGCGGCACCGGCCGCGCCCACCGCACAGGCCTCCGACCTGGACGGGACCGTGACGATCGCCACGAAGACCGACGACGAAGACGCGGACTCGCCCGCCGTCGTGGAGGACTGAGCCATGGAACTCGATTTCAGTCGCCAACTCCACTACGTGTGGGCTCTGCTCCCGGAGATCGTGCTCTGCTGCTTCGGGATGTTGGTCCTGGTCGCGGGGGTGTCCGGAAGGCACCGTCCAGGCAGGAGCGGTGAGCCTTCGGCGGCCCCGAGTTTCGGGGCGATTTCCGAGCTTGGGTGGCTGGCGCTGGTAGGGCTTCTGATCGCGGGCTTCTTCAACGGCTGGCTCTACAGTGTAACCGAGGTCGGGAGCGCGTCGCTCGTGGCTGTGGACGATTTCCGACTCTTCGCGAACTGGATCTTCCTGATCGCGGCTGCGTTGTCGATTCTGATCTCGTTCTCCTACGTATACCGCCAGCGGCTCCAGGCCGGTGAGTTCTACGGTCTCATCCTGTTGTCGACTGCGGGCATGATGTTCATGGCAGGTGCCCGCGATCTGGTCGTGATGTTCCTCGGCCTCGAGGTCATGTCGATCTCGGTCTACGCGCTGACCGCCTTCAACAGGCGGGACCGCCGTTCGGCCGAGGCAGGGCTCAAGTACTTCCTGCTAGGGGCATTCGCCACGGGCTTCCTGCTCTACGGGATTGCCCTGGTATACGGCGCCACCGGGAGCACGAACATCGGAGCGATCGGTGAAGCGATTTCCGGTGGCTCTGCGACCGGGGGAATGCTCGCCTTGGGCATCGGGCTCATGGTGGTGGGCTTCGCGTTCAAGGTGAGCGCCGTGCCATTCCACATGTGGACACCGGACGTGTACGAGGGAGCGCCTGCACCGGTCACGGCGTTCATGTCGGTTGCGGTCAAGGCGGCCGCGTTCATTGCTCTGGTCCGCGTCTTCCTGGTCGGCTTCGATGGGGCCTACGAAACGTGGTACCCGCTCTTCTGGTGGTTGGCCGCCATCACGATGGTGACCGCAAACCTCATCGCGCTGGTCCAGTCGAACGTGAAACGCATGCTCGCCTACTCGAGCATCGCGCACGCCGGATACCTCCTGGTCGCCCTGACCGCTGCCAACAGCGTCGCGGTCGCCGGTATCCTCTTCTACCTCCTGGTCTACACGGTCATGAACGTGGGAGCGTTCGCCATCGTCATCAGCGTCGCGCACCAGGGCGAAGAGCGACTGCAGATCGAGGACTACGCCGGGTTCGGTTGGAGCCAGCCGATGTTGGGCGTCTTCCTGACCATCTTCCTCCTGTCGTTGGCGGGATTCCCCGGCACCGGGGGCTTCATGGGCAAGATCTACCTGCTCCAGGGAGCTGCCGATGCCGAGCTTTGGGTCCTCATGACGATCCTCGTGCTCACCACCCTGGCTTCGTATTGGTATTACCTGCGGGTCGCGTGGTTCATGTGGATGAAGGACCCTGTCCGTGCGGACCAGCACGGATTGGTGATCTCACCGCTCCCGATGCGGGCGGCGCTCTTCGCCAGTGTGGCGGTGATCATCTACCTGGGACTTTTCCCCGGTGCCATGCTCGACTTCGCACAGGCCAGCGTTCAGGGGCTGGGCGCGCTGGGCGGAAGTCTGCTCGGGATGGCGCCCTAGCCTGCGGCACGGCTGGTTCGCTGGACAGGAAGGGCGCCCCTCGGACTGGGGGCGCCCTTTTCTTCTGATCGTCTTGGCGTTCAGATGGAAAGAGAGTGGTCGACATGGCCCGTGAGGGCCGTCAGACGGAGTGCACGACCGAGGCGCGTGGACCCTTTCGGGTCGAGGTCAGTAGCATTGTGTGCAGCGCTGCCATTGGTGTGACGTGAAGCAGCCGAGGGGTCGGTGACCTGCATTTGCCATGTCGACTCTCGCACCCGAAACTGTGGCCCTGCCCAGCCTGAGGATATGTCTCAGCCTGGCACCTGACTCTCCCGGAGGTATGCATGAAGCGAACAACCCAGATTCTCTGCGCCCTGATGGTGGCTTCCACAGTTGCCGTCCCATCAGTGAGCGCGCAGGGCGCCGGTGCGGTCAACAACGACAGCAAGAACTTCTCCGTGGACGCTGATGTCTCCGAGTCCGTGGACATTCTGTCGACCGTAGCTCGCCTTGCCCACTACGGGTACGAGAACAGCAGTCCCGCGGTTCTTGTGGCTGCTGCCAAGCTCCTGATGGACAATCCGCCCTCGGGCATGATGCAGCTGGAGGACGGCGACGTGGAGCGAGCGGGTGTCGCTGAGGACAGCAAGAGTGGGGAAGCGGTACACCTGGACGCTGAGCGGCTTCTGGCGGACGCCGCGGCCATGTCGAGTGACGAGGACATGCACGGCGTCATCGCGGCCATGCAGTCCACGGCTGGTCAGAGCAAGGGGTCCACGCGTGGGGCCGGTTCCGAATCCCGGCGGATCGGGGCCCAGTCGACGCAGAACTTCTGGATCCAGGACCTGCGAGGCGGCGAGTATGCGCGCATCGACGTGCGTGGCGATGGAGACACCGACCTCGACTGCTGGCTCTACGATGAGAACGGAAACCTCATCGATTCGGACACCGACTACACGGACTGGTGCATTCTCGAAGCCCAGCCGCAGTGGACGGGGCCCTTCCGCATCCAGGTCACCAATCTGGGTACCGTCTGGAACGGGGCCGTGATCAGCTGGAACTAGGCCCGGTCCACAGCCTAGGCTAGGAAGAACGCCCCGGGGCCCATGTGCCCCGGGGCGTAGCCTGTTCTGCGCCTGTTGTGAGGCGCTTCCGCGCTCGGTGGACCGTAGCAGCCCCGGATCCTCGGGTGCGATACAGATCCAGTGTGGGGTCTGGATTTCGGGGGGCGCACCATCGATGGCTCGTACGAAGGCCGCGCGGTATCCCGGATAACCGTCGGGATGGAAGATTCCGCTCGTTGACCCTTCACCGCGCTCTCGCCTAGCTTCCATGTCTCGATTCCGACTCCTGAACTCATGCCAGACTATGCATCCTGCTTCTCATATCTTCCGTGAATACGACATCCGCGGCATCGTGGGCGAAGACCTCGATCCTGAGGTCACCGAAGCCGTCGGACGCGCCTTCGGTTCCCATGTGCGCGGCGCTACCGACAAGGACGGTCCGAGGCTGGCGGTGGGGCATGACAACCGTGAGACCTCGCCTGCGCTCGTCGCGGGGCTGATTGCGGGACTCAGAGCCGCCGGCTGTGATGTGCTCGACGTCGGCACGGTCCCCACGCCTACGCTGTACTGGGCGGACGCCACCTCGGGTACGGACGCTGCCGTTCAGCTCACGGGGTCACACAACCCGCCCGAGTGGAACGGCATCAAGATGTCGGTGGGCGGCCATTCCATGTATGGCAGTGCGATCCAGGACCTCAGACGGAGGATCGTCGACGGTGACTTCACCTCAGGCGCGGGGGTCCACGATCGGGAAGACGTTCTCGAGCGGTACATTGCCGACGTCGCTGGGCGTTTTGAACTCGCACGACCCATGAAGGTCGCGGCCGACGCCGGTAACGGGACGGGCGCGCTCCTCACCGTGCCCCTCCTCGAGGCCATGGGCTGTGAGGTAACGCCTCTGTTCTGCGAATCCGACGGGACCTTTCCGAACCACCATCCGGATCCCACGGTCGACGAGAACCTCGAGGATCTCATCCGGGCGGTGAGGGCCAGTCCCCACGACCTGGGGGTCGCGTTCGACGGCGATGCCGACCGCATCGGGGCCGTGGACGAAAACGGTGCCATCATCCGGGGAGACATCCTCCTGCTTCTGTATGGGCTCGACTTGCTGAAGAAGAGGGGGCCAGGCCAGAAGCTCATCTTCGACGTCAAGTGCTCCCAGGTGCTGCCTGAGGTGTTCGGCGCCGCCGGCGGCGACCCGGTGATGTGGCAGACCGGCCACTCACTCATCAAGAAGAAGATGAAAGAGACTGGAGCCCTCCTCGCGGGTGAGCTCAGCGGTCACATCATGATTGCGGACGACTACTTCGGCTTCGACGACGCGCTCTACGATGCCTGCCGTCTCATCGACCTCGTGGCCCGATCGGATCGGTCTCTCTCGGAGATGGTCGCGGATTTCCCGGTCTACGTGTCCACCGCCGAGATACGCATCGACGTCACTGAGGAGCAGAAGTGGAAGGTGGTGAAGGATGCCGTGAAGCACTTCAAGTCCACGCACGAGGTCATCGACGTCGATGGAGCCCGCGTGCTCTATGGAGACGGATGGGCGCTCATGCGTGCTTCCAACACTCAGCCCGTCATCGTGGCCCGCTTCGAGGCGAAGACGCAGGCACGGCTCGACGAGATCCGTGGTCATGTCTACGACTGGCTCCGTGGTCAGGGCGTGGAGGTTTAGCTTGGGTGCTTTCTTGAGGTCGCTGCGAGGCGGACGTCTGCTCATAGCGCTGGTGGTCGCGATCGGCGTGGTGGTCGCCATGGGCCGGCTCGCGACCACAGCCATGGTCGAGATCCTCTGGCAAGCCGACGTGGGGTACGGCTCGGTGTTCTGGCGTAGGGTGATCTGGGAGTGGGGCGCCCGGTTGGGAAGCGGGGTGGCCGCGGCCCTGTTCGTCTTCCTGAACCTGCGGCTCATCATCCGCAGCTTGGGCGGCATTCAGATCAAGCGTCGGTTCGGCAATCTGGAGATATCCGAACAGCTTCCGCAGGCATACCTCGTTTGGAGCCTCGTCGGGTTGTCGCTGCTTATGGGGTCGTGGTTCGGGGCGGCCGTGCCGCGCTCCCTCGGGATCCAGGCGCTCCTCTTGGTGACAGGAGTACCGTGGGGCGTAGCCGACCCTGTGCTGGGCCGGGACCTGAGCTTCTACGTGTTCTCCCTGCCCGTGTTCGGCAGTGCGGTGACGTTCGCCCTCGTGGCCACGTTCCTGGTGTTCACCCTGGCCGGTGCCGGGTATGCGGCTACCGGAGCGCTGCAGTGGGGCAAGGGGACTGCATTCTCCATGACCAGAAGCGCACGCTTGCATCTAGGCGCGCTTTTGAGCGGCTTCTTCGTGCTGCTTGGGATGAGGCTGTGGCTGGGTCGCTTCCTGTTGCTCCTCGACGGCTCGTCCAGCGTTCAGGGCATCTTTGGGTACGCAGATGCTCAGGCACGGCTGCCGGCTCTCCAGACCCTCGCGATCATCTGCTTCGTGGCGTCCGCCGGGGTACTGTGGGGCACGTGGAAGAACCGCCTGGGGCCGTTGGTGGCGTCCATGGTGACCGTGGCGATCGCGTCCGTGGTCATCGGTCAGTTCTACCCGAGCCTGGTGCAGCGATTCCAGGTGGAGCCGAATGAGCTGGACCGCGAGGCTCCCTATATCGAGCACAACATCGACTTCACGCGCCGGGGCTTCGGACTCGACGAGATGGAGCGACGCATCTTCCCGTACCGCTCGGACGAGGCCGTGGACTGGGACTACGTCACGCAGCAGTTCGCGGGCCTTCCGGTGTGGACCGAGGGAGCCCTGCTCACCACGTATCGGGAGCTCGAAGCCAGGTATCCGTATTACGACTTCGCCGACGCGACGATCGACCGCTACATGACGCCGTCCGGACCGGTCCCCGTGGCCCTTTCCGTCAGGGAGGTCGATCCGACCGGGATCGGTGATCCGAATTGGCAGAATCTCCACATCCGCGAGCGGTACATCGGGGGCGTGGGTGTGGTCGCCAGCCTGGCTACGCAGAGGACTCCTGAGGGACGCCCGGAGATGCTCGTGTCCGGGATTCCTCCCGAGTTCTCGACACAGGGGGTAGGACTGGATTCCCTCCGACTGTCCCGACCGCAGGTGTTCTTCGGTGCCCGTCCGCAGATGTACGCGGTCGTGAACCCCGGCGACGACCAGTTCAGGGATCCCACCGGTGCAGCGGGAGTGGAAGGCGTCGACTTCCCGTCCGGCATCCGGATCGAGGGTTTGTTCCGAAAGGCTGCGTTGGCATGGCGGTTCAGAGACGCGAACCTCCTCTTCTCCTCGGAGATCGGCGAGGGCAGCCGCTTCGTGTTCCGGAGACGGGTTGCTGAGCGGGTCGCCGCCATCGCCCCCTTCCTTCGCTTTCCCAGTGCGCCGTACCCGGTCGTGGCGGGGGGACGGGTGGTGTGGGTCATGGAGGGCTTCAGCGCTACCCGGGCGTTCCCGCTTTCCACGCCGGGCGACCTGAACTTCGGGAGACGGGTCAGTTACGCGCGAAACAGCGTGAAGGTCGTCGTCGACGGGGTGTCCGGGAAGGTGGATTTCTACCGTGTCCCGATCGATGACCCTCTCATCGACGCCTATGACACCGCGTTCCCGGGGCTGCTCAAGCCCCTGGAGGAGATGCCCCGCGTCATTCGCGACCACATCAGGTACCCGAAGGCCCTCTTGAGCCTTCAGGCGGAGGTGCTCCTGCAGTACCACCAGGACGATGCGCCCGTATTCCATGGTCAGCAGGACGTCTGGGCTCATCCGCGGGAGTTCGCTCAGGGCACGACACCGGTGCCCTACAGGCCCGAGTACGGTATCTACGCTTTGCCGGGCGAGGAGCCCCGCTTCAACCTCACCACGGTCTTCGTGCCCCTGGGCCGACAGAACCTCACCGCGATCCTGGTGGCTCGGGTCGACGAGCGAGGGCGACCGGAACTCGTGCTGTTCGACGTTCCGGTTGAGGACCAGGCCCCAGGCCCGAGGCAGGTGGAGGCGCTGGTAGAGCAGGATCCGCAGATTTCGCAGCAGTTCTCGCTCTGGCGAACGGGAGGCAGCGACGTCTGGACCGGGCACCTTCACCTCATCCCGGCAGGGGGGAGGCTTCTCTACATGGAGTCCGTGTTCCTGGCGGCAGCCGCCGACGCCATCCCCGAGCTGCGCCGCTTCGTGGTCAGCGATGGGCGTCGTGTCGCCATGACCGAAGACCTCGAAGGCGCGATCCGGGAGCTCGCGGGGATGACGGTGTCGCTGCCGCTCTCGGAGACAGAAGGAGAAGCGTCCGCTGGCCCTGCCCGTACTATGACGACGGGGGAATGGCCGGAAGCGGCCCTCGAGCTTCTGGACCTCGCCGAATCGAAGCTCAGGACAGGTGACTGGCAGGGCTTCGGGGAGACGTTGGAGGAGTTGCGAACTCTGCTTCAGGAGCTCGGTGAGCCCGGCGGCGCTTCCATTCCTTGATCCCCCTGAAGCCCTCTGGTAGCTTCATCAGGCTCTGTATCAGCCGCCCTCAGCAGGGGTCCGCCGGTGCGTCCGCACCGACCCTACGAGCAAACCAAGCGAGCGCATGAATATCCACGAATATCAGGCGAAAGAACGCTTCCGGGCCGCGGGCATGCCCGTGCCTCCCGGAGAGGTCGCCACGACGCCGGACGAGGCTGAGGCGCTCGCCCGCGGGTATGGCGAGATGGTCGTCGTGAAGGCCCAGGTCCACTCCGGTGGTCGGGGTAAGGCTGGCGGCGTGAAGTTGGCCAAGACCCCCGAAGAGGCGCGCGAATACGCGACCGACATCCTCGGCATGGACATCAAAGGTCTGACCGTGGAAAAGGTCCTCGTAACGCCGGCCGTGGATATCGCGACCGAGGCGTACGTCGGGGTGCTCATGGACCGTGCGAGCCAAGCGCCGACCTTCATGGTTTCGGCCGAGGGGGGCGTCGACATCGAGGAGGTCGCGGTCACCAACCCCGACGCGATCCGGAAGCTGAGGGTCGATCCTCGCTACGGTCTGCTGACTCACCAAGCGCAGTGGCTGGCCAACTTCCTCTACGACGATCCGTCCATCATCAAGCAGGCGACCAAGGTCATCGCACAACTCTACCGTGCGTTCGTGGACTCGGGAGCTTCGATGGCCGAGATCAATCCGCTCATCACCACGCCGGAGGGTGAGGTGCTGGCCATCGACGCCAAGATGAGCGTCGACGACTCCGAGCTCTTCCGGCGGCCGGAGGTCGCGGCCATGAGGGACTCCTCAGACGAGCCCGAGGCGGAGATCAAGGCGCGCGAGGCAGGGCTGAGCTATGTGAAGCTGGACGGCGACGTGGGCTGCTGCGTGAACGGCGCAGGGCTCGCGATGGCGACGATGGACTTGGTGAAGTACTACGGAGGTGAGCCAGCTAACTTCCTGGATATCGGTGGCTCGTCCAATCCCGACAAAGTCGTCACTGCACTGGAGATCATCACGGCGGATCCCAATGTGAAGGCCATCCTGTTCAACATCTTCGGGGGCATCACACGCTGCGACGACGTGGCTAACGGCATTGTCGAGGCCACGAGCCGCATTGAAGTGGGGCCCCCGATCGTGATCCGGCTTACCGGTACGAACGAAGAGTTGGGTGTGAAGATCCTCGAAAAAGCCGGCTTCTCAGCCTACACCTCGATGGACGAGGTGGTCGAGAAGGCCGTTCAACTGGCAAAGGCGTAGCCGACCATGGCGATTTTCATCGATAGCGATACCCGTCTGGTCGTACAGGGGATTACCGGCCGGGACGGTTCGTTCCACACGGGCCAGATGATGGAGTACGGCACCCAGGTGGTGGCTGGCGTGACGCCGGGCAAGGGCGGCCGGACCTTTGAGGGCCCCGGGGGCATGAAGGTCCCGATCTTCAACTCGATGGACGAGGCTGTAGCCACGACCGGTGCGAATGCGTCGGTGATCTACGTGCCGCCCGCGTTCGCCGGGAGTGCGGTCATGGAAGCCGCCGATTCGGGCGTCTCCTTCGTCGTGGCCATCACGGAGGGCATTCCGGTGCAGGACATGGCCCGAGCCCACGCCTTCGCTCGTGACCTGGGCGTGCGGGTCCTGGGCCCGAACTGCCCCGGCCTGATCTCTCCGGGAAAGTCCAAGGTGGGCATTCTACCGGCTCAGATCGTCGCAGAGGGGCCCATCGGCCTCGTGTCCCGATCCGGGACGTTGACCTATGAGGCGGTCTACCAGCTCACCAACGTCGGCCTCGGCCAGACGACCTGCGTCGGGATCGGGGGCGACCCGCTCATCGGCACCAACTTCATCGATTGTCTGGAAGCCTTCGAGGCCGACGCCGATACCACGGCGGTGGTCATGATCGGTGAGATCGGCGGAACCGACGAACAGGAGGCCGCGGCGTACGTGAGCGATCACATGTCCAAACCGGTGGTTGGCTTCATCGCGGGTCGGACCGCCCCTCCCGGGCGCAGGATGGGCCATGCGGGAGCCATCATCAGCGGGTCAGCCGGCACAGCGGCAGAGAAGATACAGGCGTTCGAGGACAACGGGATCGCGGTTGCGGAGCGTCCGGTAGATATCGTGGGCCTGATTCAAGACGCGCTGGCGTGAGAAACGGGCTCGTCCCGGGAGGGATGGGCCTCACAGTTCGACGCCGTCGGCCCGTCAGGGCTGGACGGTGCCGGACGAGGAGCAGTCATGGACGAAAACGCCCCAAAGCCGAAGGTGTCGGACGCGCTCGTGCTGTCGACGTATCGGATCTATCCGGACACGCCTCTGCCGGAGATCGTGGGCCTCATGGTGAGGCGGAGGCTGCATGCGTTGCCGGTGGTGGGAGAGCAGTACGAGGTGCTCGGGATTCTCACGTCCGGTGACGCCCTAGCCTACACCCTCAGCTGGGGCGGCCCCGGACGCCAAGACTCCAGTGCAGACGATCGGACGCCGCCGGTCGCAAGGGACGTGATGACCCGCTCCGTACTCTGCGTGTCGGAGGATCAGCCACTCACGGAGGCGGCCAACATGCTGGTGAACCGCGATGTGGAACAGCTTCCTGTGGTCAGAGAAGGTGAATTCATCGGCTTCATCACGCGGGACTCGGTCCTCAGGACCCTCAGTGGCGTCGAGGACTCCGACAATGACGAAGAAGATCCAACAACCTGAAGGGACATCGATTCATGAGTCAGACCTTGGCCATCATCAAGCCCGACGCCGTCGAGGCAGGGAAGGCCGGCAAGATCATTGCCCATCTCGAGGCCGCTGGTTTCACGGTGCAGGCGATGAAGTTGACCCGTCTCAGTGAGGCGCAGGCGCGTGAGTTCTACGCGGTGCACCGAGAGCGTCCGTTCTACGCCGAGTTGGTGGAGTTCATGACTTCAGGACCGGTGATTCCGATGATCCTGGAGCGCGAGGACGCCGTAGCTGTGTACCGCGACACGATCGGCGCGACCGACCCGGCTGAGGCTGCGGAGGGCACCGTGCGAAAGCTCTATGCGGAGTCGAAGGGGCGGAACGCCGTTCACGGGTCCGACTCGGAGGAGAACGCTGCGATCGAGAGCGCCTTCTTCTTTTCGACGTCCGAGCGGATCGAGATCTCAGGCTGACTTTCGCACCGTCAGAATGGCAGAAGGGTGTGGACACCCCCGAGGCCTTCGTCTAACTTTTCAAGCTATGCTCAGGTTGAATCTCGCTCGGCTGGGACGGGAAGGCTCCGTCGTGGTCGAGGCCCGGGTTCCTGCAGATGATCCGCTGTGGGACGATATAGGCGTTGCGCTGCAGGATCCTGTCGAGATCGAACTACGTGGGTCCTCGGCCGGGACTGGCGAGATCGTGGTCCGTGGCAGCGTTGCGACGAGCTACGTTCAGGAATGTCGTCGCTGTTTGGAGCCGGTTTCGGGGAAGCTGTATCGGGACGTCACGCTGGTGTTCGTGCCGTCCGATACCCCGGGGGCGGAGGATGATGGAGATGCGCGCGTGTTCGATGCGCGGGCGTTTGAGTTGGATTTGAGTGTGCCGGTGCGCGAGGAATTGGTCCTCGCCATCGACCTGTACGTTGTTTGCGAGCCGGAGTGCAAGGGTCTTTGTCCCGGGTGCGGCGTGAATCGGAACACCGATTCGTGCCAGTGCACCGAGGACCGAGCCGATCCCAGGTGGGATGTACTTCGGGCGCTCCAAAAAGAGTAGGCAGGATATGGCTGTCCCCAAGAAGCGCACCTCCAAGCAGCGGAAGCGGAAGCGGCGCACCCACTACAAGGCCGAGGCCGTGACGACGCACGCCTGCCCGAAGTGCGGCGATCCGAAGCGCCCGCATCGAGTTTGCCCGACTTGTGGGCACTATCGGAGCGAGGCGGTCCTCGAGGTCGACGGCGACTAGTCCGGTATCCAAGGTGCGCATCGCCCTGGATGCAATGGGCACGGACACGGCACCGGTGGCCGAGGTCGCGGGCGCGGTCCAGGCTATGCACGATCTAGGGCCGGAGTGCGAGATCATCCTGGTTGGGGATCGTGAGCCCCTGGAGGCCGAGCTCGAGAAGCACGGGCTTGTGCCCGATAGCCGGCTGAGCATCCACCACGCCCCGGACCGAGTTGCGGCCAGCGACGCTGCGGCCACTGTGCTCAGGCGCATGCCCCTGTCATCGATCGTGGTCGGCCTCAGGCTTCAGAAGCAGGGCCACGCGGACGCGTTTGTGAGCGGTGGGAACACGGGCGCGGTCATGGCGACCTCCTTGTTGACCCTTCGGCCGCTTCCCGGAGTCGATCGGCCCGCCATTGGAGCCCTGCTGCCGACGTCGAAGCTCCCGTGCCTGTTGCTGGACGCCGGAGCCAATGTCGACTGCAAGCCGCACCATCTCGTTCAGTTCGCACATCTGGGGAACGTGTACGCCGAAGACATCATGGGGCGGGACAAGCCCCGCGTAGCGTTGCTCAACATCGGCGAGGAAGCTGAGAAGGGGAACGAGCTGTCCGTGGAGGCGCACCGGCTGCTGAGCCGTGCGCCCGGGATCCGCTTCGTGGGAAACGTCGAGGGACGGGACATCATCCAGGGCGTGTGTGACGTCGTGGTGGCGGACGGCTTCGTGGGAAATGTCTTGTTGAAGTTCTATGAATCGGTGGCTCAGTTCATCATCGGCCTTCTGCGAAACAACAAAGGACTGAGCATGGACGGGCCCGATCTGGAGCGGGATTTCCGGGTGCTGGACTACTCGGAGTACGGAGGTGCCCCTCTGCTGGGAGTCGGCGGAGTCTCGATCATCTGCCACGGCCAGTCGTCCCCGAAGGCAATTCGGAACGCCTTGGGCGTGGCGGCCCGCGCTGTGGGCTCGGGAATGGTCGGCCACATCACCACGGAGCTTGGTGCTCCAAAGACCGAGGGGGGCTCATGAGGCATCCAAAGCCGATGGCGCGGATCGTGTCGACCGGACGATATCTGCCGGACAATATCGTCACGAACGAGGACCTGGCGAAGCGGATCGAGACGTCTGATGAGTGGATTCGGACACGCACGGGTATCAGCGCTCGGCGCATCGAAGCGGACGACGTCGGAGCTGCCGAGATGGGGGCGCGTGCGGCTCGGATAGCCATGGAACGTGGTGGCGTCGACGTCGGTGAGGTCGACATCATCATCCTCTCGACGGCCACGCCCGACCGCTGGCTCCCGTCCACGGCCTGTGACGCGCAGGCGCTCCTGGGATGCGGCAACGCGGTGGCCTTCGACCTCATGGCAGCGTGCAGCGGATTCATCTACGGCCTTGCGATGGCCGAGGGATACCTGGCCGCCGGCCGCGGTGAGGTAGCGCTCGTCATCTCAACGGAGAAGATGAGCGCGATCCTCGACTGGGAGGACCGTGCCACCTGCGTACTCTTCGGCGATGGCGCGGGGGCCGCGGTCGTGAGGCCGTCGGGAACCACGAACCGGGGCATCCTGTCCAGTCACCTGCGCTCTGACGGCAACCTGGCAGAACTGCTGTACCGTCCGGGCGGTGGCGCCATGGAGCCGATCAGCCAGGACGTGCTGGATCGGGGTAGGCACCTGATGCGCATGGAGGGACGCGAGATCTTCAAGAACGCTGTCCGCTCCATGGCCGAGGCAAGTCACATCGCACTGCACGAAGCGGGTCTCACGGCCGACGACATCGACCTGATGGTCCCGCATCAGGCGAACATTCGCATCATCGACGCGACCGCGAAGTACGCCGGTATCGAGCCGGAGAAGGTGTACGTGAACCTGGACCGATACGGTAACATGAGCTCTGCCACGATTCCGGTCGCGCTGGATGAGGCGATCGAGCAGGGACTGGTGGGCGAGGGCTCGCACGTTCTGACCGCCGCGTTCGGAGCCGGCCTTACCTGGGGTGCCCAGGTCTGGCGCCTCTAGGACATCCGATCCTCCCTCCCTCAACGCAGACCAACGTGACGCTGGCACTTCTCTTTCCCGGCCAAGGCTCCCAATTCGTCGGGATGGGCCGGGCCCTCGCTGAGGCGTATCCCGAGGCCGCGGCAACCATGGCCGAGGCCGACGAGATACTCGGTTTCGCCCTGAGTAGCCTGATGGCCGAAGGGCCGGAGCATGAACTCACCCTGACCAAGAACGCCCAACCAGCCATTCTTGTGCATTCGGTTGCCGTTCTGAGGCTGGTGCAGGAGCGCCTTGGCCCGGTGGCCATGGCGGCCGGGCATTCGCTGGGAGAATTCACCGCCCACGTAGCCGCCGGAACCCTGTCCTATGCGGAGGCCCTCGAGGCGGTTCGCCTCCGTGGAGTGTTGATGTATCAGGCCGGGCAGGAGAGGGCAGGGACGATGGCGGCTGTACTCGGCCTCGACGATGAGGCGATCGTGGGGGTGTGTGAAAAGGTAGACGAGGGGATCTGCGTACCCGCGAACTTCAACTCAGCGGGGCAGATCGTGCTCAGTGGAGATCTGGCCGGGATCGAACAGGGCATGGCTCTCGCCCGAGAAGCGGGGGCGCGACGGGTTTTGAAGCTGAATGTGTCCGGGGCGTTCCACTCGCCCCTGATGGAGCCCGCCGCCCATGGGCTCCGGGAGAAGCTGGAGTCCCTGGATTTCTCGGATCCCGCGTTTCCGGTGGTCTCCAACGTGACAGCCGATGCGGTTACCTCCGGTGCGCAAGCGAAAAACCTGTTGGTCGAGCAGCTTACATCTCCAGTTCGGTGGACCGAAACGGTAGGAACCATGGTCACCCGGGGGGTCGATCGATTCCTCGAGATCGGCCCTGGAACCGTCCTGAGCGGTCTGAACCGAAGAAACGCGAAGGGGCTCCCTTGCTCGTCGTGCGGGGAGCCCGCAGACATCCAGAGCTTGGCAGGATAGCGAAGGGGAGCATTTATGAATGCACGCGAACTCGAGGGGCAGGTCGCGCTCGTCACCGGGGGGTCCCGGGGCATCGGGCTTGGAATCAGTCACGCTTTTGCCGAAGCGGGTGCTGCCGTTGCCATTGTGGCCCGGAACGGAGAACGTGCCGAAGCTGCGGCGGCGGCGCTGCCCGGCGACGGCCATGCTGGATTTCAGTGCGACGTAGCCGATTCGGGGCAGGTCGCAGAGACGGTGAAGCGCGTCGAAGCCGAGGTGGGTCCGTTGTCGATTCTGGTCAACAACGCCGGGATCACGCGCGACAACATCTTGCTCCGTATGAAGGATGAGGAATTTGATGAGGTAATCAGTATCAACCTCAAGGGCGCCTTCAACTTCACACGGTCTGTAACCCGTGGGATGATGAAACGGCGCGCGGGCGTGATTCTCAATATCACGTCTGTTGTGGGGATCATCGGAAACCCTGGGCAGGCCAACTATTCCGCCTCGAAATCCGGCTTGATTGGACTGACCAAGAGCGTGGCGAAGGAACTGGCTTCGAGAGGCATTCGATGCAACGCCATTGCGCCCGGCTTCATTCGCACCGATATGACCGATGAACTGACTGAGTCCCAGGTGGAGGCGCTCCTCGGAGCGATCCCCCTGGGTGCGCTCGGAGAGGCGGAAGATGTCGCTGGCGTCGCACGGTTTCTCGTGGGCCCCGGGGCCCGCTACATTACCGGCCAGATTCTGTCTGTCGACGGCGGCATGGCGATGTAGCCGAGCCGCTCACATACGCACGAAACACAATAATGCACCCCAAGGAGGTCCTAATGAGCGAGGCCATCGAGGCCCGGGTCAAGGAGATCATCATCAACGAGCTTGGCGTGGACCCCGAGAAGGTCCAGCATGAGGCTTCGTTCGTGGAAGATCTGGGCGCCGACTCCCTCGACACCGTGGAGTTGGTCATGGCGTTCGAAGAGGAGTTCTCGATCGAGATTCCCGACGAAGACGCCGAGCAGATGCGCACCGTTGGTGACGCCCTCGACTACCTGAAGAAGCACGCTGCGGACGAGTAGGCTGGGCAGCGGGAGCTAAGTTCAGTTGGTCGACAACCAGTAATTGGAGTGGTCATGCGCCGGGTCGTAATCACGGGCATGGGGGTCGTGTCGCCAGTCGGCAACGACAGCGCGTCCACATGGTCGAACCTCCTGGCCGGTACATCCGGTGGGGGGCCGATCACGCACTTCGAGGTCACGGACGATTTCTCCACGCGGATCGCGTGTGAGGTGAAGGACTTCGATCCCTTGCAGTACATGGAAAAGAAGGATGCACGACGGTACGATCGTGTCTCCCTGTTCGGGCTGGCTGCATCGGCACAGGCGATGGAGGACGCGGGTCTGACCGGTGCTCCAGAGGGGACGGGGCCAGAGCGGTTCGGGGTCGTGTTCGCGACCGGTATCGGAGGCATTTCGACCTTCGAGGACCAGCATCGCAGGCTCATCGAGTCCGGGCCTCGGCGCGTGAGCCCGTTCTTCATCCCGATGTTCATCCCGGACATCTCCGCCGGCCTCATCTCCATGCGCTGGGGCCTGCAGGGTCCGAACTACTCCACGGTTTCCGCCTGCGCCTCCAGCGCACACGCGTTGGGCAACGCTATGCGGCACATCCAGTTGGGTGATGCCGACATCATGATGGCAGGTGGATCCGAGGCCACGGTCACGCCCATGACGGTCGCGGGGTTCGCGTCGATGAAGGCGCTCTCGTCCCGCAACGACGATCCACAGCGGGCGAGCCGGCCCTTCGACCTCCACCGTGACGGTTTCGTGATCGGTGAAGGTGGGGGAGCATTGGTTCTGGAGGCGCTCGAGCATGCGGAGGCCCGGGGCGCCAGGATCCACGCGGAAATCGTCGGCTATGGGCTGACCGGGGACGCGTTTCACATCACGGCCCCGCCGCCGGATGGATACGGTGCTCAAAAAGCGATGAAGATGGCCCTCGCCGGGGCGAACGCGCAGCCGGAAGATGTCGACTACGTCAACGCCCATGGTACGTCCACGATGGCGGATGCGATCGAGACGACGGCGGTCAAGGCGGTGTTCGGCGACCACGCGCACAAGCTCGTCATGGGATCGACCAAGTCGATGACGGGGCACTTGCTCGGGGCTGCTGGAGCTCTGGAAGCGTTCATCACGGCGATGGCATGCCGGGAGGGGAAGATCCCTCCGACGATCAACTTCGAGTCGCCGGATCCCGCTTGTGACCTCGACTATGCCCACGGAGGAGCCGTCGAGCGCGACGTGAGGCTGGCCGTGACGAATTCATTCGGGTTTGGAGGACACAACGTCTCGCTCGTCATCCGCAGGTGGGAGTGAGGCTGTCGTACCTGACGTAGCGGTCCTGTCGGGGCCGAGCGGGGGACGGTCGCCGGAGTGACCGTCCCTCGTCGTCTTTCAGTGAGGAGCTGAACAGCTATGAGGATCGGCATCGGCTACGATTCCCACCGCTTCGCGGAGGGGAGACCCCTGATTCTGGCCGGAGTGGCCATTCCCGATCACGCTGGGCTCGTCGGTCACTCCGATGGGGACGCGATTGCGCATGCCGTGATCGACGCGATTCTGGGTGCCGCCGCAGCCGGGAACGTCGGCAGCCACTTCCCGCCGGATGACGACTCGTGGAAGGACGCGGACTCTATGGAGCTCCTGGCTAGAGCGGTGGAGATACTCGAGGCACGGCACTACCAGGTGGTGAACGTCGACGTCACCGTCGTCTGCGAAACGCCCAGGATCGGACCGTACGTCGATCTGATGAGCGAGCGTCTCGGGGGCATTCTGGGGACCGGTGCCGCGGGGGTGTCCGTGAAGGGAAAGACGAACGAGACAATGGGGTGGATCGGTCGGGGGGAAGGCATGGCCGTTCACGCTGTGGCCCTCCTCATGACCGGCGAGAGCGCCACCGGGTCGGACGCCGCGGGCGACGAGTCGGGGTCGGGCTGAGCGTCCCGTGGAAGCCGTACTCTCGTGGGTACACGAGTTGCCGGCCTGGCTGGTATATGCGGCTCTCGGGGCAGGCGCTGCCATCGAGAACGTCATCCCGGCCGTGCCCGCCGACACGTTCGTGGTTGCAGGCGCGTTCCTGTCCGCCCTGGGGGACCTGGATGCACGTTGGGTGTTCGGCGCGACCTGGCTGTGCAACGTGGCTTCGGCAATAGCGATGTATCGGGTGGGCCACACGCACGGGCGCCCCTTCTTCGAGGCTGGGGTCGGCCGGCACGTGCTCAACCCGGGCCAGTTGGAGCGGGTGGAGCGCTTCTACGGCAGATTCGGGCTCGCGGCCATCTTCTTTACCCGCTTCCTGCCAGGGCTCCGATCGGTCGTCCCTGTCTTCGCGGGTGTCACCCATCAGCCCTTGCTCCCCGTCGCGATCCCCATCGCCGTGGCGTCGGGCATCTGGTACGGAATGCTGGTCTGGTTGGGGGCGTTCGCAGGGCAGAATCTCGAGACCGTACAGGCGCTCCTGGGGGGCGTGAACAGGTGGCTGTTGGCGGCCGCTCTCGTGGTGGCCGCTGCCGTAGGCGTGTGGTGGTGGCGCACGAGGCACCATGAGTGAGCCGGCGGCGTTCCGCTTCGAACAGTTCGAGGACTATCTCACCTTCGAGCGTGGCCTGTCAGATCGGACCGTAAGCGCCTATCTCAGGGACCTGAGGCGCTGGGTCAGCGTCGCGGTCCAGGGTGGGGCGTCGCGGCCGGCCGACGTCACGCCCGCGCTCCTGCGCGACTGGGTCTTCGGGCTGAAGCAGGCGGGTCTGGCGCCCACGTCGATCCGGCGAGCCCAGTCCGCTGTCAGGACGTACTACGGCTTCCTTCTTTCGGAGGGGGCGCTGGACGTCGATCCCACCGAGAGGCTGGAGTCCCCGAAGGTGGTGCGCAAACTCCCCGAGCACCTCACGAAGGACGAGGTCGCGCGGCTGCTAGACGCTCCGGATCCCGACCTGCGGCTCTATTGGCGGGACCGTGCGATCCTCGAACTTCTCTACGCGACCGGCATGCGGGTATCGGAGCTGGTGGGACTGACGCTTCCGAGCCTCGACCTGGACGAGGCGTTTCTGACCGTGTTCGGGAAGGGATCCAAGGAGCGGCTGTGTCCGGTGGGAGGGCCCGCGCTCAGAGCCCTTCACCGTTACCTGACGGAGGTCCGCCCGGGGCTCGACCACGGGGCCGGGCAGGGGAAGGTATTCCTCAATGCGAGAGGAAGAGGGATAGGGCGTACGGCCATCTGGAGCCTTGTGAAGACGTCAGCCCACCGGGCGGGCATCCGCAGAACCGTGTCTCCCCATACTCTCCGCCACACGTTTGCTACGCACCTGCTCGAGGGGGGTGCGGACCTCGCGGCCGTGCAGGAGCTCCTCGGCCACGCCGACATCTCGACGACCCAGATCTACACGCATGTCGATCGTGAGTATCTCAGAGACGTCCATCGGAAGTTCCACCCTCGACGATGAGACGGCCGGGGGTGGGGCGTAGGGCGGCCCGGAGGGAAATCGCCTCGCGGGCGGCACAGGACCGCCGCTCACCCCGAGTTCAATCCGAAGCCGCGGACGCCATGTTCACGAGGTATTCAGCTTGGAGGCGGCGGACGCCGCGGTAGGCGAGAACGAGGCTGGTGAACCGAGAATATCCAGATGCAGAGGCACGCTTCCACCCACTTCTGCCACGACATGCTCACGCTGGATATCCGGAAGCGCCGATCCGAGCGATATCTTCGGACTCGACGATGTGAACCCCGGGCAGCGGCTTCCGCGCCACACTGGCCATGGCGCGCGCGACGGTGAGTGCCTCGATGGGGCGGTAGCGACGAGCCGGGCCCACCATGAGGGGGGCCACGAGGCGCCCGAAGGCGGCCCCCACCCGTTCACCGGGACGAGACTCGACTCTCGCTCCGACTAGGAGCGAAGGTCGGAAGATGTACACCGAGGCGAACGGAAGCGCGCTGACGGCTGCCTCGATCTCTCCCTTGACCCGGGAGTAGAAGACCCTGGAGGCCGCATCCGCCCCGACCGAGCTGACCAGGAACGCCTCGCGCGCTCCACCGTCGACTGCGAGTCGAGCCGTGTGCAGCGCGTAGTCGAAGTCCACGCGGCGGAACGCCTCTCTGCTGCCCGCTTGTTTGATCGTGGTACCGAGGCATATGAACGCCTGCGCGGCCTCGAACAGCTCCGCACTCTCGTGGAGCGCGTCGAAATCAACAACAGGGGCTTCGACGCGAGAGGTGCCTGCAGGATTCGAGGTCGCTCGTCTGACAGGAGTGACCACGCGTCCGACCCGGTCATCGGCCACCAGCTCGCGCACAAGGTGCCCTCCGACGAGGCCGGTTCCTCCGGCCACGAGGACCGTCGGAAGGGTCATGCGTGCCTCCAACGGAGCCGCCCCCCGCGCCGCCCTTGGGCGGCGCGGGGGGCGGCGGAGACCCGAGGGCAGAGGCTCAGTTTCTGCCCACTTCCCCTTCCGGGGAGGCCACACCGAGGATGGCCGCGAAGAGATCTGCCTGCGAACGGGATTCGGTGAGGAGCCGGACCGCCTCCGTGAGCACCGGGTCCCGCTCCATCCGGATCTCGGCCTCAGCGCCGATGTCTTCCATGCGTTGGGCGATGGTCAGGCGGACGCGCCAGTTCAGATATGTCCGAACCGACGGATCGAGCACCGCGTCCACCGGCAGCCCGGCCTCCACGAGCCCATCGATGAAGGCGTCGAAGCGGGCATCGGTCAGGGCCACCGGCGCTCCACTCTCGCGGAGTTCGTTCGCCACCTCGAAGCCGAACTCCGCTTCCCGCAGGCCCAGCGGGAACTGAGCCTCACCCACGGTCCTCAGAAGCTCACGTTCGGGGATGGTCAGGGTGTCGTCCGCCACCTCGAGGTCGGGAAAGATGCCGCCGGCGTTGACGAGCGACCGTCCGGCGGCGGTTCTCACCCGCGGGAACGTGTCCAGATCTTCCTCGAGCGGGCGCATCTCTGCATCGCGGGCCCGCTGCAGCGAGCGGCCGAGCGGAGTCTGCCAGGACCCCGTCGTGAACCGGAGACGCCGGCCGTGGGGCAGGCGCATCACGGTCTGCACCACGCCCTTTCCAAAGGTTCGTTCGCCCAGGACGACGGCGCGGTCGTAGTCCTGCAGGGCCCCCGCCAGGATCTCGGCGCCCGATGCGGTGAACCGGTCCACCAGAACCACGATGGGTAGATCCTCGACGCGCGCGGGCCAGCGATCATTGAATGACTCGGACGTCGTCTCCGTCATTTCTGCTCCGGGTACGCGCTGGACCGTGCTGGCCAGAGTGGAGCCGGGCTCCAGGAAGATGTCTGCCAGCATGAGCGACTCGTCCAGGAATCCGCCCGGGTTCCTCCGGAGATCGATGATGAGCCCCTGGGCTCCGGCGAGGGACCGCAGCGCCTCGTCCATCTCCCGGGCGGCGTTGCGCGCCACTCGGTCCAGGACCACGAACCCGATTCCGGATTCGAGGACCCCCCAGTTGACTGCCGGGACGTGCACCTGAGCCCGGGTCAGCTCGAACGGGATCGGCTCCTCGAATCCTTCCCGCTTGATCTTGACCACGACCTGGGTGCCGGTGGGCCCTCGGATGGAGTCGGCCGCCATGTCGGTCGTCCACTCGGAGGCGTTGTGCTCGTTGACCCCTACGATCACGTCCCCGACCACGATGCCGACCTGCATGGCGGGCGTGGAGCGGAACACCGCGGTGACGGTGACCTCTCGGTTCAGTTGCGTGATCTGGAGGCCGATTCCCGAGTAGTTACCGGTGGTCTCCTCCTCCCATGCCTCCGCTTCGACAGGCGTGAAGATCGATGCGTAAGGGTCATTCAGCGCTTCGATCATGCCGTCGATGGCCGCTTCCCACAGAGTCGAATCCGCCACGCCGTTCATGTGCATCTGGGAGATGGCATCGAGCGCCGCGGCCAGCACGTCGGCCTGCTCCGAGTCGGCTACCTCTGGGCGGGCGGCCCGCTGAGCTTCCAGTCGTGGAGTGGTGAAGCTCAGAAGGATGAGAAAGAAGAGAGTAGGTCTGCTCATTCGGCGCCTCGTGGCGGCTTCGATTTAGGTGTGGAACCCGATTACTAACACCGGCGGAGCCGATCGCGTTCCGCGGTCCGTGTGCCGGCAGGCGAGCCTGTTCCCTCGCGGGCCACCCTGCACGGCCGCTGCGGAAGGGCTATTTTCCATCGCCGATGCAGAGTCCGTGCCTGTCATGGCCTGCGACATCGGATCGTAATCGACCATCAGCGAGGGGTCTACGGCGAATGAGTCAAGGCGAGGTGCGCTCACCCCTACGTGTCGCCCTGGTTCAGTTCAAACCGACGAAGGCGGACGTCCACACGAACGTCACTGCGGTGCGCGCCCAGGTCGAGGCGCTGTCGGCTGCCGCTGACCTCGTCGTCTTTCCCGAGACTTGTCTCTCCGGCTATTTCCTCGAGGGTGGTGTGGCCGAGGTGGCATTGTCGACCGAGCGTTTGACGCAGCTCATGGGACCGCCGCCGGCCGACGCTCCCGACGTGACGCTGGGTTTCTACGAACGCTGGCGGCGTCAGCTCTACAACAGCGTGGCGTACCTCACGCCGGAGGGTGGAGCGTGGAAGGTCAGGCACGTCCATCGCAAGCTCTTTCTGCCCACCTACGGTGTCTTCGACGAGGCTAGGTTCGTCGAACCCGGGACTGAGGTCCGGCCCTTCGACACGCGCTTCGGCCGGATGGGCATGCTCATCTGCGAGGAAATGTGGCACTCCATGCCCGCGACCATCCTGGCGCTGGGCGGGGCAGAGTTGATCCTCGTCGTGAGCGCCAGCCCGGCCCGTGACTTCGGGAGCGGTGGCAGCGGCAAGCCCGGCAACCTGGACCGGTGGGAGCGCCTCGCCGTCGGCGTCGCTGTGGAACACGGAGTATTCGTGGCGGTGGCCCAATTGGTAGGATCCGAGGGAGGCAAGCTGTTTCCCGGCGGATCTCTGGCAGTCGGACCCAAGGGCACCTTCCTGGCGCGGGGCGAGTTGCTCGAAGCCGGGGTGACCGTCGCGTCCCTCGACGCGTCCGCGATCGACCGGGCTCGTGTGGAGACACCTCTTCTGGCGGACCTCGAGCAGATGCTCCCGCATCTGCAGCGATCCCTCGGGATGGTGCGTCAGGGTGGGGGCGGGAACGGTGAGGAGGATGGTGAGGAGCCGTCGCCGCACGCCACCGACTCCCCGGACCTGGCGGGGCGGGTGGCGCAGGACATCCCGGCGCAGGTCCCCAGCGATCCCTCTCTGCTGGAGCTGGACCTCGACCTGGTGGAGCGCACGCTGGTGGAGTTCATCCGCGACGAGGTCCGCCGTCGGCGGGGCTTCGAGAAGGTCGTCGTGGGAGTTTCCGGCGGCGTCGATTCGGCGGTCTCTCTCTATCTCGCTGCGCGGGCCCTCGGCCCGCAGAACGTCCACGGCTTCCGGCTGCCTTACCGGACCTCCAGCTCGGAGAGCCTCGAGCACGCCGCGATGGTTCTGGAAGCGACCGGGGTCTCGTCACGCACCATCGACATCTCCGGCCCCATCGACCAGTACGTCGAGACTCATGAGCCCGAGATCTCTCCACTTCGGAGGGGCAACCTCATGGCGCGCCTGCGGGCGGTGATCCTGTTCGACCAGTCCGCGCATCTGGGTGCTCTGCCGCTGGGTACCGGAAACAAGAGCGAGAGGCTGCTGGGGTACTTCACGTGGCACGCCGATGACTCGCCGCCGATCAATCCGCTCGGAGATCTGCTCAAGACTCAGGTCTGGGCGCTCGCCCGACACCTGGGCGTACCTGACGCGATCGTAGACAAGCCGGCCACGGCGGACCTGGTGAAGGGGGTGACCGACGAGGACGAGATCGGGATCGGATATGCCGAGGCCGATCCGATACTCCACTGGATGGTGGCGGGCTACGGCGTGGAGGATCTGGTCAGGATGGGTTTCGAGCGTGCGGCCGTCGAGCTCGTATGGCGCAGGCTGTCGACCACCCACTGGAAGCGCGAACTGCCCACCGTCGCGGTGCTCTCCTCCAGCGCCATCGGGGAGTTCTACCTCAGGCCGGTCGACTACTGACGGGGTCAGTCCCCGGGTCGGCGCAACCTGCCGACCGTCACGGCGGCGAAGAACGCCAGCGCCGACACGAGCACGATCGTCGCTCCCGACGGAAGATCCCAGGTCCAGGAGAGCCAAAGCCCGCCCACCACTGAGCCGTTTGCCGTCACCACCGCCAGGGCCAACATCGCCCGGACCGACCCTGCCACCGCTTGTCCCGTGGCTGCGGGGATCACGAGGAAGGCCGAAACCAGCACGATGCCCACGAGCTTCACAGCGGCCACGATCGTGACCGCGAGCAGCGTGAGGAGCAGGAAGCGCAGGGCGGTTACAGGGATCCCCGTGGCGCGGGCGGCGTCGGGGTCCACCGCCATGAACAGAAGCTCCTTGAAGTAGAACACGAGCACGCCGATGGCCACGGCCGAGGAGATGGCCAGGGGCAGAACCTGGCCGGGTCCGACGGAGAGGATGTTGCCGAACAGGTATCCGACCAGATCCTGCCGGTACTCCGGGGACAGGCTCATGAGGACTACGCCCATAGCCATGGCTGTCGGGAAGAAGACCCCGATCGCTGTGTCCTCGGACAGCTCACTCCGTGTTCCGAGCCACCCGATCACCCACGCAACCCCCACCGTGAATACGCCGGCCGCCGCGAGGGGCGGCAGGCCGAGGACGACTCCAAGGGCCACTCCACCCAGCGCGGCGTGGCTCAGGCCGACGCCTACGAACGCCATCCGCCGGAGCACGACGAAGAACGAGAGGATGGCGCACGTCGTTCCCAAGAGGACCCCGGACACGAGGGCCCGCTGGACGAAGCCGTAGGACAGGAAGTCGATCATCGCGGCAGTCCGTCGCCGTCAACGGCATCCGAAGGTCCCGGGGGATGCTCGTGTGTGTGGGTCTTGGGGAGCGGATAGGCCTCGCCCATAGCACGGGACTTCAGCACCTCCCGAGAGGGCCCGTTCGCCCTCACGGTCCGGTTCAGGAGGATGATGTTGTCGGCGTGGTCCCCGACCACGTCGAGGTCGTGCGTGGCGCAGAGCAGGGTGAGACCCTCGGCGTGCTGCAGGTCACAGACGAGCGCGTAGAATCGCGCCCTCGCCCCGGAATCGAGCCCTGCCGTCGGTTCGTCCAGCAGCAGGAGCCGGGAATCGCTGCAGAGCGCCCGGGCAATGAGAACCCTCTGCTGTTGACCTCCCGAGAGATCCTGAAAACGCCTGGTGGCGAGGTCTTCAGAGTGCACCTGGCCGAGAGCGTGGCGAACCCGGTCCCGATCTTCTGCCTTGGGGCGGCGTCCGGGTCCCAGAGCCCCGTAGCGTCCCATGAGCGCGACCTCCTCCACGGAGATGGGGAAGCCCCTTGGAATCTCCACGCTCTGGGGGACGTAACCGATTGTACCGGCAGAGGAAGCGGCGTTGCGGCCGAATACCTCGACTGTCCCCGCGAGTGGCCGCACCAACCCGAGCAAGAGCTTGAGGCAGGTGCTCTTGCCCGCTCCGTTGGGGCCGATGAGCGCTGTGAACGCTCCTTCCGCAACATCGAAGCTGACGTCTTCCAGGGCGGGCCGGCCCTGGTATCCGGCACGGACACCCTTGAGCCTTACGGCGGGGGTCGAGGTCTCCAGGCTCATCGCGCTCCCATGGCCCGGGCAAAGTCGCGTGCGTTGGCGCGCATCATGCTCGTGTAGCTCTCCCTCCCCGGGATGCCCGGGCCCCCGAGGGGGTCGACGATAGCGATCGATGCTCCCATTTCGGCTGCGAGTGCCCGTGCCCCGCCCTCGGCGAGTTGAGGCTCGGCGAGAATCACGGTGATTCCGTCAGCCCGTGCGGCCCGGATCAGGTACGCCATGCCCCGCACGGATGGCTCGTGCCCGGGGCGTTCGTAAATGCTGCCCAGCGGCTGCAGCCCGTAGCGTGCCGCAAAGTACGACCAAGCGTCGTGCGTCGCGACGAAACTCTTCTTTGGTGCAGACTCCAGGATGCTCCTCAACTGAGCGTCTAGAAGAGTGAGCGTGTCCGCCAGGATCCCGGCGCGATCGGCGAAGCCCACGGCATCGTCCGGGAAGAGCTTGGTAAGGAAGGACTGAATGCGCGGAACGAAAGCGTCCCGCACGAGGATAGGGTCGAGCCACACGTGCGGATCGCCGGACTCCGGGTCGCCCGACTCCGGGTCGTCGGATTCGGTGGCGCCGTGCGCCGCGGTGGACTCGTGGTGGCTGTCCAGCAGCTCCATCCCGTCGGTCAGGGCGATGTGCGTCGCCTCCGGTCCGAATCCCTCCAGCCACCCGTCGAGTCCGCCGCCCACCCGGATGTATCCGGCCGCGTTGCTCAGGGTCCGGACCTGCCCGGGGGTCGCCTCCCAGGTTGCCGGTGAGGCCCCCACCGGCAGCAGAGATTCGACACGGATGGCATCGCCTGCTACCACGGCGACCAAATCTGCCACGGGGAAGATCGTCACGACGACCGTCGGCCTCGGGTCCGCCGGGACCGGGGCGGAGCACCCGATCAGCGTCGGCAGGACTGCGGTCAGCATGCACGCCCGTACGGTTCTCGTCACGGCGCCTTACCTCCGGACCTTTCGCCTGAGCGATTCGAGCAGCGGAAGTGGGGTCAGTTCGCCGTCGACGATCTCGGCGAGCTCCTCCTCACGTCGCCAATGCGATTCAAGATCTGCCAACTCGAGTTCCAGCAGCTTCTGTTCGGACGACTCGTGGCTGGCGATCTCGAGCGCGATCGCCCCAGTGCGCTGCAGGTCGCCCAAGCGGCGCCCGTCCCTTATGACGATGCGTGCGAGGTCCTGTGGGGAGCCCGCCTCCTGGATGAGTCGCGCAGCCGACACGACCCGCCGCTCTGAGGCCCCGGCGAAGTGGTGGTAGGCGAGCACCCGCCGGAGTGTCCGGTCCGCGGCCTGGCCCTGGAGGTGAAGCCCCGCGTCACGGTATTGCCCGCAGGTCGGGCAGCGGTGAACCAGTGAGACCCGCCCGTCTTCCTGTCCGGGGAAGATGCCCAGCGCTCCGCGGTCCCTGAAGTTGAGCTCCCGGAATGTGTGGCCGCAGTTCGCGCAGGCCTGGGTTCCTCTCCAGGCGGCTCCCCCGAAGCGCAGCCAGCGAGCGGCATCCTTGAGGGAGTCCGGTGCATGCCCCATCAGAAACCAGGCACCCAGCAGGGTCATGCCTCCGGTTGCCCATCCACCCACGACCACCGCACCGGCCGCGACAGCCCCAGCCATCCCGAGGCGATCGGATTGCCTCTTTCGGCCGGTCAGCTCACGCCCGTAGCGCCACCAGGCTTCCTCGGTGAGGTTGGCGCGCCCTACATGGACCAGCTCGAGCTGTCCCCACCGGAGGAGGGCGATGTTGTCTGTCTGCGAAAGGAGCGTCGCCTGATCCCTTACGATCTTCTCGAGTTCCTCCAGGGCTTCCCAACGCTCTTCGATCGGAGCGAGGGACCATCTTCTGCACACACGGCATATGGCCCACAGACGACCCCGGGCCGGATCGAAAGCGATGCGCTTCCCATGCGGGAAGTGCTCCATCGCCTCGTTGGGCTCGAAGGGGCTGGCGCACGTGAGGCAGCGGGTGTACAAAGCGGCTCCTGAAGCGGGGGCGTCTTCGGCTTCGCCCTGGCCGGACCAATACCGGCCGGAAAGTAACGACATGCGAGCTACGGCTCACTCCCTTCCATGCTTCAGGGTACCCAGGCTCGGGTCAGCCGGGTCCGGAGCGAGGCGGGGCTGGCGCTGCGAGTCGGGGTGTTGGCCTGGAGGCAGGGCGCTAGATTCCGCGATCGACCTGCCGGGAAACGACTCGTCCGAGACCCTATGCTCCTCGTTATCGACAACTACGACTCGTTCACGTTCAACCTGGTTCAGTACCTGGGAGAACTGGGGACTGAGCCCGTCGTGGTGAGAAACGACCAGCGTACGGTATCCGAATTGCAGCGCTTGGGTCCGAGTCGGGTCGTCGTGTCTCCGGGGCCGTGTACGCCGGCCGAGGCTGGTATCAGCATCGAGGCCCTTCGTCGCCTGGGGGGGCAGGGGATCCCCATGTTGGGCGTGTGCCTCGGCCACCAGAGCCTCGGTGAAGCCTTCGGGGGACGCACGGTACGTGCCCGCCGCCTGATGCATGGCAAGACCGGAGAGATTCGCCACACGGGCGACGGACTCTTCGAAGGAATCCCATCGCCCTTCGAGGTGGCCCGATACCATTCCCTGGTCACTGACGAGACGTCGCTGCCCGAGGCCCTGGTGCCCACGGCCTGGAGCACGGACCCGGCCGACGACGGCGAAGTTCAGGCCATGCGGCATCGGGATCTCCCGCTGTGGGGGGTGCAGTTCCATCCCGAGTCGCTCTTCAGCCAACACGGCAAACGCCTTCTCGAGAACTTCCTTGCCCTGTGAGGGACTCCGACTTCGTCGGCACGGGTCGCTTCGCTTGATCCGCCTCGCGCGTCCAGATACCTTTCGTGGCGTGATAATTGCGTCCGAATTCAACGCTTTCGGCCCCGCGAGGGTTCGTTGAGCGGGCAGGTCCTGGGCATCGTCCCGGCTCGGCTCGCCTCGACCCGTCTCCCCAACAAACCCCTGTATCCCCTCCTCGGCAGACCCCTCATCGAGTGGGTCTGGCGCCGGATCGACGGTATGTCTGTCCTCGATCATGCCGTCGTGGCCACGGATTCGGAGGAAGTTGCGGAGGTGTGCGTCCGGCTGGGTGCGCCAGTTCGCATGACGTCGCTGGACCATCCGTCGGGTACGGATCGCGTCGCGGAGGTCGCGAACCTGCCGGAGTTCGCCGACTACGACTTCATTGCGAACGTGCAGGGCGACGAGCCGCTCCTGAACGAGAACCATCTGAGGGTCGCGATCGACCTGGTCCGCGAGCAGGGCTGGGAGGTGGGCACGTGCGCTACGCCCCTCATGGTCGATTCTGCCCGTACTGACCCGTCGGTGGTGAAGGTGGCGAGGGCGGCCAATGGCCGCGCCCTCTACTTCAGCCGCGCAGGAATCCCCTACAAGCGGGACCAGAAGCCGCTGTCCGAAGAACTCTCCCGGGAGCCATTTCTGCGGCACATCGGGATCTACGCGTACACACGGGATGCACTTCACGACTGGGTGGCCAGGGCTCCATCGCAGCTCGAGCGGCTCGAACTCCTCGAGCAGCTTCGACCGCTGGAGGCGGGGCTGCGCATCGGGGTGGCGGTGGTGGGAGCCGCCGATCCGGGGGTCGATACCCCGGCTGATGTGATTCGTATAGAAGAACAGCTCAGGCGCCAGGCTGGCGCCACAACTATGGCTTGACGGAGACCATGAGCGACGACAAGAAGAGGCCCACCAAGTACATCTTCGTGACTGGCGGAGTGGTATCCTCGTTGGGAAAGGGGATCGCCGCTGCGTCCATAGGACGACTGCTGAAGGAGCGAGGCCTGAAGGTCACTCTTCAGAAGTTCGATCCGTACATCAACGTCGACCCCGGGACGCTTTCGCCGTTCCAGCACGGCGAGGTGTTCGTCACCGACGACGGGGCCGAGACCGATCTCGATCTGGGACACTACGAGCGCTTCATCGAGGAGTCGCTGTCTCAGGCCAACAACATCACCACGGGCCGGGTCTACTCGAACGTCATCGCGAAGGAGCGGCGGGGAGACTACCTCGGTTCGACGGTCCAGGTGATTCCGCACATCACCGATGAGATCAAGGGCGCCATACGTCGCCTGGCTCCAGAGAACGACGTCGTGATCACGGAGATCGGCGGCACGGTCGGTGACATCGAGTCTCTTCCGTTCCTGGAAGCGATCCGGCAGTTCCGCGTGGACGTGGGTAAGGATGACGCCATCTTCGTCCATCTCACCCTCGTCCCCTACATCTCCGCCGCTGGGGAGCTGAAGACCAAGCCCACGCAGCACTCGGTGCGCGAACTCATGGAGATCGGGATCCAGCCGCACGTCCTGATCTGTCGGACCGAGCATCACCTGTCGAAGGAAATCCGTCGCAAGATCGCGCTGTTCACGAACGTCGAGATGGACGCTGTAATCGAAGCGCAGGATGCCGAGACCATCTACGAAGTGCCGCTCCACCTCAAGGAACAGAGAATCGACGATGTGATCCTCGATCGACTGGGCATCGATGCGCCCCAGCCGGACCTCGACGCGTGGACTTCCATGGTGAACCGGGTCAAGTCTCCGGCCGCCGGTGAGGTACGCGTCGCCGTGGTGGGCAAGTACACCGCTCTGGTGGACTCGTACAAGTCGATCCAGGAGTCGCTCATCCATGGGGGCATCGCGCACAACGTGAAGGTCCGGACGGACTGGCTCTCCTCCGAGCAGTTCGAGGAAGGCAAGAGCACTGGCATCCTCAAGGACTATCATGGTCTGCTGATCCCGGGTGGCTTCGGACCGCGTGGGGTCGAGGGCATGCTGGACGCGATCCGCTACGCCCGTGAGAGCGGAATGCCGTTCTTCGGCATCTGCCTCGGGCTCCAGTGCGCGGTCATCGAATACGCCCGGAACGTATGCGGCCTCGAGGAGTCGCATTCATCAGAATTCGCGGAGGACTCGAGCGATCCGGTGATCTGCCTGCTCGACTCGCAGCTGCAGGTCACCACCAAGGGCGGGACCATGCGTCTGGGGGCCTACCCGTGTGCCCTCCGGGACGGCTCCCATGCCCGGGAGATCTACGCCGAGGCCGAGATCAGCGAGCGGCACCGCCATCGGTTCGAGGTGAACAACGAGTATCGGGACCTTCTCGAGGAACACGGCATGACGATTTCGGGCACCTCGCCCGACGGTGGCCTGGTGGAGATGATCGAAATCACCACTCATCCGTGGTTCGTTGCCGGTCAGTTCCATCCCGAACTGAAGAGTCGGCCGATGGCCCCGCACCCACTCTTTGCCTCGTACATCGGTGCGGCCACCCGGTATGCGAAGGGCGAGGCGACCGAGCGGACCCGGATGCCCGCAGGCGTCTGAGGAAACGTGATCTATGTTCGATTCCTTCACCCTTCTCGCCGGCCCCTGTGTCCTCGAGACCGATGAGCTGAACCTCTCCGTGGCTCGGGCGCTCGCCGGATGGTCCGCGCGGTTCGACCTTCCCGTCGTGTTCAAGGCGTCGTTCGACAAGGCCAACAGGTCGAAGCTGGAAGCGATGAGGGGTCCGGGCCTGGACGTCGGGATCCTGGCGCTGGAGCGCGTGAAGGGTGAGACAGGCTTGCCCGTACTCACCGACGTCCACGAGCCCTGGCAGGCGGAAAAGGCTGCTGCGGTCGTGGACGCGCTCCAGATTCCAGCGTTTCTCTGCCGCCAGACGGACCTTCTGGTCGCTGCTGGATCCACGGGGAAGCCGGTGAATCTCAAGAAGGGTCAGTGGATGGCTCCCGAGGAGATGGCCGCCGCGGTAGAGAAGGTTCGGGCGTCGGGCGCTTCCCAGGTGGCCGTGACCGAGCGGGGCACCTTCTTCGGATACGGGGACCTCGTCGTCGACATGCGTTCGTTCAGCCGGCTTCGAGCCGCGTGCGGGGCGCCCGCGATCTTCGACGGAACCCATTCGGTCCAGCGGCCCGGGATGGCCCATGGAGCCAGCGGCGGAGATCCTGAGCAGATCCCCTCTCTGGTGCGCGCGGCCGTCGCGGCCGGCTGTGACGGCCTCTTCCTGGAGACCCATCCGGAGCCGGCCCGAGCCCCTTCGGACGGCACGAACATGCTTCCTCTGGACGCCATGGGGACCTTGCTCGAAGAGGTTACGGCGATACGGGCCGCGCTTGCCGCGACGCCACGGATCGGGTCATGACCGCCCAATCGCCTGAATCGAACCGACCGGTGGCGGGAGATGCGGAGGGCGGCGGCGGTATCCCGGTCGATCTCGCCCGCAGGGTCCGCCTGGTCATCTTCGATGTCGATGGCGTCCTCACCGATGCGGGTGTCTACATGGGGGCCACCCGGTCCGGAGAGGTTCTGGAGCTCAAGCGGTTCGATGTCCGCGACGGGCTCGGCATGAAAATGCTCCGCTGGGCCGGTTTGGAGGTGGCCATGGTGTCCGGACGGGTTTCTGCCGCCACGGAGGCCCGGGCCGCCGAACTCGGAGTCGTCGAGTGTCACCAGGACGGGGGTGCGAAGAAGCTGGCGATTGTCCGCGACATGCTCGCGCGGATGGAACTCGGATGGGAAGAAGTGGCCATGGTGGCGGACGACCTTCCGGACCTCGCCGTCTTCAGACACGTCGGACTGCCGGTTGCCGTGGCGAACGCTGTGCCGCGCATCGCTGAAATGGCCGTGTGGCGAACTTCATGCAGCGGGGGAAGGGGGGCGGTCCGGGAGTTCTGCGACGCGCTCCTCGAGGCGCGTGGTCAAATGGACGAAGCCGTCGATCGATATCTGGATCGGGTGACTACGCCATGAGTCGCGCTCGCGCTCCTCACGTGCCGCATCCGTGGTGCGGAGCCGACCTCCTCCGATTGAGCGGCTGTGGGGTAGGAGTGGCATCGAGTCGAGGCGGGGGACGGGGTCCCACGCTCCTCGGCTGGGCGGGGTTCTTCCGAAGTGTGTCGTCCCCGGCTTCATAAAGTGGTTTAGATAGAGGGCGCTATCGGTATGCAGATCAATTTTTTGCACAAGATTAGACTCGTGGCGATGTGCGCCGCTGTTTCGGTGGCGGGTGCCTGCGACGAGCCGACCAATGCCACCGTGGCCGCGTCGGAGCTCACGGAGATCGACGCAGACAACGTGATCTTCGGGATGAAGAGCTTCCTCACCGCCTCGGGCGTCAGGGAAGCACGGGTCGAAGCGGACACCGCATACGTGTTCGCTGACTCCGCAAAGCTCTACCTGCGGCAGATGGAGCTGATCCTCTACCACGAGGATGGGCGTCAGCGGGCTACCGTGACCGCCCTCCGCGGTGAGATGAACACCAACACGGACGCGATGCTCGCCCAAGGCGACGTCGTGCTCGTGGTGCACGCAGATGGCCGGAAGATCGAGACGTCCGAACTGCACTACGATCCGCAGATCGACCGTATATGGAGCGACTCTGCGACCGTGCAGACCCTTGCGGGGGGTCGGGTGAGCCGAGGTACCGCATTCGAATCCGACATCGAGTTTCTGGAGGTGCGCATCCTGAATCCCCGAGGTGATATCGGGGAGGTGATCTTCTGACCACTTGCGCAGTGGACGCTCGTCTTCTCCCGCTTTTCGTGTCCTGGGTGGCCCTCTCGGCGCTCGCGGGCTCTCCGGTTCAGGCCGAGGGCCAGCAGGGGTGCCTATTCGGGGATGAAGCGAGGAGTGTCTACAGCGTGACGCTCCCTGGGGGGGCGAGGCTCACCTACATCGGACGACCCCACTTCGTGTGCGACGGCGGCGTCCAGATCCGAGCCGACTCTGCAGTGGCCTATTCGAGCCAGAGCATGAGCCACCTCATGGGCAACGTCCGGTACAGCGACAACACCCGCGCGTTGCGGGCCGATGAGGCCCGCTACTTCAGCAGTCAGGCTCGACTCCAGGCTGAAGGGAACCTCTTCGTGCGTGACACCGTCCAGGGTTCGATCGTCGAGAACGGCCACCTCGTGTATCTGCGTCAGACCGATTTCCGAGACCAGGAGGAGATGACGTTCCGCACCTGGACCGATGGGATCCGGCCGACGGCGCTGCTCTTCATGAAACCCGGTGAGCCGGACAGTCTCGCCGCCGTCGAGGAAAGCGGTGGTGAGCCGGCCGACACTGAGGCGGTGCCGCTTCCGGCCCTGCGCGACTCCTCGAGCCTGTCGCTGGTACCCGCGGACAGCGTTACCCCGTCGGTCCTCGACACGATGGGTCTCGAGCTCGCTCCAGAGGGTGCGGTGGCGCGTGCACCAGCCCAACCGGACACCACCCCGTATCGCGTGACGGGTGACGAGATACTCCTCAAGGGGAGCAGCTACTTCAAGGCCCTTGGCGACGTCGTGATCGTGCGTGACGCCATCACCGCGTTCGGACAGGTGGCCGAGTACGACGAGGCCGCAGGCCGCATCGTTCTCGAGCAGCAGGCCATGGTGGAGAGTGATACCTACGATCTGGTCGGTCGTGTCATCGAAATCGGCATGGTCGGTGGCGCGATGCGGGAGGTCCGTGCCATCCGGGACGGCGTGCTCACCGGAGACGACCTCGTGTTGACTGCGCCGGTCATCCGCATGTTCCTCGAGGAAGGCGCGCTGGAGCGGCTGGTAGCGGTGCCCATGCGGTCCGATCCGGACTCGGTCGCGGCCGGTGTGCCGGTCGACAGCGCGACGCTCGCGAGGCCCGTCGCGGCCGCGGAGCAGTTCAACCTCATCGCGGACTCCCTCGATGTACGATCTCCCGGCGATGTGCTGGACCGCATTATCGCGGTCGGAGATGCCCGCGGAGACAGCCGGGCCCGTGACTCCCTGAACGTCGGAGCTCTACCGCCCGTTGCTCGTAGTGACTGGCTCGAAGGCGACACCGTGATCGCCACGTTCGGCGAAGTGGTCGTCCCAGACAGCACCGCGGCTGAGGGCACGCGCACGGAGTATCGGCTGGAGCAGCTCGAGGCGAAACTCGATGCCAGATCGCTTTATCGCCTCGAGCCCTCCGACACCACCCGGGTGCCCGGGGTAGACCCTCCAGCCCTCCACTACGTCCTCGGGCAGGAGATCCTCATCGTGCTCCGGGACGGGGAGGTCGACCACATGGAGGTTCGGGGGCAGACTCGCGGTTTTCATCTCGAGCCATTGCGACCCGCGGCAGCGGGTGACAGTCTCGCCGCGGACAGCCTCGGCACCGACAGCGCGGCCGTGGAGGATACCGTCCGACCGGACACCACGCTGCAGGCCCGTGCGCGGGAGGCGAATCCACCCGAGTTTGTCTATCCAGTCCGGTACACAGCCCTTCCGTCCGGCCGAGTCGATCCATTCCACAGGAGCAGAAGGCCTTGGTGACCCGGGAAGAATTCAACCAGTTCGTGGAGAACCTCCGGGCGCACGACCTGTCCCTGGCGGCAGGTCTCTGTGAGTTGGTCCGGCGCGGGGGTGACGACGGCGTCGCGGAGCGCGCCGTCTGGGTGGCGTCCGTGCGCGATGCCGTCGCTCACGTTGCCGACGACCTGGGCACGCATGGCGCTTCGATGCTCGGCGCTGAGGGGGAGGCCTTCACCCACTTCCTCGAGGAGCGCGTCATGAGTCGCCTCGAGGACGCCGGTATATGCTCCCGCGAGGGCGACGGCGAGGCCTGGACCGCGCTGCGGATCGACGAGGACCTGTGGAGCCAGTTGGCGCCCGAGCGCATCGCGGTGGTCGAGCAGCTCCAGGACGTGATCCGCCGACTCGAAGCCGTCCGCGCTGAGGAGTTCCACCTCACCGAGGGAGCGGATGAGGCCGTCGCCAACGGCAGTCGCCTGTACGGCGAGGGCCTCACGAAGATCTACCGCGGCCGCCGGGTCGTCGATCAGGTCGAACTGTCCGTGACCCAGGGAGAAATCGTGGGGCTGCTGGGGCCCAACGGCGCCGGGAAGACGACCACGTTCTACATGATGGTGGGGTTGATCCCGCCGGCCGAGGGCCGGGTCTTCCTAGACGGAGACGAACTGACCGGCACGCCCATGTACAAGCGGGCGCGGCGGGGGGTGGGATACCTGGCTCAGGAGCCGTCCGTGTTCCGGAAGCTCTCGGTCGAAGACAACATCCTGGCCATCCTGGAAACATTGAAGCTCCCTCGAGCAGAGGAGACCGCCCGGCTCGATGGTCTGCTGCGCGAGCTCTCCATCGACCACCTCCGAACGCACAAGGCCTACTCTCTGTCCGGCGGCGAGCGTCGCCGGCTCGAGATCACACGAGCCCTGGTCCAGCGGCCGAAGTTCATGCTTCTCGACGAGCCGTTCGCCGGCATCGACCCCATCGCGGTCAATGATATCCAGCAGATCGTTCGCGGCCTGAAGTCGCGAGGCATCGGCGTGATCATCTCGGATCACAACGTCGAGCAGACACTGGAGATCGTCGACCGAGCCTACATCATGTACGAGGGTCGCATCCGGGTGAGCGGCACCGTGTCGGAACTGGTCTGGAACGAAGAGGTTGCCGAGATCTATCTTGGCCCGACACTTACAGCACGCATGAGAAAGCGATACCCCGAACCCGAGGCCGCTGGATAGCGTCGAGCACACACCATGACCGCCCTCAACTTCAAACTCTACCAGAGTGCACAGCTCCGGCAGGAGATGCGGATCAACCCGCGCCTGTATCAGGCGATGGAGTTGCTCTACATGCCGCTGCTGGACCTGCAGCAGCACCTGGACTCGGAGTTGGCGGAGAATCCCCTTCTGGAGATGGCCGAGGCCGACGTCGATCAGGACGTCGAGCTCAAGGAGGACACTGCAGATGAGCCTCTGGGGGATGACGAAGTCGATTGGGAGGAGATCCTCCTCGATGGCTTCGATGTAGGCGGGCGCCGGGAACAGTTCGAACAGAAGGAGTACATCGAGCCGACCCCCGTGGATACGCTCGACCTTCATGACCATCTGACGGAACAACTCCGCCATCTTGCTCTCGAGGAGCGGGAGGTACGGCTGGGCGAAGAGATCATCGGGGACATCGACGATCACGGAGCGCTCGCCTGCGAACTGGAAGACGTGGTCGCGGGCGTGAACAGCTGGCTCCAGGACGTGCGCCCGACCGCCGTCGCGACTGCGGAGACCATCGACGACTCGGTCGAGCGGGAAGAGGAGCTGCGGCAGATCGCAGCGATGTTCCGGGATTACACGTTCGAGGAAGCCGAGCGCATGCTCACTGTGGTCCAGGGCTTCGATCCCCCCGGCGTAGGCGCGAGGAACGTTCAGGAATCGATTCTGATCCAGCTGGACCGGAAGGGATGTGGAGATGACATCGCTGCCGTGATCGCTCGGGACCACTTCGACGAATTGATCAACCACCGCTGGAGCGAAATCGGCAAGGTGCTCGGAGTCTCGCCGCGGGAGGTGCAGGACGCGGCCGACCAGATCGGCTTCCTCGATCCGAAGCCGGGCCTGAAGTACTCGGTCGCTCCCGACCAGTACGTCATCCCCGACCTCATCGTCGAGAAGATCGATGGTGAGTACCTGGTCTTCGTGAACGACACGAGCCTTCCCAGACTCCGAATCTCGCAGTCGTACAGGGAGGTCGTGCAGGACAAGCGCACACTGACGGGCGAGACCAAGGACTTCATCTCGAGCAAGCTCAACTCGGCGAACTGGATGATCCAAGCGATCGAACAGCGCCGCCAGACGATGCTCAAGGTGATGAACTTCATCGTCGATCGGCAGCGAGACTTCTTCGAGCGGGGCGTTCAGTACCTCAAGCCGCTGACCCTGCGCGAAGTCGCGGATTATATCGAGATGCACGAGTCGACCGTATCGCGGGTCACCAATCAGAAGTACGTCCAGACGCCGCGGGGCGTGTTCAGCCTCAAGTACTTCTTCTCGAGCGGCCTCTCGACTGCCAGCGGAGAGGATATCTCCGCTCGCGGGGTCAAGGACAAGATCAAGAGCATGGTCGCGGACGAGGATACCAAGAAGCCCCTCACGGATCAGGCCATCGTTCTCCGGCTGAAGGACGATGGGGTGAAGATCGCCCGCCGCACGGTGGCGAAGTACCGCGATCAGCTCGGAATTCGACCGGCTCGCATGCGCAAGCGGGTCTAGCCCGGGTGAAGAAGATCATGAGCGACCCATCCCCGATGCCGCGACCCGAAGCCGCGCTGAGTTCCGAGATCCGTGCGGACTTCGCGCTCGTGGTGCCGGCCTTCAACGAAGCCGAGGTCATCCCGGATCTTGTCCGGGAGCTCCGGGCGACCTGGGAGGAGCATGGTCTGTCCGGCGAGATCATCCTCGTGGACGATGGATCGACCGACGGGACTGCCGACATCGCGGAACGCGAAGCGAATGGGTGGGAGGCCTTCAAGGTGGTCCGCCACCGCCGCAATCTCGGAAAGACCGAAGGCATCGTGACCGCGTCGGCGGTCACCGATCGGGACTACCTCATCCTCTTCGATGCCGATCTCCAGCACCGGCCTGGGGAGATTCCCCGCTTCCTCGCGAAGCTGGATGAAGGATGGGACATCGTCACCGGCCGCAAGGTGGGGTCGTACGACAAGCGTGCCGTGTCCTCCGTCTACAACAAGCTGTCTCGGAAGATCTTCGATGTGCCGGTGTCCGACCTGAACTCGATGAAGGCGTTCCGGAAGGAGATCCTCGACGGCCTGACGCTCAGGCATGATTGGCACAGGTTCTTCGTCGTGCTTGCGCACGCTCGGGGGTTCACGGCCACGGAGATCGACATCGAGCTGCTGCCGCGGCGTGCTGGAGAGTCGAAGTTCCAGGGCCCGTTTCGCATCTTCATCGGGGTGATGGACCTCGTGTCGGTGTGGTTCCTCCTCCTGTTCAGCCGAAAGCCCCTCCTGCTTTTCGGCGCCTCCGGCATGGTAATGGCCACGATCGGAGTGGCCGTAGGAGCGGTGGCTGTGTACCTGCGCTTCGTGCACCCGCTTCTAGGTTTCGAGCCCTACATCCCCCCCATGGGATACCGGCCGATGCTGTACCTGGTCATGCTGCTCGAGACGCTCGGCTTCCTGCTGGTCGGCTTCGGCCTGGTGTCCGAGCAGGTTGCTCAGGTTCGACATGAGTTGGAGGATCTCCGCCGGAAGGGGCGGTGACTCCGGTGGGACATCGGGTCCTGGCAGTGATCGGCACCCGCCCGGAAGCCATCAAGATGGCGCCGGTGATCGAGGCGCTACGCGAGCACGCCCCCCAGTTGGAGACCCGCGTGGTGCTCACCGGACAGCATACCGATCTGGTCGATCAGGCTCTGGACGTGTTCGGGATCGAGCGCGACTACGACCTGGAGATCATGACCGAGGGACAGAGCCTCTACGACGTCGTGCACCGGGCCTTGGACGGGCTGCGTGAGGTCGTCCGGGACTTCCGCCCTGACGTGATCCTGGTCCAGGGTGACACCGCAACGGTGTTCGCGGGCTCACTCGTGGGTTTCTTCGAGCGGGTGAAAGTGGGACACGTGGAGGCCGGGCTCCGCAGTCATGACAAGTGGGCGCCGTTTCCGGAGGAGATGTTCCGGCGTCTCGCAGACGTCCTGTCGGACTACTACTTCGCGCCGACGAAGCGCGCACGCGACTCGCTGCTGGCCGAGGGTATTCCGGCCGGGCGCATCCACGTGACGGGCAACACGGTCGTCGACGCGCTTCTTTCGGTCACCGCAGAGGACCGGCCGGTCGGGAATCCTGCCCTGGCGGGGGTCCTGCGCGGCGGGCGGCGGCTGGTGCTGTTGACTGCGCACCGCCGCGAGTCCTTCGGTGAGCCCCTCCTCGAGGTCTTCCGTGGTGTGCGCGACCTCGTCGAGCGTGTCGACGACGTCGAGGTGGTCTACCCCGTCCATCCGAACCCCAACGTCCTGGGGCCGGCGACGGAGGTCCTCTCGGCTCACCCCCGCATACACCTCACCGACCCCCTGGACTACCTCGACGTGGTGACTGCGCTGAAGCACGCGGCCCTGGTGCTGACCGATTCCGGAGGCATTCAGGAGGAGGCTCCGACCTTCGGTACTCCCGTTCTCGTGCTGAGGGAGGTCACCGAACGCCCAGAGGGGGTGGAGCAGGGCGTGGCCGCGCTTGTGGGTACGGATCGGCATGCCATCGTTTCGCAGAGCTTGGCGGCCCTGTCGCGCGCGTCGGCGGGTCCTGCTCCGTCGAACCCCTACGGCGACGGCAGGGCGGGGGAGCGCATTGCCGATGTGATCTGGGCGGACCTGTCCGGTGGCGCCCGCAAGACGGAGAACTGGCAGGCGTGAACGTGTTGATGCACTGCGTCTACTTTCCGCCCGAGGTCGGTGGACTGGAGAGCCACGTCTACTACCTCTGCCGCGCGATGGCGCAGCAGGGACACAGGGTCGACATGGTCACGTCGCGGTCCCAGCCCGACCTCCCGCGCCACGAAGTGATGGACGGCGTCAACGTCTGGCGGACCTGGATGCCTGCTCGCAACACGCCGGGCTGGGCGGCCTTCGCGTTCGGATCCATGCGCCGATTCGGCGGATTGGCTCAGCAGGCGGACATCGTCCACGCCCAGGACATCGCCTCCGTCCTGCCCGGCATGGTCGCTCGCAGGGCGCGCCGGACCCCACTTGTCACCACGTATCATACGAGCCACTTCCTCAAGCGCGCGGAGTCGCCATTCTGGAGGCCGATATTCAGGCGCTTCCTGGAAGCCGCGGACCACAACCTGGCTGCGAGCGAGGAGATCGCGGCGGTCGGCGAAGCGATCGCGCCCGGGGTGGAGGTAGAGGCGCTGACCAACGGCGTCGAGACGGCGCTGTTCCGCAGCGTGGAGCCTTCACTTCCCCCTCCGGAAGAGGGCCGCCGCCGCCTCATCGTGCCGCGCAGGCTCTTCCACAAGAATGGCGTCGAGTACTTCGTGCGTGCTCTGCCGCTCATCGTGCAGGAAGTAGACGTCGAGGCGGTTCTGGTGGGCGACGGTCCGGAGCGCGAGAAGCTGGAGCGACTCGCCGCCGAATTGGGCGTGACGGACCGCATCACGTTCATGGGCGCACGGCCCCACGGCGAGATCCCGGCCCTGCTGTGTTCGGCTGATCTGGCGGTCTTCCCCTCGCTCATGGAGGCCACGTCCGTGGCGGCGCTCGAGTGCATGGCGTGCGAGGTGCCGGTGGCAGCGTCCAACGTGGGCGGACTCCCGCAGATCGTGAACGATGAGGTGGGCGGCCTCTTCGAGCCCGCCGATCCCGAAGGCATGGCGCGGAGGGTGGTGGACCTGCTCCGCCGGGGCGACCTTCCCGCGCTCGGGGACAACGCCCGCCGATGGGTCGTGGCCAACTGGAGCAACGCACGGCTGGCAGCGCGGCATCTGGAGATCTACGACGAGTTGCTCGCCCAGCGGCGGGCCTGAGGACGGCTATGGCCAAGAAGAGGCGGAAGGAAACCAAGGCGAAGGCCGAGGCGCCGTCGAGCAGCGTTCCCACGGACGGGAAGGGGCCGTCCATACCTCTCTGGGCGCCTGCCGCACTCTTCGTCGCGCTCACGGTCGTGTTGTTCCGCGAGTTCATCTTCGGCGACCAGATGCTCTTCGGTAATGACACGCTGGGAGCGGGATACGCGGCACGGGACTTCTACGCCAACTCCCTGAAGGCGTTGGGGACGTTCCCCCGCTGGGCACCCTACATTCTCGGGGGCACTCCGTTCCTCGAGGCGCTCTCGGGCGGCGATTCGCTTTATCCGCCGTCTTTGCTGCTCCTTCTCCTCATGGAGACGCATCGGGCGCTGGGATGGAAGCTCGTGATCCACGTGCTGGCAGCCGGCTTCTTCATGTTCGGATGGATCCGGATGCTGGGTGGTTCGAGGCCTGCGGCGCTCCTGGCTGGAACCGCGTATCTCGTGGCGCCCTTTCTGGTCAGCCTGGTCTACCCGGGCCATGACGGGAAGATCTTCGTTACGGCGCTCGCGCCGCTCCTGTTCTGGATGGTGGAGCGACACTACACGCGGGGAGGCCTCGCCTCGTGGGCCGGCATCGGCCTGGTAGTGGCCCTGGTGCTGTACACGACCCACTTCCAGATGGCCTATTTCCTGTTCGGTGCGGTGGGCATGTACGCCATCTTCCGAACCGTGCAGATCGCTCGTGAGCCGGCGGCCGTCGGTGATGGCGATGCCGAGAACGACACGGGCCGGCCGAGAGGGTCCCACCGGACGCACGGCCTGGCCCTTTTCGGCACCTTCCTGGTCGCCTCCGTCGTCGGGGCTGCGGCTGCGGGAGTGCAGTTGATCCCTGCGGTGGACTACGTGGTGGAGTACTCGAGGCGTGTGCAGACCACGCAGGAAGCAGCCGGCGATACGGGTCGGGACTGGTCCAGTTCATGGTCCCTTCATCCCGAAGAGGCCATGGGTCAGCTCATTCCGGAGTTCGCCGGGAATGTGGCGGGTGGTTCGGAGTGGAGCACAGGCACCTACTGGGGCCGAAACGCCGTCAGGGACAATCACCCCTACGCCGGATTGGTGGTCCTGCTCCTGGCGGCGACGTCGTTCATGGGCGCGGCGCGGAGGGGCGTGAGGTACTTCTTCACCGGCCTCGGGGCGGTTGCGTTCCTGTTCGCCCTCGGCGTGCATACGCCGGTATGGGGTCTCTTCTATTCGCTGGTGCCGGGCATCCACCTCTTCCGGGCGCCGGACCAGGTGATGTTCCTGTTCGGCTTCGCCGCCATCACGCTGGCCGCCCTGGGGTTCGACCGGATCCTCGAGGTGGCGAAGCGCAGCGACGAAGACGCCTGGCAGGGCATCATGCGCGTGCTCTGGGGTGGGGCGGGCTTCATGGTGGTCCTGGCCCTGATGGCATCGTCCGGAGCGCTGACGTCCATGTGGACGGCGATGGTCTATTCCGACATCGACGCAGGCCGTCTGCAGCGTCTGCAGGTCCTTCTTCCACACATTGGTCGGGGCGCGTGGATCGGGGCGTTCATGCTCTTGACCACTGCCGGCATCGTCTGGGCGGTGCGGCGAGCCTTCCTGACCCCGGCGGCGTTGGTCATCGGCGTGGTTGGCCTGGCTGCCGTGGACGGCATGAGGGTCGACGCCTCCTTCATCCAAATCTGGGACCACTCGCAGTGGAGCGAGCCGGACTCGAACATCCGTGCGATCCAGCAGCTCCAGGCGGGTGACCCTGAGCCGTATCGGCTGTACTCACTGGTCCAGGGTGATCAGGACGTGGCCCCGGCCATGCACGGGATCGACCTGGTCGCCGGTCACCACCCGAACGACATGGCCCGGTACCGGGAACTCATCGGGATGGTGGGATCGGGTCGCGCACGCAACCTGGCGGACCCTGACATCCGCCGGATCCTGAACGTTCGGTATCTGCTGTGGCCCGACCTCGAAATGGGTCCCGCGCCGGAAGGGCAGGCCGTCGCCCGCACGCGGCTCGCCGATGGACGAGCGTATCAGACCGTAATCGCAGACGTGGGGCTTCCCCGGGCCAGGCTGCTGGCTGCCGCTGTCGTGAAGTCGGACGAGGAGGCGGTCCCCTACCTGCTGTCGGATGCGTTCGATCCATTTGCGGAGGTGGTCCTGAGCGAACCCTCTCCAATGGAGCTGGACGGCGGGCCCGTGGTCGGCGAGGTGACGTGGGAGGAGCGCACCCCCAATCGCATGCGTCTCTCGGTCGTCACTGACCGCTCCGCGCTGCTGGTGGTGGCAGACAATTGGTTCCCGGCCTGGCATGCGACGGTGGATGGCGCGGAGGCTCCGGTGCTGAGGGCGTATCACTCGCTCCGTGCCGTTCCGGTGCCGGCGGGTGAGCACACGGTGGAGATGTTCTACTCGTCCTCTGTGTTGGCCCGGGGCCTGCTCTTGAGCCTCGTGACCCTCGTGCTGCTCGCCGGAGCGGCGGCCTACGGGATTCACCGCGAGCGCATGGTGGGGAAGGGCGCTTGAAGACTTGGCTCCTGAGGGCGGGGCAGCTTGCCCTCACCGTTCTCGTCACATGGTTCATTGCCCAGCGGTTAGGCCTGGACCTCGCACAGTTGACGGAGCTCGACGCCGGAGCGTGGCGTCCCGACTGGATCGTATTCTCGGCCTCCTGCATCGTCCTTCTGACGGGGATGCTCCTTTCGGGAGCGCTTTGGGGCCGCGTTGTGTCAGACCTGAGCGGCGTCTCTTTGCCGGTGTCGGAGGCCATCCGGATCTTTCTGGTGGCGAACCTGGCCCGCTACGTGCCCGGCAAGCTCTGGCAGTTGGCCGGCTTGGCCGTTCTCGCCAGCCGCCGGGGCGTACCCGCCACGGCCGCCACGGCCAGCGCTGTGGTCGCGCACGGCGCTTCGCTCACCGCTGCGTCGATTCTCGGCGCACTCGTCCTGATGGGAGGAGACACTTCCGGGCCAGCGGGGCTCTCCTGGGCGCCCCTCGTTCTCCTCGGCATCACACTCGTCGCCCTTCTTCCGCCTGTCTTCCGTGGCCTCCTGCGGCTGGCGCTCCGCATGGGGATCGCGGTGCCGGCCGAGCAGCTCGGACCGGCGAGGGTATTGGGCTGGCTAGGCCTCTTCCTGGTCCAATGGGCCGTGTACGGGTGGTCGTTCTTCTGTTTGGCACGGAGCTTCGGACTGCCCGGATCGGCCCTCGAGGTCTCCTCTGCCTACATCGCGGCCTACGTGCTCGGCTACCTGGCCCTCTTCGCCCCCGCAGGCCTCGGGGTGCGCGAGGTGGCCCTCACGGGTCTGCTCACGCCCGCCATGGGCGCGCCTGCCGCGGCCGGTCTTTCCATCATCGCCCGGGTTTGGTCCACCGCCGTGGAGGTCATTCCCGCGGCTGTGCTCTGGAGCGGTGAGATCAACCCGAAGCGCCGTTGACTCGGCCCCTGGCTGCTCGGATGATTGTGGAATGAAGACGTTCGCGTTCCGCTTCGACATCGATACACCGACCTGTCTCAGGGAAGGGGTCCCGCGCCTGCTCGACCTGTCGGATCGGCTCGACGTCCAGTTTACATACTTCCTCTCTCTGGGCAGGGCCGTGTCCAGGATGGGTGCGCTGAAGAGGGCCTTCGGCAGATCTCGGGCCCCTTCAGGTCGGGCGGTCGGCTTGTCGGCCCGACGTAAGCTCGGACTCGGCCGGTACGTGCAGCTGGCTCTGCTCAATCAGGAGATCGGACGGGGCTCTCCCTCCTTGGTGCGCACCTTGAGTACGTCGGCGGACCTGGGTCTGCATGGGGGCCGGAACCACGATCATTGGCAGCATCGTGCACAGGGCTGGACCAAAACGAAGGTCGAGGCCGAGGTGGATTGGGGCCTCGCTTGGCTTGCCGAGATGGAGATCGATGTGAAGGGGTTCTGCAGCCCCGGTTGGTCTCAGCCGGAGAGTCTGGCGGAGGTATTGGTCGAACGGGGCTTCACCTACCGGGCGGATCGCCACGGGGTGGATGAGACCGGCGCGCAGATCGAGGCCGGGGGCCTGTTGAACCTGGGCACCAACATTGCCGGCGAGCCGGGTGGTGTCGCCTACCTCGAGCACATGCGCGCCAGCGGTGCATCGGACTCCGAGATCCGTGAGGCGTTTCGCCAGCGCCTGCGTGGGGTGGGAGACTACGCGGTTTCGTACGATCATCCGTACTACGCGGGGCTGCACGCCCTGCAACTTCTCGAGTCTCTTGTCCAGGTTGCCAAGGACGAGGGCTTCGTGGTCACCACCATGTCCGCGATGGCAGATTCCCTCGCGGTGAAGAGCGTCCCGCCTGACGGAGCGGTCCCGCAGTGATGAGCATCATATACCTCCTCCTGAGCTTCTTGCCTTCCTTTGTGCAGCGTCCCATCCGGAACATGCTCGGGGCCGAAATTCAGAGAGGTGCGCGGGTGTCCGCCCTGAGCTTCGTAGCTGTGCGGGACCTCCGGATGGGACCAGGCGCACGCATCGGCCCCCTCGTCGCAATCAAGGCGAAGACGTTCGTCATGGGACCGGACGCACGCATCGGCGCGCTGTGCCGCTTCAAGGTCAGGGAGGTCACGATCGGCAGGGACGGCCGATTCGACCCCATGGTTCTCGTGAACTGCGACTTCGGGCCCCGCTCCAAGCTCGAGGTCGGCCGTGCGGCCCGTGTGTTCTCGTTTTCGATCCTCGAGCCCTCCGAGGGCATCTACATCGGAGACCAGACGGGGCTGGGAGGCCAATGCCTCGTTTTCTGCCACGGATCGTGGCCGAACTACTTCGAGGGCGCGCCCTATAGCCGGGGTCCGGTCCGGTTGGAGGACAGGGTCTGGATCCCGTGGCGGGTCATGATCCTGCCCAATGCTGTCATCGGGTCGGGTGCCGTCATCGGTGCCCATTCGATGGTTCGCGGTCGGGTACCGCCCGGAGCCCTCTACTCGGGGGTGCCGGCCCGCCTGGTCCTGGAAGAAGTGTGGACCGCCATAGACGATCCGGCCGAAAAGGAGCGCAGGCTGCAGGAGGCCATCGAGAGCTTCCACGCCTTCCATGAGGGCGAATTGAGGCCGAGCATCAGGATCGTGCCTCTGTCCGAGCTCGGCCAGGCGCCCGACTTCGCTCACGAGACCGTCGCGTACGCCTTCCAGGCACCAGAGGCCGAGTCCGTGCAAGCTGCGCTCGCGCACCCGCGCACCGTGGTGATGGATCTGGCGGGTCTCAATGTCCTCGGCAGTCCGGGGCGATGCACGCGGCTCCTGTCCGACCACCTCGCCACGTTCGGGGTGCGGCTGTCCACCATACGTCCGGGTGAACCATGGAAGTGAAGGAAGCGAGCCTGGGCGACGAGCGCTTTCTGGTGATCATTCCCACCTACAACGAGCGCGCGAACCTCCCCCGGAAGGTGCCTCTCGTTCTGGCGCAGGATCCTCGCATCGAGATCCTCGTCGTGGATGACGCATCGCCGGACGGGACTGGAGATATCGCCGAAGAGATGGCGAAGCAGGATGGCCGTGTTCACGTCCTCCACCGCGAAGCGAAGGACGGCCTCGGCAAGGCGTACCTCGCTGGATTCTCCTGGGGACTGAGGGAGGACTTCGAGCTCATCTTCGAGATGGATGCCGACATCTCGCACCCACCCGAGGCGCTGCCTTCTCTCATCCAGGCCGCCCAAGACCATGATGTCGTGGTGGGTTCCCGGTACGTCGATGGCCGGGTGACGGTCTCCAACTGGCCCATGAGCCGGCTGCTGATCAGCTACTTCGGTTCGTTCTACGCGCGGGCGATCACCCGTATGCCCATCCGTGACGCCACGGGAGGGTTCAACTGCTGGCACCGCAACGTGCTGGAGTCGGTCCGGCTCGAGCGGGTCCGGTCGAACGGATACGCCTTCCAGATCGAACTGAAGTATCGCGCCTGGCGTAAGGGCTTCACCCTCAAGGAGGTCCCCATCCTGTTCACAGAGCGGGACGAGGGGGACTCCAAGATGTCGAAGAAGATTGTCCGCGAGGCGGTCTGGAGGGTCTGGTGGCTCAAGCTGCGGGACATCTTCGGCAAGCTGTGAGCGCCTTGCGTTCCCCAGGGGCCGCCTGAACCATGCCTCTGCGCCACGTCTTGTACCGGTGCCCCCTCTGCGGCCACGATCCGACCGAGGGGAAGGGAGATGAGGCCGCATGCCGCGGGTGCGGGGCGAGCTTCACCAGAGTGCCCAGCGGCGTGCGTGTGCTCGGAGATGGCGTCGATGAGGTGTCGCCCGTGGCTCTTCTGGTCGATCGGATCGAGGAGCTCGGTGGCTGCCTAACCGCCGCCGTGGGGGAGGACGGCGCGTTTCGGTATGCCTCGCCGGTCCTGTACCACGGCTTCCTTGAAGAGCGGGAGGTCCGGGGTCGGGGGCGTCTGCTCGGCTTCAGGGAGACCCCTGGGACGGCCGTGGACGGCGTTCTGGAACTCACCGCGCGGAGTCTGACCTTTCTCAGCGCCGAACGCAGCGATGAGTGGCCGTTGGACTCCGTCACCGCGCTTCAGGTGAGTACACGGTCGCTGCAGCTGGGCATCCTGCGTCGCGGTACGCTCCAGATGACGTTTCCGGAGGCGTCCACGCTCCGCTGGGAGGCTCTCCTGCAGCACGCGATACAAGAGCTGTGGACGTCACGGGGCAGGGGGACGATCGCGGAGTTTCAGCCAAGGATTTCGGGGCTGTGATCCTGTATTCCACTGCTCGGGCGGTGTTGAAGGTCGCCGGATTGGCGATCGGGCGCCGGACAGTCGAAGGAATCGAACACGTGCCGGCGCACGGCGCGTTCATTCTCGCCGCGAACCACGCGAGCCTCCTGGACGGAGCGTTCGCGCAGGCGGTGTGCCCCCGGACTGTTCACACCATGACCAAGAGTTCGGAGTTTCGCGCAGTCCCGCTCCGGTGGCTGCTGCTGGGCCTGAACGCATTCCCGGTACGCCGGTATCGCGTCGACCCCCAGGCCGTTCGCACCGTCCTCAGACTGCTCGGGGAGGGAAGGGGGGTGGGCATCTATCCGGAGGCCGAACGGTCTTGGGACGGCCGGGGCAGGCCCTTCCGCCGCGGTGCGATCCGTTTGATTCTCAAGGCTGGCGTCCCGGTGGTGCCGTGCGGCATCTCCGGGTCGTACAATGTGTGGCCCCGATGGAGCGGTCGGCCGATGAGAGGCCCCATCACGATTCGCTTCGGGGCTCCCCTCGAATGGGGACGTCACGACAGCCGAGAGGCCCGTGAAGCCGCATTCGAAGGGGCTGAGCAGCAGCTGCGGCGTGCTTTGGACGCGCTGATCGACCCGACGGGGGACCCATCGATGGAGCAGTCATGACCGAGCCGCACATCGGCAAGGAATACTACGACCAGAGCGACTATTTCGAGGGTCGTGCCGGCCACCTCACCGACATGCGGAGTCGTTTCCAGCGTTATCGGGTGAGCAAGGTCCTGGATATCTACCAGCCCATGTCGGGGCAGCGCGTGGTCGATTTCGGCTGTGGGTGGGGTACGTTCGGCTTCGCATTGGCCGATCGTGTGGCGGAGGTCGTAGGCATCGATTTCAGCGACAAGAGTATCGAGCTGTGCAATCGCCGACTGGAAGCGGACCCTCGTGAGAACATCCGCTTTCTGTGCGCGGACGCGGGGCAGACCGGCCTGGAGGGTGGGGTCTACGACGTGGTCATCGCGGCGGACCTGTTCGAGCATCTCTACCCGGACGATTCGATGCGGGTGGTCGACGAGGCGTTCCGCATCCTCAAGCCCGGAGGTCACTTCAGCGTCTGGACTCCGCACCGGGGACACGTCATCGAGGTACTGAAGAACAGGAACATCCTGCTCAGGCGCGACGTCACACACGTGGACTACAAGTCCATGGACCGGATGAAGGAAATGCTGGAGGCGGCGGGCTTCGGCATTGCACGGGCGTACTACGCCGAATCGCACCTTCCGGGACTCAGCCTGTTGGAGAAGCTTTTCCAAGGCGCGATGCCGCTGTTGAGGCGTCGTATTGCGGTACTTGGGCAGAAACCTCCACAGTGAGGGGCGGACACGAGCCCGTCGGGGAGAGGGTCATGGAGATCGAGCGCCGTTATCTCGTGAAGATCAGGGACCGGTCGTGGGAGACTCCTGACGCCCAGCGTCAGCTCCTCCGGCAGGGCTACGTCCGTGCCGACGAGCCTGCCATCCGGATCCGTCTGGGTGAGGCGCGTGGCCCAGTGCTGACGTGCAAGAGTGGAACGGGCGTGAAGAGGCACGAGGCGGAGACGGTCGTGTCCGAGGAAATGGCGGTCGCGCTGATGGATGCGGCCGGCGAACGCGTGGTGGAGAAGATCCGCTGGACGCTCGGCCCGTGGATGCTTGACATGTTCGTGGGAGGCTTGGAGGGTTTGATACTCATGGAGATAGAACTGAACCACGAGGACGACCCGGTTCCCGCGCCGCCATCCGGTATTCACATATTGCGCGATGTCACAGATGATAACCGATTCAATAACAGTGACTTAGCATGTCTAAGCAAGAGAAAGCAAGGAAAGCTCATGCGCAAGGCGTACAAGGAGGTCGAAGGGTGGTCTGGGCTAGGCGGCTAGGGGGCGCCGTGGGCGTGCTGGCGCTGTCGGCATGCACGATGGTGGGCGCTCCGGCGCGGGCTGGGGGCACCGGGTCCGGTGTGCGGCCCGCTGTGTCGGTGGCGGGCATTCAGCCGGGGAGCGAGGATGAGCCCGGTTTCGACCCGTCACGGATTCCGGACGCGGTACCGCCCGCCTTCGAGGCCCCCAGCAGGTACGGAAATGCCCAGGAGTACGAGGTCATGGGCCAAACGTATCAGGTGCTGGAGAGTTCCGAGGGGTATGCCGAGGAAGGAGAGGCCTCCTGGTACGGTGAGGACTTCCACGGAAGGCCTACGTCGAGCCAGGAAACGTACGACATGTATGCCATGACGGCGGCCCACAAGGCGCTGCCGATCCCGACCTACGTGGAAGTCGAGAACCTCGACAACGGAAGGACAGCCGTGGTGCGGGTGAATGACCGCGGTCCGTTCCACGAAGGCCGGATCATCGACCTGAGCTACGCTGCGGCCCTCAAGCTCGGGATCGTGGCCTCTGGCGTCGCCCGCGTCAGGGTGCGCGCCGTGGGGGCGGTTCAGACTCGCCGCTGAGGCGGCGGGGCAGTCGAAGACGGCCGGGTGGGTCTACCGAATGCGCGCTCGAGTTTGCGCGGTCCTGTCGCAACTAAACATAATATATATTATACGAAGTAAAGCTGAGGAATAGGAAAAAGGGCCCGTGGTGCCGTATTTGGCTCCACCAGGCCCTTTTTTCGATCTACCCGGGCGTTCGACCTAGATGTTGGCCGCGCTCTGGAGCTCTGTGATCCGCATCTCGTAGATGCCGCGCTCGGGTGCGTTCTCGTCGGTCTCGTCCAGAATTCGCCGGTACAGTTCAACGGCGCCTGCGGCGTTGCCCTGTTCGGCCCGGATGCGCGCGGCGCTCGTGAGCGCGTCGCGAACCTGGAAGTCCAGTTCCGAGCGGTCGGCAATGCGGAGATAGATGCCCTCGGCGTCGCTCCAGCGCTCTTCCTGCTCGTAGGCGACGGCCAGGAGCGCAGCTGCCTGGAACTCGATCGGCTCGCGAGGCGACGCCGCCATGGGCTCGAGAACGGCTAGAGCCTGCTGAGGATCGTCGGTCTGCAGATACAGATCTCCGAGCAGAAGCCGCGCCTCGCCGGCATACGCCGTTCCCTCGAAGCGCTGCAGGAATGTCGCCAGTTGGGTCTTCGCGCCCTCACGGTCCTGGAGCGAGATGGACTGGTGGATGCCCTCGAGCTGCTGTGCAGCCTGCTGGGTGAGCGCTTCCCGGTAGTTGCCATAGTACATGACACCGGCGAAGACGATGGCCAACACGACTCCGGCGACCGTGAGGAGCTGCTGGTTCGCTTTGGCCCAGGTGCCGATTTCGAGCACCTTGGCGACGAAGACATCATCGTCGTGTTCTTCCTTCTTGGCCGTCCTGCGAGCGCCTGGATGCTTCTTTGACATAGCGAGTCTTCAGGGGTCTGGAGCAGTTCGTGAAAAGCGCCGAAAGCTAGGCGTGGCAGGGATTTCGGTCAACGGACGGCGGTCGTCCTCGACCTGTCCGGAGATGCGACTATTCGGACTGCGGGAGGCCGAGAGGACCGTGGTAGCCCGCCAAAGTCCACAGCTCGGTGGGCTGGAGCACCAGGAGCCGCCCGCCGTCATCGGCTCCCAAAACGCCCTCGTAGAGCCATTCGTTCAGCATGGTCGTGACCGTGGCGCGGTGTGCACCGGCCAGATCGGCGAGGGTCTGGTGCGTGAACCGCTGAGTGAGGTGGATCCCGCGGCCGGCCGGTTCGCCGCAGCGATCCGCCAGATCCAAAACGACTTCCGCTAGCCGCTGGGCGGCGCTCGGTCCTCTGGATCCGCCTTGAGCGTGCCTGAGGCGATGAAGCTCTCGCTCGACGCCCTCGAGATAGGCGTCGAGGCTGGATTTCGCCGTCTTGAGCCCTCCGAGGAACCCCGAAGTGGGCAGCGGCACCACGACGCACGCACGACCTGCCACGGCTCCGTATCGTCTTCGCCCGGCGGTGAGCGCCTCGTCTCCGAAGACCTCCCATGGAAGGGCCACCCCTACCGAGCGTTCTTCCCTGCCCCGCGCCATGCCCGGGAGCACGAGGCGGATGACACCTTCTCTCACGAGGTAGACGTGCCGAGCCTGGGTGCCGGGCTCGTAGAGCCGGCTCCCCCTCTTGAGCCTCACGGGTTCCGCCCGCTTCACGAGCCGGAAAAGCTTGCGATCCCTGGCGGGCACCAGGTGAAAAGGCATGAGACTAGAGCCCTCCCCGCATCGTGGCCTCCCGGCGCAGCGCGGGATGGACGGCGATCAGGAACGCGAACAGGATGGCGGGCATGGACCCGAGAGTCGCCCACATGGGTCCGATGCTGTCGGCGACGGCCCCGGTGGCCAGGACACCGACTGAGCCCGCAGCCCAGGCCAGCCCCATGACGATACCTGAACTCACGGCGGCGCCGGACGGCACGATCTCCTGTGCCATCACGACGATCGGTGGCAAGGTCGCCATCCCCAGGAAGCCCGCGACGGCAGCGACGGGAAGAGCCACCGCGCCGGCGGGAAGGAGCCACACAGCGAGCATGTGTGCGGGGAGCGCCATGCCGCAGAGGCCGATGAGCAATCGCTGCCGGTCCATGCGGTCGGCCAGGAAGCCCCCGGCGAGCGTGCCCGCGGCCTGGGCGCCGAGAAAGACGCTCAGGACGACCGCTCCCGCCGTTTCGGTTCCCCCCTGCTGGGCCACGATGATCGGCACCATGGTCACAAACGCCCTCTGGGCGAAGGCCATGAAGGCGCTGATCCCGAAGATGAGGCCCAACGGGCCCGCCAGGTGACGGAGCACCTGCCCGGGTGGCGGCGGAAGGTGCGCCCGGGCGCGGGCCGTGGGATCAGCCGGGACGCTGCGCCACAGAAAGGGGGTGAGGAGGATCACCGGAATCATCGCGACCCAGAGGCCCTCGAGTCCGCGCCATTGTACGAGGCCCACTGCGATCAGTGGGCCCAGAGCGAACCCCGCATTGCCGCCGAACGAGAAGATGGAGATGCGAACACCACTTCCCTTCCCCTCGGACACGCGCGCCGAGAGGGATGCCCCAGGCGGATGGAAGGTGGCGCTGCCGAGGCCACTCAGGGTCAGCAGCAGCATCAGGGTCCAGAATCCCGGAGCCAGCCCCATCAGGGAGATGAACACCCCGGTGGTGATGGGCCCTGCCACAAGAAACGCCCGCCGCCCGTGCTTGTCGGCCAGGTACCCCAGGAGCGGCTGGAGCAGTGAAGCCGCAATGGAGAACGTCATGGCCAGCGCCGCGGCCAACGCGATGGAGATTTCGAGCTTCTCCATGATCCGCGGGAGCAGCGGGGCCAGGAATGACGCATAGGCGTCGTTCAAGGCGTGGGCGAGAGCCACCACCACGGCCACGCGGGAGGCGTTGGCCAGTGGCTGTCGGGTCGCCTCGATGCGGGGTTCTACGACTTGCAAGGGCCTCTGCGCCGCAGTTCGGGGAGTGTTGAAGTCTGCTAGGATAACTGTGCGCCTGGTGCCTCACCACCGCCCCTGGCGCCTGGCTCCCCCACCCCGCATCCTCCACGGATCGTCACCTCCTGAGCCCCCTCAGGGGGGCACTGATGAACCTTCGATCATGGCGGAGAACCCGCTGCGGGAGTCCCTGATGGAGCGCACATTCCTCGGCCTGGGTGCCGTCTTCGCGATGGTGTCCGTCGCGGTGGGTGCGTTTGGCGCCCACGGCCTCCGCGCCACGTTGAGCGAGGCGGACCTGGCGACGTTCGAGACCGCGGCCCGCTACCAGATGTACCACGCGCTGGGATTGGTCGTGGTCGCCTGGGTCTACGCGCGCTGGCCAGGAACTCTGCCGCTGCTTGCCGGCTGGCTGTTCGTGGCCGGTATCGCACTGTTCTCGGGGAGTCTCTACACACTCGTGCTGACCGGTCAGCGGTGGCTCGGCGCGATCACTCCCTTCGGTGGACTGAGCTTTCTGGCCGGTTGGGCGCTTCTCGCATGGACGGCGTTCCGTGGTGAGTGACCTCGAGCATGCCCAGGCGCTCATCGCCGGGGCCAGTTCGATCGTGGTACTCAGCGGCGCGGGCATCTCGGCGGAATCGGGTGTGCCCACGTTCCGCGGATTCGATGGATTGTGGAAGTCCCATCGGCCGGAGGAACTGGCTACCCCCGAAGCGTTCGAGCGCGATCCGCTTCTGGTTTGGGAGTGGTACGGCATGAGGAGGGAGGCCGTGGCCGCCTGCCGCCCCAATGCCGCTCACCTGGCTCTGGCACGGTTTGCCCTGTCGAGGGACGGCGTGCGGATCGTCACCCAGAACGTCGATGGCCTGCACGCGCGGGCAGCCCGGGAGGAAGCCGGCGCCGGCGATCCGGCGCCCGCCATGCCTCTCGAGCTCCACGGAGCTCTGTTCAGGGACAAGTGCTCACGCTGCGGGTGCCTGTCCACCCCGCCGAACCAGGTCGACTCCTCGAGCATCGACACACTCCCTTGCTGTGACGCATGCGGGGCGCTCACCCGCCCGGACGTGGTGTGGTTCGGCGAGACGCTGGATCCTCAGGTGCTCAGTTCCGCGTTCGCGAGTGCCAGGGCCGCGGAGGTGGGCATCGTGGTTGGGACCAGCGCCCTGGTGCATCCGGCGGCGTCCCTGCCACTCGAGACGTTGAGGCGAGGCGGGGCACTCATCGAAGTGAACCCCGAGCGCACTCCACTGTCCGAGCACGTCGCTGCTGAGCTGCGCGGTCCGGCCGGGGAGGTGCTCCCGGCTCTCCTGGCCTCGTGAGCGCCAGACGGCATTGGGGCCCGGCGAAGGGTGCCGGGGACGGCGCCCCGCGATTGCGTGCCCCAAGGCAACCCTCTGAGCCCGCCAGCGTATTACTGTTTCTGATCCTCCCTCTCGACCGGCGCTCCGAACAGCCATGACCAGACCCTCCCGATTGCTCGCCGTCTTCGTCCTTCTCCTCCCCGCGTGCGGCGGCTCGGAGCCAGTGGGGCCCGACATCAAAGTAAGTTCAGTCAGTGTGTCCCCGCTGGCTGCGACCGTCACAGCGATCGGTGAGACGGTCCAGTTCTCGGCCACGGTCGTCGGGTCTGACGGGGCCCCCATGGCCAGCGAGCCCGTGACGTGGACCATCGGCGACGGCTCGGTGGCTCAGGTTTCAGGGTCCGGGTTGGTCACGGGCCTGACCGCCGGTGAGACCACGATCACGGCGGCGGCGGGCAGCGTTGAGGGTTCGGCCCAGCTTTCCGTCTGCTCCGACACCGAGACGGTGAACCTCACGGCTGGCGGGTCGGTGATCTACGACACGGACCAGTGCATTCTGCTCCCAGCCGGGGCTGCGTCGGACCGCTACCGGGTCGCGGTGTTTCGCCCTACCGCCGTGGAGAACAGGAATGACGTGACCAACGTGCGGCTTCAGGTCACGGGCCTGCCTGCGGCGGCGATGGCCGCCGCTGCCGAGATCGTCGGGTCTCCGAACCCACTGCGGACGGGTGGCCTCGGCGGCGCAGACATGAGGGCTGCGCTGCGCATCGCGGCGGGCACGGAGCGGGCCCACCTGGAGGCACTCGATCAGGACGCAAGGCTGTGGGCTGAGCTGGGTCCGGGTGCGCTGCTCCGGTCGCCCAGGGCCCGCCCGCTCGGCTCGCCGCGGCTGGCGAGTTCCCCATCCAAGATTCAGCTGGACCCGCGGACCTTGGGAAGCTGCAGCGCCAGTTCATCGCAAACAGTGACGGCGGTCCTGATTCACGAGAATGAAGATCTCGCGATCTATCAGGACAGCGCGCAGCAGACCCAGACCCCTGTGACCGCCTTCCAGGCTTTCCGCATGGCTTCGTACTACTCCGACCATGCCGCTCAGATGATCGTCGACTATTTCGGCGCTCCGTCCGATATCGACGGGAACGGCAAGTTCGTGGTATTCGTGACTCCCGCGGTCAGCGGGGAGACAGCGGCACGGGTGTGGAGTGGGGACTTCTACTCCCAGTCGTCCTGCACGACGTCCAACGAGATGGAGTTGATCTACTTCAATAACGAACTCGTCCAGGTCATGGATGACATCCATCCGAGCTACCAGGCCCTCGAGACTGTCGCCCACGAGGCCAAACACCTCGTTTCCTACTATCATCGGATCGCGGCCAGCGACCGGCTGGGCTCTCCTCAATTCCATCCCAGCTGGATCGAGGAGGGCACCGCCGAGATCGCGGGAGGGATGTCGTCTCGCATCGCGTGGGCGTCTATCGGTGGACCGGCAGTGGGCACCATGGTGGGTGTGGAGGATGTGCGTCCGGGTGGCGGCGGAGTGGTGGTTCACCCAGAGAACTATGGGATTCTGCTCCGCATGGCCCGGACGATCTTCTATCTCGCCAGTCAGCCCAACAGCCTGGTCGTGACACCGCTGGGCGCCGAAGAGGGCCACAACGAATACGGGACCGGGTGGAACTTCCATCGATGGCTCGGTGATGCCTACGGGAACGCCGCAACCCCGTTCGCCGACGCCGCGCTGTTCAGGCAGCTGAACGATTCTCTCACGCCCGGCGGGGTGGAGGGGCTCACTGCGGTGACCGACCGGTCCTACGGGGACCTGCTGGCCGAGTTCTTCCGGGCGGTGGCGCTGCATCGTGTCGGCCCGGACCCCGAGCGGGCGATCACGAGCTACGACTTCACGACGGCCACAGACATCCTTCAGATCCAGCCCGACGGCGTATACCCGTGGCCGGTGACCGAACAGAGCAGCGCCCCGGCGGTCACGACTCCGGCGGGGTTCAACACTGCTACCTATATCGGGCCGATCGGAGCTTCAGGAGTCCGGATTCATGACTTCCAGTCCAGCGGTGTCGGAGGCGGTGCCCACATCGCGGTGCGTGCGACCCAGCCAGCCCAGATGATCGTGGTGAGGGTCCGATGATCCTGGGCGGGCGTCTCCGGCGTGTCGGGCTGCGACTCGCCGCATGGGGTGCAATCGGTGGACTGGCAGGGTCCACGGCGCCGGGCGCGGTCCACGCACAGCAGGCTGCGACGGGCACGAGTGGGATGGTGTCCAGCGCGCATCCGTCGGCCACGGAGGCGGGGCTTCGGATTCTCGCCCGCGGCGGGAACGCCTTCGACGCGGCGGTAGCCATCGCGGCCGCTCTCAACGTCGTGGAGCCGATGATGTCCGGGATCGGCGGTTACGGGACGATCCTCGTCTACGATGCCGACGCCCGGCGATCTCGCTTTCTCAACTCGAGTGGGCGCATTCCCCGGGGGGTCGACTCCGACGCGTACCGTGCCCCGACTCCGGGCTACATGGAGAACCGGCGTGGCGCGAAGGCCGTGTCGACGCCCGGTAACGTCAATGCCTGGGCCGCCATGTCGGAGGTCTACGGCCTCTTGGAGTGGCGCGACCTGTTCGCATCGGCCGTCGAGCTCGCCGAGGAAGGCTTCATCCTGGATGAGCGCACGGCGGGGTTGATTGAGGCCGGGTTCGACGACTTCCCGGCCCACGCTCAGGCCTTCTACGGCAGGGATGGACACCCTCTGGGACCTGGGGACCGGCTCATCCAGAGCGATCTCGGAAGGTCTTTCCGCAGGCTGGCCGCGGAAGGTGCCGAGGCTGTCCACGGCGGTGTGCTCGGTAGAGCCATCGATGCCGAGATGCGGGAGAGCGGCGGCTTTCTGCGTCTGTCCGACCTCGTCGAGAATGAGCCGGAGTGGTGGGAACCGATCCAGATCGACTACCGTGGCCGAACCGTCGTCACCGCTTCGCCCCCGGCCAACGCCTTTCCCGCGCTGGTGCGACTCGGGCTCATGAGCCGATTCGACGTGGCGGCGATGGGGCATAACACTGCGGAATATCTGCACACGTTCGCAGAAGTCACCAAGCACGCGTTCTGGACTCGGCTGCGGTGGGCCGGTGACCCGGAGGTGGCACCGCCGCCGCTCGATGAACTCCTCTCCGAGGCATACTGGACCGAACAGGCTCAGGCCGTCGATGCTGGGAGGGCCAGGGACTTCGTCCCACCGGGTCCGATGGGTGAGGTCGGTGAGAACACGACGCACTTCGTCGTGGCCGACCGATGGGGCAACGTGGTCTCAGCGACCCAGACGCTCGGCAACCTGTTCGGGGCTCGTATCATGGCCCCGGGCACGGGGATCTGGCTCAACAACTCTTTGGCCTACAGCACGTTCGAGCCCAAGGGAAACCCGATGGACGCCCACCCGGGCCGCCGAAAGCTCTCCGGCGACGTGCCCCTGTTCGTGACTGATGACCAGGGCCGACCCATCGTCGCCGTGGGCACGCCCGGAGGCCACACCATCGGCCAGACCGTCCCGCAGATCGTCATGAACGTCCTGGACTTCGGGATGGACATCCAGGCGGCCATCTCTGCGGCCCGGGTCTCGTTCGTCGAGCCCAACGATCTGGCCGTGGAACCGGACGTGAGCGAGGGCGTGCGCGGTGAACTGGAGCGCAGGGGGCACGGCATTCGGATGCGCGCGGCCATCGGCAACGCACACGGGCTCACCATCGTGTGGGGCGACGTGGGGACACCGGTGTCGTTCACCGGCGGAGCCGATCCTCGCGGCATCGGGCTCGCTCGGGGACGGTAGGAGCCCCGCCGCTTTCGTCCTTAGGTCCGCAGCGCGGACAGCTTCGAGAGGTCGACGTTGCCGCCGCTCACCACGATCACGATGGGCCCGTCGCGGGTGGCCGGTGGCCTCCACCGATCGGCGAGCATGGCTGCCAGCCCGACCGCGCCACCGCCCTCTGTGACTATTCTCAAGTCGTTGAAAGAGAACAACATGGCTGACGCGATCTCACGCTCTGTCACCGTTACGTGCGTGTCCACGAGGTCGCGGATCATGGCGAACGAATAGCGGTTCTCGGGGCCAATGCCGCCGGCCAACGCGTTGGCCAGGGTGTCCTCTTCGGGCAGGTCCACCGGCGCGCCGGCTTTGACGCTGGCCAGCATGACCGCCGCGTTCTCTGCGCTTACGGCCACGATCTCCGGTCCTTCCGCACCCAACCGTTCACGCATCGCCCCGGCGATCCCGCCGGCGAGCCCTCCGCCGGAGAGGGGCACCACCATGGCTGCCGGAGCGGTGGGCAACGCCGAGAGCACTTCGAGGCCGATCGACCCCTGCCCTGCGATCACCCAGGGATCGTCATAGGCCGATACGTAGGTTCGCCCGGTCGCGTGGGCGTCCTCTACCGCTGCTGCCTCCGACTCGTCGAAGGTGGCACCGATCAGCTTTGCCTCGGCGCCGTGGGCGCGGATTCCTGCGAGCTTGACCGGGTCCACCCACTCTGGCACGTAGACCGTGGCGGGGATGCCGAGGCGGTCGGACACGTACGAAACGGCTCGCCCATGGTTCCCGCTGGAGCAGGCCACGACCCCGCGTTTCCGCTCGGGTGGAGTCAGCGAGGAGAGGCGGGCGGCGGCTCCTCTGACCTTGAAGGATCCGGTGACCTGCAGGCACTCGAGCTTCAGAAGGACCTGCCGGCCCATTCGCTCGCTGAGAGCGGGCGCCTCCAGCAGCGGCGTGACCAGGGCCAGGTCGCGGACGTCGGATGCTGCGGCCGCGTAGTCGAGGCTGGGCGCTGCCGGGTATCGGGCAAGGTTCATGGGACGACGATCGGCGAAACGGTCATCCGACGGGCCGCAGCCTGGCCAGTTCGGCCTCCGCGGCGATGAATCCGAAGGCCGACCATTGGCTCTCACGTCCCAGGAGCGTCCGCTCGAACACCTCGATGGCCTCGCGCTCGCGCCCATTCGACATGTGCCAGAATCCCACTCCGTATCCTGCCGTGGTGCTGCCCAGCGTGGCCTCAGGGCCGGCCGGTCCCAGGATTTCAGATTCCGTCCGTTCTCCCCGGAAGAGCAGCACCAGGTCCAGGTAGCCTTCACTCTCGATCAGGTCCATGTCCTCTGAGAGCGACTCGGCCACCTCTCGAGCGTCATCGGTCCGTCCAAGGCGCGCGAGGGTCATGTAGCGCCAGTAGGCCGTCGCGACTTTGCTGTCGTCGTGATCCGATACCTCAGCGCATCGTAGGTATGCGTCCGCCGCCGCATCGAAGTCACCCTTCAGATAGTGTGCCAGCCCGAGGTGATACCAGATGTTGAACTGGAGCGTGCTCGTGGGGATGCCGAGCGCGTTGGGGAGCCCGTCGGGCTCTACCTCGTCCGGTTGCCCGGCAGTGAGTTCTACAGCCCGCTGGAAGTCCGCGATGGCGTTGTCCAGTTCGCGGACGCTGAGATATCGATGCCCGCGGTGCCGGTACAGCCGGGCATCGTCGGGATGGAGGGTCAGAGCGTGCGAGTAGATATCGATCGCGGCACGATACTGGCCGAGGTAGGCCGTGCGTCGCCCCATCCATATGAGTGCGTCGACGTCGTCGGGGGCCATGGCCAGGGCCGCCTCCGCTTCGGCGTACCGGGCCGCGTACACGACCCGCGCAGCGGAGTCGATGACAGGAGCATAGAGGGTCTCTCCCAGGAAGGAGATCGCCTCAGAGCCCTCAGGGAGGCTGAAGCCGGCGACTTCGCCACCAGCCGGTGGGTCGGCCGGAACCTCAGCGCGGCAGCCAGCGCAAAGAGCCGTCAGTGCCAGAATGGCGAAGTACCGGAGTGGGCGGAGCATGGGGGCTTCCTGGTGTGGCGGGGAAGAATGCTGGCGATACCTGGCAATAGATACGGCTGCGAAGTCCGCGCGCAACGCCTCCGCCGCCGGAAGGCTGGAACTCGGCGGGCGTGGGAGTCGCGGACGTGCAGTCGGCCCGGTACGTTGCGCGCATGCCCGAACTCCTCAGCTCGCTGGAGGTAGCCTTGGACCGGCCGCGCGACAGACTCAAGATTGCGGCGGCGCTGGCCCTGTCGCTGTGGGTGCTGGCGGCCCCCTGTCAGGTGGCGGCGCAGACAGCCCCCTTGGACTCCGTGGCCTGGTTGAGCGGGTGTTGGCTCGCGGCAGCCGGCGAGAACACGACCGAAGAGGTTTGGCTCCAGCCCCACGGTGGCTTGATGGTCGGTATGGTCCGGTCCGTGCGCAGCGGAGTTGCGACCGGGTACGAGCTGCTCGTCCTTCAACGGGTTGGAGGCCGGATCGTCCTCACGGCTCATCCATCGGGCCAGGAGCCAGCCGACTTTCGTGCCTCAACCACCGGTCCGGACCTTCTGCGAGTCGAGAACCCCGACCACGACTTCCCGAGGCGCATCGAGTACCGGCAGCCGACGACGGACTCCCTCGTGGCCAGCGTCTTCGGCGGCGTGGACGACCCTTCGCCGGCATTCGAGCTTCTGTATGCTCGCGCTCCATGTCCAGCCCGACCTCGATGACCGCGGCTCCCCCGCCGCGTCTTGTTCGCTGACACGGTTCGGGCACCGAGTTACAACGGTCCGGATACAGACCTCGTCGAAGCGGTACTCCTAGTTCCCCAGCGCTGCGCGCAGTTCGGTGAACCAGTTGACCACCGCCAGCGGCACCGGCGCACTGGGGGCGTCCGCTTCGTTGGTATCACGCGCGTGCTCGGACTCGGCGATCACCATACGGTCACCGTCCGGGTGCAGGTCCCAGGTGGCGATGTCGTAGCTGCCGGTGAGCACGACCTCGGTCGACAGTACGCGGAACGCGGGTTCGGTTTCGACCCTTGCGACCATGAGGGTGTTCAGAGAACCCTGCTGCGTCTTCCAGTAGAAGATACGGTCGCCGGTGCGGTTCCACCGTGGCCGATCGCCGCCCCCGTCAGACACCTGGATCGGCGAGCCAGGATCCGGAAACGAGCGCACCATGACCTCGTTGTTCACACCCGGAGCCTCGCTGGACAGGAAGGTGGCCCATCGTCCATCGGGAGATACTGAAACGGAGCCCAGATCCCCGTCGACGTCCAAGTAGGTCCGGACCTCTCCAGGACTCTCGGTAGATGCGAGAAGCAGATCGCTGCTCCCCGTATTCAGCCCGCCGGTGAAGACTACGAACCCGTCTGCAGTCCAGTGATAGGGCACGTCCTGTCCCTCTCGCTCCACGAGGCGTGTCGGCTCTCCGCCCGCGGCGTCCACCACGAACAGATCTCCAGTGGCAATGGACCCCATCGCGCCGCCATCCGGTCCGATCGAGCTCTGGGCGTCCAGGTAGGCGATGCGGCTCCCGTCCGGAGACCACACCGGGAACGACTGCGTGCCGTCCTGCGTGAGCCTTCGGGTCGCCGTCCGAAGCTCCACGTTGAAGGTGTAGATGCTGGAGCGTCCGGTCCGCTCGCCGGGTTCGAGGGCGGCGAAGCTCACCGATCTTCCATCGGGTGACCAACGCACGTTCCGGTAGCGCCGCCCCGGGATCGATATCTCCGTGGATCCTCCGTCGAACGAAATCACCCTCAGGCTCTCCATCAGCCCCGATCTCTCGACGGACTCGTCGGTATGCAGATACACGAGGGTGCCGGTGCGGGAGACTCGGAGCGCCGGCACAATCCCCCCGGAGAGGAGCACGCCGGACATGACCGGAACCGGCTCAGCAGCAAAGTCCAGAGCGTCCAGGTCGAAGGGAGCCGCCCAAACTCCACCTCGCACGTCCACGTAGAGCATATCCCCGGTGGGCAGCAAGGTGGCCGATGCCGCCTCGGACACCAAGGTCCATGTCGAATCCGTGTTGATATCGTGCAGGAGAACCTCCTGGGATCCAGTCACGGCCAACATCAAGGTTCGACCGTCTGGGAGCATCTCCGAAGACGTCAGGAGATCGCTGCTTCCGTCGTACAGCGACTCCACCTCCCCTCCCGAAGCGGGCACACGCGCGACCAGGCTCCCTCCCTGATTGAAGGAGATGAAGACGACATATCCGTCTTCACCCCAGGTGATCCAGAGCGGCAGTCCTGGAGCGCTGCCCGGCGGCAGGATGACCCTGGAGGATCCGCCCGTGGCGGGGATGCGGTTGATGGATCCGTCATCCGCCGCGAAGGCAATCCACTCGCCGTCCGGGGAGAAATCCATGAAGCGTGCGGCCTCGGTGCCGGCCATGTGGCGGAAGACCATTTCATCCGCCGCACGGGTGTAGATCCCGTCCTCCACACCGCGATCGCCAACGAAGGCGAATCGACCTCCGTCCGGCGAGACATGGATGACTTCGGGCCGTTCGAGGGTCAGTCCCTCCACTCCGAGCTCGAGGCGGGTCGCAGGCGGCTCCGGAATCGGTGGAGTGCCGCCGGGAATAAGCAGCACGCCGGCTGTAAGCCCGATGACCCCGGCAGCCAGTATCGACCACGGAAAGGACCGCTTCCCAGCTTTCCCCCGCCCCGTCGGTAAGGCTCTGCCTGGGGTGTCCATCACCGTGGGGCGGTATTGGAACGTGGCGTCGGTCAGGGCGTCAGCGAACTCCTTCGACGTGCTGAACCGATCCGCTGGCAGCTTCTCCAGCCCCTTGATCAGCGCGTCGCGCGCGTGCGTAGGCACTGAGCGGCGCACCTCACTGATGTCCCGCGGCGTCTCCGTGAGAATCCGCATGAGAACGGCCTGGGCCGTCGGACCCGTATGGGGCGGATCGCCTGCCAGCATCTCATAGAACACACAGGCCAGGGCGTAGGTGTCGGAACGGGCATCGATGTCCCGGTCCGCGCTCGCCTGCTCGGGACTCATGTAGTGCGGCGTGCCTACGCTCATTCCCGTCTCGGTCAGCCGTCCCCCCCCGGCCGCGCTGATGGCCAGGGCGATCCCGAAGTCCGCCACCACCGGCTCACCGGCGTGCAACAGGATGTTGGCCGGCTTGATGTCGCGGTGCACGATCCCGCGCTCGTGGGCGTAGTGAAGCGCGCTCCCCACGGCCCGGGCGATGCGCACCGCCTCGTCCACCGGGAGCTGGCGGTCTCTGTCGAGGCGCTCCCTCAGCGATTCCCCTTCCACGTACGGCATGACGTAGTAGAGGAAGGAGTCGGCTTCTCCCGAGTCGAAGAGCGGGAGGATGTGCGGGTGCTGGAGCGAGGCCGTGGTCTTGATCTCGGTGACGAAACGCTCGCCGCCGATTACGGCAGCCAACTCGGGCCGGAGCACCTTGATGGCCACCTTCCGATCGTGTTTCAGGTCGTCGGCCAGGTAGACCGTGGCCATGCCGCCCTCACCGAGCTGGGCCCCAATGGCGTAGCGGCCCTCGAGGGCCGCGCTCAGACGGACGATGGGATCGGACATACTCGGGGTCTCATGGCATTGGGACAGCGGCAGGGAGCGACCCCATGATAGGAGTCGCAAGGCCGGTCAGGATAGGGCTCGAGTTGGCCCCGTCCTACGACCACAGTACCCCCCAGGCCGCTGCGTCGGACGATGCACCCGGTCGGGGCTAGTGGATCCGCGTGCCTCTCGCGAAAGGCCGATCGAACTCGTCGAGTAGGATGAACGACTCGCTGGCGTCACCATCCAGCTCGAACTCGAAGAAGAAGCCCGCCCAGGTTTCGCGAAGCTCGCCGTCGTACGCCTCGCCCGGCACGAACCAACCTTCGGCGGCGGGAAGGAGCCACATGTCCAGTGCCTCGAAGAACGCTTCCGATCCATCCGGCATGGCCGGGACGTCCTTCCAGTCGGCGTGGAGCACCCCGTCATCGGTCCGCAGGAAGCTGATGGTGAACGGGGGCGCCTCGACCCCCTCCGGGGTCGCCATCCGGACCGTGAAGTCGCCCAGCACCGGCGCCGCTTCCTCGACCGTGGTGGTGGCGCGTTGGCTCGGTTCCACCTTCACGTCGTAGGCGATTCGGTGGGTCCCCCATCGGAGCGCCAGCGTTCCGCCGTCGGAGCGAATGTCCTCGAAGTCCCAGGTGAGGAGTTCGTGGAAGGCACCTTCGGTCATGACCACTGGGAACCGGATCTGATCGTCGGCCGGCTGCGGGCCTACGGTGTGGAAGATCAGCGTGTCCGGTTCCAGGAAGAACTCCTGGGGCATCATGGTTTCCGGATGCAGATCGAACCACAGGGAGTAGATGCCGGCCGGGACGGGGACGCCGTCGAGCTCGATGGGCTTCTGGAACCTCAGCTTCGTCGCCCAGTTGGCCCCGGGCGTCCACGTGTGCTCCCAGACTACCGCGTCGGGCCCGAAGAGGGGTGAGCGCCCCCGCGTCCGGGGCCGGTAGTAATCGATCCGGAAGACGGTGCCGTCGATGGCCTGCGTGAAGCTCGACGGTTCGCTGGCCCGGATCTGGGCATCGGCGGGGGCAGTCGCAGCGAGGCACACCGCGAGCAGCAGCAGGGCGCTTGGGAGGGGACGCATGAGAGATCCTTGGACTCGGGATGCGGGACGGGAACACGATAATGAATTCAAACGAGAGGAGGAATACCGGTTTAGTCGTCCAGATAGGCGGGCTCAACCAGCGCTAGTTGGGGCGCAGGCGGTAGCGAGCTCCCAGGTGTGCCACCCCCGGCGTGCCGGGCTTCATCGTCCAGGTGGGGACTAGGGCGGCAATCGCTTCGGACGCGCTGGGTGCGGCTAGAACGCGATCGGGCCGCCCACCGGCTCAACCTCCGGTTCCAGGTCCTGCAGGGTCACCGACTCCTGAAGTCGTTGGGCAATCGTGAGCGCGGGCGTGGGGTCGGCAGACATCACCGTGCCGTCTCCCAGCATGACCTTGGCAACGTACGCCACGCTGGTCTGGTGCGCTCTCAGTCTGCTCTCTCCGTACAGGCCCCACTTCCGGTCAAAAGCCCTCTGTTCCCCACTCTCCAGCTCCTCGAGTTCGGTGAATGAAAGCGTGCCAGTGAAGTCTCGCCACACGTTGAACGTCAGGACCCGCACTTCGAACGCACGGACGGGGGCCACAGCCCGCATCTTCATGTTCACCGCGTAACGGAACCACTCGCCATCCATGATCCCCCTCGCACCGACCGCCTCGTCGAACACCAGGCCGAGCGAGGAATCATTGACCATGATCCACTCGAGTTCGAGGTCGGAATCACCGCTCACACTGCCGATACCGCTTCGCGAGATGATCTTGACCGACCCGCCCGAGGCATACGTGATGGTAGCTGTTCCGATGCGCTGAGGAGATTCCTGGGCAGGCACCGGATTGGGGAGAGCGAGAGTCAACGTCATCAGCAGGCAGGGAGTGAGCGATCCGCGAATCGTCATCTTGCTAGCCTCTTGAAGCTCCAGACCAATGTGGGAGGGCGATCAATTGTTCCCGCAGGATGTCCCGCCAAGGATCAGACGCGCAAGGACCCGACGGCGAATGGCCGCACGGGAAGGCCGGGGCGCCACACTCTGATGGTCACAGGTCTGATATGGAAGCCGCTGGCGACCCCTCCCCGCTCACCTACGTGCTGACTTCGATCTGAAGCGAAAGACGGCCCAAGGCAGCAGAGCCTTGGACCGCCCAGTGCCCTCACCAGGACTCGAACCTGGGGCCTACTGCTTAGGAGGCAGATGAGCGAGGATATCGAATCGCGGCAAGAAACCGTCTAAGTCACTGGCGGAGCGCACGATCTGCCGTTCTTGCCGGGAAGCGATGCCGGAATTTGCCGCCTCCAAGGAGTGTGACTCCTGCGCGTCGGTATGAGGTGGGTCTCAGGAAGTGTTTAAAACACCTCGGAGGGGGTGCGAGAGATGTGTGGGTCGCTTGATCCGCGCCTAACCTCTACCGCACATTGGACTCGCTCTCTCCACCCGAGGCCCCATGAGCGAAGACGGTTCACAACCCCTGTCCGAGTCCGGTCGCGTCTACCGGACCGTTACGCGGTATTGGCCGAGCATCGCTGTTGGGCTTGTGGTGCTCGCCGAGGCAGCGGCATTGACGTGAAGGTGGTGATTCTACTCGTCTTCTCCGGGAACGTGACGTTCCTCGGCTATTTGCTCACGCGAAGCGGTCGCCAGATGGCCAAGCGGCCCCGGCTGTTCTGGGCGACCGTGCTCCCGATCGCCGCCGCCATCATTGCGCCAAGCAGCTTCATGGACCAGGACGCCTTTGTCGTCCTGCTCGGGCCCTTCGTTCTGGCGTATGCTTTGCTTGGGCAGGTCCTTGTCTCGTACGTCCGGACGGGGGCGCCCGTCCGCCATCGCGCGATGCTTGTCCTTCCGGCGATTGGCACCACGCTACTGCTGATGTTCGCGTGGGCCCTGACACAGTTCGTGATGCCGGGCGTGTGAGGTGTCACTCACCTATCGATCTGGTTCTTCTCCGCCTTCTTCACCTCCGTCTGGCTCTGGCTCTACGCTGCGTCGGTGATGGTGAGCCGTGTGCTGGTCCGGATGGGCGGAGGCGTGGGCTTCCTGCTGAAGGTGACCGATGTTGAGCGTCAGCCCTTCTGCAGCATGGGCTTCGTGAGCGTGATCATCATCACGTCGGTGATCTTCGCGCTTGGGCTGCCGCTGGTGGTGTTCTAGGAAGAAGAACGCCCCGCCCACCCGAAGGCAGACGGGGCGCGTGTTCGCCCGGTATCTGAAGCGAGACGTCAGCCCCCCGGACAGGTGCCCCAGATCGGGCGATCCAGTGTCCAGGCGGATGCCTGATGATCGAACCAGAAGGGTTCGGTTGGGATGTTCGAGACGCACCACCCGCCGAGGTCCTGGTTGAACGCCGTGGCGTTCAGGAACATGATGCGCATGTCCGTGACGCTGCTCACGTCCCAGCCGCCGATGTCCTGGTTAAAAAAGGTGTTATTGAACATGCCAAACATGTTGGTGACGCTGCTCACGTCCCAGCCGCCGATGTCTCCGTTGAAAGCAAGGGCGCCGCCGAACATCTTGAGCATGTCTTCGACTTTCCCGACGTCCCAGCCGCCGACGTCCTGGTCGAACGCCTCGGCGTGTTCGAACATGAAGCGCATGTTCGTGACGCTGCTCACGTCCCAGCCGCCGATGTCCTGGTTGAACGAGTCGGCGTAATTGAACATGCCCCTCATGTCGCGGACGCTGCTCACGTCCCAGCCGCCGATGTCCTCGTTGAACGCTGCGGCGCTGTAGAACATGAAGGCCATTTGAGTGACGCCGCTCGTGCAAGTCGTCGCCAGCGGACTGTAGTCGCCCGACGACTTGCCCGCGGCCACCAGGGCGGCGATGCCCTGCCGGCTGCGTTTTGTGTACTCCACTCGGTTCACGACACCGGTCGATCCCACTTCGGCGAGCGGGCACATGATCGTGACTCCGTTGTCGGCCAGGTAGAACTCTGGCCTCCAGCCCTCCTCAATCCTGAACTTCACGGGCAGCGTCCGGCCATGGACCAGGCCGATAGACTCATCGCTCTGAACGTCCCGCAGACTCGCCCCGTTCTCGACCATGTGGACGTCAGCGAATCCCACCTCGTAGCCGTCCACTTGGATCGAGAGCCGATACATCGAAGCTTCCGACAGATCGTACTCGTTGGTGTGCCAGTTCATTTGGTACAGTTCGTCATCCGCGTCGAGCACGGCTGAGGCCTGACCAAGAACGGCGACCACCTCCTCGTTCTCATCGAGTTGTTCCACAACCACGACCGGCGAGAGTGTCCCATCGAAGATCCCTGAATAGCTCGGGTTCTTCGCGATGGGCGGCAGGAAGTGGAAATGTGCGTTTCCTCCGCTGGCTGCATCCGAGATCCCGTAGTCGGGCGCAGGCACGTCTTGAAGGTCAAGCACCGCCGTGTCACCGCACGCAGCGAAGGCGGCGGCGAGCACGAGGGACAGGAAGCGGCGCACGTGCATGAAATCTCCTGTGTTTTCGGTTGGCGCGATGGGGGGTGGCACCCCACCAAGATGGACTTGCCCCTAAGTTCTCCCGCCTACGCCAAACGACGATGCAAAGGCCGAGCGTATTACGCGGTCGAGGGCGGCTTCGGGAGCGCAAGCAAGCCTCGTGCCGCTTCCGACCGCCCGGCGTCGACCGAACGTCAAGGTCCAGAAATCGCGCAGATCTTCAGGGACCACGCCCTCTGACGCCGGTTTCGTGGCATCCCCTTCTGGGTGTGGCGCTGCGACATCAGTTGTGGCGGCGCACCGACGCCTCAACCCTCCCACATCACGACCTCGCGCACGGTCGGCGCGCTGATGGGGACGTCGCTGGTGCGGTTCGCCGCGAGCGGTGGGTTCCTGAACTCCAACGAACTCCTTAAGAGCAACTACATGCGGACTCTGGAGCGCGCCGAGATCGGAACATGGAAGGGCGAGGGATCGTCGCGGCGCTTCGTGCGCCGTCACGATATGTACGCGCTTCGCCACGCTCGCGCTCTCCAAGAAGGTCAACGTGAAGATGCTCTCGCGGCAGATGGGGCACTCGTCCATCCAGATCACGTTGGACAGATACGCGCACGTTCTGAAGGAGCAGGAGGACGAGGCCGCGAACTTCATGCAGGACATCTTCGCGGGTGTCGCGTGAGCGGGTGAACTACGAGCCGCCCCGCCCACCCGAAGGCAGACGGGGCGCGAGCACTGCCGCACAAGGCTCTTGCACCTCACGTTCCGAGGTCGAATACTGCACCATTCAGGGCGCAGCCTACCTGCCCAGGTTAAGCCCCTTCGGTCGGACACCCGTCTGGCCACCCTCGTTCTCGAGGAGGGGGAGCGTATGACACGCCGTGTGTCCGCTCTATTCATGATGGTGTTGTACCTCACCGGATGTGCCACGTGGCGACCAGTCACGCTCAGCCCTCGTCAACTGATAGAAGAGCAGCGTCCTGGAGTCATTCGGGTGATCCAAGCTGATGGCACGCGGCTAGATCTCAGAAACCCCAGTATCCACTCCGATTCTGTCACGGCCGTGTTCCGCGTTCGGGCTTCGAGCAGAGTGTTCCGTCAGGATACCATCAGGATTTCGCTCGTGGATGTCACAGCGGTCGAAGTCCGACGCCTGAGTGTGACACGCACCATCCTGCTAATCCCCGTTGGGGGTCTTGCGGTCATGCTGGCAGCGTGCCTATCCAACCCGGATTGCTTTTACTAAGCCCTGCAGCATGGGCTTCGTGAGCGTGATCATCGTCTCCGCGCTGTTCGCGCTCGGACTGCCGCTGGTGGTGTTCTAGGAAGAAGAACGCCCCGCCCACCCGAAGGTCGATGGGGCGTGAGTACTGCCAAGCAAAGGCTCTGGCAGCCAAGCGGCCGATATCCAATATTTGCGCATACCGGAGTTCCGTTTCCTTTCCTGCCTCACACGTCTCCGGCCATCCTGCCCTACACGCCCAGATAGTACTGATCACGCTCTGACCCCGACCCGCAGATCAACTGCCGGGCTTGGACAGGGCCAGAAGGGAGAAGGGCATGAACTCCAGGCTTATGGTGAGGGTTACTGTCCTGTGCGCGTTTCCGCTGACTTTTACCGCCTGCGGGTGGATCTTCGTCAGTGGGCCGCCACCGAATCACGAGAACCTGCCGACGTTCAACTGCACCACCAGCAAGACGGCACCGGTGCTGGACGTCATTTGGGGAGGCCTCAACGTCTTGGGGGCCATCGGCGCGATTGCGACCTCTGAGGAGGACTGGGTAACCGACTATCCAGACTACGAGCGGGGCACTGTCATCGGGGTAGGACTTGCGTGGGGCGTCGTGTCAGGCCTCGCGGCCAAGTCAGGCTTCCAGAAGGTGAACGACTGTAACGCAGCGCTTCAGGCGCTTTACAGCCGTCAGGACGCCTCCGCCGATGCCTTCCTGTCACCGACATACGCCGAGGTACCAAGCTGGAGGCCACCCATGTTGCTTCCGGTTCGCACTCCGTTGAAGAGCCCGCCGGGGAGCTGACGGGATTAGCTGCTCCAAGCGACCACCACAGGTAGATGAACGGGGCGGCTCCTTCGGGGGCCGCCTTTCCTCTCGCCCTGTCGCAGTCTCTTCGCTCACCCCTCCCACACCACGACCTCACGCACGCTCCAGGCGTTGAACGGGATCGGATCGTGTCCAAGCCGCCGCTGCCGTTAGTACCCGAGCAGGGACGGCGCATAGATGGCTGCGAAGAAGGCCACCGGAGCTGTCCACACGGCGAGCCTTGCCCTGCCCGGGTTCCATTCGCGGAGCACGCCGAAGACAAGTAGCGCCCATGTGATCAGAGTGACGACGCAAGCCAACATCAACACCGTCTCTGCTTGGAACCCGAACGCCAGCACCACGAGCATGCAAAGGAGGCTCCACAGCGCGGCGGCGGCCGCCAACAGGCCCGCGATGACTCGGGTCACCAGCCGTCCGAAGCTCCGCATATACAGATCCACTCCTCATCGAGGGGTTCTCGTCACACCGCACACCATCCCTCGGCCGCCAGCCAAATTGCGACCGTGGCCCCCGTCATTTCAACCTTCGACCTCTGATCTGCCCCCAACCGCGCTACCACCTACTGTCTCAGTGTTCTGACCTCAACGCCGTGGGGTGAGGGCCCCGAAGCGTGGGCAGATTCAAGAACCAGGGATCGGGCCGGATCGCCTCTGGCGCCGGAGGCCGATACCCCAGTGAGCTGTGGGGCCGAATCGTGTTGTACTCCCGTCTCCATTGTTCGATCAGCACCTGCGCCTCGGTCAACGTGAAGAAGATCTCGCGCTTCAGCACTTCCTCACCCAGCGTGCCGTTGAAGCTCTCGTTGTAGCCGTTCTCCCAGGGGCTGCCCGGCTCGATGAACAGCGTCCGGACCCCCAGGCTCCTGAGCCAATCTCTTACCGCCTTTGCGGTGAATTCAGCGCCGTTGTCCGAGCGAATGCAGGCGGGCGGCCCATACCGGGCGAACAGCGTCGTCAGCGCCTCCAGGACGTCGTCCGCGATCAGATTCCGCGCCACCACGATCGCAAGGCACTCCCGGCTGTACTCGTCCAGGACCGTCAGCATCCGAAGCGGCCGCCCGTCGTGCGTCCGGTCCGCCACGAAGTCGTAGGACCACACGTGATCTCGGTACAACGGCCTCAGCCGGATGCAGGACCCGTCGTTCAGCCAGATCCTCGACCGTTTGGGCTGCCGTTTCGGGACTTTCAGCCCCTCCTGCCTCCAGATCCGCTCCACCCGCTTGTGGTTCACCCGCCAGCCCCGGGTTCGCAGCATCGAGGTCACCATCCGGTAGCCATAGCGGCCGAATCTCCCGGCCAGATGCACCACGTCCTCACGCAGGGCCTCCTCGTCTGCCCTGCGCTTTGCCTTCCGCCTCTGGGTCGAACGGGCCTGACCCAACACCCGGCAGGCCCTTCTCTCGCTCGCCCCGAGCTGCTGACGTACCACGACCACGCACCGTCGTCGCCGCTCGGGGCTCAGAAGTTTCCCTTGGCCGCTTCCTTCAAGATGAGGTTGTCCAGCGTGAGATCCGCCACCGCCCGCTTCAGGCGCTGGTTCTCCTTCTCGAGATCCTTGAGACGCTTGGCCTGGCTCGTGTTCATCCCCCCATACTCCCGCCGCCACCGGTAGTACGTGTGCTCGCTGAGCCCCAGCCCTTTGCACACCTCCCGGGTCGTCTTCCCGTTCGCCAGCTCCACCTCCGCTTTTCGCAGATGGTTGATGATCTGGGCCGGCGTTGTGTTCTTCCGAGCTGCCATCCTGACATCCTCCCGTGTCGTCGACCGCCCCAGAATCTTAGACTGGGAACGGTCTCGTTTCAGGGGGTCAGATCACGACGGACATGAAGGACGTGCCGTTGCGTGAGCTCTGTGATCTTGGTGGCTGGAAAGACCCCGATACAGTTGTCCGGTGCTATCAGCGATCAGAGCAGGAGGACCTGAGACAGGCCTTGGCTCGACGGCGAAAGTCCGGCTGAATCGACACAACGAACCGACACAACTCCCGGTCGGGTCCCATGAGCAAGACCCCGCCCAAGGTCGTAACCTCAAGCGGGGCCTAGCCTTCCAGAAGTGCCCTCACCAGGACTCGAACCTGGGGCCTACTGCTTAGGAGGCAGTCGCTCTATCCACCTGAGCTATGAGGGCAAGTTGTTGAAGTACAGTCGTTTACCATTGTTCCCCTC
>JBDHIL010000083.1:0-2686 GCA_039587465.1 Gemmatimonadota bacterium | reverse complement strand
GTCGCTGCGCGCACTCAGGTCCCGGTCCGCGCTGGCCTGCTCCGGGCTCATGTAGTGCGGCGTGCCCAGGCTCAGGCCCGTCTCCGTCATCCGGCCGCCGCCTGCGGCACTGATCGCCAGCGCGATGCCGAAGTCCGCCACCACAGGCCGACCGTCATGCAGCAGGATGTTCGCCGGCTTGATGTCCCGGTGGATGATGTCGTTGCGGTGGGCGTAGTCCAGCGCATCGGCCACGTCCCGGGCGATGCGCACAGCCTCCTCAACACCTAGCTGTCCCTCACGCGCGATGCGGTCCTGAAGCGTCTCCCCCTCGATGTACGGCATGACGTAGTACAGGAAGCCGTCGGACTCACCGGAGTCGAAGAGCGGCAGGATGTGCGGGTGCTGCAGGTTCGCCGTGGTCTTGATCTCGGTGAGGAAGCGCTCGGCGCCGATGACGGCGGCGAGTTCCGGCTTGAGAATCTTCAGCGCCACGTTGCGCTCGTGCTTCACGTCCTCGGCCAGGTACACGCTGGCCATGCCGCCCTCGCCCAGCTTCTGCTGGATCTTGTAGCGGCCGGCGAGGGCCGACTCCAGGCGCTGGGTGTGTCCGTCTGTCATGTCAGTTGCCTTCTCCCACCGCGGCGAGGAGTTCGGTGAACCAGTTGGTCACCATGAGGTGGCGCTCCGGCTCGATGCCGGCGGCGGCGCTTGTGGCGGACCCCGTCTCTACGAGACGCGTCGTGACGAACCGGTCGCCGTCGGGGTGCAGATCCCAGTCATCGGGACTGCGGTAGTCGCCCGCCAAGACAACATCCGTGGAGAGCACGCGGAACGCGGGCTCCCGTTGGATACGGGCAGCAAACAGTGAATCCCCGCCCTGGTACTCACGCCAGTAGTAGATGGTGTTCCCGTCCGGGGACCACCTGGGGCGGAGGCCGCCACCGCTGGAGACCGGCGTGGGCTGCCGGGCCTCCGGGAAGGCGCGCACGAAGATCTCGTACCTTCCCGTCTCGTTGGACTCGTAGGCCGCGAGATCGCCCTGAGGGGCCACACGGGACCACTGCCGGTTCCCCTCGGCAGCGACGTAGGGCTGGGCCGTGGCACTGTCCGGGATCTGTATCGTCCAGCTGTTGTTTCGGGCCGCAGAGTTGCCCGTAGTGAACACCAGCACGTCTCCCTCCAGCCAATCGTCCGGTCGGGACCTCCCGTTCACACCGAAGATCCGCTCAGGGGGGCTGTCGTCGAAGACATTCTTCACGTACAGATCCCGACCGACGGAGCCCTCCCGCGCCGAGCTGAAGGCGATGCGTTCCCCGTCCGGCGACCAGGCGGGGTAGTTGTTGACGTCGCCCTCCGAGGTGAGGCGCGTGGGCGTGGTCTGCAGCTCCACGTTGTACTCGTAGATCATCCACGACGCATTCAGGTCGCCGGGCTCCGTGCCGGCATAGGCGATACGCTCTCCGTCGGGCGCCCAGCGGACCTGGCGGATCACCCTCGGCGGCAGCGGAGCGACCTCCTCCGAGCCGTCGAGGCCCACCACCACCAGCTCGCCAGGGGCAGCGGCCATGGCGGTGACGCCTCCCAGGCCGTAGACCAGCGTACCGGTCCTCGACACGTCATAGCGCCCCACCAAGTTGCTCCGCAGCCCGATGCCCTGGAGCACCGGGGTGGCCTCCCCGGTCACTTCGCCGGAGGTGGGATCGAAGGCACGCGCCCACAGCCCCCCCTCCTCGTCCAGGTACAGCACGTGGCCGGTATCCACATACCTGGCGGTGATCCCGCCAGGAATGAGGGGGACGATGGTGTCCCGCTCCAGATCCACGAAGTAGGTAGTGAACGAGCTGCCGGAGGACGCCAACAGCCCGCGACCACCGGGGAGCAGGTGTGGGTTCGCCAGGCTCTCGCCTGACAGCTCAGCCACGAGGGTGGGCTCGCCGCCTGTCTCCGGAACGCGGTAGATCCGCCCGGTATCCCAGAATACGATGGTCCTGTCGTCGCCCCAGTGGGGCTGGCCCACCTGAGATCGCTCCGGAGCCACGACCCGGGGCGCACCGCCGGAGAGCGCCACCTTCATCAACGCGTCGCCCTGCTCGAAAGCGATCCAGTCGCCATCCGGGGAGAAGGCCGGCCAGAACGCGTCGCCCTGGTAGAGCACCCGGAAGTGCTCCTCGTCGATGCGGCGGACCCATAGCCTCCTGTCGCCTTCGTTCCCGGACACGTACGCCAGGTGGGAGCCGTCTGGCGAGATGATGAGCTTCGCAAATTGATGCACCTCGTCCCCGCGGAGATCGATGCTCGCCCGCGTCGCCATGGGACTCGGCACGTCCGGTGCCGGCCTGAGCCACCCCCAGGCCGCGAGTCCGACCAGCACGACCAAGGCGCCGGCCATGCCCCGGACGAGCTTCGCGGGTGCAGCCGCGGAAGGGGTTCCGGCCGCCGGCGCCGGGCTCGGCGTCGTCACTGCCCGGGACACGTGGACGTGGCTGAAGTTGGGGTCCTCCAGCGCGTCCATGAACTGCCGGGCCGTGTCGAAGCGGTCCGCCGGCAGCTTCTCGATGGACTTCATCACCGTCGCCGCCACGTGGGGCGGCACCGTGCGGCGCAGCTCCGCCACGTCCCGGGGGTCCTCCGTGAGGATGCGGACCAGAATGTTCTGCGCGCTCGGGCCCGTGTGCGGCGGCTGCCCCGCCAGCATCTCGTACAG
>JBDHIL010000053.1:0-12575 GCA_039587465.1 Gemmatimonadota bacterium | reverse complement strand
ATCCGGGCGCCCCGATTCAGATCCCGCGAAGCGGGTCCAACAGGATGATCGCCCGGATGAGGACCGGAGGTTCGAGCCGGAGCCGCGGAGCGGCGGAGACGACCGAGCGCAGCGAGGTCCATCCGGGCGCCGCGACTTAGAGAGCCCGGGTTGTCGCGGCAATGCCGGCGATGACTCGGGCTTTGCTGTTTGGACGTTGGAGCGCTGGCAGAATGGTATTGCACTCGCCTCGAAAGCGAGCGCCCGAAAGGGCTTGGGGGTTCGAATCCCTCGCGCTCCGTCAGTCGCCCCCGGAAGGGGTGGCTCCTGCCCCTCGGATCTTCACGGATCCGAGGGGCTTTTTCGTTCTCTGAGCGCATGCTTGGCGAGTCCCGCCTTTGGCGGCTGGACGCTCTTCCTCCATTCGGACATCTTCCGGCGCCCTCCCGCGCCTCACACACCTGCGATCACGTGCGCCACACCAACCGCTCCATCGGCCTGTTCTGGGCACCTCTGGCTGCGACCTGGCTGATGATCGCGGTCGAGGGTCCCTTTCTTGCCGCGGTCATCGCGCGGTTGCCGGATCCGGTCTTCAACCTGGCTGCTCACGGTGTGGCGTTCGCCTTTGCGATTCTCATCGAGGCGCCGGTCATCATGCTCCTGAGTGCGGCCACGGCGATGGTCGAAGATCGGGAGACGCTCCTCAAGCTGCGCCGCTTCGCCTACGGGCTCGGCATCATCACCACCTTGGTCCTTCTGCTCGTTCTCATCCCGCCGGTGCACCACTTCCTGATGGTGGACGTCGTCGGACTCCCGGAGGAGGTGGCACGCCTCACGTACGGGGCGCTGTGGCTCTACCTCCCATGGCCCGGAGCCATCGGCTACCGGCGATTCTACCAGGGCGTCCTGGTCCGGGAAGGGAAGACGAGGCAGGTCGCGTATGGAACGGTTCTGCGCCTCGCAGCGATGACGGCCGCAGGTCTCGGCGCGGCGCTGCTGCTCGACATCCCCGGTGCCTGGGTGGGCGCGATCGCGCTGTCGAGCGCCGTGGTGGCCGAAGCCGTCGTAGTCCGGTTCATGGTGAGCGACACGCTCAAGGTCGTCCTGGCCCGCGTGAAGGAACACGACGACGAGCTCCGCTACGGAGAGATCCTGGAATTCTACTATCCTCTGGCGCTCACGTCGCTGATCGGCTTGGCGGTGCACCCCATGCTGACCTTCTTCATGGGCCGTGCGACGTCACCCGTCGAGTCGTTGGCGGTCTTCCCCGTGGTCCACGCGCTGTCCTTCGTCTTCCGGGCGATCGGCTTGAGCTATCAGGACGTGACGATCGCTCTTCTGGGCGACCGTCACGAGCACTTCCGGGAGCTTCAGCGGTTCGGGATGGGCCTGGGACTCGTCACCACCGCGATGCTCGCCGTGATCGTCTTCACCCCCTTGGCCGACGTGTGGTTCATCACGATCTCCGGCCTGACTCCGGAACTCGCTTCGGTCGCACTCCTCCCCGCCCGCATCATTGTGCTTCTTCCTGGGTTGTCGGTGCTGCTCTCGTTCCAGCGGGGCGTCCTGGTGAAGGGGAAGAGGACCAAGCCGATCACGATGGCCACGACCCTCGAGGTCGTGGCGGTGGCCGCCGTCTTCCCGGCCATGGCATGGGGCGTTGGAGCCGTGGGCGCGACGGCCGCGTTCACCGCGTTCCTTGTCGGTCGCGTCGCGAGCACGACCTACCTGATCCCGAAGTCGAGACGTCTCCTGGCATCCCTCGCCGCCGAGAAGGCGGAGGACGGCGGCTCGGTCTAGCCGAGGTCGACCACGAGCCCGTTGAGGTCCGGCTCCATCGCCATGCCCCAACAGTCCACGTCGTCCGCACCGGCGCAGAGGACACCCTTCATCGCTGCCGCCACACGCTCGGCCATCTCCTGCGGACAGATGGCGATGAGCCCCGACCCGCTTCCCGAAATCGTGACGCCCCAGGCGCCTGCATCGTAGCCCGCTCCCATGGCGTTGTGTGCTCCGGGAATCAGAGGCAGCCGATACGGCACGTGCAGTTCATCTGTCAATCCGATGCGGATAAGGTCGGGGTCGGCTGTAGCGAGTCCGTGGAGCAGACCGGCGAAGCGGCCAGGGCCCAGGACAGCCGCTCGGTGAGCGATGTGACTCGGGAGTGCGCCGCGAGCTGCATCCGTGGTCACCCGGAGGGAGGGCGCGGCATAGGCGAAGCCCAGGTCCGGCGATAGCGGCAAGCCCAGCACATATGGCTCGTCCTCACCCGGGATGACGGCACGCAGTCCACCAAACGCACAGGGGGCTGCGTTGTCCCCATGACCGTCGCGGGCGTGGGCTGCATGGAACGCCTCGTCGCGCGAGGCATCCAGGCCGAGCGCGGCCCGGGCCAGGGCGTTGCCGGCCACGAGAGCCATCGCCGATGAGCCGAGCCCCCTTGCAAGGGGGACCGCAGATGTCGCCCGGATGGCGCCACGCGGCTCGGTGTCGTTCGCGGCCATGACGGCCCGAAACGCCCAGGCCAGGTGGTCGTTCTCGATGTCTTCGGCGAGGCCGAGCAGCGTGCCCTCACGCTCGAGCTCCAGGCGGTCGCCTGCGGGCTCGAAGGTCGCTTCCAGATAGCTGTTCAGCGCGAGGCCGAGCACATCGAACCCGGAGCCCAGATTCGAGGTGGAGCAAGGTACCCGCACGGTCGCGGGCCTGAGCTCGAGGGCGGTCACGAGGGTGCATGCTCCATCAGGAGGCGGCGGAGGTCGGAGTCGGACGGCTGAATCTCGACACAATGCTCGTCCTCCGACATACGATCCGCCAGGGCAGGGGGTATGGGCAGGACCTGGCCGATGGCCTGCTCCACCGGGTCGGGGAACTTGGCCGGGTGCGCCGTCGCCAGGACTACGACCGGTCCCGGGCCGCGCCGCTGAGCCTTCTGCGCTGCTCGGTAGGCGACGGCGCCGTGTGGATCGAAGACATAGCCGGTCCTGCGGAATACGTCGGCGATGGTGGAGAGCGTCTCGTCATCATCGCAAGAGACTGCGGTGACGTCCCGGCGAAGGGCCTCGACGTCATCGTCGAAGAGCCAGCGGATGCGCTCGAGGTTGCTCGGATCGCCCACGTCCATCGCGTTGGAGACAGTGCGCACCGAAGGGCGCGGCTCGAACCGGCCAGCCTCCAGGTAGTCAGGGAAGACGCGATTGCTGTTCGAGGCGGCGATGAATCCTGCAGCCGGCACCCCGGCCCGGTGAGCGAGCAGGCCCGCACAGATATTTCCCAGATTGCCCGACGGGACGACGAAGGTGGGCGGCGCATCGTCCCATCCCAGGGTGGCGGCGGCGTGCGCATAGTAGAACGTCTGCGGCAACAGCCGGCCCACGTTGATCGAGTTCGCCGAGGTCAGGCCACACGCCGACCGGAGCTGCAGGTCGCCAAAGGCCGCCTTGGCCATCCGCTGGCAATCATCGAACGAACCGGCGACGGCCGCAGCGGTGACGTTTCCACCCAACGTGGTCATTTGCCGCCGCTGACGAGCGCTGACGCCGTCCCGCGGAAAGAGCACCACGACCCGCGTATCGGCCACGTCATGGAACGCGGATGCGACGGCTCCTCCGGTGTCGCCGGAGGTGGCGACCAGGATGGTGCGCCCACCGGCGTCGGCCTCTGCCATGGCTGCCGCCATGAAGCGTGCGCCCACGTCCTTGAAGGCCAGGCTGGGCCCATGGAAGAGTTCGAGCACGTGGACGCCATCCTCCAGCTCCACGAGCGGGACCTGGAAGTCGAGCGAGCGTGTGATGACACGCGCCAGCGCATCGCCGGGAAAGCACCCGGCCAGGAGGCGCTCGGCTGCCCACAGGGACGAGGCGGTGAAGTGGCTGTCAGCGCTCCCGCCGCCAGGTAGTCCGGCGCCTCCGGCATCCAGGCGGGGCAGCTCCGCGGGGACGAAGAGTCCGCCATCGGGCGGCATTCCCTGGAAGAGGGCCTCGACGAAGTCGGTGGGTGCGGAACCCCGGGTGCTCACGAAGACGGACATCTGCGGAATCTAGCCTCCAGCCCGGCCTTGGCACGATGCGGTTGGCGACCCTCGGGGCCCACCTCACGACGGGAGGTGTCGCCACGGCCGCGAGACCGTACCTTTCTGCCGCGTTCGTGGATTCTCCTTACAGGAATGCCAGGTTGACCAACTTCCCACCGGTGGCTAGCTCGCAGGCCCTTTCGGGCAAGCTCGTCATGATTGTGCGCGGCGTTTACTTCCTGCTGCTGCTCTACCTGTTCTTTTCGAGCATCGAATTGATGGCTGCGGCCTTCAAGATGGGCGGCCGCGGGTTCGCCGAGCAGCTGATCAACACCGCCTCGGATCCAGTGGCAGGCCTGCTCATCGGCTTTCTGGCGACGAGCATGATCCAGAGTTCGTCGACGACGACCACGATCGTCGTGGGTCTGGTCGCCTCCGGCACGCTGCCGATTCAGCTGGCAGTGCCGATCGTCATGGGCGCCAATATCGGCACCACGACCACCAACACGCTCGTCTCCATGGGTCACGTGACCCGGGCCGGTGAATTCGCGAGGGCGTTCTCGGCGGCGACCGTGCACGACTTCTTCAACGTGCTCGCCGCGATCACTATTCTCCCCATCGAGATCATGTACCATCCCGTCGAGAGGACGGCGATCTTCGCGCAGAGCGTGTTTGCAGATGCGGGGGGGATGAGCCTGGCGAGTCCTCTGAAGGCGGTGGTGAGGCCATTCTCCGATTGGGTCACCGGAATCGTGCCCTACCAGCTTCCACTGCTCATCCTGGCCCTCGCGATCCTCTTCTTTGCGTTGCACCAGATGATGAGGGTCATGAGGGGCGCCGTTCTGGAGCGGTTGGAGGGACTCTTCAGCCGGGTGCTCTTCCGCAACGACGCGGCGAGCTTCAGCCTCGGCGTGGTCGCTACCGCTACGGTGCAGAGCAGTTCCGCGACCACCTCGCTGATCGTCCCCCTCGCAGGTACCGGCGTCCTGACCTTGCGCCAGGTGTACCCCTACACGCTCGGCGCGAACATCGGGACGACCATCACAGCCATTCTTGCGTCGTTCTCGACGGGCAGTGGGGCGGCCGTCACGGTCGCTCTCGCGCACCTGACGTTCAACATCCTCGGAATCCTCATCTACTATCCTCTCCGCGCCGCGCCGATATGGCTCGCGACGAGGGCCGGGGAATTCGCCGCCAGTTCGAAGGTCGGTACCGTGAAGGTCGTCGGCATCTACCTGCTGCTACACCTGGTCCCTCTGGCCTACTTGATCTTTAACTAGAGTCCTCAGCAACCGAGAAGAACCATGTGGTCCGATATTGTTTCCCTGTTCAAAGGTGTGGGACTCTGTCAGGAGGCCTTCGATGAGTCGCTCCTCATGCTGGCGGAATCCCAGAGTATGTTCGGAGACTGCGTCGCAGCGCTCCACGCCGAGGGATCGCTCGTCGCGGACATCTATGAGCGCGACCAGCAGATCAACAGGTATGAGCGGAGTGTCCGTCGAAAGATCGTCACGCACATGTCCGTGTCGGCGAAGCCCGACATCAACATGGGGTTGGTTCTGACCTCCCTGGTCGTGGATATCGAACGTATCGGAGACTACACGAAGAACATCGCGGAGTTGGCCGCGACGCTGGAAGAGCCCTTCGACGCGCTCGACCTCAACGATGACGTAGAGGAGCTCGAGAATACACTCCAGAAGATGTTCACCTGCGTCGCCGAAGCGCTCAGGGATGCCGATGAGGATGTGGCGCGCTCGGTGATGGAGATGCAGAGCCGCGTCGGCGACCTCGTCGAAGCGGACATCCTCCGTCTGCGGCGTAGAGAGGTCCTCAAGGGTCGATCCGGTCACGCCGTGACCGTGGCTATCTATCTGCGCTACCTGAAGCGGGTCGGCGCGCATCTGAAGAATCTCGCGACCAGTGTCGTGAACCCCTATGACCGCATCGGGTTCAGGGAGAAGGACAGCTAGTCCGCCAGGCGGGACACCCTGATTTCGTGGAGAGACTATTGAAGTCGAACGCCTCCGTGGGACTCCTGTGTGCCTCGCTGTGGGCTGGACTGGCGCCCCCCCTGTCGGCCCAGGTCGTCAGCCGCCCGCCGGAACTGCGCCTCGAGGACGTCGTGGACTCGCTCGCCGGTCCGGAGGGCAGGGTGGTGATGGGTGATGTGGAGTATCGCATCGGCGCCGATCCGCAGGCCAAGGGAGGAGTCGGCGTCATGGTTCGGACCTGGCCCGACGGCGTCGTGCCCTACGTCCTGGACCAGTGTCTCCGTCCCGACCAGGTGGGGCTCGCCGAGCTCGCCATGCGCCGCTGGGAGGAGGTCGCTCCGGTTCGCTTTACTCCCGGCAACGGCGTCGGGGGCGTCGCCGCGCCCCAGTCCGGCCGAACCACGTGGCCGGAGTGTGGCTCCTCCCGCCCGCCTTCCCAGAACGGCGTGACCTACGCGAACTACGTCCGCATCGCCCATTCACCCAACTCGAATTCATCCTGCGTCGGCATGTGTGGCGGAGAGCAGGTCCTCCGCTTCACGGAAGAGGTGCCCGTGGGTGTGGTGCTGCACGAACTCGGACACGTGCTGGGCATGTCGCACGAGCACGTGCGTTCGGATCGGGATCGCTACGTCCGTGTTCTGTCGAACAACATCGATTCACAGTTCCTCCACAACTTCCGTGTGGTCCGGACGGAGAACTGCACGGCGTACGACTTCGGCTCCATCATGCACTACGGCCAGGCCTTCTTCAGCACCAATGGCCAGGCCACGCTGCTTCCGCATTCGGAGTACCTGGGCTTCGCGGACCTCATGGGTCGAAGGGTCGAACTCACCGAGAGTGACATCCGTGACGTGCGATCGGCCTATGGTGCGGAAACCTGCACGCCTCCGGGCTCGGGGCCGGCCGCGGGACCCGCCACTGCTGCGCCCACGACGGTCGGGCCGAGCCCGAGAATCGTGGACCTCGAGCTGACGGGCAGCGTCGGGCACCAGCGCGTGGTCTTCAGCGCGGACTTCAACGTAGACGCACTGCGCGAAGGCTGGTCGCAGGGTCTGGACCTGGTCACAGGGGCCGAGGGCCCGGGTGGTCAGGTGATTGTGATGGCTCGGGGCCGCGAGCGGTCAGTGCAGCATATCAGCTACAACACCTCGGAGTGGCCCGGTGACTTCGTCAGCCAATACTGGAACGATCCGGATCACGTGATCAAAGGGGTCTTCGGCGGACCGGCGGGTTGGAGTCTGATCATGAATCGCGTCGAGTCGGTCTACGTGCCGTCGGCTGGACAGTCTCTGGAAAACTGGGGGTGGCACGCTCAATCTTGGCGTCTCCGGGCTAGGTGGCCCGAGGGCGTCGTCCGAGAACTGTGGGACGAAGGGAAGGACATCACGGACATCGCCTATGGGCCGGGTGGGTGGATGCTGGTGTTCAGCCAGGAGACCCACTGGGGTGCCCAGGGCTGGGACCGAACCGATGACCTTCCGGCCAAGATCAGGGAACGGTGGGACGACGGCTTCAGCATCACCGATATCGCCTTCGGCGAGGGCCTGTGGCACCTGGTTGCGACGAAGAACGTCGGCGTCGGTGAGCAGCGCTGGGTGAGGTCTGAGACGTTTCCAGAGCAGGAGATCCGCCGGGCGTGGGACGACGGGATGCACATCGAGGCCCTGGACTACGGCGCTGGCCTGTGGTACGTCGTCTTTTCCGAGCGGCGGTGAATCGGCCGACCGGAGCCATCAGCTGCTGGAATGAGTAGATTGTGGGAGGCCGGGCCATCCCCTGGTCGGGCTCCACGTGACGGATTGGAGACGAGATATGGACTTCCCCAGAGGAGCCCTCGTCCGGACGGCCGTTGTCGCTCTCGCGATCGCGATGCTCACGCCCAGCCGCGCCGGTGCCATTCCTGCTTTCGCCCGCAAGTACAAAGTCAGCTGTTCCCTCTGCCACGCTCCGTTTCCCAGGCTGAACGCCTTCGGTGAGATGTTCGCTGGCAACGGCTTCCAGATGTCGAGGGGTGAAAGCCCCACCGACACGGTCTACGTGAGCGACCCGCTGCTGCGCCTGCAACGGGACATCCCGCTCGCCATACGTGTGGACGCATATATGTCGGCGTTGACGGAGACGGACGACCTCGCGTCAGGGGCGGACATCAAGACGCCGTGGGGTATCAAGCTCCTCACGGGCGGGCAGATTACCGAGGACGTCGCCTACTACATGTACTTCTACATGAGCGAGCGCGGCGAGATCGCGGGGCTCGAGGACGCGTACCTCCAGTTCAACGACGTGGCTGGCTCCGGCGTCGACGTCATCGCGGGCCAGTTCCAGGTGTCCGATCCGATGATGAAGCGGGAGCTCCGGCTCTCGTTCGAGGACTATCAGCCCTATCGGGTGCGCGTCGGTGACGTGCGGGCCGATCTGACATACGAGCGGGGCCTGATGGCCTTCTTCTCGCCCTGGACCAACGGAGATCTGGTCTTCCAGGTGGTCAACGGACACGGGCTGGACGAAGCCGACAGCGAGAAGGCCTACGACTCCGACGTCGCCAAGAACGTCGGCGTCCGATTCAGCCAGGATCTGAGTTCGATCCGCCTCGGCGCCTTCGGCTACTTCGGGCAGGAGTCGGCTCGGACCCTCGAGAGCACGCTTCGAGTGCTCGGGGCGGATGCGACGCTCCCGCTCGGGAGCAGAGCTGAGTTCAACTTCCAGTACCTCAGGCGCACGGATGGAAATCCGTTCTTCCTCGACGCCTGTGGCGCGGCGGACTTCCAGTGTGCCGCCGGAGCTCCTGATCCACTCGAGACCGAGGTCGACTCGTACCTCGCAGAGCTGCTGGTCTCCCCCGACGGGGCGATGGGAGCGTGGCACTTCACGGCGCTCTACAACCTGATCGAGTCCGACCTCCCGGTGTTCCGGCTCCGCCTCGGCGAGCAGAACCGTGGCGTCGGATATCTCGACGCGTACGAAACGCTGGCCTTCGGGGCCCACTATGTGAAGGCCAGGAATCTGCGCTTCCTGGGTGAGGTGGGATGGGACTTCGTCGCCGAGCGGGCCCGCTTCACCGCGGGGGTCGTGACGGCGTTCTGAGACCCTCGGCGTGGGGAGAGGTCGCAGGGGCCTCCCCACGCGGCCCGGGGGGACCGTACTATTGAGGCTTCTCGTTCAACGTGGAGCCTCATGACGGAACCTCCCATCGCACCTGAAAGCGCCGCCGCAGAGTTTCGGGCGCACGCCCGTGGTGAACCCGCTCCGGCTCGGGACACACCGGCGTCCAGTCGGGTGGCCGCCGATTCGGAGGGTGCCCTCGTTGCGCATCTCCTGGGCGGCCGCATTTCTGCGGACGTGGGTCAGCTGGGCGTGGCGGCGGTCGCGGTCTGGGTCTTCTGGGACGTCATTCCGGTGGCTGCCGCGACCACCTGGATGACAGTGTTCGTGCTCGGCGTCGTCGCGCGCACGGCGTTTCGGAGATACGCCATCCGTCCGGACACCCCGGGCGAGGAAATCCTGAGCATCGTACGGCGGGACGTATGGATCGGGGCCGCCATGTGGGGAGCCTTCACCTTCCTGGTGATGGGGGCTCCCGTGAGACACATGGCGATGCTGCTGACCATCTTCGCAGGCCTTGTCGCAGCGGCCACCTCGTCGCTGGTGGCGGACACCAAGGCGTTCCTCGGCTTCGCCGGTCTTCTTCTCGTGCCGCTGGCCCTCTCTGTCGGGCTCACGGGACTCGACCGGGAGCATGCGGCGCTGCTCGTGCTGCTCCTTTTGTTCGCACCCTTCATGGCGGTCGCATATCGCCGCGCGTTCGGCATGCTCAGCGCCCAGATTCGGTCTGCCTCCCAACTCCGGATCAGCGAAGAGGAGACCGCGCGGAGTCGGGACTTTCTCAATGCCCTCGTTTCGTCGGCGCCCAGCCCGATCGTCGTGCTCGACGACTCCGGGACGGTGCTGCAGGCCAACCCGGCCTTCCACTATGTCACCGGGCGAGACAATGCCGATCTCACGGGCGAGTCGTTCACTGCTCTCGTGACGCAGCCCGGTGACGAACGGAATTCGCTGGTCTCCTACCTGGACACGGTGCGGGATGGTGCGCGGTCGGTCGCGGAGCTTCCGCTGTTGAGAGCCGAGGGAACAGAGATCTGGATGCGGCTGTCAGGCACCCGTGCACGGGGGCGGGCTGCGGGGACGCTGATCCTCGTCGGAGAGGACGTCACGGATCAGGTGGTCGCCCGGGCTGCTCAGGAGCAGGCCCGCAACGAAGCCGAAGCGGCTGGTCGCGCCAAGACAGCTTTTCTCGCGAGCATGAGTCACGAGATTCGGACACCCCTGCATGGGGTTCTCGGCATGGTCGACGTCCTCCTCGAGTCCTCACTCACGACGGCTCAGCGCGAGGCTGGCGAGGTCATCCGGTCTTCTGGACAGGGGCTGCTCCGGATCCTCAACGACGTGCTGGACGTGTCGAAGATCGAGGCCGGTCAGCTCGATCTCGAGCGGGTGGAGTTCGACCTGCACAAGCTGCTGCAGGACACCGCCCGCATCATGACACCAAGGGCCGTGCAAGGCGGCAACAAGCTGCTGGTCGAGGTTGGCGAGGGTGTCCCCAAGAGAGCGCTCAGCGACGCCGGCCGACTCGGCCAGGTCCTGACGAACCTGCTCGACAACGCGGTCAAGTTCACAACCGACGGGGAGGTCGTGCTGTCCGTGCAGGAGGTCGGTAGGGTAGAGACGGGCACGCGCGTGGCGTTCAGCGTCAAGGACACTGGAGTGGGCGTTCCCGAAGACATGCAGGAGCGCATCTTCGAGGAATTCGAGCAGGCCCATGCCGCGACTACCAGGACGCACGGAGGGACCGGACTCGGCCTTGCGATCTCGAGGCGCCTGGTGGCGCTGCTGGGCGGCACGCTCGAAGTGGAAAGCGTCCCTGGAGAGGGGAGCGACTTCAAGTTCGTGCTCGATCTCGATACGCCGGAGGGAACCCGGGTCGGACGGCGGAGACGGGCCATGGACGGTGAGGCGCTCCGCGGGCGGCGGTTCCTCGTGATCGACGACAATGCCACCGCACGCAGGATCGCTCGCGAGGCTCTGGTTCACCTGGCCGTAGAGGCCGTCGTCGAGGCCGGTGACGTCGACAGCGGCATGCGGGAGCTCGTTTCCGCCTACGAGATCGGAGAGCCCTTCGACGCGGTGATCCTCGATCACCTGATGCCCCGCCGGGATGGGTTCGACTTCGCCGCCGAGATGCTGGCTAATCCTGCCGTGGCGGAGACGCCTGTCCTGATGGTGACGTCCGCCGGCATGAGAGATGCTGAAGCCCGGGCTCGGGAGATGGGCATTCAGGGCTTCTTGTCGAAGCCCACCACCCGGGCGGACCTGATGCGCACGTTGAGCGTGCTGGTGACTCAGGGTGCGTATCAGGGGTCCGAACGGAGGTTGGTCACCAAGGAGACGATCACCGGAGCCGTGGCTTCAGTGCGGGTTCTCCTGGCCGAAGACAACGCGGTGAGTCGACGGGTGGCCGTGGCGGTTCTCGAGCGGCAGGGGTACGAAGTCGATGCTGTAGTGGATGGGGAAAAGGCGCTGGCTGCTGTACAGGAGCGACCCTACGACATCGTGTTGATGGACATTCAGATGCCGGCGATGGACGGGCTGGAGGCGACCCGGCGGATCCGGTCTCTTCCCGGCCTTGCCGACCTTCCTGTGATCGCGCTGACGGCCCACGCTTTTTCAGAGGAGCGGGGACGATGTGAGCAGGCCGGCATGAACGATTTTCTCGCCAAGCCGTTCAAGCCTGACGATCTCTTCGAATTGGTGGAGCGCTGGGTGTCGGGAGCGGGGTGGGACGAGGCGGCGGACCGGGGTGGCGAGCAGGCGTCCGCTCTGGAGACAGATCCTCCGGTGGACATCGCGGGCTTTCGTGCGGTCATGAAGGAGGCCGGCGTCGAGGAGGAGGTCGTGGACACGACTCTTCAGTTGTTCCAGCCCGAGGCTCGGGAGGTATTCGCACGACTGCAGGGTGCCATCGACGCGGGGGAACCGGATGACATCCGGACCCAGGCCCACATGCTGCGGGCCTCGTCGGGCACCATCAGGGCGACGGGCTTGGCCGACGTTCTGGGGAAGCTCGAGAGCCTGGTCAGGGCCGGGGACGTCGACGGGGCGAAGGAGCTGTTTCCCGATGTGGCAGAAGAGTACGGTGCCGTGATGGACTACCTCGGAGCCCGAGAGCCCCGCGCTCTCTGATGGACCAAACAAGGAACGGCGCCGACGCCACGAGGGCGCCGGCACCGTTCATCGGCCAGAGGCCGATCCGCGAGCGGCTTGAGCCTACTTCTTCTTCTTCTTGGCTACGCCCTTCTTCGCCGGACGCTTCTTGGCCCCAGCGGCCTTCTTCTTCTTCGGCGCAGCCTTCTTCTTCGGCGCGGCCTTCTTCTTCTTCGGCGCGGCCTTCTTCTTGGCTACAGCCTTCTTCTTCGGCGCAGCCTTCTTCTTCGGCGCAGCCTTCTTCTTCGGCGCGGCCTTCTTCTTCGGCGCGGCCTTCTTCTTCGGCGCAGCCTTCTTCTTCGGCGCAGCCTTCTTCTTCGGCGCGGCCTTCTTCTTCG
>JBDHIL010000009.1:0-129660 GCA_039587465.1 Gemmatimonadota bacterium | reverse complement strand
GCCGCCGCAACCGACTCGGGACGGTGAAGGTCCCGCGCGAGCGAAGCCCTGCGATACCCTCCGTGCAGGCACGCCTGAGACCCTCCCCCATGAGGGTCGGCTCCCATACGTACCGCGCAATACCGGATACGTACGCTGACGTATGTGCCCCCTGAAGCAGCTCCGGTAGCGTGGAATGCAGGGTCCACCCGGACGGCCACTCCGAAGCGGAGACGCCCGACGGCGGAACGCACAACCAGAGGAGCACCAGCCCCCATGCCGATACCGTTCCAACGCAGAGAAAGGCTGTTCGAAGGCGGGACGGCGACCTTTGGGAATGGGTCACGGGTCCCAGGAGTTCGAGACTGGTCCAGGGCTGCAAGCGAGAATCGCGTCACCTTCATCGAACAGCGGGTTGGGCCGGTACCAGCCCTCACCGGAAAGAAGGAGACACCTGACCCGGAGTTCTACCGCGGCAATGTGGAGAACTTCATAGGGCTCACCACCATTCCTACGGGCCTGGTCGGCCCCCTCCGGGTCCTTGGTGAGCACGCCGAGGGCGACTGTTACCTCCCGCTCGCCACTACCGAAGGGGCTCTGGTGGCGAGCTACAACCGGGGTGCCGCCGTCACGGCGGCGGCCGGCGGCATTGTGGCGATGGTGGGTGGACAGTCCGTGCACCGTGCACCCGTGTTCGCATTCCCCAACGTAGCTCAGGCGGTCCGTTTCGCCGGTTGGGTCGAGGGCGAGACAGAGCGCTTCCGGCAAGCCACCTCGACGCGCACTCGCCATGGCCGGCTCTCAGACGTCCGCATACACCTGGATGCCAACCTCGTCTACCTCATCTTCTCGTTCCGCACGGGAGACGCCGCCGGCCAGAACATGGTCACGCTGTGCTCCGAAGCCATCTGCCGGGAGATCCTGGAGCACTCGCCGGTACAACCCGACTATTGGTTCTTGGAGTCGAACCTCTCGGGCGACAAGAAGGCCACGTTCCTCTCCTTCCTGGCTGGTCGCGGTTGGACCGCTACGGCGGAGATCATCCTGCCGGCCAAGCTCGTGGTCGAGCGTCTCCGCACCACCCCTGACCAGATGGCAACCTTCTGGCAGACGGGTACGGTCGCCGCGATCCAGGCCGGATCGATCGGGGTCTCGGGTCATATCGCGAACGGACTGGCCGCGCTCTTCCTTGCCTGTGGCCAGGACGTGGCCTGCATCAGCGAGGCCAGCGTAGGGGTGACCCGCTTCGAGGTCACGTCTTCCGGCGACCTCCGCTGCACCATCACCATGCCCAACCTCATCGTCGGGACGATTGGGGGCGGCACGCGCATGCCCACCGCCCGCGATTGCCTGAAGATCGCGGGGTGCGACGGCGAAGGCTCGGCTCCGAGGCTCGCTGAGTTGTGTGCCGCATTGTCCCTGGCCGGAGAGATATCGATCTCGGCTTCCCTCTGCGCTGGCGATTTCGCTGAGGCCCACTCTGCCTTCGGACGCCCGACGAGGGATGGTCCCCGGCCCGGCTACGACACAGCGCGTGCATCGAAGGCCACGTCCGTCATCGCAGCAGAGCCTCTCAAGAGCCGCTTCTCGAACGTTGCCCACCGTGCGGCGTTCGACCGGATTCGGTACGCCAGCGTTTGGGAAGACGCCGACGCAGTCTGCGAGGCAATGGCGCCGGCGGCTCAGGGCGGCCGGATCCTCTCCATAGCTTCAGCTGGAGACAACGTCCTTGCCGCCCTCACCCTCGACCCCACCGAGGTCGTGGCCGTCGACTTGAGCGTTGCCCAGCTCGCCTGCCTCGAGTTGCGGATGGCAGCGTTCACGGAACTGGATCACAAATCCACACTGAGCTTCCTGGGATTCGCTCCGCATTCTGATCGAGGGCGCACGTACCTGCGCCTGCGCAGACACCTGTCCGCGGCGGGACGCGCCGTATGGGACGCCAGGCCACACGCCATCCTTTCCGGTCCGGCTCTCGCCGGACGATTCGAGCGCTACCTCGGGCTCTTCCGTGACTTCGTCCTGCCCCTGGTGCATGGTCGACGAACGATCGCACGGCTCCTCGCCCCCCAGCCCGGAGCCGAGCGTGCGCGCTTCTACGCTGACACCTGGAACACCTGGCGGTGGCGCCTGCTTTCCCGGCTCTTCTTCTCAAGGATCGTGATGGGCCGGTACGGCCGGGACCCCGCGTTCTTCGACCAGGTCGAGACCGACGTGGGTGGGGCGCTCTTCGACCGAAACGCTCGGTTCCTCAGTTCGAAACGGGTCGAGGATAACCCATACCTCACGCTGCTCCTCACCGGAAGCTTCGGGAGCGGACAGCTGCCCCTCTACCTGCGACCCGAGCACCACGAGGTGATCCGCAGCCGCCTCTCGCGCATCCGGCTGGTGCATGGGACGGTGGAAGATATGGAGGGCCCGTTCAACGCCTTCAACCTCTCGGACGTGTTCGAGTACATGAGTCCCCAGGAGCACCGGGATGCGACTCGGCGCGTTCTGGAAATGGCCGCACCGGAAGCGAGAGTAGCGTATTGGGAACTGTTCGTGCCCAGGTCCCTCGACCCCTCGGACAGCGGCCGGGCTGAGGAACTCGAGACCGAGGGAGCCTGTCTCTCAATCGGCGCCAAGACCTGGTTCTACCGAGGCCTCCGCGTCTGGAGTGTGCGGCCATGATGGGCCTGGATCCAGTGATGAGCGAGCTTCTGCGCATCATCGGTCTGTGGACGATGAATCTCCTCGGCCTGGCAGCGGCTGATCGGTTGGCCTTGTCGACCCGACTACCTCCCGAGGGGGCCCGTAAGCTCATCCACGTGACGGCGGGATGTCTGGCGATTCCACTCCCGTGGGTGTTGAGGTCCAACGTCTCGATGCTCGTTCTCGCAGGAGGAGCCCTGGTCGGGCTTCTGACCTGTCGCCGCCTGGGATTGCTCAAATCCATCCACGCGGTCGAGCGCTCCTCCACCGGCGACTTACTCTTTCCGGTGGGCATCGCGCTCCTGTTCCTCGTCGGGCGCAGCGAACCCGTCCTCTATCTGATCGGCCTCTCGTACATGGTGCTCTCCGACGCTCTCGCCGCTCTCGTCGGGCGTCGGTACGGCCGATCATCGTACTCGGTGGAACTCCAGAGCAAGAGTGTCGAGGGCTCCGTGACCTTCTTCGTCGTGAGCTTCGTCGCCGCCCACCTGATTCTGCTTCTGGGGACGGAGATGCCCCGCTTGACGACCGTGCTGGTAGCGACACAGCTCGCGGCGCTCGTCACCTGTTTCGAGGCCATCAGCATGAACGGCGATGACAATGTGCTGGTGCCGCTCGTCACTTGCCTGGTCGTGTCCCGGCTGGTCGACCTACCGAGCACAGTTCTCGCCCGAGACCTGTTCGTACAGCTGGGCATTGGCGTCCTCGTGGCTCTGGCCACTGTGAGATGGCGGTTCGCCGGCGCCACGGGGGCCGTCACCCTGGCGCTATTCCTCTACGGAGCCTACGCACTGGGCGGCGTGCTCTGGATCGTCGCCCCGACTCTAGTCGGAATCACCTACGTCGCGATGCGCGCGGCTCACTGGAACGGCGAAGCCCCTTCTGGATCGAATCATCAGGTCGTCGCCGTCTTCTACGTAACGGTGGTGGCAGCGGTCCTGTACCTCATCGGCGCCACGGCAGGGCTTCTCGGCCTCGGAGCTTCCGCGGAGCACACCACAAACCTGATGCTGGCACCGTATCTGGGCACTTCAGCCGCGGGGCTCGCGCTGCTTGTCTACACTCTGTGGCGCCCGTGGGATGCACCGGTCGAGGCGCTCGAACCAGGCCTCGTGCCCGCGGTCTTCGCGGCAGCGGTGATGGCCCCGCTGTCTGTGTTCGCTCCGTCGGGGGCTCCCTCGGCACTGCTGTGGATCGCCCTGACCCCCCTGCTGGCGCTCAGCATCTACCGGAAGGTACGTCGCGGTTCTTCATGGCCTCGGGCGGTCCCCTGGAACTCGCGCCTTCAGGCCGCCGCGGTGGCGACCGCGCTCGTGATCGTAACTCCCCTCCATGTCAGCCTCTTCAACGGCTGACCCGAGAAACACCAAGGAGTCACAGCGATGAGTACCACTCAGGGACGCTGGATCACGCTGGGAGCACTGGTCTTCGTCGCCAGCGTGCTGGTCTTGATGGGCGGGGCGCCCGTCGTGAGCAACTCCTTGTCCGTGTGGTTCGTCGAGGACGATCCCGCGCGCGTGGCCTACGAGAACTTCCAGGACCTGTTCGGCAACGACGAAGTGGTCGTTCTCGCGATCGGTACCCCGGACATGCCTCTCACCCGACCCGTGCGCGATGCGGTGGCTTCCACAGCCGCTGAGATGCGGGGCGTGAGCGGAGTCGCGTCGGTGACCAGCCCGGCAGACGCGAACGCAGGACCACTGGCCGACCTCCTCGTGAACAGCGACTCGTCGGTATTCCTGTTGATGGCGCGCCTCGAAGTCATGACCGATGCCGACGCCCGTCGGCACGAGATTCTACTTGGACTTCGGCAAGCGGTCGCCTCGCTGGCGCGCACCGGCGTTGAGCTGCACTGGGCCGGAATCGGGCTGGTCTACGACGAGCTCAACGAGGTGTCGTTCCGCGAGACTCCGCTCCTGACCGGCGCATCGTTCGTGTTGGTGGGGGTCGTCCTCTACGCGGTGGCCGGTTCCTGGATTCCCGTCCTTCTGGCACTCGCCAGCGTGGTCATCTCGACCATGGTCCTCATGGGAGTGTTCTCCCTGGCGGGATTCCAGCTGAACATGGTGACGGCGATCCTCCCAACGCTCATGCTCGTGGTCGGCACGGCGACAGCGGTTCACATCTTCACGCGACTTCAGAGGGCGACCGGTGAGAGCCCGGACGGGGCCCTGCAGGAGGTCTTCAAGCCGTGTCTCTTCACGGCACTGACGACGGCTGCCGGATTTGCCTCGCTCATGACGGCTCGGATGGGTGTGATCCGCGATCTCGGGGCGTTCGCAGCCCTCGGCGTGCTCATCTCACTCGTCGTCACCTTCGTATTCGCGAGGGCCATCATCTCCACCCGATGGTCCACCGTGAATCGGGGGCGAACACCCCGGAGCGCGGCGCTCCTGGAGGGGCTCGCGGGTTGGGTCGTGAGTCACCCCCGACCCATCCTCACTGCGTCGGCGGTGGTGGCCGGACTGTCCCTCTTCGGGGCCACCAAGGTGGTGGTCGACACCTACAGCATCGAGTTCTTCAGGGAGGGGCATTCGGTTCGGGTAGACAGCGAAGCGATCGAGGCGGGGTATGGCTGGTACCTGCCGCTGGAATTCGCGGTTCAGTCACCGGACCAGGGACACGCCCTAGAGCCGGCGTTACTCGCAACCATCTCCGACTGGCAGAGCCGCGTGGAGGAATCCGGTGAGGCTCAGTGGTCTCTATCGGTGGCCGATTTCGCCTCGCCCGGCTCACAGCCCGCCACCATCGATCCCGTCGCAGCAGGCCTTGTTGACGAAGCCCGGTCCACCGTGCGCGTGACATTCGGTGTACCGATGGCAAGCGCGCGGGGCTGGGCGGAGCGTATAGATCACGTCCTCGCCATGGCCGACGAGACCCTGCCGGACGGGTCCACCATCACGGAGGGCGGGTACCTGCCTCTCTACGTTCGGATGATGGATTACGTCGTGGACACGCAGGTTCGGTCCTTCGCCGTGGCGCTGGTCCTGGTGTTTGCGATCATGGGTGTATTCCTGGGGTCACCCCGCATCATGCTTCTGGCGCTGCTCCCCAACCTCCTCCCCATCCTGCTGATCTTCGGTGTGATGGGAAGTCTGGGGATTCGGCTTGACATCGCCACCGTCACCGTGGCCGCCATCGCGCTCGGGATCGTCGTCGACGACACCGTTCACCTACTGTTCCACTTCCGGCGAAACATGGAAGTGACGGGGGACCGCGCGACAGCGGTCCGCGCCGCCCTCGTCGACGTCGGGCCCGCTCTACTCGGGACCACGGCGATCCTGACGGCCTCATTCGCGGTCCTGGGGTTCGCCAGCGTGCTCTCGATCGCGCTGTTTGGCCTGCTCTCCGCAGCCACACTCGTCTTCGCGCTCGTCGCAGACCTACTCGTCCTACCGGCAATGCTGATGGTCTGGGGTCCCTCCCCACGCAGCTTCACCATCTCGAGCTCGGGAGGCAGTCATGACTGATCCGATCGGGACCACCGCCACAACGACTCGCCGGCCCGAGAACAACATCATCTCCCTGCTCGAAGATCGCGCAGCTGAACACCCTACTCGTCGAGCGCTCGTCTGGGCGGACCTGACCGACTCCGCGGGGGCGTATGCATCCATGACGTACGCCGATCTCTCCCGGCAAAGCGCGGCGGTCGCCGCGGGGCTCAAGGCCGGCGGGCTGCGTCAGGGAGACCGTGTGTTCATCTTCGTGCCCATGGTGGCGGAACTCTACCTCACCCTGTTCGGAGTGCTCCGCATAGGTGCCGTCGCGGTCTTTCTCGATTCCTGGGCCCGTCGTGACCAATTGTCACAGTGCGCTCAGCAGGTAGAGCCGCGAGGGTTCGTGGGGCCTACCCCGGCCCACCACATGATCAACGGCGTGCCGGGCTTCGAGGACGTGGTGGTCTCCGTGAGGGTCGGGCCGGGCGACGCGGGAGATACGTCTCTCCAGTCTCTCGTGGATGCGGGTGCCGCGCATGCGATCGCTCCTGTTCTACCTACGGATTCGGCTCTCGTCACGTTCACGACCGGGAGCTCCGGCGAGCCCAAGGGCGCGGACCGGACCCACGGGTTTCTGGCGGCGCAGCACACGGCGCTGAGCGCCGAGCTTCCTTACGCCGCAGCCGACATAGACCTTCCCGTCTTTCCCATATTCTCACTCAACAACCTCGCCGCAGGCGTGACCACAGTCCTTCCGGATGTCGACCTGGCAGCCCCCAGCGAGGAGGACGGTGCCCGACTCCTTCGTCAGTTGACCGCAGTCGGCGCTACCTGCGCGACCCTGTCACCATCACTCCTGCGGGGCGTCACCGCCGCTGCACGCGACGCGGCCTCTCTTCCTGGGCTGAGGCGCGTTGTGACCGGGGGAGCGCCGGTGAGCAGAGATGACGTCGAAGCGTTTGACCACGCATTCCCCGATGCCGAACTCCAGATTCTCTACGGCTCGACAGAGGTCGAGCCCATCGCCCATCTGCTCGCACGCGACATGCCCCCAGTGACGGGCCAGGGCGTATGCCTGGGACACCCGTCCGACGCGCTCGACCTGCGCTTCATCCGCCCCACACGGGGCCCCGTAGCGCTGAGCCGGAACGGATGGGCCGACTGGGACGTCGACCCCGTCCGCGGTGGGGAACTGCTCGTGGCCGGACCACACGTTTGCCCTGGCTACTTCCGGAATCCCGACGCATTCGCCCGCGCGAAGGTCGTGGACCCGGACGGGCGTGCATGGCATCGCACGGGAGATGTGTGCCTTCGTGACGAGCACGGCCGCCTCTGGATGCTCGGCCGTGTACACAATGCGATCCGGAGGGACGGAGACATGCTCTTTCCGGTGGAAGCCGAGCTGATCATGAACCGGCTCCCCTTCATCGCTCGATCGGCATACATCGCCATGCCACATGCGGAGCTCCATGAGGCGGCGTGGGCGCTGTTCACGTCGGCAGACGGACAAGAGAGGCCGGGGGCCACCGACGAGGTCCGCATCGCGCTGGCAAACGGGGGGATTCCCGTCGACCGAGTCATGTGCGTTCCGGAGATTCCATTGGATCCGCGCCACCACAGCAAGGTCGACGTGGATGCGCTCCGGCACCTGCTCCTGTCCGATCTCGGAGGCCACTCGTGAGCGCCGGAGTCGGACCATTCTCCCGATGGTTGGCCTTCGTCCGGGAGCGCTACGGACCGACGACGCACGTCGCGATGGCTGCGGCATTCGCCCTTGGTAACGCCGGCGCGGCCGGCGCGGTGCAGGGAGCTACCCCGAACATCGGCAGGTTCCTGCTATCAGGGGTGCTCGTGGCGGTGTTCTTCTTCCGACTTCGGGTCTGTGATGAGATCAAGGACTACGACACCGATCTCAGCGCCAATCCACAACGGCCCCTGCCACGAGGCCTCATTTCCCTCGGAGAGGCTCGTCGCGCCGTCTGGTTGCTCGCGTTGGCGGAGATGGCGTTGGCTTCCTTCGCCGGGTTGGCTGGAGTGTCGGCCTGGGCGCTGGCCTACCTCTATTCGCTGGCCATGTACGCAGAATTCGGCGTGGGAGAGTGGCTGCGCCCGAAGATGGAGTTGTACGCAGTGACACACACGGTGGTCGCGTCCCTGCTCGGGCTCACCGTCTGCAGCATCGCACTCGGTCTTCCCCTCACTGCGCTGCCTGCCAGGCTCTGGGTCATGGCACCCGCAAACTGGGCGCTCTTCAACATCTTCGAGTTCTCTCGGAAGACGTTCGCCCCCTCGGAGGAGCTGCCCGACGTAGACTCGTATTCCAGCCGATGGGGTGTTCAGGGCGCGGCCGTCATTACCCTGTTCTGGGTGGGGAGCGGATTGGCGTGTCTGTGGGCTGCCGGGATCGAGATCACCCCTCTGCTCCCGGGCATCGACGCGGCCGTCCTTTTCGGCTGCGGCGCAATCGCCGTGGCCGCACCATACTCGCTTCGCCCCAGCCCCCGGCTCGCGAGCCTACTCCGGGTCTCGATGTCCGCGTGGGCATCCCTGCTCTATGTCCTCGTCGGCATCAACGGCCTCAAGGGGGTATGACATGGATCGGCTTCACCCCTGGATCGCCCGCGCGGGCGACGCGCGGAACGTGTCCGAGATCGGAGGGAAGGCCGCCGGCCTCGACCGGCTCGTGGCGCTCGGGCTCCCGGTGCCGGATTACTTGACCCTGACAGCGGAGGCCTACCGGGCCTGCTGTCCTTCGGTCGCTGTTCCCGGAGAAGATGGATCTGACCTCAGCGAAGCGCTGGACCAGCTTTGGAACGCGTTGGGTGGCGGCTCGTGCTCGCTCGCCGTGCGCTCGTCGGCCGTGGCCGAAGACGGTGCGGCACGCTCCTGGGCAGGGCAAATGGACACGTTCCTGAACGTCACCACGAGGGAGGGCCTGAGGCGGGCGGTTCATGGCTGCTGGCGCTCACTTCACGGGGAGCGCGCCATCGCCTACCGGACCTTGCCCGGGTTGGGAGACACTCCCCGTCCGGATGCAGCGGCCATGGCCGTAGTCGTGCAGAAGATGCTCGTGCCGCAGGCGAGCGGCGTCGTATTCACGATCGACCCGGTGACCGGGCGCAGCGACCGCCTGATCGTATCTGCCGTCCTCGGCATGGGTGAAGGCCTCGTCTCGGGAGCGCTGGACGCCGACACCTACGTGGTAGGCCGGGACGGGGCGCTCATCGAGTCCCACCTCGTGGTCAAGGACAGGCGGGTCGTGGCGGCCCCTCGCGGCGGGACCGTCGAGGAGTCGGTGGCGGCCGTGGAGGCGAACGCAGCGGCCCTCGACGAGGCACTCCTGAGCACCTTGACGCATGACGCCTGCAGCGCGGAGGCTGCGGCGGGGCTTCCGCTGGATATCGAGTTCGCCGTGGACCGTGGGCGCCTCTTCTTCCTGCAGGCTCGGCCGGTCACTACGCCACCGATCCAGGCAGCAGCCAACGCGGCCAACCGCCTCGTCTGGGACAACGCCAACATCGTGGAGAGTTACCCGGGCCTCACGCTGCCCCTGACCTTCACGTTCATCCGCCGGGCCTACCACGCAGTGTACTGGCAGTTTTGCCAACTCCTCGGCATGGGCGAGAGTGAGATTCGCGCCAACGATCACATGCTGTGGAACATGCTCGGCCTCCACCAGGGACAGGTGTACTACAACCTGCGGAACTGGTATCGCCTCGTGTCGATCCTCCCAGGCTTCCACCAGAACCGGCGGTTCATGGAGGGAATGATGGGCGTGGTGCATGATGGCGGGGAGGCATCCGAGGATAGGGTCTCGAGGTCGAGCGGAGCGCTGGCGCTCGCATTTACCGCTTGGCGGGCCGTGTGGCTGCAGTTCACGCTCGAGAGACGCATCGGGATCTTCCATCGGCACTTCGACGAGGTCTACAAGGACTTCGCCGCTCTACCGTATGAGCAGCTGGAGCCTTCAGAGATCCTCGAACACTATCGGAGCGTCGAGCAGCGGCTGCTGTGGCGCTGGAAGGCCCCGATCGTGAACGATTTCTCCGTAATGATCTTCTACGGCCTCCTCAAGCACCTCACCGTACGATGGGATGTGGACGCGCAGGGCAATCTCCACAACGCGCTCATGGCGAAGCAGGGCGGCATCGAAAGCACCGAGGTCTCTGACCACCTCGAGAACATCGCTGACGCCGTCGCCGCAGACACTGACCTGGGGAGAGCAGTGCTCGACGCTTCAGCCGCCGAGGCGTTCGGTCTGGTCCAGTCGGATCCGCGGTGCGGTCCGCTCCTCGACGAATACATGGAGCGCTTCGGTGATCGCTGCGTCGCGGAGCTCAAGCTCGAGTCACGCACAATGCACGATGACCCCACGCCGCTCATGTCAGCGCTGCAGGCCTCGGTCAGGCGGGGTGGAGCCAAAGCTGCCCCAGTGCGCCCAGACGCCGCCGCGGGAGCTCACGCCGCCGTGAGCACTCGGCTCTCGTTCTGGCAGCGTGCCGTGTACAAATGGGTGCTGAAGCGCGCAGGTCGGGGCATCCGGAACCGGGAGAACCAACGCTTGGCTCGCACCCGCGCCTTCGCCCTGGTGCGGCGCATGATGCGCGCCTTGGGACGGGGCCTGGTGCGAGACGGAATCCTCGGGCAATGGGACGACGTGTTCTATATGGAACTCGAAGAATTGATGGGTCTGTGTGACGGGACCGCGACCCTTTCGGATCCACGGGCGCTGGTGGCCGCCAGAAGAAGCGAGTACAAAGCGTTCGGCACGGCCCCGCCCCTACCCGACCGCTTCGTCACGGTGGGCACCACCTCGGCGTCTGAGCGGCTCTCGGACGAGTCGGTCGCCGACACCGACGAAGCCGGGGTGCTTCGCGGGCTGGCCGCCTATCCGGGCGTCGTAGAGGAATCCGCGGTCGTGCTCCTCGAGGCCGACCCACGGGCGCAACTCGACGGGGAGATTCTGGTGACCCGGCAGACGGACCCCGGCTGGATCATCCTGTTTCCGTCGATCGGCGGCCTTGTCGTCGAGCGTGGCAGCATGCTGTCTCACTCGGCCATCGTGGCTCGCGAGATGGGAATCCCCGCCGTGGTAGGGGTGAGAGGAGCCACGGAAGCCATCCAGAGCGGAGACACTGTGCGCCTGAACGGCGCCGCAGGCACGGTCCAGGTGGTGCAAACCGGTCCTGGAGGTATGGACCGATGAAGGTCGTCCTCCTCTGTCAGGAGGAACCTGTCTTCCTTGGCCCATTCCTCAGGGACGTCATAGAGGTTAGGCCCGACGGGATCGCCGCAGTGATCGTGGCTGGACGCCGTGGTGCGGGTGAGAAACGAAGCTCACTCCGGGCGCTACTGGAGTCGCTCCGAATCTTCTGGCTCGTCTTCGAGCCGCACGCCTTCTTCGATGCGCTATGGCGGCAGGTACGGTTTTCAGTCCTCGGCGCTCAAGATCCCAACAGCGTAGAAGGACTCGCGAGGACTCGGAACATCCCGGTATTCAGCATCGACGGAAAGCGGGCGGCTGACGTCCTGTCCATCGTGCAGGCATTGCACCCCGATGTCGTGTTCAATCAGACGGAGATTCTCTTGACACGTGAGGTTCTGGAAACGCCGCGCATCGGCTTCGTGAACCGCCATGCCTCGCTCCTGCCAGCCCACCGGGGAAGGCTCGGGTCCTTCTGGGCACATGCCGCAGTCCCTCCGAGCTACGGCGTCACGATTCACCTTGTAGACGAAGGGATCGACACCGGCGCCGTCCTGGCCCAGTGGGTAGCCTCGGACGTCGATCCGAGGTGGACCTTTCCCCGGATCCTCCGCCATCTCAACGGCTATGCTCCGACACTGTTCTGGAAAGCGATGGACGGACTCGCGGGAGGAGAGGGGGGGACTCCCCAACCCACACACGGGACTTCTCCCGCCAAGCGGTTCCCTACCCTGAGCGAAGCGCGTCGATACCGCGAGGTGCTTAGCGCCCGTCGGTCGCAGCCCTGAGGCTACCGCACCAACGGAAGCCGGAAGACGGTACCCTTCTCCGGCAGCCAGCTATCTCCCGAAAAGACGCGTTCCAGCCGGCTGCGGAAATGTCCGATATCCGTGAGCAGCATGGACCGCGTGCTCTGGTCAGGCGGGCGGAAGAAGTCCTCCCAGTGACCGAGCAGGACCCAATTGGGTTGGAGATTCTCCACGAACGCCTCGGGGTGCCACTCGACCTGATCGAACGTCGCCGGCACCAGGATGGCAGCATCCACGGGCCGTTCGGCCATGAGCGCTTCAGGCGCGAAGCCCAGCGGGGCCTGCACCACCGCGTCCTGGTAATAGACCCGGAAGGCAACCGAACCGTCGGCGTCCAAGAAGTCGATGAGGAACGCGAAGGTCTCCCCATCCAACCACTCGGAGGCCCACCGTGGCTCCTCGTCGAAGGGCTCGTCCGTCGTGCCCTGGTAGAGGGTCATGCCCTCGAAGTGAGCGGCGTGCTTCGAACGCAGGGGCAGCACCCGGAGACCCGTGCCCAGGTCCATCCACTGCCCCGGGGACTCGTGATCGGCCCCGTATTCCTCCACGAGGTCCACGCGGTCCGACAGCCCCGACCACGTGCCCAGAGTATTCCTGACGGTCTCACTGCCCACGATGCGGGCAGCGGGCGCGTGACGGCGTGCGACCTGGGGAACATCCATGAGGTGGTCATAGTGGGCATGGCCGACCAGGATTGCCCGCGCCCTCGAGACGTCATAGCGAGCCATCTGCGATGAAACGAGAGCCGTATCCGAGCGCACGGAGGTGAGACCCACGCGCAGAATACTCGGGTTGGTGAACAGCGGGGCAGTCATGACTTGAACGTCACGCCACTCGATGATCCAACCGCCGACGCCGAGGTAGGTGAACGTCACCGCTTCGGCCCCCGGGGGCGCGAGGTCCACGCCACCCGACACCTCCGGCAGAGTGGGCCGCCAACAACCCGACGCTGCTCCCAGCAGGGCAGCCGCGAGGGCGACCCGCGCGATCATCAGGCTCCCCGCCGCTCTGCCGCCTTCACTTCTTCGATGTTCGCCCGGAAGGCTCCTGCCAGCGCCCGCGTTACAGGCCCGACCGTTCCGTCGCCGACAGCCCTGCCGTCGATCTCGACCAGAGGCTTCACCTCACCGGTAGTCCCCGTCCAGAAGCACTCTTCTGCATGCGCGAGTTCCTCGACCTGGATCGGCCGCTCCTCGACCGGAATTCCACCGGCCACCGCCAGGTCCAACACCTTCCCGCGAGTGATGCCCGGAAGGATGTGATTGCTCTTCGGATGGGTCACCGCCACCCCGTCGAAGACGGCCCAGAAGTTCATGTGAGCCCCTTCGATCGCAACGCCGTCCCGGACGAGGAGTGCGTCATCGGCACCGCCGTCGATCGCCTGCTGGAAGGCCATGGCGTTGGGCAGCAGTCCAATCGTCTTCACGTCGACCCGACTCCACCGTCGATCGGGGACGGACATGGCCGTGAAGCCCTGGTTCCACCGATCCTCGGTGGGACGCGCCCATTCCTTGGCGTACAGGTAGACGGTCGGAGCGACGGGATCCTTGGGATAGTAGTGGGTCCGGGGGGCAACGCCGCGCGTGATCTGCAGATATACGAGCGCAGTCTCAGCCCCGCTCAGGTCGTTTTCAGCGATCAGCCGGCGGTGGATCGCATCGAGCTGGTCGACATCGAAGTCGATCTGCATCCACGCCAGTCCCCCCCGCAGGCGCGCCATGTGACCTTCGAAGCCGAAAGGCACGCCCTCGTAGAAGGGGGTCACCTCATAGACGCCGTCGGCGAGGAGGAAGCCGCGGTCGTCTGGGGAGATTTTCGCGTCTTCCTTCGGGAGGTACTCGCCGTTGAGATAGACGATGCTCATGACCGCTCCGGGCGGGTGGAATGGATCAGATCCCGTAAGATGCCGGGCTCACCGAGAATGAAAAGGGGGAGCACCTGCAACGGCGCTCCCCCTTCCACCACGGAATCGAACTCAGGTCAGGCGTCCGCGGGCTTCTCACCCAACTTGTCGAACTCCTCGAGCAGTTGAGCCTCGGGAATCCCCTCAGCCTCTGCTTCGGAAACCTCCTCCACCTGGGCCTCCTGGACACCGGCTTCGGCATCCTCGTCATCATCCCCGGCACCAAGCTGCTTGGCCTTCCCACCCTCTGAAGATGCCGCCGGCAGCATACCCATCTGCTGCTTCAGAGCCGCGAGCTTGCCATCGACATCCGCCCCTCCCTCACCGGTTTCGAGGCGGAGGAACTCGGTTTCCAGCGTGTCCCCACCCAGCGCCTCCGTCACCTCAGCATGAGCGATGCTCCGGCGCTCCTCTTCCTCGATCTTGTCGGCCATCCGGTTGAACGCCTCGAAGGCGGACGTATCCGAGAGACCGGACATCGTCTCGTGGATGCGCCGTTGGGCCTGGGCCCTCTTCTGCTTGGCGATCAGGAGATTCCGCTTGCGCTTCGCCTCCTCGATCTTGTCGTTCAGCTGCCGCAGAGACCCCTTGAGCTTCTCGGTCTCGTTCGCCTGCGCTTCCCAGGTCTGCTGCAGCACCATGGCGCGCTCGGCATGCTCCTGCTGGCGGACGAGGGCCTGCTTCGCCAGGTCATCGCGTCCTTCCTTGACGGCGAGCATGGCCCGGTGCTCCCAGTCACGTGACTGCTTGACCTCGTCCTCCAGCTGCGCCTTGAGCTTGCGCTCGTCAGCGATGGCGGCCGCGACCTCCCGCTTGGCCTTGGCCAACTGGTCGCGCATGTCGAGGATGATCTGGTTCAACATCTTCTCGGGGTTCTCGGCCCTCGAGATCAGATCATTGATGTTCGACTTCAGGAGCGTGGAGAGCTTCGTGAAGATACCCATTGAGTCAGCCCTCCTTCTCGACGCCGGCCATGGACCGGATCTTGTCCATGTGTGCCGACGCCGCCATCTCGATGGACTCCATGGACGCCCTGATTTCGTGGAAATCCAGAGTCTCGAGTTCGAGCGTGTCGCTCAATATCAACTCACCGGCCTCGATGCCGTATGCTCCGTGCACGACGTCCGTGGCGTTCAATTCGAGCAGGGTCCTGTACAACTCCACGGCCCGCTCTCCAGTGTCCGGCAGGTCCATCAGCTTCATGCGGATGAGCAGAAGCGGCGCCGAATAGTGGACCACCGCCGGGAAGCCGGCGTTGGCCCCCCGCACCAGGAACATGCCCTCATCGACCTCCTCATACTCTACTCCCATGCGGATGAGAAAGCTCTCGAGATCCTCTCGGGTAACCATGACTTCTCCGTTCTCTGAGCCTCCGCAGAGCGGAAGCGGTCGTTCGTTCTAGGTTGCAGACCCTACGGTGCTGATTGCACCCCGGTTTCCCGCCCCGATAGGGCAGGCCCCGCCGCAACCTCTATGGTACATCGTCGTGCAGCCCTGAGCGAGAGGATCTCCCGCCCGGAATCCAGTTCGGGTATCTCCGGCTCAACGGAGCAGCGGGGCGAGATGCTGGCCGGTGTACGACCGCGCTTCGGCGGCCACCTGTTCCGGCGTCCCCTCAACCACGATACGGCCGCCGGCCTCTCCACCTTCAGGTCCCAGGTCGATGACCCAGTCCGCCGTCTTCACCACGTGGAGGTTGTGTTCGATCACGACCACCGTGTTGCCCATGTCGACCAGGCGTTGCAGGACATCCAGCAGCACCCGGACATCTTCGAAATGCAGTCCCGTCGTAGGCTCGTCGAGAATGTAGAGCGTGCTGCCCGTCGCCTTTTTCGACAGCTCCGTCGCCAGCTTCACGCGCTGGGCCTCACCGCCGGACAGGGTCGTGGCTGACTGCCCCAGGTGGAGATAGCCCAATCCCACGTCGTTGAGGGTCTGGAGCTTCTGCTTGATTCGAGGCACCGCGTCGAAAAACTCCAGGGCGTCCGCCACCGTCATGTCCAGCACGTCGGCGATGTTCCTGCCCTTGTAGAACACATCCAGCGTCTCGCGGTTGTACCGTCGGCCTCGGCACACATCACACGGAACGTAGACGTCCGGCAGAAAGTGCATCTCGATCTTCACCAGACCATCACCTGAACACCCCTCGCAGCGCCCCCCCTTCACGTTGAACGAGAATCGACCCGGCCCGTAGCCCCGCATCTGGGACTCGGGAAGGTTGGCGAAGAGGTCGCGGATGGGCGTGAACAGCCCAGTGTAGGTAGCGGGGTTGGACCGCGGGGTCCGGCCAATCGGCGACTGATCCACATCGATGACCTTGTCCACCAGCTCGAGCCCCTCGATCCGGTCGTAGTGCTGGGGCACGAGCTTGCTGCGGTAGAGGTTCCGGGCAAGGGCGTGATAGAGGGTCTCGTTCACAAGCGTCGACTTGCCTGAACCGCTCACCCCGGTCACAGCAGTGAATACCCCCAGGGGAATCCGAACATCGAGCTTCTTGAGGTTGTGGCCGGTGGCGCCCCTGACGACCAGGGCGCGCTCTGGATCGATGGGCCGACGCTCGTCGGGCACGATGACGTCGCGGTCGCCCCTGAGGTAGGCTCCGGTAAGGGACCGCTCCTCGGCCAACACATCCTCCAGCGTGCCTGAAGCCACTACCTCTCCGCCGTGCCGCCCCGCACCCGGACCCAGGTCCACGATGTAGTCTGCCACTCGGATGGTGTCCTCGTCGTGCTCCACGACGATGACGGTGTTCCCCAGGTCGCGCAGGTGCTGGAGCGTGTCGAGGAGACGGGAGTTGTCACGCTGGTGGAGCCCGATCGACGGCTCATCCAGGATGTACAGCACGCCCACCAAGCGACTGCCGATCTGGGTCGCCAAGCGAATGCGCTGTGCTTCTCCACCGGACAGCGTGCCGGCCGACCTGCCGAGCGCGAGGTAGTCCAGCCCCACGTCCTGCAGGAAGCGCAGTCTCTCCGTCACCTCCTTGAGGATCGGGCCGGCGATCTCGGCCACGAGGGCGTCGGTGCCGTCGCCGCCCACCGGCAGCGCGTTGAAGAAGTCGGCCGCCTGGCCGATGGACAGGTCGACGATGTCCCCGAGAGATCGACCGGAAATGGTCACCGCCAGCGACGCCGCCCGCAGCCGGCTGCCGTTGCACGCAGTGCACGGCAGCGTCGACATGTACTCCTCGAGCTGCGCCCGTACCGCGTCGGACTTCGTGTCCTCATAGCGCCGATTCACGTTCGCCAGGATCCCCTCCCAGCGGTCCTCGTAGTGTCCTTCGAACCGTCCAGAGCCCGACTTGTAGGGGAATCGGATCTTCATGGAGCCGGAGCCGTGCATGATGGCCTCGCGCACCTCCTCGGGCAGTTCCCCCCACGGCGTATTGGGCTTGAACTCGTAGGCCTCCGCCAACCCGGACACCACCGACCGTCGCAGATGCCCCGACGGCTCACCCCACGGCAGAATCACGCCCTCGAGAATGGAGATGCTCGGATCGGAGATCATGAGGTCCGGGTTGACCTCCTTCCGGGTCCCCAGGCCCCCGCAATCCTCGCACGCTCCGTACGGTGAGTTGAACGAGAACTGACGAGGCTCCAACTCGGCGATGCTCTGCTCGCAGTTGGTACAGGCGAAGTGCTCGCTGAACAGGTGCGGCAGCGGGTCCTTGCGAGCACGATGCTCCACGACCTCGAGCGTTCCGGCAGCCGTCCTCAGGGCCGTTTCGACCGAGTCCGCCAGCCGATCCCGGTCCTCGGCCCGGATCACGATCCTGTCGACCACCACCGAAATGTCGTGATTCTCGTAACGGTTGAGTGCGGGCGGCTCCTGCAGATCGTACGTCTCGCCGTCGACCCTGACGCGCACGAAGCCCTCCTTGCGGGCCCGTTCGAAGAGCTTCTGGAACTCGCCCTTCCGGCCCCGCACGAGTGGCGCCAGCACCTCGATGCGAGTCCCCTCCTTCATGGTGAGGAGACGGTCGACGATCTGGCTCGCAGACTGACGAACGACCGGCTCACCGCACGTCGGGCAGTGGGGGGTGCCGACCCGGGCCCACAGGAGACGCAGATAGTCGTAGATCTCCGTTACGGTGCCCACTGTCGAGCGCGGATTCCGGCTGACCGTCTTCTGTTCAATCGAAATGGCCGGAGACAACCCTTCGATGCTGTCTACATCGGGCTTCTCCATGAGGCCGAGGAACTGCCTTGCGTACGCGGACAGCGACTCGACGTAACGGCGCTGGCCCTCGGCATAGATCGTGTCGAAGGCGAGCGACGACTTGCCCGACCCCGACAGGCCTGTAATCACCACGAGCTTCTCGCGGGGAAGCGATACGTGGATGTCCTGGAGGTTGTGCTCCCGGGCACCGCGGACGATGAGGTGGTCTTGAGCCATAGCCAGGTATTGTACTGGAGCCGCGGGGCACGTTCAATCCGGCAGCACCGGGCCCGCCTCGGACCCAGCGACGTCAGATGAGCGAATCCGGCCCCGGCAACGTATCTTTAGGGCCGGGAGGAGTCAGAGCCTCCCACGTTCGACCACGGCATGATCATCCCTGACGGGATGGAAGGAGGAGCCTCATGCTCCAATCGCTTCTCGTGCCCCTCGACGGATCGGAGTTCAGCGAGAGAACCCTCCCCCTCGCTCGCGGACTCGCTGAGGCCACCGGGGCTGCCCTGCACCTGGCTCACGTTCACGTCTCCCACGTGCCCGACCACTTCCTGTCCAACACCCAGTTCCACTACGAGGGTTTGGACTTGGATGAGTACGACGACCGCCACCGGGAGACTGAGCAGCGGTACATCGACGACCTGGTGGCGAGCTTCGAGGGAGGAGGCGGACCTGTCGACGGGGTCGTTCTGGAGGGCGATGTCGCGGAGGGCGTCGCAGACTACGCGGAGGATGTCCATGCGGACATGATCCTCATCACCACACACGGCCACACAGGAGTCAACCGGCTCTGGCTGGGAAGCGTTGCGGACGCGCTGATCCGGCTCACCCACCTGCCGATGGTGGTGCTTCACCCCCCGAAGGGTGCGCACACGCCGCCGGCTGTGCCGGAATTCGAGCACATCCTGGTCGCGCTCGACGGATCACCCCTCGCGGAGCGGATTCTTGGACCCGCGATCGATCTCGCCAAGGCCCATGGCGCCCGGCTCACGCTGGGACACGTCGTGTCGTCTTCTGCCGTGATCGGGGGCCGTGTTCTCCCGCTTCTTCCCGGAGATCTCCGGACCGCCGTGGAAAAGGTGGAGGAGTACCTGGAGAGCGTAGCGGAGTCAGTGCGGCAACAGGGACTCGATGTCTCGGTCAAGGTGGTCCAGCACGAGGCACCGGCTGCGGCCATCGCCTCGATGGGACGAGAGGTCGGCGCTGATGTGGTCGCCCTGGCGACCCACGGTTACGGCGGTGTAAGGAGGGCGCTGCTGGGCAGCACCGCGAGCAAGGTGATGAAATGCTGTCCGCTGCCCCTGCTGGTTCAACGACCCAACTAGCGCGCGGATCGGAAAGGAGACGAAGTCGGAGATACCGAGGGGCACGTCCACTTGCTGGACCCGTGCTCCCTGGCTGAGAGGTGCCCGCGTCCGAGGGCGAGTCAGTAGCCCCATTCGCGGAACACGAAGACACCCAGGACCCGCCTGGCCAGGGGTGCCAGGTCCGCGGCTCCGAGCGACTGATTACGCAGGAATCTGTCCTCGATGAAGCCCTCGAGGGTCAGATTGTCGGAAAGGGCCCACTCCACGCGGGCACCGCCGAACGCGCCCGAGTTGGCCGTCTGATCTTGAAGCGGCCTGAGGACGACCACGACGAAGACGTCGGCGCTGAGGTACTGGCCCACCTCGACCTGGGTGCCGGCAAAGGATCCCTGGAAGCCCTGGAAGCCTGCGAAGTCGCCGGCCTGCGAGATCGAGAGGTAGTCGATCCCCACCCCCTGGGCCACAGCGGTGCTGAAGGCTGTGGCCACGGTCCCGGTCGCCACCGACCAGGCGCCCGCCACAGCCCCTCCGAGGGCTGCCTGCTGACCGGTGGCGAGTTCATGCGTGGGCCGCCCAAAGATCAGGTAGCTCACCAGGTCGGACTCGCCGAGCCCCTGCTCCTCGCTCGAGAGCGTGACCCGCGGCTGAATCAAGGTGCCCGTTACGGTCGCAGTGACGTCGAGCGGATCCCCGTCCACCCGGCGAATGCGGCTGATCGCCTCGATGTCCAGCGTGGGATTGATGCCCGGCACCCCAATGAAGCCGACCGATCCGGTTTCCACTTCGAAGCGCCGCCCCAGCACACTGTACGACCCGCGCAACGCGCCCAGATCTCCGACCATGACCACTTCGCGCTCCGACCGGTCGTACACCATCGTCAGGTCGCCGCCGATCTCGACGTTCATTTCCGGAGACCGGAGCCACGTGTTCCGGTCGACGGCCAGCTCGACGTCCACCCGCAGGCTGTCCATGAAAGGGTTGCGGAGTTCCGCGATCAAAGGCCGGCCGGTGATGCCCAACGTGTCGCTGGCCTGGAAGAGTGAAGGGTCGGTGAGATCGACCACCTGCGCACTCCGAGCGAACTCCTCGAGGAACAGTGCACCCTGATCTACGCTCAGGGAACCCCGGATGACCGGACGCCGGAAGGTGCCGGTCAACGTCGTCGCACCGCTGATCGTTCCCGTGAGGTCTCGCCGATTCACCGCCGGGAACTGCTGGAACGCGATGGTCAGGTCGAGCGCAGGGTTGGCGACGGTCGAGAAGTTCAACCGACCGGTGATCTCCGAGGTTCCACTACCACGACTCGCCATCGAGACCTCGACGGTTCGATCCGGGAAGAGCGTCATCAGCCCACTCACGTTGGTGTGCCGAACCCCCAGGGCCGGCACCGCCCAGTTCGCACGCTCCACGCGGAGCGTTCCCGACGGCGCGGGGTCGAGGATCGTCCCACCGATATCCAGACCTCCGGACACCCAGCCGTCCACGTTCTCGAGGGCGGATACGGTGGCGAGAAGACCCGCGACTTCGAGAGAATCAGCCTCCACGCGCACTTCCATCGAGTCAAGCGAAGGGACCCGGTTCTCCGTCACGACAAGGCTGAGGTCGATGGGGATGGTACCCGCGGCGGTGAGCACTGAACGACCCTTCGACCAGGCCTCGGCGCTGACCTCGGCCGCCCGGCCCGCGTACCGGACTTCGGACACCACCCGATCCGCCGACAGGTCACCGTACAGAATCGACTCAGCCGTTACGTTCGCATCGATTGTCGGGTCGTCACCCGGACCCCGTACCCGGATCGCCACACTCATATCACCCGCAACGACGCGCGAGTCGAACTGCGCCAGGCGGGCGAGACGACCGAGCTTCACCCCATCCATGCCCAATGTGAAGTCCGAATCGGAGGCCCGCGACAGCACCCCCGAGGCGGTGATACGGCCCGGGTCGACGGCATCACTGGTTGCCACCAAGTCGTCCACGCGCACGAACGAGCTGTCCCAGGTCAGCCGGGTCGGCCGCTCCAGGCTCCACTGCACCGAGTCGACGCGCGCGGTGGCCAACTCCAGGTCGATGCTGCCGCCCGCCGAATCGACAGAGAAGCCCCCGGACGCGCCGTATCGTTCTACCTCGGTCCGACGCACCTCGAACCAGCCGCTTCCGGAGGCCCCCTCCCCCCTCAACTCCACGTGGGCGCCCTCGTAGGCCCACCGCGCAAGGTCGAGATCGGCCGCGTCTGCGACGAGGTTCCACTCACCGCTTCTCGCGGGAAGCCCCTGAGCCTCCAGCAAGATCTCGGCCTCGCCCAGACTCTGTTGGCGGAAGACTCCGTCCTGGAGCCTCGCCGACAGCGTGACGTCGAGGTCGTCGAGCGCACCGTAGACGTCGACGGTCCCCGAGACCGCTCCTGACATGGCGACTTCCTCAGCCAGGGGCAGCGTGTCCGGATCGATCCCCTCGAAGCGGAGCACCTCCCGGTCGAGCGCCGAAAGCTCGTCGCGGGCGATCACGGAGTCGCCCATGAAGATGGAGCGCAGGTGAATGAGGGAGTCGGTCTCGAACCAGAAGGAGGCTTCCCCCTCATGCGCACCGGCGAGGCCCACCGCGCCGCTGCCGCCGACCGAGACTCCGCCGAGCAGGGCGAATAGGGAATCGACATGTAGCAATCCCGCCGACGTATGCAGTGACGCTCCCACTGTGTCGACGTACAGCCTCCCTACCCGGGAATGCCCCCCAGCCAGAGAGATTTCGGCTTCGAGCGAGTCGGGGGTCAGACCGGAGCCCATCACGACGACCTGCCCCGTCCAGGTCGCGGGCGCGGGCACCCTGCTGACGACCTGGGCGAAGTCGACCGCGTCTACCTGCAGGTCCAGCTGATATCCTCGGGCCAAAGACGTCAGGTCGGCGCCGGCGTCGACCGTCACGCGCCCTCCAGCGACATCGACCTCTGCGGTCGCCCTCAAATCCTGCAGAGGCCCACTCAGGTGGACCGTACCTCTCAGGTCCCCCTGGACTTCGAGAGCGGGATAGACCTGGTTCGCCAATTCCAGCGAGAGTGGAGTCAGCTTTCCCTCGACATCGAAGTTCCACAGCCGGAGAGAATCCCTGACGGCCGTTCCTTCGGCATGGACCCGTGTGGTCGCGAGCGGGTTGCGCCGCTCCACGAGGTCCGAGGTGAAGCGGAATCCGTCCTCGGCTCGCCCAGAGACCTCGAAGGCCACAGATCCCGCCCCCCGGATGGAGACCGAGGGTAGCAGGGCCTGCAGCAGATTGAAGTTGAGGGGGTCGAGCCGCCCCGCGAAGTCGGTCGCGCCCGGGTTTCCACCGAGGTGGAGGACCCCACCGACATCCGCACTCGTCGGTCGACCGCCGTACCCGGTGGGCACGAGCGTGAGGTTGCCGTTCGTGGCGAGCGCGGAGGGAGTCCCGTCCAAGACCAGCCGGCCACTCAGCCACCCATCGATGGGCAGGGTCCGACCCAACCACGGCTCCAGCCGAGACACTGCGAGCGGACTGGCCGTAACGTTGAAGTCCCTGAACTCCAGCCCTGAGTCGAAGCGAAACGCGCCTTCAGCCGCAAGCTGGCTGCCCTCGACCTCTGCCTCGAGCCGATGGAAGACGACGTCGATGGCGTCACTGGTCCTGACTTCGAAGCGCCCGGTGAAGCTCCCGGCGGGAATCCTCGAGTCCAGCCAACGAAGGTCGTCCAGATCCCCGGTCGCGGCATTCAAGTCGGTGAAGAAGCGCCAGGGCTCACCGGCGGATGTGGGGCCCAAGCGGAGCGAACCCGAGAGACGGGAGCCCGGCAAGTCCACGGTCGCCGCCCCGAATTCGACCCCTGCGCTTCCGAATGCGAAATTGCCGCTTCCGTCCACGATGCGAAGGGGTTCCTCGAGGAGCATGACGTCCATGGCCACAGCATCGAGGGCGGCCGTGAATCGCACCTCGTCCCCGGTGTGCAGGACCGCGTCCCGCCACTCACCCTGTATGGCCTCGAGAGCCAAGCGGCGCAGGACACCCGCACCATCGGGAACCGGCACCGTCGGTATGCGAGCAGATGGGGTCCCGTTCGCGGGGCTGAGAACCGCCAGCAGCCCGTCGTGGATGACGACGGTGCCGAGAGGCATATCTCGCGGGGTCCCCGCCCCACGACCGCCATCGGCCGGGAGCAGTAGCCGCGAAACGTTCGGCCCGTCGTCTCCCGGATAGGTCGACACTTCGATGCGCGGCGACCAGAGCGTCAGCCCGACCAACGAACGTCGTCCTCGCAGCAAGCCCAGCGCAGAGTAGCGGACCTCGACGGAGTCAGCTTCGAAGAACGGTCTCCCTTCGGCCGCCTCCAGGCGGACACCGGTCAGTGTCGCACTGAACAGAAGGCTGTTGCTTCGGATGCCCTGCACGGAGAGCTCACCTGCAAGGCTTCTCTCGACCCGGGAGAGGACCGCATCGAGGGCAAGTCGCTGGCCTCCTGCGCCCTGGAGAATCCAGACCACCGCCACCACTGCGACGACCAGGCACCAGGCCAGAATGCCTCCGAGGGTGCGCACAACGCGACGCCTCTTCCGCGCGGGCTCCGGCGGTTCGTCGACCCCGACGGGCTCGCCGTCCATGTGAGGCTCGGGCGCGCTGGTCATCAGAAGGCCTGCCCGATGGAGATGTGAAGCTGGAATCGACTGAGCGAGAGCGCCGGCGAGTCGCCGAAGAGCACCGTAGGCTCCAGAATGACCAGGCCCTGCTGGGAGTCCCGAACGTAGGGAATCGGGCTGCCATCGACGACTATCTGGTCACGCTCGGCGTCCTGCCCGGGCAGGTACGCACGGATCTGGGGCGTCACCATAGGGAGGCTCTGACCACCAACGAACCGATAGGCCAGGTCGAAGCGAATCGGGCCGATCGGAGACAGCAGCCGAAGTCCCATCCCCGGAGTGACCTCGACAGACTCGAGCGAGACGGGTTCCTGGCCACCCCACACCTGACCGAAGTCGGTGAACGCGACTCCCTGGAACCTGGACGACAGGGGAACTCGGACTTCGAGCGTGCCCTCGAGCACGCGCGTACCACCGGTCGCCCGCGGAAACCGGCTCAACCCGGAGCCACTGCCAGCATCGCACGACCGATCCATGATCTGGGCGGGCGTGCACGCAGCACCGTCCGCGCTCAGCAGCTGGCTGGGGTCCGCCGTCAGGACGAGGGGTCCCATCCGGTTCTGAGCGAAGCCTCTGACGGAGTTCGCGCCCCCCCCGAAGAACCTCTTCTGCGGGTGCACCACCTTCGGGCTCTCGTCCCGCAGGAACTCCTCGAAGGCGCCGGCGCCCACCCAGCCCGTGCTCACCCGGACGGCGAGAGTGCTGCCAGGGGCAATCCTGGAGTATCCAGCCCAGTCGATCATCGCCCTGTCGTAGCGGAAGTCCGAACCCGTCCAGGCCGCAGCGTGCTCGACGTTGATCAACAGGCTGTAGCCGCTCGACGGGTTGAGGATGTTGTTGGTCTCGTTCCGGGTGAAGCTGAGTCCCACGGGAGCGAGCCAATTGGCGCCCTGAACGCTTGCGATGTCGTCCGGAGAGCAGACCCCGAGCGAGGTACAGACCAACACCTCTGCGGCGTCGAGTCTCGAGAGTTCAGGGCGGAAGGACAGCGTGAGCGGTGTCCGCGGTCCGATGTTCCGAGTCAGCGCGAGCGACAGGCCCAGCGCCTCTCTGATGAAGGCTCCGGGCACGCTTTGCCGTTCTCCGAAGACCGAGGCCGAGAAGGAATTCCTGGTGGAGAACACGAAGGGCTGGGCGAAGTCGACGGCCGCCAGCCAGTTCAGAGCCTGAAATGCCTCGTCGCTGAGGGAGGGGCACAGGATGTCGTGGAACTGCCGGGCCACGAGATTCGAGACCCGGCCGCGGACCTGGAGTTGGCGTCCACCGCCCCGGAAGTTGCGGCTTACCCAGCGAGCCTCGGTGTCGAAGCATTCTGCCGAAGTCCACCCACCACCCGTGCGGACCCTGTGTCTATCGCCCTCCTGCACTCGAACGCCCACGGACACGGCCGAATCGGTCTGCGAGGACAGGTCGACCTCGACCGACGCACTTCTGATGATCTCCAGCCCATAGAGCCGCGCCTGGGCGTCGAGAACCTGATTCAGCCTGTAGACGTCCCCTGCCTGGAAGCGAAGCGTCTTGAGAACCGTCGACTCGGACAGGCTGGGCGGGCCGCCATCGCTGCCGGAGATCTCCACGGCCACGTGTCCGTACCGGGTGCGGGGCCCGGGGGCAATATCGTAGCTCACCCTCGCCAGGTAGGGAGTCAGGGCGGGAATCAGGAAGCTCTTCAGGACGTCGGCGTGGGCGTAGCCTCGGTTCCTCAATCGCAGTCGAAGGGTGTCACGGGTGGCGTCCAGCATCAGATCGCTCAGGGGGTCGCCCGTCGTCAACGGGAGATCCTCCAGCAGGTCCGCCATGTCCAGGCCCTGCGCGCCGAGGAATTCGATCGTGTCGACCCTGACAGGCCTGCCCTCGGAAATCTTGAAGAGCACCTCGACGGACCCGTCGGGCCTGGCGGTGGTCGCAGTGTCCACGACGGTCTCACGGTACCCCCGTCGCTCATACCACACCTGCAGGCGAAGCTGGTCGAACGGGATCGCACTCCGGCGCAGGTACGACTTCTCGTCAGCCCAATCCGACCCGAGCCAGCAGAGCAGCTCGAAAACGAAGGAGCGACACTCGGTCTGGCGCGTGACGATCGCCCGCGCCAGCGAATCCCCAGCGAAGGTCTCATTTCCTTCGAAGCGAACCCTGCGGACTTCGATGTCCGCACCCTGTGCGTGGACCGTCGAGGCACCGGAGCCCAGAGCCGTCAGCAACGCCGCCGCCGAGAAGGCGAGCCGGAACAGCCTAGTCACGTCCCCGACCCTCTTCCCCAGGCTCGGCCGGAGTGAGGGCCGTGCTGCCCTCTTCCGCGTCGAGGCTCTCCCGGGCGAGGATGGTCCTCACCAAGTAGAAGGTGACCACCCCGACGCCGGCGGCGAGCGCACCGGACACGAGCGCAGCTGCTACGGTGTCCTTGGGCTCGGCAGGAACGGGGATCCACCGGCGACTCATGCACCGACCCCGGTGGCCCCGACCACACCAGGCCTCGGAAACGACGACGGGTCGAGACTTCTGAACGCACCGGCCTCTGGGTCGAGTCGGTGAGGGACGACCTCGATCACCCTCTCCCCGAGCGTGACCACATTCAGGGTGTTGTGTCCGGCCTCGGGTCCTCGGCCCCGTCTGGACGTGGTCGTGCCGCAGGCCACGAGCGGGATCCCTCGTCCAGCTCCCGGCACGAGACTCCTCGAGGTCGACAGGTGTGTCTGGTGGACATGGCCGCCCAAAACGAGGTGCACCCCGAGCCTCTCCAATTCGCCCAGCACACGCGCTCCCCCGGGGAGCACACGCCCTCCCTCGCGGTCCGGCGTCGCAACGAAGTGATGATGGATCACGACTACGCGCGCATCCGTCGTTGGTGTCGTCTCGAAGCTGCGCCGCGCGAAGTCGAGCTGACCTCGATCGATGCGCCCGGAGACGATCGCCCTGCGTGGTGCAGACGAGTTGAGTGCGACGATCGTGGCACCCTCCATCCGCGTCACGGTATCCAAGTCTGGGCCCATCGCCCGGCGCCAGTTCCTGTAGGGGTTGAAGGCCCGCTCCCAGAACCTGTAGAGGGGCACGTCGTGATTCCCGGGAGTCACGATGCACGGTACCGCGGGCAGGCGACCGAGCAGGCGCCGGACACCGACGAACTCGGCGACCTTCGCGCGCTGCGTGAGATCCCCCGCCACGACCACGACGTCCGGCGACAGCTCATGGGCGAGCGCGACCAGGGCATCGGCCGAGTCCGGCCGGTAGGGGCGGCCGAACTGGACGTCGGAAGCGTGGAGAATCTTCAGGGACACCCTGCCTCCTACCCCTCTTCTCTGGCCGGTGCGGGCGAAAGCTTCGCCGCACCCGCGAGGCCAACGGCGACCGCCGCGAGGCTGAGCATCTGAGCCAGGGTCAGAACGCCGAAGAACCGGTCGTCCTTGGCCCTGAGGAATTCGACGAGGAACCTCTCCATGCCTGCCATCGCGAGCCATAGCATGAACAGCCATCCGCGACCATGAGAATGGCGGCGGACGCGCCACAGCAAGAAGAAGATCAGAGTGGACAGCCCCACCTCGTAGAGTTGAGTGGGGTGTACGGGCACCACCTGTCCGTATTTCTCGATCAGCGCCGGATCTACAGCGATCCCGAACTGCTGTTCGATCACGTCGACTCGGGTCGGAGGGCTCCCCATGGGAAAGCGGACGCCAACCCAAGAATCGGTGGGGCGCCCCCAGTCGTCTCCCACCAGAAAGCACCCAACGCGACCCACGGCATAAGCAATCGCGAGAGGCGGCGACATGATGTCGACCATCCGCCCAATGTGGAGATCGCTGCGCTTGGCCTCCCACAGGATGAGTACCGTCGCGCCGATGAAGCCCCCGTACCAGACGAGTCCCCCCCGCGAAAAGATGACGGCTACGGGATCCTCCACGAGCCGCGGGTAGTTCAAAAAGATGTAATAGATCTTGGCGCCCAGAATCCCGCCGATCACGGCCATGAAGACGAAGTCCCAGGCCTTCTCGGGATCATAGCCGGTCCGCTCGAACTCGGCCTTCAGCACGAATCCTGCCGTCAGGAACGCCAGGAGCATGAAGAGTCCGAAGGAGGTGATCGGCTCACCTCCGAGGATAGGGAACCACTCGGGCAACTCGAAGATCACAGGCCACATGGCATCAATCTGGGTTCAGGCGACGGTGCGTGTGAGGCCCGGAAACGGCAGATCCGCCCGGGCGCCCGCATCGGTATCGGCTACATCGCCCCTGTCGTGCCGGAAGCGAGCGGCTCGGGCGACCATGGCAGCGTTGTCGAGCGCCAGCCGCGGAGAGGCGTGAAAGAGTGTCCCTCCTCCACCCAGCCGCTCCATCAGTTCTTGCCTGAGGCGGCTGTTGGCACTCACCCCGCCTCCGAGAAGAACCCGTGTGCAGCCAGTGTCCTCGACGGCTCTCATGGTCTTCGAAGCGAGAACGTCGACGGCTGCCTCCTGAAAGGCGGCAGCGATATGGGGTCGCTCCGGAAGGAGGTTGCCCTCCTGCTCCAATTTCGCGGCCAACTCGACCACGGCAGTCTTGAGTCCGCTGAACGAGAAATCGTAGTAGTTGGCGTCCCCCGGGCGATCGCCGCGCCGGAGCATGGGTCGTGGGAGTCGGTGCCGCTCGGGATCGCCCGTCAGTGCCTCCGCCTCGACTTCCGGCCCACCCGGATACGCCAATCCGAGTAGTTTCGCCACCTTGTCGAAGGCCTCACCTACCGCGTCGTCCCGGGTCTGCCCGAGAAGCCGATAGCGGCCCCAGGCCTCGGCGTGGATAAGCAGCGTATGTCCTCCCGAGACCAGAAGACCGACGAACGGCGGGTGCGCGTGCTCGTCCTCCAGCGACGGAGCGAAAAGGTGGGCCTCCATATGGTGGACGGTCACCAACGGCTTGCCGAGCGCGAACGCGGCCGCCTTCGTCCAGCAGACTCCGACGAGCAGAGCCCCGATGAGCCCCGGACCTGCCGTCACCCCGAATATGTCGATGTCTCTGAGTCGAACACCGGCCGAGCGCAGTGTCGAGTCCACGACCGCATCGATCTTCTGCAGGTGAGCCCGGGCAGCGAGCTCCGGGACCACGCCTCCGTAGACTTCGTGGATGTCCTGGGACAAGATCACGTGCCCGACGATGCGGTTCTCACCGTCGATGACCGCTACCGAGGTCTCGTCACAGGACGTTTCGACCCCCATCACCAGCGGGCGCGAATGCAGGCGAGCCTGGGTCACCCTGATCCCCCGGCGGAAGCTCCCACGCCCGGGTCCTCGGGTGGGTCGGCTGTCCGGCGCACCGTAACCAGGGACCTGGTGGGCACGGCCAACACGAGATCCGGAACGCCTTCGATCCGCAGTGTCACCCGCCGCTGCTGCCCAGGCGCCATGTTCATGAGGAGCTCGGGCGCGACCCACGCGGTCAGAAACGCGGGGTCAACGCGGTTCACCAACGTGCGGGCCCCCACCAACGTCACCGACACCGTAAGCGGCTCGACCACCATCTCCGCCTCGGGGTTCGGAGAGCGGAGCTGCACGGGCAGATCGGTGAGCACACGCTCGATCACCTCCTCGACCCGCACTCCCAAGGTGGCAGTTCTGGGCGACACCCGGGTGTCGCCCAGGCCCGTGGTGTCGACTTGCACGGTAAACACGCCCGATACCTCGATCTGCGTTAGATCGAGCGGGCGGAGCCGCACGGAATCCAGGTCCTGCACCCTGCTCCCAGGGCCGTGGACCCGGACCATCTTGGGGTTGAGGCCGATCGGGCTGGCCAGCGCCAGGTGAGACTGGAGCTCCCCCCGAACACGCATCGCCGCGGGCACCAGGCGGGTAATGGCCGGTTCGAAGGTCAGACTGACCGTCGACGGTGACACCGACTGGACGGTAAGCCCCCCGTGACCGGCGAGATCGACCCAATCGCGGCGCAGGGTGACCAGTGTGTCCTCTGAACCGACAGACGCTATGGGAATTCGGAGCGAGGTGCCTTCGCGAGCCAGCCGGATGATCTCGCGAGCAGGTCCACCCAAGGTCAGATCCACCGTGGTCGGTCCCGGGGATCCCGAGAGCGACCAGGCCGTGTCGGAGACGACCACCACGATGGGCACCGCCGAGAACGTCTCCTGGCTCCTGGGCTCAGTCTGCACCAAGGCCCAGAGGAACACAGAGAGGACCAGGGCCAGAAGCTTCAGCTGGCCGTTGTGCGCCAGAGCCCGAAAGAGCGGCGTCACGGAGTTCTATCTCCCTCGCTTCACGAAGCGAGGAGCCTTCGGATCAACTCGACGTTGACGGGGGCATCCCAATCGGTGGGCCCAGCCAGCTTCTTGTAGATGATCCCGTCACGACCGACAACGAACGACTCGGGGACGCCGGTCGTCTGGTAGGCTCGCTGGATTCCACCCGACGGATCCTGAAAGATCGGGAAGGTGAGGCCCATTTCGGCAGTGAATGCATCCAGGTTACCGCCCGCGCGACCGAACGCGTCAACCTCCCCGAAGGGCGCGTCGACGCTCACCGCCAGGATCTCGAAGTCCGTACCCTCGAGCTCTTCGTAGAGCCGCTGCATAGACGGCATCTCCTCCTTGCACGGCGCACACCAAGTAGCCCAGATGTTGAGCAGCACCACCCGGCCCCGGAAGTCATCCAAGGACACCTCTTCCCCGGCAAGACTCAGGACGTTGTAACCCGGCGCATCCTCTCCAGCGATCACCGGCCGATAGTTCTCGCGCCCCACCCAGGCGAAGACCACTACGGCCACCCCCAGGATCGCGGTCCACAGGTACGGAGATCTGGGGAAATGCTTCTTCATGCTCTATCCAGGAAAGGGAGGAAATCGTGCGGAGCAAATGTACCAGATGTGCCCAATTTGCTACGGTTTTCAGTGGTCATTGTTCCCATGCTACCGACCTCTCCGGCCGATGGCCAAACGGACCTCGGTGCCAGGCTCCAACTCTGTGTCCGCGGGAGGCTCCTGCTCGACGACCATCCCCTGCATCCGCCCGAATCTGAAGACCTCTTCCACAGACCCGACAACGAGCCCCAGTGAGTCGAGCATGGCCACGGCCACGTCCTCCTCGAGGCCGAGGACGAGCGGCATCTTCACCAGCGGCGGTCCGAGGCTGACGACGAGTTCCACCTGGGCCGGCAGCGCCACGACCGAGTCCGGCGGAGGGTCGAGTCCGACCACACGCCCGCGCGGCTGGTCGGACTGCACACTGTCGACCGAAACGACGAAGCCAGTCGTTCCGAGCACGGTCCGAGCACTGCGCTCGGTCAGGCGCCGCACGTCCGGAACGGCCCGCATTTCGGGGCCGAGGCTGATCGTTACCCCGACGGGGCCCTCGGCCAGTGCCAACTGCCCCGGCAGCGGAGACTGTCCGAGGATGAGGTTGGGGTTGATCGAGGGATGCTTGAGCGAGTCCACTACGCCCAAGGCGAGGTTCGCACCAGCCAACCGTTCGCTGGCGCTCGCGAGACCCAACCCGCGCAGGTCCGGCACTTGGAATAGGTCACCCGGAGGAGGAGGCGCCGGAAAGAGGATCTGGGTTGAAACGAGATACCCGCCACCCCAGCCGATTACGACCAGCCCGATGAGCAGTCCCAGAGCCCGGCGCCGCGCACCCGGGGCCGATCTCGCCCTGGTCTTCTTCGCCTTCTTGGCTGCCGGGCGCTTCTTCTTGCCCCCCCTCCGCGTACGTGCGAGCGCGCCGCCCAGTCTCATGGCCGCCTCCGTAGTCGGGCGGCGAATGAACCGTCGAAACCGGAGTCCTGGGGGAGGACCCTGAGGAAACCCTCTTCCGTCACGAATCGCGCCGGCACGGCATCGGACGGCGCCAACTGGAATTCGGCATGACGGTCAAGAAAAGCCTTCACCTGAACTTCGTTCTCCTCTGGCTCCAACGTGCACGTGGAGTAGATGAGCAGCCCGCCCGGCCGGACGAGATGCTGCGCCGACTCCAAGATACCACGCTGAACCGATGCGAGTCCTCCTATCTGGTGCGGCTCCAGACGCCACCTGCCGTCCGGATGCCGACCCAGTGTTCCTGTGCCTGTGCACGGCACATCCACGAGAACGACGTCCGTTTCGGCCAGGGGAGGCCTCAGGACGTCGGCGACGACGAGGCCGACAGGCCCGCCGACCCGTGCAACGTTTTCCCGAACGAGCCGCATCCGGCGCTCGGACCTGTCCGCCGCCAGAGTATAGACGGCCCTCCTGGACAGAGCGAGCGCCTTCCCGCCCGGAGCAGCACAAAGATCTGCAACCTTCGTGCCGGGAGGAACATCTGCGTAACGGACGACCAGGTTCGCCGCCGGATCCTGCACGATGGAGGCGAGGACGCCCAGCGCATCGCGCGGAGCCTGTCCGTGCGACAATCGCACGCAATCGGTGCCCTCTCCCACGGCCTCGGCCTCGATCCCGGCGTCGGCCAACCGGCTCACGGCGGTCGCCGCGTCGTCCTCCAGCGGCAGGAGGCACACCGGCGGCCGCTCGTTGTCGGCCCGCACGAGGGCCTCGACACTGGCCACGTCCCAGCGGGACAGCCACCTCTCGATGAGCCAACGGGGGTGCGAGCCCCACGTGCTCAGGTAGCCGGCGGCATCGTCGTCGGGGTCGGGGAAGCGCTCGGGCCCGTCCCCGTCCGCGGCCACGGCGCGCAGGACGGCGTTGACCAGCCCTGCAGTGGTACGCCCACCCACCTCCTTGGCCAATTCCACCGACTGAGAGATCGCGGCATAGGGCGGGACACCGTCCAGATAGAGGACCTGGTACGCGCCGAGCCTCAGGATCTCATGGATCTTCGGGCGAACGCTCTCCAAGCCGCGATGCAGCTTGGCCGCCAGGAGATGGTCGATCCGTCCCCGCAGGCGGGCGGTCCCGTAGGCCACCTCGTGCACGAACGCCCGCTCCCTGGCAGGAAGAGCGTCTGCCTCCCTGCGAAACGCCACGTCCAGCCGAAGGCCGCGCGCTGACCGTTCCTGGATCCGAAGAGCCGCCCGCCGAGACTCGGTAACGTCGCTCAGTCGAGCATCCCGGTCGTGGGAGACGACGGGACGGCGATCTCCCGGGACGGCATGCGTCCGGCCAGGAAGGCGAGGCGGCCCGCGATGACTCCGTGCTTCATGGCGTGCGACATCCGCACGGGATCGTCTGCGGCGGCGAGCGCTGTGTTCATGAGCACTCCATCCACGCCCTGCTCCATGGCTACGCACGCATGGGATGCCGTGCCCACCCCGGCGTCCACGATGACGGGAACGGCCAGGCGTCGCTTGATCTCACGGATGAAGTAGGGATTCACTACGCCGAGCCCACTGCCGATCGGGCTGGCGAGCGGCATGACCGCGACGCACCCGGCGTCTTCGAGACGAAGCGCGGTGATGAGGTCATCGTTGGTGTAGGCCATCACCTTGAAGCCCTCGTCGGCGAGGATCTTCGCAGTCTCCAGCGTAGCGGCTACATCCGGCAGGAGTGTGGTCTCGTCACCGATGACCTCCAGCTTGATCCACTCGTTGAAGCCCGCCGCCCGCGCCAGGCGTGCATACCGAAGAGCGTCCTCGGCCGTGTAGCACCCCGCTGTGTTGGCGAGAAGGAAGAACTCCTCCGGATCCAGGTGGTGGAGGATCGCCTCATCCTTCGTCCGATCCAGGTCCACCCGGCGCACCGCGACCGTGACCATCTCCGCGCCACTCGCCCGGATGGCGTCCACCATGATCTCGTTGGTGGAATACTTCCCGGTTCCGACGATGAGACGTGAAGTGAACTCGTGACCACCGACGACCAGCGGGCCGTCGAGGACAGGAACCGACTCGTCTGCGTGACCCTGCTCGCTCATATGCCTCATCCCCCGCCCACGAAGTGGACGAGCTCGATGGTATCTCCTTCCTGGACAGGCACGTCACCATAACGATCGCGCTCCAGGATTTCCCGGTTCAGCTCCACCACGACCAGGGACGGGTGGAGTTCCAACGACTCGATGAGAGAGCGGATGGAGTGATCACCCCCGACCTCACGGTCCTTACCGTTCAAACTGACCCGAATCTTGCTCACGACTCCCCCGGTTGGCAGTTCAACGCATCAAGGTATCGCATCACGGCAGTCCGGGGATGGGGTTCGTTCCATACTCCCCCGATGACCGCGACCCCATGCGCCCCGGCCGCCACGGCGTCGGAGGCCCGGGCGACGTCGATCCCGCCGATCGCGATGACCGGAACCTGCCGTGCAGCGGCCGTCCTGATCAGTTCCCATCCCTGCCCCGGCTGACCGGGATGGGTGGCCGTCTCGAAGATCGGGCCCAGGAACACGTAGTCCGCGCCAGCGGACACCGCCTGATCGAGTTCCATGGGAGAGTGCGAGGACACCCCCACCATCGCCGGGGGACCCAACAACTCCCTCGCCACCCGCGGCGATAGTGACCGCTGCCCCAGGTGGGCGCCGTCCAAGCCTGCCACGAGGGCGATATCGACCCGGTCGTTCACGATCAACGTGGCGCCCGCCGCGCGGGCGAGTGGAAGCAGCCGCTCCGACAGTGAATGAACGTGCGCGCCGGTTGATCGCGGCCCACGCAGATGAAGAGCGAGGTGTTCACACCCCGCTCCCAGGATGCTCTCGGCAACCGACAGGAAATCCGGCCGACCGAGAACCAGATCGTCCGTGACCACATGAAGGCGGGGAACGCTCCTGCCAGTCACGCGAACCGCTGGCCCGGTGCCACCCCCCGGCCGCGGATCCACTCTCCGCTGCTCATGCGACGCTTGCCAGGAGGCTGGACCTCCTGCAGGGCGACGGCCCCGTCCCCGGCAGCGACCACCACGCCGACTTCTTCGTCGACCAGGATCACGCTGCCCGGGCCATGTGGCTGGTCGGAGTCTGCGGGCTGGCCGGAGCCAGCGAGACCGTCCTCGCCGCTGAGACCACCCGGCGCAGCTGGCAGATCCTCGGCCCGGACCACACGCGGGCGGAAGAGCTTGACCGGAACCCCCTCCAACTCGGACCACGCCCCGGGCACGGCGTCCATCGCGCGGACGTGCCACTCGATCTCCTGCGCCGGGCGAGACCAGTCCACCCTGGCCGTCGCCCGATCGACCTTGGGAGCGAACGTCGCGCGGTCGTGATCCTGCTCGACCTCCTCGAGGCTCCCCGACGGGAGGAGCGTCAACGCTTCCAGGAGCGCCTGGGCGCCCAGTTCAGACAGCCGGACGGTCAGTTCCGCAGCCGTCTCATCGTCCAGGATCGGCTCTTCGACGATGTGCAGGATCGGCCCGGCATCCATAGCCTCGGCCATCCGCATGACCGTGACGCCGGTGGAGTCGCAGCCCCGCGCGATGGCCCAGTTGATGGGGGCAGCCCCTCTCAGTTCGGGCAGCACGGATGCGTGCACGTTGATCGAGCCCAACGCCGGGACGTCGAGGACTTCGCGCCGGAGGATATGCCCATACGCGACGACGACGGAGAGGTCGGGCCGAAGCGCACGGATCTCTGCCATGAACGCCTCGCCGCGCGGCCGCTCCGGAGTCAGGACCGGAATACCGGCGGCCACACCGACTTCCTTGACCGGCGACGCGGCCATGCGACGCCCCCGGCCCTTCGGCCGGTCGGGCTGAGTCACCACCCCGACCACCTCGAATCCCTCGTCATCGAGCGCCCTCAGTGAGGGAACGGCGAAGTCCGGAGTGCCCCAGAAGAGAATTCGCATGGCAGCACTAGTCCGAGTCGGCGGCGGTTTCGGCGAGCTGCTTCTTCCACTTCTTCATGAACATGCGTCGTTTGAGCGGACTGATACGGTCCGGGAAGAGAATTCCATCCAGGTGGTCGATCTCATGCTGCAGGGCCCGTGAGAAGAGATCATCCGCCTCGATGACCACGGGATCCCCGTCAGGGTCCCATCCCTCCACCTGAACAGCCCAGGGCCGGGTCACGATCTCTTCCATGCCCGGGATGCTCAGGCAGCCCTCGGGCTCCTTTTCGGTGTCTCGGCTGGACCAGGTCACGGTTGGATTCACGAGCGCCACCTTGGCCTCGGGCTCATCCTCCCGCCGCAGATCGAGCACGAGAACTCTCAGCGATACCCCGACCTGAGGAGCCGCGAGGCCGATCCCGTCGGCATGGTACATCGTCTCGAACATGTCCCGAACAAGGCCACGAAGATCGTCGTCGAACGACTCGACCGGCTCCGCTTTGGCGCGGAGGACGGGGTCGCCCATCAGCACGATCTTGCGCAATGCCATCAGTCGGTGCGGTCCTTGCTCGGCTTGTTGGACTCGCGAACGACCGCGACCCTGCTGCGGTCGACGGTAATGCGGGTATTGTCGCCGGTGCGAACGGTCAGTTCGCTGCCATCGGCGTGCACCACCTTCCCGATGATGCCACCGTTCGTGACGATCTCATCGCCCTTCTCGATCCCCTTGAGCATGGCCTCCTGGCGCTCGCGCTCCTTGGCTTGGGGGCGGATGAGAAGGAAGTAGAAGATGGCGAAGATGGCCATCATCTGAACCATGAAGATGGTCATTCCGGAGCCACCCTCACGGGGGGCGGCGAGAAGTGCCAGAGCGGGCGTCGTCACCAGTGTCTCCAATTCGTTTCGAGTCGTTCGTAAGCGCTAAACAGAGGCCGGTCCAGCAGCCCGGCGATACCGGTCGAGCCAGTCGCGGCGCCAAGCGTCGAAGCTACCATCCTCGATGCGGCTCCTGGCGTCCTCAGCCAGGCGGACGAGGAACCGCAGATTGTGGATGGAAACCAGGCGCGGGGCCAGCCATTCCGAAGCAACGACCAGGTGCCTCAGGTACGCCCGGTCGTAGCGTGCACACGTATAACAGTCGCAGCCGGGATCGATCGGCCTGCTGTCTTCCCGGAAGCGCGCCGCCTTCAAGTTCACCTGGCCATCCTCGCTCGTCCAGGCAGTCCCATGGCGGGCATTCCGGGTGGGTGCGACGCAGTCGAACAGATCGCATCCCCGCGCGACCGCCTCCAGGAGATCATCCGGGTAGCCCACGCCCATGAGGTAACGCGGGCGGTCCACCGGGAGCGCCCCGTCGAGGATCTCGAGCGTGCGCCACATATCCTCCTTGGCTTCACCCACGCTCAGGCCTCCGATACCGAAGCCCCTCCAATCTCCCAGGTCCTGGAACTGGCGTGCATGCTCCAGTCGCAAGTCGTCGAAGACGTTACCCTGAAGCACCGGGAACAGGGCCTGCTGCGGCACGGCCTGTTCGTGCACGAGGTCGTCGAACCGGCTCCTGCACCGGGCCAGCCAATCGAGTGTCCTGCGGTTGGCCTCGACGGCCTGGTCGCGGGTCGACCCCCCTGGCGGGCACTCGTCGAGAGCCATGATGACGTCGGCCCCCAGGGCGCGCTCGACTTCCATCACCGACTCGGGCGTGAAGGTATGCTCCGAGCCGTCGATGTGACTCCGGAAGATGACCCCGTGGTCCTCGATCTTCCTGATGTCCGTCAGTGAGAAGACCTGGTACCCGCCCGAGTCCGTCAGGATGGGACCGTCCCATCGCATGAAGCTGTGCAGCCCGCCCAGCTTCCTGATCAACTCGTGGCCTGGACGCAGATAGAGGTGGTAGGTGTTGGCCAGCACCACTTGGGCACCCAGCTTCGCCACTTCATCGGGGGTGAGGCCCTTGACCGTCGCCTGCGTACCCACAGGCATGAAGGCCGGGGTCTGCACATCGCCGTGGGGGGTGGTGAATACCCCCCTACGGGCGGCTCCTGCGCTTGCGACGAGTCGGTAGTCGAACATGGGGTGAGAATGTAACACCCCACTCAGCCGGCCCCCGACGATCCCCGGTCCAGAGGCTGCGGCTCCCCCCTCGGCAGCGAATCCAACTCTATGGGTCGATACCTGGCCCCGTCCCAACGAAGGAAGAGAGTTCCCGGGTCGTCGAGTGCGACCCGCATGTCGATCTTGGCTGCCAGGACGTCCGTGCCGTCGCCCGTCAACTCCAGAATGGTCACATCGTACAGCTCGCCCTCGTAGAATCCTCCCAGGCGAAGCTCGGGACTCCGGCGGAAGGCTGCAGCCAGGAAGTTCGTGAGCCATCCCCGGCGGTCGAGCCGCAGCACGAAGCTCGACCCGTCCAGAACCTCCACCGTGGCCCGACCGGCACTCGCCGAAACGAGGTGGACGTCCAGGTCCCGTCCGACTGACTGCTCCAACACGGTCGGCACCATGAGCATGCCGAAGAAGTCACGGGTGGTGAGAAAGACGACTCGCTCGTGCCCGGACTCGACCCAGGATGCGGCCGAGAGAGGGTCGGTGATGCCCGGTCGGGCCCACCGGATGTAGTCCACCGGCACACGTGCCGACATGATGGCACCCGCGAGGGCTACCCCAACCAGGAGGTACCAGCCGGCAACCCGCCGGTGGCGCGGCGCGAGCGGACGCGCAGGCTCGAGCCTCCGAGCCAGCGGCCTCACGTCGAGAATCGGTATCGCGAGGGTCACGGCGAGAAAAAGGAACGGAAGGTACATCAGACGCTCGCCGGCATCGGTACCCAACTGCGGCAGCAGTGCCAGCAGGTACAGCGTGAGCCCCCAGGCCACGACCGGCTTCCGGAGGCGGGAGCCCAACACCCAGAGAAACGCCGGGAACACGATGGCCCCGGCCAACGCCATGGGCGGAAAGAAGGCAGGATCCAGAAAGCCGGCCCCGGGAGGGAACACGGTGACGGCGGCCAGCCACATCACCGGCAGATGAATGACCAGATGGTTCAGGTAGCGGAGCGGATGCGCCAGCGGATCGTTGTAGGTCAGGTTGTCCATGCCGCCGAGCCCGAGCGCCGAATATAGGGCGAGGAACCCGACGAACACCGCGATCCAGGGTGCCCAGGCCAACGGGTCGCGTATCAGACCGCCCACCCGACCCCGCACCCATGCCGGGGTGATGGATCCGACCGCCTCCCCGCCGCGGGGGAAGAAGAACGACGTCACGACGAGCACCAGGGGAGCCACGGCCGCCGTCTCCTTGCATCCGAGGGCCGCGATGACCGCGAGCATGCTCGCCAGGATCCACCGGGGACGTCGCCACCGCAGCCACTGCAGGTGTGCCAGCAGCGAAAGGCACACGAAGAAGACGCACAGCACGTCCGTGAAGAACGAGATGAACCCGACCGTCATGCTGTGGTCCTCGCAAGCCAGCCACACGAGGCCCGCGACGAGCGGTGGAGCCCGGCTGCCACACAAGGGCAGGAGGATCAACACCAGCAGGAACGCAATGACGCCATGAAGAACCACGGCCAACAGGTGCAGGGGGAAGGCAGCCCGTCCGAAGAGGTCGAGTGAGGCCTCCATCACCAGGCTGGGCAGGGGCCTGAAGAAGCTCCCCATCGCGCCGGGGTCGGCCCACCACGGATTTCCGAACCAGGAGAGGTCCGTGACATCGCCCGACCAGGCTCCGCGCCACCTCGAGAACGGCAACGGCTCCTGCTCGATGGCCGCCACGATCACCACCTCGTCGGCCAGAAAGCCGGAGCCGAGATAGGCCCAGTTCAAGGCGAACGACACGCCGAGCATCAGCGGCAGAATCCAGATCGTCCCCTGGGTCCATCGGACCCGCGCCTTCGGTTCGGTCGCCATGATGGGCGGCTCCGTGCTCCCCACGGTGACCCGGCCCGCCCCCGGGCGGGCGCGAAGTCCAGTGGTTACGGTCGCGGCGGGGCAGGCCTACCCGTAATGCTAACGCACGGTGCCGCCGTCCGCCTCTGTCGCCGCGGCGGGTGCCACTCCCATCCGATGCCTACCGCGAGTCGAGCTCTCCGCGCCGTGGACCGAGCACTGCCATCGCGTCGCCGTACGAGTAGAAGCGATAGTCCCCGGCGATCGCCTCCTGATACGCGCCCATGACCCTGTCGAATCCACCGAGCGCGGACACGAGCATGAGCAAAGTCGATCGGGGCAGGTGGAAGTTCGTGAGCAGGGAGTCCACGACCCGGAACCGGTACGGCGGCCGGATGAACAGATCAGTGGTGCGCCGACAAGGCTCGACGCGCCCGGAGCGGTCGGCAGCGGACTCGAGCGTGCGCACCGCCGTGGTACCCACGGCCCACACCCGTCCCCCCGCCTCCCGGGCTCCGTTGATGACCTCGGCCGCTTCCGGGGTGACCTCGAACCACTCGTGATGCATTTCGTGCCTGGCGGGATCTTCCACCTCCACGGGCCTGAAGGTGCCGATCCCGACGTGGAGCGTGACCCCCGCCCTGCGGACGCCATGGTCGCCGAGTTCGTCGAGCAGACCGCGAGTGAAGTGCAGCCCCGCGGTAGGAGCCGCCACGGAGCCTGGCGTGCGAGCGTACACCGTCTGATACCTCTCGCGGTCGAGGGCCTCGTCGGGACGGTCTATGTACGGCGGCAGCGGCATGTGTCCGTAGCGATCGAGCGCCTCGTCCACGGTGAACTCCGTCACGAGGCGGACGACCCGGCCCGACCCCGGCGCCGAGTCCAGGATCTCGACCTCCAATCCGCCCGCGACGAGCACGGTCCGACCCGGCTTGAGCTTCGAACCGGGCCGTACGAGAGCTTCCCACAGATAGGGATCGTCGGCACCCGGTGCTGGGCGGACGAGGAGGATCTCAGCCGGCGCACCCGTGGGCTTCCTCCCCAGCAGCCGCGCCGGCAGCACCTTCGAATCGTTCACCACCAGGACGTCCCCGGGCTCGAAGAGCTCTCGGACATCTTTGAAGCGGAGGTGCCTGCAAGGCCCGCTATCGCCAGGCAGCACGAGGAGTCGGCTCTCGTCTCTGCGGTCGGTCGGATAGCGGGCGATCCGACCCTCCGGCAGCTCGTAATCGTAGTGCGCGACCAGCGCGCCGCGCGGGGACGGCATCACGAACGGGAGCGGCTCATCCGCCCCCGAAGAGAGTTCCCTGCCCGCCGGTCTTGCCCTCGCCCGGTAGCGTATACCCGAACCGCTTGAAGGCGCGTGGGGTGGCTACCCGCCCTTGCGGCGTGCGCATCAGGAAGCCCTCCATGATGAGGAAGGGTTCGTACACCTCCTCGAGCGTCGTGGAGTCTTCACCCATCGCTACGGCAAGGGAGTTGAGGCCGACCGGCCCTCCCTCGAACTTCTCGATGAGCGTCTTCAGGACCCGGGCGTCCATTTCGTCCAGACCGTACTCGTCGACGTCGAGCATCGTCAGGCCTTCGTGGGCCACAGCGGAGTCGATCACTCCGTCGGCCCTGACCTGGGCGAAGTCCCGAACCCTCCGGAGCAGTCTGTTGGCGACCCGCGGAGTGCCCCTCGATCGCTTGGCGATCTCCTGGGCTCCGTCCTCCGTGACCTCGACATTCAGAATCTCCGAACTCCGGCGGACGATGGTGGCGAGCTCCTCGGCCGGGTAGAAGTTGAGACGCTGTACGATGCCGAAGCGCGCCCTCATCGGGGCGGTCAGAAGGCCAAAGCGCGTCGTCGCTCCCACGAGCGTGAAGCGCTCGATCTGCATCGTCATGGTCTGAGCCTTGGGCCCATCGGACAGTCGGATGTCGACCTGCCAGTCCTCCATGGCCGGGTACAGGAACTCTTCGATGATCGGGCGCAGCCGGTGGATCTCGTCGATGAAGAGGATGTCCCCCTCACGCTGATTCGTGAGGATGCCCACCAGGTCCGCTGGTTTCTCCAGAACCGGGCCGGACGTGGTCTTGATGTTCACCCCCATCTCGCGTGCCAGGAGCGAAGCCAGCGTGGTCTTTCCCAGCCCCGGCGGGCCGTGGAAGAGGACGTGGTCCAGAGCCTCCCGGCGCTGCTTCGCCGCTTCAATGGCAATCGAGAGCGCTTCGCGGACCTTGGCCTGGCCGATGAACTCGGACAAGCGATTCGGTCGCAGGGTGGGCTCCGCTCCCTGATCCTCGGTCAGGGACTCGGGAGTCGTGATCTGGGTTCGCTCGCTCATCGCTCGTTGGCAGCGGGACGAAGGGCCTGCATCCTCGGGCCTAGAAGGTAGGGCAATGATGAGGCATCCGCCGCAGGCGATCCAGAGCGCCGCGGACGAGGTCGGGCCCCCCGCGCCACTCAGGCACCGGCCAGAGCTCTCCTGATGAGTTCCTCAGTGGTTTCCGGAACGCCGCTCTCCAGGACTTGGCGGACAGCGTGGTCTGCGTCCACGAACGAGTATCCGAGAGCCACCAGGGCCTGCACCGCTTCCTGCGCGGTCGATGACTCGACGGGGCCGCCGGTCGGCGTGACGATCGCCAGGTCGGCCACTCGGTCGGCGAGTTCCAGAGCGATCTTCTCGGCCTTCTTCTTCCCGACGCCGCTGACCTGGCGCAGGGCGGCCGTGTCCTTCTCGACGAGAGCACGGGCGAGCCGCTCGGCGTTGTATGCCGACATCATGGCCAGGGCGAGCTTGGCGCCCACGCCGGAAGCCGTCAGAAGACGCCGGAACAGCGTGCGCTCGTGTGCGTCGATGAACCCGTACAGGGCCACGGAGCTGTCGGTGACGACCTGCTGGGTTCTCAACTCTACTGCACCGCCGGGATTCGGCAGGCGCTGGAGCACAGTGAGCGGCACCTCGACCTCGTAGACCACCCCGCCGGAGGTCTCGATCTCGACTCGGTCCGTATCGCGGAAGAGGATGGTCCCGTGGATTCTGGAGATCATCGAGGGAAGCTCCCCATGAGACAGTGGGCCAGAGCGGCGGCGACCCCATCCGAGGCGTCGGCTGGAGTGGGTGCTTCCTTGAGCCTCAGCTGCTGCTTCACCATGAAGCCTACCTGGTCCTTGGTCGCGTTCCCCGTCCCCACCACAGCCTTCTTGATCTCCCGAGGCGCATACTCCGCGATGGGAAGATCCTTGAGGGCACCGGCCAGCAGAATGGCGCCTCTCGCATGCCCCAGAGTGAGCGCACTCCGGGCGTTCTTGCCCTGGAACACATTCTCGACGGACATGGCGAACGGCTGATGCCGCTCGATGAGCCCGGCGATTTCAAGGTAGATCTCGCGAATCCTGTCCGGGAGTGGCCTGCCAGACGAGGTACGGATCACCCCGCACTCCACCAGCGACACGCCGCCGGCAGCGAGGCGCCTGACGACGCCGAAGCCGGTCACCGCCGTCCCGGGATCGACGCCGAGGATGATGACGCCCGGAGCCTCCCGGGAAGTCACGGCCGCTCGCCCGGGGCCTTCACTACATCGCTTCGGCGAAGGCTGCGTCGTCGATATCGCCGTTGGTGTGCACCTTCTGCACATCGTCGAGGTCGTCGAGCGCATCGAGGAGTTTCAACAGCTTCTCGGCATCCCTGCCGGCGACCTCGACCTCGTTCTTCGCCACCATCGTCAGCTCGGACGACGAGACTTCGATGCCGGCTACCTTGATGGCGTCCTGAACAGCCATGAACTCGATCGGGTCCGCCGTGATCACGAATTCATCGCCGTCGTTTGCGACATCCTCGGCTCCCGCCTCGATGGCTGCCTCGAAGACCGCATCTTCCGTGTAGCGCGAGCCGTCGACCACGATCTGGCCCTTGCGGTCGAACTGCCAAGCCACCGAACCCGAGGTGCCCAGGCTTCCCCCGTGCTTGCCCAGGCAGTGGCGTACGTCGGCGACGCTCCGGTTGGTGTTGTCCGTCAGACACTCGATGAACAGGGCCACGCCACCCGGGCCGTACCCCTCGTAGGTGAGTTCCTCGTAGCTGACGCCCTCGAGCTCCCCGGTGCCCTTCTTGATCGCGCGGTCGATGTTCTCGGCCGGCATGGACGCGGCCTTCGCCGTTTCCACCGCCAGCCTGAGACGGGCGTTGAATTCCGGACTGCCGCCACCGTCCTTGGCCGCTACGGTGATCTCCCGGATGAGCTTGGTGAACAACGCTCCGCGCTTGGAGTCGTTGACGCCCTTCTTGCGCTTGATCTTCGACCACTTGTTATGACCGGCCACGGTGCCCTCTTCCAACGCGTTTCTGGTACTCGGCGGGGGTCTAAACTACCCTGCGGGGGGCCAAGCGATCAATCGGGGTCGGCAACCGGAGGCATCAGCCTCAGCGCAGAGAGCCCATCGGAAGGCACGATCACGGCCGTTTGGGGCCCGTATCCTCCCATGAGCTCATCCCGCCTCGGAGAGAACGGTCCAAACGAGGCCCTCCGCAGCGCGCCAGCGACCTTCGAAGGTGCGTCCGTCGCGGGCGGCCACGAACAGGGGCGACCACTCGCTCACGCTGTGATCGCCCTTCAGGTCCGGCACCGACACCTGTACCGACCGTGTATCGAGACGCAGGCCCTCACCCAGAGCCTTCAGCGCCGACTCCTTCGCACTCCAGACCAGGTTCGCCACCAATGCCCGTTCCGCTTCGGCGATCGCCGCGACAGCGTCCCGCTCGGCGGTGGTGAAGTAGTCTGCCACGAATGCCTCGCTCCGGGGCTCGATCGCCTCCACATCGCATCCAATGCGGCGATTCCCCACCACAGCCGCGCCGAATCCCGTGCCGGCCGAGTGCGAGATCGACAACGACGCGGCCAGAGTCGGGTCGGCTCCTTCCCCGGCATGGACCCGAGGCCTCCCGTCAGCGTCGGCCAGGATCTCCAGAAGGGGCAGTTCGTGGCCGACCGCCGACCGCACCGCCAGCTTGGCCGCCCACCTGCCGAGCAGCCAGTCCGTTCTCCTCTTGTCGAGGCGGAGGCCTCCCAGGGCGGCCGTCTCGGACGCTGTCAGCCAGGCGAACCCCTGCGGCAGATCCGGTTTCCGGACCCAGGCCAGATGGATGTCTCCTATTTCATCACGCCGGGCTCCCGGCGTCATCCTCTCAGCGCACGGAAGGCATCCGCCTTCACCGGTTCCGGAAGCGCCGATGTCCGGTAGCCCTTCAGCACCACGACGATCCTGCCCTCGGCGTCCGTGACATCGACGTCGAACCGCCCTGCGCCAACCCGCCGAACCACGGCCGACGCGCCGGACTCAGCGCCCCCGCCGGGCTGATGCAGCTCCAGGTGCTCGAGCGCTGCTGGAAGCCCCATTCGCTCCGATCCGGCGATCTCGGCCAGCCCCGCCGTCTGGAATGCGAGCTCCACCAATCTCGGGTAGGCGAGCGTCGGCCGGGCCTCGGGGTGGTGATTCGGCGGAATCTCCTCCGCAAACCGCCCCGCGACCACCCCGTCGACCCGCCACGCATCCCTGAGCACCTGGTAGGCCGGACCGTGGAAGAACGTCTCGTAGATCGTCGGGGCGCTCACGACCTCGGGCGCGAGTTCCGGGAGATCTCGAACCGCAGCTTCGTCCCGCGCGACCGGCGCGAGGCGCACCCGACCCGTGAAGTGCACCGTCACCTCCGGCTCGTCGTGCCCAACCAGCTGGCGCGAGCCAACGAGCCTGCAGTCCGCGACGATGTCGGCCCCGTCCTGCCCGTAGGCCACCTCCACCGTGACCGTCCTCGGCTCATCCCTGTAGAACTTGAAGGGCGCGTTGAAGGCCACGTCTTCCATGGCTGTCAGATGCCTGTCCGGGAAGGGGATTCTGGCCGCCTCGGCCATGGCCTCGATGCCCATGACGCCAGGAAGGACGGGGGTGCCGCCGATGCGATGGTCCTGCAGGAACGGCTGCTCTGCCGGGTCCAGTTCGGTATCCACCACGAGGCCTCCGTGGATCCGGAAAGCCCTCACGCGCCCGGTCATGGGCCCGCGGACGGTCGTGGTCCCCGCCACGAAGTCGTCATCGAGCGCCGTCCGGTCGGCATCCTCCTCGAGCATGACCCCCAGGGCCTGTGCGATGACCACCTCGCCGCGACTCCCGGCAGCCAACTCGCGGCGCACGATCGGGATTCCGGCTTCAGGGGGAAGCATGTCGATGCCGGCGGCCTTCATGATCGATGGGATCGATCCGCGCGCAGCCATGCCGATATCCCGCCACGCCGTCCAGTCGATCGAGATTCCGTAGGTCTCCGGTCGGGTGCGGCGCAGCTCCGAAACTGCCTTGCACAGCAGGTCGTTCGCCGCCGAGTAGTCCACCTGCCCGGCATTTCCGAACCTTCCAGCGATCGAGCTGAAGACGACGGCCGCTCCCAGCGGTGCCTCGCCGAGGCCTGCCATCAGGTTGTACCAGCCCTCGGCCTTCACATCGAAGACGAGCTCGAACTCCTCCTGGCTCTTCTTGGGGATCGATCGGCTGATCTCGAGCCCCGCGGCGTGGATGAGCACGTCCACGCGGCCGTGGGCTTCGAGGACCTCGGCCATTACCCCCCCGACCGCCTCCGGATCACGGAGGTCCAGTCGTCTGTAGTGCGCCTCTCCACCCGCATCGCGAATCGCCTGCATCGCGGCCACCGCGGCCGCTTCGCGTTCCAGTCCTGCCAGCTCACGCTCCACCTGCACCGGAGTGGCACGCTCCTCAGTCGCCTGCAGGCGCTGGAAGATGTCGCGCCTGAGTCCATCCGGATCCGTGGTCAGCCTGGCCAGAGCCTCATTATCCGGATTCGGCTCTTCTGCGAGATCCAGGAGCCAGAACGTGCCTCCCCCGGCCTCGGCCAGGTCGGTGATGATCGCCGAGACGATCGATCCCGCGGCTCCGGTCACCACATACACGGCTCCCACACCCTCGAGCTCCGAGACCTCCACGGGTCGCTCCTGGAGACCCACGCACCAGCGCTGATCGGCAGCGTACCCGACTTCGACGGCTCCGGGATCACGCAGCGTCTCATTCAGCAGCACTCGGGCGAGCGCCGTCGTCTTGCGGGACGGTTCGAAGTCCACCGTCTTCACCAACGCGTCCGGTCGCTCGCGGAAGAAGGCCTTCGTGTACCCGGCGACGGCCCCACCGACTACGTCCGTGGCTCCTGCTTCGTCATAGCCGTGGTAGCCACCCAGTCGCACACCGGAGATGAAGAACGTTCCGGCGTTGCCCAGTTGGCCATAGAGGCTCCTCATGACCCCGTGCAGGCTCTTCACCCGGCGGCGAATCGCTTCGCGGCGGTCCGCGGGATCGACGAGTTCGGCCGGGAGAACCGGGTCCATCGCCGGCAGCCAGTACATGCCCGTGAGTGGGCCGGCGGTGGAGAATGCGTGCAACTCCTCGGCCAGCGCCTCGTTGGTCTGGGATGGATCGGCGACCAGGACCTCCGCTCCCTTCTTGGTCAGGCGTTCGGCCAGAGCACTCCCGACACCACCCTCGTCAGGCACGATGATGACGCGCGAGCCGTCGCCGATGTCGATGCCCGTCCCCGGGAACCGATCGAGGGGAGGCCGGATGCGCGGCACCGGCACCCTGCGCGGTACGCTCTGGGCGGCCTCCATCGATCCTGATGCGGCGGTGGCCACACGCTCGGCGGTGGCCACGGGCTCGGTCGGGGCCACGGGCTCAGCGGGGGCATCGGGCCCAGCCGGGGCCTCCGTCGACTCCGCGACCGCGGTCCCAGCCTGGAGGTCCGGACGTCGCTCGTACACGAACCCGATGGCATGGGCCAGGGTCGGATAGTCGCGCAGCGCGACGTTCTCGTCCCGCTCGATACCGTAGGCCTCCCGTATCGCGGCGAACATCTCGGCCTGCTTCACCGTGTCGATGCCCAGATCCGCCTCCAGGTCGAGCTCGAGCTCCAGCATATCCGACGGATAGCCGGTCTGCTCGCATACGATCTGGAGCACCTTCACGGCGACAGGGTCCGTCGCATCGGACGTCACCGCTGCCACCGGCTCCCCTTCCGCCAACGCACCGGCCGTCGACTCCACCGGCTCTACCGCGGGGGCGATCTCTTCCTCGGCCGTGGCAGCGATCAGTTCGGGTCGTTTCTCGAACACGAAGTCGATAGCGCGACCGAGCGTCGGGTAGTCCCGCAGCGCCAGGTTTTCGTCCCGCTCGATACCGTACTCGGACCGTATGGCGGCGAACATCTCCGCCTGCTTCACCGTGTCGATGCCGAGATCGGCCTCGAGGTCGAGGTCCAACTCCAGCATGTCTGGCGGATAACCCGTCTGCTCCGCGACGATCTCGAGAACCCTCCGGGCAACCGATCCCATGATGGCCGGGCCCGCGGCCGGCAGGGTATCCGCGGCTGCGCGTGCAGCGGGAGCCACAGGCGCGGCAACCTCGGCCGGCTGCGCCGCTGCCGACTGGGCTTCTGTTGCCTGCACCACTTCGGTCTCCGCCTCGAGGTCGGGCCTCTTTTCGAAGACGAACTCGATAGCGCGGGCCAGCGTGGGGTAATCCCTCAACGCCACGTTCTCGTCGCGCTCGATACCGTATTCGGCGCGGATGGCGGCGAACATCTCCGCCTGCTTCACCGTGTCGATGCCGAGATCCGCCTCCAGATCCAGATCGAGGTCCAGCATGTCGGAAGGATAGCCCGTCTGCTCGGAAACGATCTCGAGCACGCGCTGCGCCACCGCGCCGTGGATCGACGCCGAGGCGTCGCCGCGGTCCCCTGCCCCCACGGTCAGAGCGTCTGCATCCTCGGCGGAGGTGTCTGCAACCTCGGCAGCCGCGTCCGTCGACCCTACCGGGCCGGCGCCCGGCTCCAGATCCGGCCGCTTCTCGAAGACGAACTCGATGGCGCGGGCCAGGGTCGGGTAGTCTCTGAGCGCAACATTCTCGTCCCGCTCGATATCGTATTCGGCACGGATAGCCGCGAACATCTCCGCCTGCTTGACCGTGTCGATGCCCAGGTCCGCCTCGAGATCGAGGTCGAGGGCCAGCATGTCGGCCGGATACCCCGTCTGCTCCGAGACGATCTGGAGCACGCGGGCAGCCACGACGTCCATCGGCGCTCCCTCCGGCGCGCCCGACTCAGCCGCAGGCTGAACCGGCTCCTCGACCGTGGCCGGAGGCTGCGGATCGGACTGCGGCGTCGGATCGGACTGCGGCGGCACGACGGGCGCCGGGACTGCCGGCGCGGGCGCCGCGACCACAGGAGGCGGGGACACGGCGGCCGTCGGGCGCACGGCAGCCGGAACGGGAGACACGCCCATCTGCGTGGCCGCTCTGGAGGCCGGCTCGACCACAGGTGGTCCCTCGTCCTTCACGCGCAATGTCCTCTGTACCACCTCCAGGTGGGGCTGCGGATACCCGGTGGCGCGTGACAGCCATGCCGACCATGCGGCCTGATCCGAGATTCGGTGCTGGAATCCCAGGTCCGTCGGACTCCGGCGCGCACCATCGGGCGGAGGCGTCCAACGCATGATGCTCATGCTGATCTGTGACCCGAAGCCCGCCCCGAGGCGGAGGGCGTATTGAACAGGGTTGCTCCCACCCCTCGACAAGTTCAACGGACCCAGGTCGGGGTCGACGTCCCGGAAGTTGGCCACGGGAGGCACGATCCCGGTTTCGAGCATCTTGACCGTGAGGACCTCCTCCAATGCCACGGCCATCGGATGTCCGGTGAAGCCCTTCGTGTTGGCGACCAGAATGCGCTCGGCTTCGCTCCCGAAGACGTGCCGCAGGGCCTCGACCTCAGCCCCGGCGCTCCCTCCCCTCGCGGGCGTGTACGTCTCGTGGGACACGAAGACCATGTCCCGGGCCAAGTCGTATCGGGAGACGCTCCACCGGTCTTCCACCTGCCGGACCAGGCTGTCCATGACATGCCGGATGTGGTCGACGTCCAGGCGGCTCCCATGGAAGGCGCTGTTGGCGATCACCGAGCCCATCACCTCGCAGATCGGCCAGACGCCCCGCTCCGCCGCCACCGACATATCCTCGAGAACGAGAGCAGCGGCCCCCATGCCGAAGATGAGGCCGTGCCTACGCTTGTCGAACGGCAGAGCCGCATCTTCGACGGATGCATCCGTGGCCGCAGCCCCCGACGCCAGGAAGCCGGAACTGTACCAGGGGAACATGGCTTCCGTGGTGACGTCATCGGCGGTAATCACGATCACGCGCCTGCACCGGCCGGTCTCGATCCAGTCCCGCGCTACCGTGACCGCCTGCATTCCCGTGGCGCAGGCGCCGTTGACCTGCGTGTTCGGACCACGGGCACCGATGTACTCCGCGAACTGCGAGTGGCCCATCGACAGCACCTGGAACAGGAAGCGTCGATCGAACTCGTATGGCTTCTCGTCGATGTTCGCCTTCAGCTCTGCAATGCGCTCATCGAGTCCGGCCCTGGAATCGGCGTCGGACACTCGATCACGGGCACCCTCGAGTTCCGCGAGGGCCTCGCGCCTGCTCCTGTCCTCGTGGAACTCGTCCAGGATGCGAATGAGGTAGTCGTAGCCCGGGAACGCCGAGCCGAAGACCACACCCGTGTCATCCCGCATCTCCTCGGGCAGACTCCAGCCAACCGGGAGCTTGGAGCCCGTCGTGGTCGACCTGTAGCGCATGACCAGGGGAATGCCGGCATCACGCAGGGCGTCGAGACCGGCCCCGATGGCGAGCTGCGTAACCCGATCGAGGGCAGGCATCCTGTCTTCCGGGAATCCGAACTCCTCGACCAGATCCGCCCGGCCGCCCCGGCCGGCGAGCTTGATTACGTCGGTCGGGTCCACGATGGTCTCGAAACGTGCCTCACCGTTCGATCCCTTGACCAGCCGGGTGATGCGGCGATCGAGCATGCCCTGCCGCGAGTCTTCGGGCATCTGGACGATGAACTGCTCCCCGGCGAGGATGCGCTCGAGGTTGTCCTCGGCGAAGACCCTCTCTCCCGGCAAGCCGAGCGACGCCCCGGTGATCCCCACGCGCACTTCTTCTGGCTCGTGCGAACCTCCACCCGAATAGGTCTCGAAGCTCTTGTCCAGGAAGTCGGCGAACATCCGTCCAAGAGCCACGTAACGGTCTTCACCGCCCGGAGCCGCCTGCTGGGCAGGCGGAGCCGGAACGTGCATCGCAGCCGGGACCGGCGCGGTATGCGACTGGACCGGCGATACGGCCGGTGCAACTTCCCGGACGGCAGCCTCCGCGACCTCATCCTGCACTCCACGCCCGAGTCCCTCGGCGTACATGCCGCACAGGGCCCGGTTGGCAGCGACCACATCTGCGACTCGGGAGTGGTTCGTGTACAGCACGGTCACCCCGTCTCGGCCTCCCACGACATCTCCGGCCAGAGCGTAGAGAGCCCTCTTCGGGCCCATCTCGACGAACACCCGTGCCCCGGCGTCATACAGCTTCTCGAGGCCCTTCACGAACTGCACCGGCGAGCCGATCTGCCTCCCGAGGATCGCGATCATCTTCTCGGTGGCGCCCTCGCCGCTCGGATAGAAGGACGCATCGACGTTGGCCACGACCGGCGTGTGAGGAGACCTCAGCTCGAGGTCCCCCAACACGGTCATGAGTGGAGCCGCAGCGGGTTCGACGATCCGGGTGTGGAAGGCGTGGCTCACGGAGAGCTGCGCCACGCGCACATTGTCCGCCTTGAGGGCCTCCATCGCAGCGGTCACCGCATCGCTCGCGCCCCCGATGACGCACTCCTTGGTGCTGTTGATGTTCGCCACGACGACGTAGCCGTCGATCGTATCCAGGATTTCCTGGACGCGATCCACTGGGCCGAAAACCGCAGCCATCAAGCCTTGGTCATCGAGTGACAGCCCCGTCATCGCTTCGCCGCGGGCAGCCACCGCACTCAGCGCATCGGCGAACGCGATCCCGCCGGCTGCCACTAGAGCACCATACTCGCCGAGGCTGTGCCCCATCACGAGATCGGGTTCGATCCCGTAGGCGGCGTACAGGCGGCAGAGAGCAGTATCCACGGTCAGCACGGCGGGCTGCGTGACAGCCGTCTGCGTGAGGTCCCGCTCGGCCTGCTCCCGCGCTGCCTCGTCATCGGACTCGACGAAGATCTTCGCGGTCAGCGGCCCGTCGAGCAGCGGCGTCATGACCTTGTCGGCCTCGCGGAAGGTCTGGGCCACGATCGGCTCGACGTCCCTGAGGTCCTTGAGCATGTCGACGTACTGTGAGCCTTGCCCGGGGAACAGGAAGGCGACCTTACCGGGCGCTCCGCGCCCGAGGAACACGCCCTTGTTCCTGAGAGCCCGCCAGCGTCCCTCCTTGCCCTCCTCGAGGGCCTTGAGTGCCTTCCCGGCCAGGTCCGCCAGTTCATCGGCATCGCCGTAGTCGATGACGACACGGACGGGAGCCCGGAGGTCCACCTCTCGAGGCACGGCCGGCGCCGGAGCCGTGCCAGCGTCGGCGTCCAGCTTCACGGCGCGCAGCCGTTCCGCTATCTCCGATTCCGACTGCCCGCCCACCACCAGTGCGCCCCGGAGGGGCTTCTTCGCCGGGGGAGCGGGAGATCCATCCCCACCTCCGCCGACTTCGAAGTTCGCGCCCTGTACGTGTGCGCGTCTCTCGCGGTGACGACCAGGGACATATTCCTCCATGACCAGATGGAAGTTGGTCCCGCCGAAGCCGAACGCACTGACCCCGGCGCGCCGAACGCCATCGCCGTTCGCCCCGGGCTTGTCCCATGGGCGGAACTCGGGATTCACCGCAAGGGGTGACACCGAGAAATCGATGTTCGGATTGGGCGAGTGGAAATTGACGCTCGGCGGAAGCTGCTTGTGATGCAGCGCCAGTGTCGCCTTGAGCACTCCCGCTGCTCCGGCGGCACCCTTCAGGTGACCGATGTTCGACTTGACCGACCCCAGTGACAGAGACCCGACCGGCAGCCCGAAGCCGCTGAAAGCTTCGGAAAGACTCTCGACCTCCACCACGTCGCCGACCTTGGTGGACGTTCCGTGTCCCTCGATCATGTCCCCGGCTGAGGGAGCCACACCGGCACGCTCCCAGCCCCGCTCCACCGCGAGAAGCTGTCCCACCGGATTCGGCGCCGTGATGCCTTTCCCCTTCCCGTCGCTGGAACCGCCCATGCCCAGCAGCACCGCGTAGATCCGGTCCCCGTCACGCTCAGCGTCCTCGAGGCGCTTCATCAGGAAGACCGCGGCCCCTTCACCCATCACGAAGCCATCGGCTCCTTCGGCGTAGGGGCGCGTACCGGTGCCCGACAGCGCTCCGATCTTGCAGAACTTCACGAAAGTGGACGCGCTCATGTTCGCATCGATTCCACCGGTGACGACCGCATCGTAGTCGTGCTGCCGCAGGCCTTCCACGGCCGCGCTCATACCGGCCATGGCCGACGCACAGGCGGCGTCGGTGATGTAGTTGGGCCCCTTGAAGTCGAAGAGGGCCGCGACCCGCCCGGCGACGATGTTGCCCAACTCCCCGGGCATCGTGTCCTCGGTGATGTCGGGAATCCGTGAGCGGACGCCGGCCACCAACTCTTCGAGCACCGCGTGCTGCACGTCTGGAGCCAACTCCTGGAAGCTCGGGGCCTTCTTCAACTCGTCGTTGATCTCCGGAAACAGAATCCGCGAGGCAGAACGGAGGTGGAAGTCTCCGCCGAGAGCGTTGCCGACGATCACCGCTGTCCGTGACTGATCCAGCGGGCGCTCGGGATACCCATAGTCCATCAGTGCTTCGCGTGTGGCCGCGACCGCCCACTTCTGCGCGGGGTCCATCACTTCGCTGACCTTGGGCGGAATGGGCATGCGCCAGCCCAGCGGGTTCCACTCGTAATCCCTGCACCATCCGCCGATCTTGCTGTACGTCATGTCCGGCGCGGCCGGATCGGGATCGAAGTAGAGATCCTCGGCCCATCGATCGGTGACGTCCGAGATGCTGTAGCGACCCTGCTTCAGGTTCTCCCAGAACGTGTGGGCATCCGGAGCGTCGGGGAGAATCGCTCCGACACCCACGATGGCTACGGCTCCGGATTCGGATTCCTGGCGGTTCGTGCTCATCGTGCTAGTCCTCGATGCCCTCGTACAGGGATTGCGTAAGCATGTCCGAATCGTCGATCAGGCCGGCCTGGGCGTCGTAGATGGCCCCCAGGTTGAGCGCCCGCTCGAACTCCGGCCGGCCGTCCAGGGTCACCCCACCGGCGCCCATGGCGATGCGCATTCCTTCGCCCCCGACCTTTGCGGCCGCCTCCCTCGCGAAGATCCGGCTGGCCGCGGCGAGAGCCGCTGGCGCCAGGGTAGTATCCGCCTTGTCGTCCAACTCACCGGCCACGGCCCCAGCGGCCCGCCGCGCGAGCGCGCCGGCGCATTCCACCCACGCGATGATCTCACCGAGCCTGAAGAGAATGTGCTGGTGGCGGGTTAGGCGCCCGACGCGGGCGGTCTCGAGCAGTTCGGCGAGGCCGTGGGCGGCCACTGCGGCGATCCCGGCCCCAGCGCCCGGTGCGGCGGCGTCGAGTTCCGTCAGGGAGTCGGCGAAGTCATGGTAGTGCTGGCCGCGGGTCTTGAGGTGAGCCTGCCAGCGATCCCGCGCGATGGTCATCTCCATGATCTCCGAGGTGCCCTCGTAAATCGTGGTGATCCTCACGTCGCGCTTGATCTTCTCGACCATGTATTCACGGACGTAGCCATAGCCCCCCAGAGCCTGAATGGCGGCGTCGGCCGCCATGTTGCCCGCCTCGGTCGCCATGTACTTGGCAATGGCGCCCTCGGTATTCAGTGTGCCCTCGCCCGCGTCGATACGCGTTGCGGTCTCCTCGATGTAGGCCCTGCCGGCCTCCAGCCGACAGACGTGGGGAACCACGAGTTTGTGTGTGTAGCCCTGCTTCTGCGACAGCGGGCTGCCCCCTTGGATTCGTGTGGTGGAGTACTGGAGAACTCGCTGGACGGCCGCCCAGCCGGCCCCGAGTCCGAATGCCGCGACCATGAGTCGGGTGTATCCGAAGACCAGCTGCGCCTGAACCAACCCCTGGCCTTCTACGCCACCCACCAGGTTCTCGACAGGAATGAACACGTCTTCGAACGCGAGCGCTGCCGTGTTGCTGGCCCGGATCCCATGCTTGTCCTCGGGCTTGCCCGGCTGAAAGCCCTCCTGGCCCGCCTCCATGACGAACCAGGTCGGGCCGCCGGGCGCCATTGCCAGAACACTGTAAAGATCGGCGTACCCGCCGTTACTGATCCACATCTTCGCGCCGTTGATGCGGTACCCCGTGATCGCACCGTCTTCCTCGACCGGGGTGGCCGTGGTACGCAGGGAGCCGAGATCGCTTCCGGCTTCCGGCTCCGTGGCCCCGTATGCCATCAGAAGCCCCTCTTCCGCGATGCGGCCCAACCAGAGCGCCTTCTGCTCCTCCGAACCTCCGAACAGGATGGGATCGCTGCCGAGGAACGTCGCCAGGACACCCGTGGCAACGGCCAGGTCGAGCCCTCCCATGAGCTCACAGACCCGGTAGACGTCGAAAGCGCCACCCCCCATACCGCCGTATTCCTCCGGAATGAACAGGAGTTGGACCCCCAACTCACCGCACATCCCGCGGATCGCCTCTTCGGGGAACTCGTGCGTGCGATCGAGTTCGAGAAGGCGCTCTTCCGGCAGGTTCTGTTGTATGAAATCGCCGATCGACTCGAGGATCATCCCGAGGGTTTCGGCGTCGAGCCCCGCTTGGCCGCCGGGGGCAGTGGACATGGCGAACTCCGACCGGTAACTGGGCGTATGTCGGCGGAGCATGAGAGTACCGCCGCAATCGAACTAGATTCCAGAATTAGCCCCAAATCCGATAGGGGGCTAGTTACCGAACCCAATAGGGGGAAACGCCTTAGGCGGAGTGGGGAGTTGCCTGACACGCGGGAATGCGGCGCCCGACACCTGCTCTCCCGGGCCGGTGGCGCCCGCGGCCTCGCGGAAGTCTCGACGGTCGCCCGCCCCCGGACCACGACGGACGACCCCCGACAAGCTGCGTGCCGACCGCCCCTACTCGATCCTCATCGCCGTGAGCGGATCGACACGCGTCGCCCGGCGCGCGGGCACGAGTATGGCCAAACTGGCCACCAGAAGCAGCCCTCCACATCCGGCCGCGAGACTGACCGCATCGGTCGACGTGACGCCCGGGATCATGCCCTGGATGAGACTCCCGGCAATCAAGGAGCCACCCAGTCCCAACCCGAGCCCCACGGCCACCACTGCGAGACTCGATCGGGCCATCAGCTTCACCACCTGGCCGTCGCCGGCGCCCAAAGCCACTCGGATCCCCACCTCACGGGTCCGGCGGGCCACGGCGTACGAGACCACCGCGTAGACGCCGACCGCGGTCAGGACCATCGCCACCAGAGCGAAACCGAGGAGCACCAACGCCTGGAACCTCGGCCGCATTCGTTGTCGCGCAGCTTCGGTTGAGAACGCGCGGGGCGTCCCAACGCTGGCGTCGGGATCCGCACGGAGAAGTGCTTCCCGCAGCGGTTGAACCAACGTGGCGGGGTCCACGGACGCGCGCACGACGAAGAAGTTCACGATCCGGCCGAACTGCCGGTTGGACCAATAGACCTCCGGCGGGGCGACCGCTCCCGGCGTGATCGGCGTCATGTCCGCCACCACCCCGACCACTTCCAGGGAGACGCCACGTTCCGGCAGGTGGAGCACCTGCCCCACTGCGTTCCCGTCCGGCCATGCCCTCCGCGCCAGCGTCTCGTTGACTACCGCGACCGGCGGGGCCCCCGGGCCATCAGCTTCGGTGAACTCCCGGCCACTGCGCAGCGGGAGACCTATCGTCTGGAAATAGCTCGGGCCGATGTCGTACCATTCTGCCGAGGGAAGAGGCCCCGTGGGATCCTGCCCGTCGGTGGCGAACGGCGTGGCGCCGTCGGCCCCACCGAAGAGAGGCCCGGCGGACGCCGTGCTCACAGCGGCCACACCGGGAACCGCTGCCACCAACTCCTCGGCATGCCTGAACACCGCCATGAACTCGTCCGAAGTGGCGTACTTGCCGGGATTCAGGAATGCCATGACGGACACCAGGGGCTCCGGATCGAAGCCGGGATCCCATTCGAGATAGCTCACGAAGCTCCGGGTCAACAGCGCGGCACTCGAGAGAAGCACTACGGAGAGGGCCAGTTCGGCGACTACGAGTCCATGCTGCAGACGGATGGACCCCGCCGTGTCGCCCGAGCGGGTTCCGGACTTGAGAGCCTGGCTCAAGTCCCAGGCCGTCACTTTCAGAGCCGGCAGCAGAGCGAAGAAGACTGTCATTGCAGCGGACAGGAGCACCACGAACAGAAGAACCCGAGCGTCCGTGGCGACCTGGTCGAGCCGGGGAATCCCACTGGGCGCGATAGCGATCAGTACACGTGTCGCTGCTCCAGACAGGAGAATCGCGACCCCTCCGGCAACGCTGGACAGCACCAGGCTCTCCACGAGCAGTTCCTTCGCCAAACGGGCTCTCTCTGCGCCCAGAGCGGCTCGCACCGCAAGCTCCTGGCGGCGGGTCAAACCTCGCGCCAGCAGGAGGTTAGCGACGTTGGCACACACGATCAGGAGCAGGAGCCCGGCCGCGGCCAGGAAGGCCAGCATGACGGGGCGTGTGTCACCGAGCACCTCTCGCAGCAGCGGTTGAACCAGCAGCCGCCACTCGTCGTCCACCTCCTCGTGCAACTCGCCTATGCCCCGGTAGATCCCCGTGAGCTCTTCCGAGGCAGCGGCCACCGAAGCCCCATCGGCCAGGCGGCCGATGGCCCGGAAGCCTCTCCAACTCCGGGCCTGCTGGCTCAGCGGGCTGATGTGGAGTGGTTTCAGGACTTCCACGCGTCCCATGTCGAACGGCAGCACGAGGCCCTCGGGTAGGACGCCGATCACCTGGTGGAGGTCCCCGCTCAGATCGACCGAGGATCCAAGAACCGCCGGAGACGCACCGTATCGGGAAGTCCAGTAGGCATGGCTCAGGAGAGCTACCTTGTCGTTGTCAGGCCCGTGCTCATCGTTCGCGAAGAGCCGACCGAGAGCCGGCTGCACCCCGAGGGCCCGCAGGAAGCCCGCCGACGCGAGGCCGCCGGAGACGCGTTCCGTGCCTTCGCTGTCCGTGAGGTGGAGGCCCCAACTCCTCCCGATTCCGATCTCGGCCAGAGTCGAGGAGTTCTTCCTGAAGTCCTCGACGTTCCCGGGCGACGCAATGCAGTACTCCTGGATCTGCGGGCTCTTCTCGCAGACGATGACGACCCTGCGCGCCTCGGGTAGGTCCAGCGGCCGGAAGACCACCGAATCGACGACCGTAAACACTGCCGTGGCGGCGGTCATGCCGACCGCCAGTATCAGGAGCGCCGGAATCGTGAAACCGGGATTCCTGATCAATGCCCTGCTCGAAAGCCGAATCTGCCGCACGATACCCATCATCCCATCCCCCCTCGTCATCGTCATCACCTGCGGTGGCGTCGCTGGCTGAAAGCCCCTGAACCGCGCGCCCGACAGACGCCGCGCCCCGTAGCCGGCCGAAATCCTGATCGCCTGGCTCCAATACCACCGACGTGCCTTCCCCGCACCTCCACCAGCTCTTTCCTCTCTCTCCAAGTACATCTCGGAGAGGTCGCCCAGCACGCTCTCACGGATTCCCCCGCCAGGGAGGAAGAGTGTCAGTAGGGCCTCAGCGACCCGGGGCGGTCTCCTCACGGGATCAGGAAGCCCGTCATTCGGTAACGAGCTCCATACCGTCCCACATGCGCATCCACTCCTGCCGCGTGCGTGCCAGCGCGGCGCGGCCCTCTGCGGTGACCGACAGGTAGCGCTTGCGCCGCCCCCCGCGTCCTCGGTCGGGATCGGCCAACCGCGACTGGATCATCTTCTTCTCCTCCAGGCGGTCCAGCGTGGAGTAGAGCGCTCCCGGCGTGACACGCCGGTCGACCCTGGCCGTGAGCGCCTCCAGGATCGTCGTGCCGTACCCGTCACCGTCCAGGCGAAGCACCGCCCAGAGCACCAACTGCTCGAGTTCTCCCAGGTAAGCCTGTCGTTCCATGGGCCCTCACCCTCATGCCAATTGAGCAATTCTACTTTCCAGAGTTGCATCAACTCTAGATTGTAGAGTTCGGAAAGTCAACAGTGCTGTGCGCAGGAATCACCAGGGGATTCGTCCACGGTGCCCATGGATCACCCGGCCGCATTCTACGATCTTCTCCGCCTCACCATCGATAATGGAATCGCACATGAAGATCGGCCTGGTTGGCTTCGCCGGATCCGGCAAGACCACGGTGTTCAACACCATGACGGGACTGGACGTACCGGTCGGATTCGGCGGCGAAGTCCGCCTTGGCACCGTGCGGGTGCCCGACGAGCGGATCGACAAGCTGTCGGCAATGTTCAACCCAAAGAAGACCACCTACGCCGAGATGAGCTTCTGCGACGTGCCAGGGGAGCACGGCGCCGACAAGAAGGGGCTTTCCTCTCGGGGCCTGCAGCAGATCCGTGACCAGGAGGCTCTATGCCTGGTGATCAGGGATTTCGAAAACCCCGCGCTGGACGGTGACGCCGATCCGGACGCCGATCTCGAGGCGTTTCACCACGAGTGCCTCTTCGCCGATCTGGAGATCGTGGAGCGCAAGCTCCAGCGAGCCCGGAAGGAGCGCGCGGAAGGGCCCGAAATCGCAGCATTCGAGAAGGTGCAGGCCGCCCTGGAAGAAGAACGGCCGATCCGCTCCATACCCGAGGCCGAGTTGGACCGGAGCCTCCTTCGTGGGTACGGACTGCTGACCGATCGTCCTCTCCTCGTGGCTCTCAACAGGGGGGAGGAGCGTGCCGCCGAGCCCATGCCAGAGGAATTGGCCCGCCGGATCGAGGAGCTCGACGCCGCGGGCCTCACGCTGTGCGCCAGCGCCGAAGCAGACATCGCGGCGCTGGAGCCGGACGAACAAACCGAGTTCCTGGAAGACCTCGGGCTGTCCGAGTCGGCTCTCACACGGTTCATCCAGACCGCCTACGCGCTTCTCGATCTCATCTCGTTCTTCACCATCGGCGAGGACGAGGTGCGAGCCTGGCCCATCAGACGGAACCTGAACGCCCGCAAGGCCGCCGGCCGCATCCACTCGGATCTCGAGCGAGGGTTCATCCGGGCGGAGGTGATGCCCTACGGCGTCTTCATGGAGCACGGCTCCGAGGCTGCGGTCAGGGAAGCGGGCAAGTTCCAGGTCGAGGGCAAGGACTACGTGGTTTCCGACGGGGACATCATCAGCGTCCGCTTCAACGTGTAGGGTGCCGGGGCGCGGCAGGTATCCCGGTCACGCAAGGTTCATGAGCATGGGAGATCCGATCTCTCGGTGGGTCTGCCGGACCCGTCCTCGACGGGATCGATCCCCGTCGAACTGCACCTCGAGGTTCATCTCCGGGGGCGCCATCGCCCTCACACGGGCTGCGGAGAGGTAGGCACGCGCTTCGGGCGACACACTGCCCCGTACCCTCAGTCTCAGGACGGCATCAACGGGGGATCTCCGCACGGCGGCCTGCACGACGCGGGCGAGTCCTTCGACCGCCAGTCCATGCCCGGACACCTCGACCATGATCATCGGCCGTGCCGGAAGTGGCTCGAAGCGCCACGCCGCCACCGACCCACCGCTCGATCTCTCGTCCGCTTGCAGATCGACGATCAGGTATCCCTTCTCCTCATTCATTTCGGCAAACGCGGTGCGCTCGACCGACCCCGGATACAAGACCGGCGCCGCGAGCGGCTGCCCCAGGTGCGAGGAGGTGAGAACCTGATGGCGATGGACGTGCCCCGAGAGCACGGCAGCGAACCCCGCGGGAATATCCTGCACCTGCACGACGTCTGGTCCCGCGCGGAACATGAAGTCCACGGGGCCGACGGTGGCTCCCGCAAAGCACTGGTGAGCGCACAGGAGTGCCACATCCGCCTGCCCGGCTTCGAAGCCCGTGTGCGCCATCAGGGAGGGAAACGCATCTCGCACCTTCCGCGCATAGGGGAAGCCTGCCAGAGCCACGCGGCACCCGCGAACATCCACGTCATAGGTGCGAGGGCGATCGAAGGTCCGGATGCCGGGATGCCTGCTCAGGTGCCCGTGTGGAATCCGTGATCGCTCGTGGTTTCCGGGGACCACGAATACCGGGATCCCCTCGCCCGCCAGACGGATGAGCGGCTCGAAAGCCTGGTACACAAGACTCGGCGGAACCCGGGGGCTGTGGAAGACGTCGCCGCCGTGCACGACCAGATCGACGCCATTGGTGCGCGCCGCATCGAGCGCGCGATGATAGTTGGCCAGGAAGTCGTGGCCCCGCCGCCGCCGCCTCACCCGGGGAGACACCGGGAGGTCGAACCCGAGGTGTGTATCGGCGAGAAAAAGGATGCGGACCGTCATGGTGCCAAGTTATTACTTTCGGTTTTCGTTCGGTAGCCCGGCAAGACGGCGTGACCCAGGGCCCCTAGATTGAGCGCGCACTTCATCGAGCGAGCACTTCGACGGCGAGGGGCACAGTACCACGCCCCCGAGCCCGGCCCTACGATCTGACGGAGGAAGGGTGGAATCGGGGCAGACCCAGGAACCAAGCGCATGGTGACACCGGCGCAGGATCGCGGCCGGATGCTTCTGGCGGTGTGGCTGGTGGCCTTCGTCCTCAGGGCGCTGAACACACAGGCCCTGCTCGCGGATCCTCTGTTCTACAACCCGCTGGGCGGCAACGCCCCCTACCTGCTCCTCGCGGAGAGGGTCGCCGGGGGCGCCTTACTCCCCGATGGCGCCTTTACGGTCAACAGCCCGCTCTACGCCTACATCCTCGCAGCGATCTACAAGGCGTTCGGCGTGGGGTCACTCTACGCGGCGCGACTGGTGGCTGCCGCGGCCGACTCCGGCACCTGCGTCCTCGTGGCCGTGCTGGCCGAGAGGCACTTCGGCCGGGTGGCCGGGTGGAGCGCCGGGCTGCTCATGGCGGCTTACCGGCCCTCGATCTTCTTCGCGGGTGAGATCGCACCGGTGCCCTACACCCTGTTCCTGCTCACGCTGAGCATCCTTCTGCTCGACGGAAAGGCGCGGTGGTGGAGCTTCGCCGCCGCGGGAGTGGCGCTCGGCCTGGCGACCGGTACCAGACCCAACCTTCTCCTCGCGGGCCTCATGGCTCTCGGCGTCCCGGTCGCACGCTCACTGCCCCGGGCGAGGAGGCTGGCGGGTGCGGTCGCCCTGGGCCTGGTCGTGGGGCTCGCACCCGTGGCGCTCCTCAACCTGGCAGCCTCCGGCAGCTTCACCCTGCTCACCCTGAGTGGGGGACACAATCTGTACATCGGCCACAACCCGGCGGCCCAGCCGCAGTATACGCTTCCGGCAGCTCTGGACGGCGACATCTTCCAGACCATGAAGGAGCTCGCGGAGGAGGTGGAGGGACGTGCGCTGCGTCCGGAAGAGGTCTCCGGCTACTATACCCGGAGGGCCGTTGCGTACATGGTGCGGAACCCCGGCCGCGAGGCATCGCTGACTGCCAAGCGTGCCTTGATGTTGGTCAACGACTTCGAGGCCACCACGTACGCCAACATCGACTATCAGGGGTCGTACTCACCTGTGCTCCGGTGGACCCCCACTTTCGCCTGGCTCCTGGCCCTGGCTCTGCCGGGCATGCTCCTCATCTGGAGCAGGGGCCGCTTCCACCTCTGGATTCCGTTCATCGTCGCCACGATTTCGGTGCTGGGATTCTTCTACATCGCCCGGCTCAGAATCGTGATGATCCCGACGCTGGCGGTCAGTGCAGGCGCCGCCGTGGCTCGCGTCACCCAGCTTTGGCGGAGTTCCGCCCGCCGGCCGATCGCGATCGCCGCCGCTCTGGCCCTGCTCGGGTTCACGGTCGCCGAGGTCCCGCTCCTGAGGTCGGACCCCTCCAACGACTGGAACAAGGCCGGTGGAGTGCTCCGGGTGATGGGACGCTATGCGGAGGCGGAGACCGCACTCGAGCGCGCGAGGACGGCGAACCCTCGGAACCCGAACACCTATCTGAACCTCGCCGTGCTCTATCGTGTGCTCGATCGCACCAGCGAGGCTGACGCGGCCGCTGCGACCGCAGACTCGCTGCAGGCAGCCGAGGAGGGCCAGAGCTCAGGATTCCTGGAAGCCGTCCGACAGCCCTGACACTGCGACCGGATCGCCCGGGAGAGGTGTAGCCGGAAGGTGGACTGCTACCGAGCGTCGCGGGGGGCCGAAGGATCGGCTCTGACCCGTGGCCAGCATGCTCGTTGCAAGGGGAGGGACGCGAGAGCAGTATTCAGCCTCGTGTGACGTCCCGAACCATCATGGAGTGGATCGACGATGCTCCCGCAGGTGCCCCCGTGCAGATAAGAAAGTGGTATGCGGACTGCGTTGCTGCTGATGGGTCGGTCTTCATCGGTTACTCTGCCCGGCTCGGCTTGGGACCGCTGGCCGTGCCCTACCAGGCCACACTGACCGGCCCGCAGGGCCGCCCCCTCTCCCAGCGCACCGTCGTCACCTCTCGCGGCACTCCGGCAATGGATGGAGACGGCGCATCCTGGCAATGCCCCGCACTGGAATTGGCCGGAAGGTGGACGAGAAGTACTCCACCGTTCAGCAGGGTGCTGCTCGATACGCCGTCGGTGACCATCGAGTGGACGTGCCACATGCCCGCAGCGAAGGCGGCCGTGCGCGTGGGTTCCCGGTCACTCGAGGGGCTGGGCTATCTCGAAGAAATCCGTGTGCACGGCGATCCGACCGCCATTCCGATCCGAGAACTCCGGTGGGGACGATTCCTGGGCGAAGGGGACTCCGTGGTATGGATCGACTGGATCGGACCTCAGCCCCTCACGCTGGTCCTGCACAACGGCATCGAAGCTGACGATCCCTGCGTAACGGATGGCGAGGTCACCTTCACCGGCCGGCGGATTCCGCTCGGAGTCGAAGGCAGCTGGACGCTGAGGGACGACGTACTCGCGGAGGCGATCTTTCCCGAGCGCCCCAGGCTCCGGCGCATCGTCCCACGGAGCCTCGCCCGTCTGCGGGAGGTCAAATGGGCGGGGCCTGGACACCTCGAGCGCCCGGACGGACGCTCGTCGCCGGGGTGGATCATATGGGAAACAGTCTCCTGGCCATGACCAAGCGCGAGGCGCTGGGCCCGATCCTCTACGGAGCGGCATTCGTGGTCGTGCTCCCCGCGGCGCTGGTGGTGTGGGCCCGGATGACACAGGTCGTCGTCGGGCTCCCCGCGGTCCATTACCCCCTTCTCGGATGGACCGTCGCGGCATCCGGCCTGACGATGATCGTGACCAGCATGGTGGCCCTCCGTATCTGGGGCGGCGGGCTGCCCATGAACGCGTTCCCGCCTCCGGTCTACGTGCGCCGTGGCCCCTACAGGGTTCTCCGGCACCCCATCTACGTCGGATTCGGCCTGGTGTGCTTCGGTACGGCGATCGCGTCCGGATCCGCGAGTGGACTCTGGCTCGTATCGCCCCTGGTTGCCCTGGGAATGGTCGCCCTCGTGGCCGGATACGAAGGGCGTGACCTCAGGCGTCGCTTCGGGCAGGACACCCGGCCTCCCCCGCTCATGGCGCTTCCCCCGGATGACGAGGCCAAGCCCACCGCGTGGCAGAGGGCCTCCGTCGTGCTCCTCGTCTTCCTGCCGTGGACCGTCGCGTTCGAGGCTGTCTACCGCATCGGCATCCCGCCTGACGCAGTCGAAGCCTATCTGCCGTTCGAGCGGGGATGGCCGGTATGGGTCTGGACGGAGGCGGTCTACGCCAGCGTGTACTTGTTCTGTGGATTCGTGCCGATCTTCGTCGCGCGGAATCGCGCTCTGCGGCGCTTCGCGGTGAACGGCCTCATCGCTACGGCCTTCGTCACCCTCGTGTACCTCGTCGTCCCGCTGGTCGCGCCGCCACGCCCGTTCGAGGGCGGCGGAATCCTGGGGCGGATGCTGTCGATTGAACGGAGCATGTCTCACACGGTCGCAGCATTTCCGTCCTTCCATGTGATCTGGACCCTCCTTGCCGCCGACGCCTGGGCCGCCTCGAACCGCCGACTGACCGCACCCGCGTGGCTGTGGGCAATCGCGATCTCTGTGAGCTGTATCACGACGGGCATGCACGCACTGGTCGACATCGTCGCTGCGGTGGCCGTGTGGGGGGCGGTGCGATCGCATGCGCTTCTCTGGGAATGGACGCGCTCTGCGGCGGAGCGAGTCGCCAACTCGTGGTGGGAGATCAGAATCGGCGGCACGCGCTTGCTGGGATATGGCATCTATGGCGGGCTGGCCGGTGGAATCGGCTTCTGGGTGACCGCGTCCCTCGCCGGAAGCGAGCAACTGGGCGGAGTCGTGATTCTCCTGACGCTGTGCCTGCTGGGAGCCGCACTCTGGGCCCAGACGCTGGAAGGCTCGAGTGAGCTCTCACGTCCCTTCGGGTACTTCGGGAGCCTGCTCGGTGCCACGGCGGGTGCACTGCTCGCCGGGTTCCTGGGCTTCGACACGTCGCTGCTGTTCGCAGCGGTCGCAGCGGCGGCGCCCTGGACTCAAGCGGTTGGCCGACTCCGGTGTCTGGTGCAGGGGTGCTGCCATGGCCATCCCGCCCGTGAAGGCCTGGGCATCCGCTACTGGGATCGGCGCTCGAGAGTCTGCACCCTCGGTGGCATGCGGGGACAATCCCTCCACCCCACGCCCCTCTACTCGCTTCTCGCCAACATCGTCCTCGGGGTCCTGCTCATGAGACTGTGGACCGTGGGCGCGAGCGAGGGGCTCGTGATCGGCGTCTACCTTACCCTCGCCGGCATCACGCGCTTCGTCGAGGAAGCGTACCGAGGTGAGCCACAGACGCCCTCGCTCGCCGGTCTCCGGCTCTATCAGTGGCTGGCGGTCGGACTGGTGCTCGTCGGTGCCGCAGTCACAACCTCGAGCCACACCAATGTCCCCGGAACCGGCCTGAGCCTGGCTCTCCCGGTCATCGCCTCTGCTGGAATCTTCTCCCTTGCCTGCTGCTTCGCCCTGGGCGTCGACTTTCCAAACTCAACTCGGCGATACACCCGGCTCGCACCCGCGGAGTGAGCCTCCGCTCAGCGAGCACCGGGGATGATCAAGCGGGGTCGGCTCTCGCCGCGTCCGTGACTTCAGCCAACAGCTTGTTGAGACGGCGCTCGATTCCCCCCGCGAGATCCTTCGCCTCTTCCGGCTCCAGTTGGCCCGCCGCCATCAGGTGACACGTCGTGTAGAACTCCCGGAAGTGCTTGAGGAGGTCGTCGATGTGCGCCCGAATATCCTGGTCCTCTCTGCGGTTGGCCGCGCCTACGGAGGGTGCAGGAGTCCGGGTAGCCAGGCGAGCCTGCACGGCCCGCTGAGCGAGAAGCATGGTCGGAACGAAGGCAATAGCGGCCCGAAGCCAACGCTCATCTACAATGAGGACCGCAAAGGCCACGAGCACGACGAGCAGGATGACCGTCACCTTGTCGCCCTGTTCCATGAACTCCTCCTGGTTGATCGACTGGAAAAAGTCCCACCAAAGTGCAGCCTCTGAGTCCCGAGTGCACTACCGGCGGTACGCGGCCAACAGCTCCAACACGTGATCCACGTCGGACTCGGTGTGGTCCGCGTTGACCTGGGTACGGATCTCCTCGGCCCCTTCGGGGACAACAGGAAAGGCCAGACCGGTCACGAGGACGCCGTGGTCGAAGAGGTAGCGGACGAGAGCATGCGTCTCCGCAGTGTCGCGGATCATCAACGGCACGACCGGGTGCTCGCCGGGAATGGTCTCGATCCCGACCCTGCCCAAGCCTTCCTCGAAGCGCTTGGTCAGTCCCCGCAGGCGGCCCAGGCGTTCGATTCCCTCCGGAGAGTCCACTATCTCGACTGCCTTCAACGCGGCGGTCGCCTCTCCCACCGTGATGGGGTTCGAGTAGATGTACATCATGGAGCTCTCGCGCAGGAACGCGATCGTCGACTCATTCCCCGTGACGTATCCGCCGTTCACCCCGAAGGCCTTGCCCAGCGTCCCGACCAGTATGTCGACCTTGGGTCCCCCGCAGTATTCCTCAGTGCCCCGGCCCGTCGGTCCGAAGCCACCGACTCCATGGGAGTCGTCCACGAGCAGGACCACATTTTCCTCGTAGTCGGCATCGTGGCGGGCGCAGATCTCCGCAATCTGATCGAGCGGGGCATGGTCTCCCCTCATCGAGAAGATCCCATCCGTTACGACGACCGCCCGCTTCGCCTTCCCTTTCCACTCCTGCAGCCTCGCCTCCAGCGCAGCCAGGTCGTTGTGAGGGTAGATCCCCTTGCCTACCGGGCGGGACAGCCGCATGGCGTTGATGATGCAGTTGTGGTTGAGCTCGTCCGAGATCAGAACCGTGTCTGCGGTCACGAGCGGCACGATCGTCGATACGATGGTCGCGTAGGCGGAGGAGAAGATCATCGCGGCCTCGCGGCCGTGGAACTCCGCGAGCTTGCGCTCCAGGGCGACATGCGGCGCGTACGAGCCGGAAATGAAGCGGACGGCGCCCGGTCCGGCACCGAACGCCGCGGTTCCCCGCTCCTCGGCCGCCATCACGTCGGGGTGCAGGCCGAGCCCCATGTAGGAGTTGGAGTTCATGCGGATGAACTCCTTGTCCCCCTGGCCTTCGAGTAGGAACCGCGGCCCCCGGTCGCCCTCCGCCGGCTTCACCCCCACGACCACGGTTTCCGCTCCCTTTGCGGTCCCCGCGACCCCGAGGGCTTCCACATGGGCATCCAGCACAGCACTCAATCGGTCCAACGGCATGATCTGCCTCACCTTCGTTTCGTTGTTCGAAGCGACTCCGCCTGCGAGTCCCGGGGCTCAGTCGCTCAGGGGGCGTCCCTGATGTGCTTCAGCATGTCTGTGGTCATGGCGGCCATGTCGAACCGGGGCTCCCAGCCCCACTCCTCCGTGGCAGCACTGTCGTCGATGCGGTCGGGCCACGAATCGGCGATTCCCTGCCGCACCGGATCGATGTCGTAGTCGATCGCGAAATCCGGAATGTGTTTGCGTATCTCCTCGGCGAGAGTGCCCGGAGCCGCCTGCATCGCGGTGACGTTGAACGCGTTCCTGTGGACCAGGCTGTCACGGTCAGCCTCCATGACCTCGACGGCGGCCCGGATCGCGTCGGGCATGTACATCATGTCCAGCTGCGACGCTTCGGAGAGAAAGCAGGTATAGCGTCCGTGCTCCACGGCCTTGTAGAAGATGTCCACGGCCCAATCCGTCGTTCCTCCTCCGGGAGGGGCCCCGTACGAAATGAGGCCCGGATATCGCACACCCCTGGTGTCGACGCCGTACCTGCTGTGGTAGTAATCGCACAGGAGCTCCCCAGCCACCTTCGTAACCCCGTAGATCGTGCTGGGCCGCATGAGGGTGTCCTGAGGCGTGGGGTTCTTCGGGGTTCCAGGGCCGAACGCCCCGATGGAGCTCGGCGTGAATACCGCGCAGCCCTGCTCACGGGCGACCTCCAGAACCGCTTCGAGGCTGGCCATGTTCACGTGCCAGGCCAGCCTGGGGTCCCTCTCCCCGATGGCGGAGAGGATCGCGGCAAGGTGATACACCGTGTCGGCATCGTGGCGCATCACAGCCTGCCCCACGGCCGTCGCGTCGGTCGCGTCGAGAACCTGAAAGGGCCCGGCCTCCACCGCCGCCGGCTCGAGCGTCCGGATGTCGGTGGCGAGGACGCTGGAATCGCCGTAGAGCCTTCTGAGCTCAGGTACCAGCCAAGATCCTATCTGGCCCCCGGCGCCGGTCACGAGTATGCGTTTCAAGGGAGAATCCCCCGGTCGGTCGCGGAGTTGCGGCCGCCGGCCCCGGGTAGGCCCGACGGTGTTGGGTCATGAAGCCGGGAATCTAGCGAGGCTGACGCCGCCGCGCCTCCCTGAATCGAGCGGTCCCTTGGCCCCCTCCAGACCCGCATGCCTACGTACTCCTGGCGCTCGACTACGTAGGCTGTCGTATGAACACGGGCAGCCCGACAAGGCATTCTTCATGAAGCAACTGGACTTCGTCACGTTCGCGCTTCGCTTCAAGCCAGGAGGGGACATGCAGGACCGCTCGAGGAGCATACCGGGGATGGCGATGACTGTGATCACGGCCATCGGTCTGGGGACTCTTAGTCTGTCGGCCCAGGAGACGGTCGATCCGGGGGTAGTCGTCCCGGGCACCGCCTCCGAGAGCAGCATCGCACGTGTCGGTCTCGGTTTCGGAGCGGGGAGCATCGGCTCGGGTACCGTCGGCACCGCCATGCGGGTAGCACTTACCCTTTCGAAGTCGCAGGCCCGGTCGATCACGATACGCAGCACCTTCGTGGAGGAGTTCAACCTGTTCGGCCCGAACCCAGCCGAGAGCGTCTGGGACGTCGGTGTGCTGTACGGCGGCGAGACCCGCGGCAGCCGGGGCTACGCATCCGCATCCGCGGGCCTCGCCCTGGTCGGCGGGATGCGGCGCGGCGCTCGCTCGTCCGCGCCGATCGGCTGCGACGCAGCGTTGCCGCTCTTCGACTGCGTACTCACCTCGATGTTCACCCCGACGGAATACGAGGAGGACCCCTTCGTTACCGTCGGCATTCCGCTCGAGCTCGAGGCGGGCCTGACCTTTTCGGACTCTTTCGGGATGGGGGTGAACGCCTTCGCGAACCTGAACGCTCAGAGGACCAGCATCGGCGCGTCCCTCAACTTCCTCTTGGGGAGGATACGCTAGCCAGGCCGGCCCGCCGCCGGGCAGTTCGGTCGAACGGCCTGAGCCCGGCTGCTGCGCACCCCTCTATCGATGAATCGCCGGTCCCCTGCGCGTCGCCTCCATCGACCACTCGACGAAGTCACGGATGTCCTGATTCGACGTGACAATATCCTCGGCCCGCAGATACATCATGTGCCCGCTCCGGTAGCCCTTCCACCACATGCGGTCCTGGATGCGACCGGCCGGGTCGAGATTCCACATGGTGTACTTGGCGCTGAAATAGTCGGTGCCGCCATCGTAATAGCCGCTCTGCACCAGAAGGTGCAGATAGGGGTTCTCGTGCATCGCCTGGCGCAGCTGCTCCCCTGTGTTGTCGGTGTCGTAGGTGCCGCCCTGACCCCACGGCCGCACGGGCCCGAACAGGAAGTACTGCATATCGGTCTCGAAGCCGAGCTCGTTGTGCATGTACTCGTTGATCGCCGGTGAGAAGGCATGATTCCAGGCCGCCATGGCGGGGTCGTAGTCATAACCCTCACCCGCGTCCTGCCTGTCGACGCCTCTGTACCGGGCATCCAGGCGCCCGACCGTCAGCCCCACGTCCCGCAGAAGCTCCTTGCGGAATTGGCCCACATTCGGGCGGAGGTTATGGGCCAGATACCACTGGGCGCTCACCCCGGCATAACGCGCCGCCTGCTCGGCGATGGCGTCTCGCTCCATGTCGGAGAGCGATCCGCCACGGGCGAGAGCCGGTAGGTATGTGTCGATCGTCCACTGCTCGACCTCGTCCAGTACGTCCACGAGGTCGCGGCTCTGGAGCGCGGGGTCCAATTGCTCGTGATACCACGCGGTAGCCGTGAAATTGGGCAGGGCCAGCGCCTCGCGGACAGGCCCGTCCCTGTCCACACCGAGGGCGGTCGGCGACACGAGTATCACCCCGTTGAGGAACATCCACTGCCTCGACTGCAGAGCCCCCGCCAAGCCGGAGACCCTGGTGGTACCATAGCTCTCACCGATAAGGAACTTGGGGTTGGGCCAGCGGTCGTAGCGGCTCACGAAGGTCCCTATCCATCCGGCGAGATAGGCGATGTCTTCATTCACCCCGAAGAAGGTCTCACGCTCAGCATCACCCACGATGCGGGAAAGGCCCACGTTCACAGGATTCACGAAGACGATATCCGCCACGTCCAGGATGGAGTTGGGGTTGTCGCGCACCCCGAACGGCTGGATGGGATAGCCCTCGTCGTCGATGATGAGCTGCTTCGGCCCGGTGTATCCAAGGTGCATCCAAAGCGACCCGGAGCCCGGCCCCCCGTTGAAGGAGATCATGAGGGGGCGGTTCGGGCCGTCGCTTACGTCCGTGCGCTCGTAGAAGGTGTAGAGCAGCGCTGCGATGGGCTCACCCGTCTCGTCGAACACGGGCTGGGTGCCTACGGTGGCCCGATATGGAACGCGCTGGCCGCGAATCGTTACCTCGTGTTGGGTCACGATGGTGGTGTCCACCGGAAGTCGGTGGTCCTGCGCGGCCGCCGGCCGGGGCACGGCCGAGATCATGGTCGCAAGCAGTATCGAATAGCGAGGGAAGCAGCGCATCGTGACCTCGGGTGTTGGAGTCGGTGAGGCGGCATTGTGCGCCTCTCCGGCGTTCGCGGTCAAGACACACCCCCATTCACATGTCGGCCGAATCGGATCAGATTGGCGCGTCCGACACTTCGACTATCCCAGGACGCTCATGGCACAGAGGAACACCACCGAACGAACCCACGGGGTCACATTGCCCCCGCACGCTACGCCACGTCGACTCACGCTGGCCGGACTCGTGTGCTCCGCGCTCTTCTGGACGGCCGCCTCCCCCGTCTCGGCGCAAACGACCGAACTCCGCGGCCGGATCGTAGACGGTGCCACCCTCCAACCTCTGGCCGCGGCAGAGGTCGAGGTCGTCGGTCGGGACGTCGGCGCCCTCTCGGGTGATGACGGGCGATTCGTCGTGCGGGGTCTCCTTCCCGGCCTCGTCTCGGTGCAGGTGCGTCTCCTTGGATACCGGCCTGCCCTGGTAGCCGAGGTCGTCCTCCAGACCAGTCGCTCCACGTACGTGGAAGTCCCGATGGAAAGGCAGGCCATAGAGCTCGAGGGGCTCTTGGTAGGCGCAGGGGCGTTTCGCGTACCGGAAGCGTCGCCGACATCCACCCGGGTGCTCGCGGCCGAGGAACTCCGCCGCACGCCGGGGGGGCTCATGGACGTCTCACGCACCATCCTCTCGCTGCCCGGCGTGCTGGGCGGCGTGGACAACCGCAACGATCTGCTGGTGCGTGGGGGCGGGCCGGGAGAGAACGCCTACTACCTCGACGGGATCCGTATCCCGCAGATCAATCACTTCGCCACGCAGGGCGCCACCGGCGGCGCCCTGGGGCTCGTGAACGTGGACTTCATCCGCGAGACCGAGTTCTATTCCGGCGCATTCCCGGTGAAGTACGGCGACGCACTCAGTTCGGTTCTATCGATAAGGAACCGGCCCGGGAGCGCAGACGGGGTCAAGGGAGACTTTACTCTCGGAGCGACCGAGGCGGGAGTCACCCTCGACGGACCTCTCGGCGATTCGGGCAACTGGCTCTTCTCCGTGCGTCGCTCCTACCTGCAGTTCCTGTTTCGGGCCCTCGGCCTCCCGATTCGCCCCGACTACTGGGACGCCCAGTTCCGGGTCGAACTCGAGCCCACGACCCGAGACCGCTTCCTGATCGTGGGCCTGGGCGCGATCGACGACTTCGACATCGTGCCCCCCGAGCCCGACGACGACTTCGATAACCAGGAGATCTTCCAGAGGGTCATCGACAACGATCAGCGGAGTTCCACCCTGGGCGCTTCCTGGCGACGGCTGGTCTCGGGCGGCTTTGTCACCACCACGCTCAGCAGCTCGACCAGCGACTTCCGGTTCTCCGATCCCGACGCAAACGGCGAACCGCTGCTCTCCAACCGCTCGCTCGAGCGGGACACCCGGATGTCGGTGAACGGGGAGTTCGCCCGCGGCACATCCAGACTCGCGGTGGGCGCAGAGGTCGCACGGGCCGGATTGGACTCAGAGGTATTCCAGCGGGCCACGCCGGGAGGCACACTCCCCGCAGACCTGAGCTGGGACGATGCATTCCACCTCTGGAAGACATCCGGCTACGCTCAGGGAACGGTGAACGTGGCACGCGGGATGGCGGCCGTGACCGCTGGCATCCGAGGCGACCACGTGAGCTCACTGGAGGAGCCACTCGAGTGGTCACCGCGCGCGTCACTTCGTTGGAAGCTCTCGGACGCGGTGTCCGCGAGCCTCGCGGCGGGCATCTTCCACCAGTCACCGGCCCTCATCGCGCTGAGTGTGCGGCAGGAAGGGCGCCGCATCAACCTGGATCTGCCGCAGCAAAGGAACCAGCAGGTCGCCGGTGGATTCGCATGGCAGGCCTCCGAAGGCCTCCGCTTCACCTCCGAGGCCTTTTACAAGAAGTACTCGCAGGTGCCCCTGCTGGAGGCCGACCCCAGGATCACTCTTTCGAACCTGGGCGGAGACTACGGATTCGTGGGCGCGGAGCCGCTCTCACCCGGAGGTACGGGCCGGGCGTACGGCCTCGAGCTGTTCCTGCAGCAGAAGCTTCTCGACAGGGCATATTTTCTGGGAGCCTATACGTGGTCACGCAGCGAATTCTCCGGAGGTGACCAGGTGCTGCGACCCTCCGCCTGGGACCGGCGCCACGCACTCGATCTCACGGGGGGCTTCCGGGCCGGAGACGCGTGGGAACTCGGAGCCAAGATTCGCGTTCTCTCGGGCCTCGCCACGACCCCGTACGACCTTGTCGCATCTCCGGCTGCGTATGCACTCACCGGGAGGGGCGTGCTCGACTGGGATCGGGTCGGCGAGACTCGGACCCCCGCCTACGCCCGACTCGACCTGAGGGTGGAACGCTGGCTGTCGTTTCCGGGGTGGAACGGCATCGTGTACCTGGACGTTCAGAACGTGCTCATGCGGACGAACATCGTCGGCTACCAGTACACCGAGAACCCGGCTTATCCGGACAGAATCCGACCGATCGACGGATCTACGCTCCTGCCCACGTTCGGGTTTTCCATCGAGTTCTGACACGATCCCCGGCGTGTGCCCGCGGGGGTGGGCGACTAGGTGGGCCAGAGCCAGAGGATGGCTGCACCACCCACGACGGCGACGCCGAAGCCCGTGGCAATCCGTGTCCGCAGCCGGGGATGTCCCAACGCGGCCACGACCCCTCCCTTGAAGATCAGGTTGGCCAACGCGCCCACCTGCACGACGCGCCATCCCGTCGAGGGATCCAACCCCCCGCTCTTCATGAGCTGGGCGGTCGACAGGGTGATGGCATCGATGTCCGTGAGACCGGAGATCCCAGCCACGACGTAGAGCCCGCTCGGCCCGAGGAATTCCCGGGCGAACGCGACCGCCAACAGAACCGCGGCGTAGAGGGCCCCGAAGCCGATCGCCGCCCTGATGTCCGACGGCGGCTCCTGCTCCTCCATCTCGTGCTGTTCTCCGTCTTTCGCCCGGATGAGGAAGGCTCCTGAGATCAGGACCATGACCATCATCATGGCTACGATGGGCGGCGCGACCGTAGGGAAGAGTTCCGGTGCCACAACGGCCAACTCTACGAGCACTCTCCCGAACACGACCGTCGACGCGAGGATGATCACGAGCGCCGCGCCGGAGCTCTTCGTGGGATCCGTCACCGTCCGGCGCGCGTAGCTCACGGAGGTGGCGGTGCTGGATATGAGCCCGCCCAGGATTCCGGCTGCGACGGAGCCGGCCCTCGACCCGAAGAGCTTGAAGGCGACGTAACCCGCCAGGCTGATGCCCACGATGAGGACCACCATCAGCCATATCTCGAACGCGTTGAGCACCTCGAACGGTCCGAAGTCCCGGTCGGGAAGGACCGGCAGGATGACCAGAGCGATGATCGTGAGGCGGATCAGAGCCTCGATGTCCGCTTCACCGATGCGATCGGTCAGGTCGTGCAGCGGCTCCTTGGAGTGGAGCAGCACAGCGACCACGCCCCCGATCACCATCCCGGGCGCCATGTATCCAAGGGCCAGCAGGGTCCCCACGCCGTACATGACGAGAGCCGCCGCTTCGGTCGTCACACCGATGTCCGGGGCTTCGGCCTTGCGGAGCAGCGCCATGTTGGACGTGAGCAGGAGGACCGTGACGGCAAGCAGTCCAGCCGCCACCACCCACCCACCGAAGGAGTCCGCGATGAGACCCGCCACGAACCCCAGTGTCGTGATGAGCGGAAACGTTCGGATCCCGGCTTCCTGGTGATCGGACCAGGTGCGCTGCAGGCCGACTAGCAGGCCGAGGGCGAGCGCGATACCGAGTTGGATGAAGATGGGATCCACGGAGACTCCGTCAGGACCGGTTCGGGTGTGGCCTCCAAGCTAGGGCCCCCACCGCGCACGGAACATGGCAATCACGCTCGACAGGGCGCCCGCAGGAGCAGCCCGGCCGACGTCTTCCGCCGCGAGGGTCAGTCACCGGCCTCCACGTAAAGCTCCCCGCCCTTCTCCTTGAATTCCCCGGCCATCTGCTCGAGGCCGGCCTCGATGGCCTCCACCGTCTCGAGGCCCTGCTCCCGGGCGTATTGGCGGATGTCCTCGGTGATTTTCATGGAGCAGAACTTGGGCCCGCACATCGAGCAGAAGTGAGCGACCTTGGCACCCTCGGCCGGCAGGGTCTCGTCGTGGTACTCCAACGCCGTGATCGGGTCGAGAGCCAGGTTGAATTGGTCCCGCCAGCGAAACTCGAAACGAGCCTTGGACAGTGCGTCGTCCCACTCCTGGGCTCTGGGGTGTCCCTTGGCGAGATCAGCCGCATGGGCCGCGATCTTGTAGGTGATCACCCCGCGCTTCACGTCATCCCGGTCCGGCAGCCCCAGGTGCTCCTTGGGGGTCACGTAGCAGAGCATGGCTGTGCCGTACCAGCCGATCTGCGCAGCTCCGATGGCGCTGGTGATGTGATCGTAGGCGGGCGCGATGTCGGTAACGAGCGGTCCCAGCGTGTAGAACGGGGCCTCGTCGCACCATTCGAGCTGCTTGTCCATGTTCTCCTTGATCATGTGCATGGGCACATGGCCCGGACCCTCGTTCATCACCTGAACGCCCTGTTCCCAGGCGATCTTGGTGAGCTCGCCCTGCACCTTCAGCTCTGCGAACTGCGCGTCGTCGTTCGCGTCGGCGATGGAGCCGGGCCGCAGGCCGTCACCGAGCGAGTACGACACGTCGTACGCCGCGAGGATCTCGGTCAGCTCCCGGAAGTGCGTGTAGAGAAAGCTCTCCTGGTGGTGAGCCATGCACCACTTTGCGATGATCGAGCCGCCACGGCTCACGATCCCGGTCAGGCGGTTCGCGGTCATGGGTATGAAGCGCAGCAGCACCCCTGCGTGCACGGTGAAGTAGTCGACTCCCTGCTCGCACTGCTCGATGATGGTGTCGCGGTAGATCTCCCAGGTGAGCTCCTCGGGTACGCCGTCGACCTTCTCGAGCGCCTGATAGATCGGAACGGTTCCGATGGGGACCGGACTGTTCCGCAGAATCCACTCGCGCGTCTCGTGTATGTTCTTGCCGGTCGAGAGGTCCATCACGGTATCCGCACCCCACAGGGCGGACCACCGCAGCTTCTCGACCTCTTCCTCGATGGAGGAGCTCACCGCCGAGTTCCCGATATTCGCGTTGATCTTCACCTTGAACGCCCGCCCGATGATGGTCGGTTCGAGTTCGGGGTGGTTGATGTTGGCGGGAATGATGGCTCTGCCGCGAGCCACTTCGGAGCGGACGAACTCGGCCTCCATCCCTTCCCGGATCGCGACGAATTCCATTTCGGGCGTGATCTCGCCATTCCGGGCGTACGTCATCTGCGTCACGGAACCGGCTCCCCGGAGGGTGCGTCGAGCGAGACTCTCCGGCATCTCCACCTCCCCCGCCATGACCCGGGTCCGGCCGGTCTCGTGGACGTCCCGGCTCGAGATCCAATCACCCCGTAACGATGGAAGACCCTCTCGGACATCGCAGCCCAAGGGACCGCTCGTGTCATAGACCCGCAGCGGCTTCTCACCCCCGGTGAGGTGGATCTCACGCATCGGCACCCGCACGCCCCCCGTTCCCTCGACGTAGATCTTTCTGGAGTTCGGGAAGGCCTCAGGGTAGTCCGTCCCCAGATCCTCCGTGTGGGGAGCTACCCGGGGCCGTGCGTCCGACGCACCGTTCCCGTTCACGATGGGAAGGTCACTGCCGCCAACGTTCTTCTGCTCGCTCATCATTCACCTCTGCGGAGGGTCAGCGGCGGGGAGAGCGCGGCGGGCTTTTGAATCCCTTGGCCGCGCTCCCTCCGCCGGTTCTAACCGGATCAGGTTCCAAGAGTCGCTCTCAATCCCGTGCCCCGGCCGACGATGTCCTGGTCGTCAGACCACACGGGATGCCCCTGGCGGCTCCCATGAACGTACGTGTCGGGAGCGGGAAAGTGGAGGGGGGGCAGCACCGCGGGCCATTCTCCCACCCCAGCCATGGGTCCAGAACCAGGGACTTGTCATACATTGAGTTATCTATATATTTGTATCATTAGAAGCTGGAGACCCGGCAAGAGCCTGAAGACGAGGATACATATCATGGCAGTTATCGAGCTTACAGACGCCACCTTCGACCAGCAGGTCGGCGACCAGGACGGCGTCACGGTGGTTGATTTCTGGGCCCCCTGGTGCGGCCCCTGTCGCATCGTGGGACCTGTGATCGACGAACTTGCGGAGGAGTACGGAGACCAGGTGCGGTTCGCCAAGCTCAACGTCGACGACAACCAGGCGATGGCTGAGCGCTATGGAGTCCGGTCGATTCCTACGATCGGCTTCTTCAAGGATGGTGAGTCCGTGGGCGCGGTGGTCGGCGCCCACCCCAAGGAAGCCCTGCAGCAGGTGATCGAGCAGGTGAGAAACGACACGGCGGAGACGGCCTGAGGCCGATCCGCTGGCGCGGGGCCGAAGCGGGCGTCCCCTCCCCGGGTCCCGCGCCACCAGCGAAGCCCCGAGCATTCATGGTTTCGGGGTGAACGAAGAAGAGGGCGGCCCGGAAGGGCCGCCCTCTTCTGCCATCCCCCGCGAAGTTCGCTAGGCTTCGGCTTCCTGAGCCTTGCGCTCCTCGGCCACCTTCTGGGCCACGTGGTCGGGCGCCGGCTCGTAACCCGAGAGCTGGCGCGCGTGGTGGGCCCGACCCTGGGTCAGGGACCGGAGCGTGGCGGCGTACTTGTACAGCTCCGACTCCGGCACCATGGCCTTGATGGTCGTGCGGCCGCTCACGGGCTCCATACCCAAGACCCGGCCGCGGCGGGACGTCAGGTCACCCATGATGTCGCCGACGTATTCATCGGGAGTCGTCACGGAAACCTCCAGGACCGGCTCCAGCAGAACCGGGCGGCACTTCTCGGCGACGGACCGGAACGCGTGAGAGCCCGCGAGCTTGAACGCGATGTCGGACGAATCGACCGAGTGGTAGGAGCCGTCGTAGCACTCCGCTGAAAAGTCGACCAGCGGGTATCCGGCGATCACACCCTTCTCCGACGCCTCCCTGATGCCACGGTCGACCGACGGCAGATACTTCGAGGGAATCACGCCGCCCTTGATCGAGTCCACGAACTCGTATCCCGCCCCTCGGGCTCTGGGAGCGAGTCGGATGTGGCAATCACCGAATTGGCCGCGGCCACCCGACTGCTTCTTGTGACGGCCCTGGCCCTGGGCAGTCGCGGTGATCGTCTCCCGGTAGGCGATACCCGGCTGCCCGGTTTCGACGGAGACACCGTACTTCCTCTTCATCCGCTCGAACTGAACGTCGAGATGGAGTTCGCCCACACCGCGGGCGATCGTCTGGTGCAGCTCTCCGTCGAATGCGGCCGAGAACGTCGGGTCCTCCTCGTGGATCTTGGGGAGCACCTCTCCGAGCTTGTCCTCGTCGTGACGGGACACACCCGTGATGGCCACCGCGATATCCGCCGGCGGGAAGGCGATCTTCTTGAGAGATACCGGACGATCCTTCTCGCAAAGACTGTCGTTCGTATGCGTGTGCTTGAGCTTCGCCACCACGCCAATGTCCCCAGCGTGGAGCGTCGGGACCTCGTGCCGCTCCTTTCCGAGCGCGATGCTCAGGTGGTGGAGCTTCTCGGTGGCCCCGTCCGACGCGTTCACGACCTCCATGCCGTTGGTGATCTTCCCCGAGAACACCCGGAAGAACGACAACTCCCCGACATGGGGCTCGGCAGCCGTCTTGAACACGAGCGCCGCGAGGGTGTCATCGTCGGTGGCGTGGATCTCGACTTCCTGGTCCAGGCCGGGCCGGGTCGCGATCTCGATGGGAGACTCGGATGGGTTCGGGCACAGCTCCACGATCTTTCTCAACAGCGCGCGTACGCCGTAGGTCAGCGTGGGGGCGCCGCAGAATACCGGAAACATCTCCTTGCGGGACATGCCACGCGCCATGGCTTCGATGGCTTCCTCGCGTGAGATGCGACCTCCCTCGAGGTAGGCTTCCAGCAGACTCTCGTCGACCGTAGCGAGGGACTCCTGAAGCTCGGTCTCCCACTGGGCTTCCTTATCCGCGTACTCAGCGGGAATCTCCGATTCGTCGTACTCGCCGTCAGGCGTGCCCGGCTTGTAGAGGTGAGCCTTTTCGCTGAAGAGGTTGATGATCCCATGGAAGTCAGCACCCTCGCCGATCGGGATCTCGACGGGAATGGCACCTTCGGACAGTGTCTCCTTGATCTCGCCGAACACGCCCTCGAAATTTGCGTGCTCCTTGTCCATCATCGAGACGAAGAAGATCACGGGAATACCACGGTCCTTGCAGTACTCCCACACGCGTTCGGTGCCCACTTCCACTCCGGACGTCGCGCTCACGACGATGATGGCCGCGTCTGCGACACGCACCGCGGAAATGGCCTCACCCGTGAAGTCGAGGTACCCTGGGGTGTCGAGGAGATTGATCTTCGTGTCGAGATACTCCGCATACGCCGGCGTCAGTTGGATGGACACACCGTGGGCGTGTTCTTCCGGAGCGTGCATGGTCAGGGCCTGACCGTCGTCCACGCTTCCATGCCGTTTCGACGTGCCCGCCACGAAGCACATCGCGTCGATCAGGCTCGTCTTTCCCGAACTCCCGTGGCCCAGAACCGCAATGTTCCTGATGCGGTCCGTGGTGTATTCCTTGGCGGTGGCCATTACCAGCTTCCTCCACTCGATGTGCGCGAGGCGCACCCCCCCTGCGCTCCTCGGTTCGCAGGGGTTCGGGCCCCGAAGATATCCTCAAGGGACACGGATTCTAGAGGAGGCGGTGTAGGCGAGCAAGCCCGGAAAATCCCTACGTACAACCCCGTCGACGGGGCTCTCGGGCCCGCCCCACGACTACTTGGGCCGGAACGCGCCCCCCATCATGGCGGGATCGAAGAATCCGGATTCTCCGGTTACGGCATATCGATACAACGCTGCGGTATAGACGCCCTTCAGGGCTGACGAGAACAGAGCCAGGAAGAGGTAACCCATCACAGCGATGCCGATCGCCGCGATCATCGCCGCCGGCGTCAAGGCAGCGGCTCCAACTACCAGGAGAATGCTGACGAGCGTCCACGAGAAACCCATGAGGAAGACGGCCCAACCGAGGCCGAAGTTGCCGACCACCTGCTCGCCCCACGTCTTCCGGAACAGCGCTCCACTCTGCTTCACGGCGTCGATCGGGCCCAGGTCCTCGGTGACCAGGATCGGAACCACGAGGTAGGTCCCGAGCGTCCACGCCATGCCAAGCAGCCCGGCCACGACTCTGCCCAGGAAGCCTGACCGTTCGGAGATCATCCGCAGCACCATGCCGACCGTCGCGGCGATGGCCGCGTACCCCAGAATGGTTCCCATCCGCTTCGAGGCGATGGCCAGGCCATCAGACACAGTGGGGTCACCACCACCCAACCGGATGAGGGCGGCTCCGACCAGGGCGGAGTTGAAGAAGAAGATGACGGTGTACTGGACGAAGTAGAACACGAATGCGAGCACGTACGCGAGGTAGGAGCTACCCCCCTCACCGAGGAGACCCCCACCGCCCGCTGCCACGACCGGAACGATGAAGCTGGCCGTGACGAGGAGCGTTGCGATGCCCGACATGAGGGGGAAGACCATCAGTTCCTTGTCCAGCCTCAGAACGTTGGCGCTCGCCTTCACGAGCGCCCAACTGTTGGAAAAGCTACCTGCCATGACCCTCTCCGTCGCTAGCGTGGATCCTCATTGGGCGTACGCGATGGCGGCCGAAATCCTTCGCCATCCCTGCAGCGCCGTCTGTTCCAGGCGGGTCCGAGCCCCAGGCCCGCACCGTTTTCGGCTCCGTCTCACCGCCCTCCGTCCGCCTCTGCTTCGGTCGTGAAGAGGCGACCCGTCCTGAGTTCAGCCACGAGGCGGTCCATGTCGTACACCTCATCGAGGGCCTCGAGAATCGCTCGGACATCCACGGTCACGGAGCGGTTGAACTCGGGGAGGTAGATATAATCGCCCGGCAGACTCTCGATGTTGCCGTCGAACACCACACCGACGAGCTCGAGGTCCCGGTCCAGGACGGGAGACCCGGAGTTGCCGCCGATGATGTCCGCTGTCGAGACGAAGTTCAGGGGCGTCTCCAGATCGAGAGATGCGGGCGGACCAGCCCACCGCTCGGGGAGAACCCAGTCCTCCGAGCCCTGGTGGGAGTAGTGTCGATCGTACATGCCGAAGAACGTCGTATACCAGGGAGCCCTCGTGCCGTTGTAGTCGTAGCCCGCGACTTCCCCATCAGCGATGCGCAGCGAAAAAGTCGCGTCGGGGGGCACGTCCGTGCCGTAGACCTCGAAGCGCGCCCTTCCGAGCTCTGCGGAAATCTCCGCCTCGAGCGGCCCCAACTCCCTGTACATTTCGTTCATTTCCAGGAAGGCGGGGAGAACCGCGATCACAGCCTGGACCGCCGGATCCTGCGGTGAGGCCGTCCCGTCCTGGAGCGCAGCCGCCGCCCCCGCCGAGTCAGCCATCTGACTGGCCGACACGATGGTCCGGGCCACGTCCTCCGGCGTCCCTTCCCCGAGCAGGCTCCGCACGGCGGGGTGGCCATCGCCCAGGTGCGTCACCAGGTCCTGGAAGCGGGCCGCCATGAGCGCGGCATCGAGTTCCGGATGCATCTGGGGTGCTTCGAGAGCGCCCTCCATCATGTTGTCGATATCCTCGGCGGGAGCGCCGTTCTGCCGCATCGCGATGACCTGCAAGGCCCAGAAGCCACGGATGAGGGTCGACGCATCCAAATAGGGGTTTCCGAAGGCCGCGAACGCCCCGGTCACGTCGGCCCGCTCCCTCGCCGAGGCCTGAACTTCGGCCATCCTCTCGATGAGATCACCGTAACGCGCGCTCAGCTCGGGAGTCCCGTCGATAGCGGCCTGGAACTGCCGCTCCGTATCCATCCGACGGGCGAGTATGACGGGGTCCTCCAGCCCCTGCACCTGCCCGCCATAAGCCTTCTCGGAGTTGCTCAGGCCGAAATACTCGTTGCGGAGATCGCGGTCCCGTGCTTCTTCAGGATGACTCCGGATGAAGGCGTCCAGCACCGACATCCTCGAGCGAAGCACCTCCAGCAGGGCGCGGTCACCGACGTCCCGGCGGTACTCGAGCTCAGCCACCGTCTGCAGTCGGCTCGTGGAGCCCGGGTTGCCGATGATGAAGATCGGGTCGCCATCCTGGAGCCCGTCATCATCGACTGAAAAGTAGTGGTCGCTCCGTAGCGGGTTACCCTCGTCGTCGTAGATGCGGAAGAACGAGAAGTCGAGGTTGTATCGCGGATACGTGAAGTTGTCCGGGTCCCCCCCGAAGAAGCCGATCTGGACCTCGGGGGCCATCACCAGCTTGGCCTGCGTGTAGCGGCGGAAGACGTACGCCGAAGTCCGGCCTCCGTTGTATAGCGAGACCATTTCCACGACCAGGCCCGAGTCCTCCCCCCCGCGCTCTTCCAAGAGCCGGGCCTCGATCTCTTCGAGGATCGCCTCGCGAGCCTCGGCACGCGCATCGGCGGCCACCGCATCGACCTGGGCGTTCACCTCCTCCGTGACATCCACGATCTCGATGAGCTGGTCAGCCTCGAAGTCCTCGACCGGACGCTCGTCCGCCAGGTCGGTGGCGACGAAGCCCTCGTCGAGGAGGTTCTCGTCGTCTGCCGCCACCTGGCTGACGAAGTCGCGGGCGCAATGATGGTTCGTCAGCACCAAGCCGTTGGGCGACACGAAAGACGCGGAACAACTCGGAATGCGTAGGGCACCGAGGCGAGCCTTCTCGAACCACGCCTCGTCAGGGCGGAAGCCATAGGTGTTCTCGATGTACTGGACCGGCGGAAACTCGAAGGTCCACATCTTGCCCTGATCGAACCGGCCCGCCCGCACGGTGTCCAGGTCGACGCCGAAGACCAGCGGCGACACGATCTGACCGGGCTCGGTGTCCGTCAGCATCGGCTCGATCGGCGAAGCCTCCTGAATCGGGGCCTGTGCGGGCGCCGGCGGCGGCGGGGGAGCGCTGCCTCCGCACGCTGCGAGAACCAGGGTAAGGCTGAGCGCCGGTGCGGCGTGTCTCACAGAGTGCATGGTCCCTCTCAAGGTGGTGACTCTCGGATCCGATCAGGAAAGTATAGAACACCCGCGGGGGCCGCCGCACCCCGCAGTCGGGCCTTGAGCGCAGGTAGGGACCAAGCCGAAGCGGGGCACCGCCAAGGAGTTCGGCAATGCCCCGCTTCGATGTGGAACCCAGGGATTCGGGCCCGACCCGATCAGACCTGGCAGGTCATGTCCGTCGCACAACACATGGGCGACTTGATCATGCCGTGATCTTCAGGGCACTTCGACACGGCCACCGTAGTCCCTTCGGCCGTGGTGATCTTGTCATGCACGAGTTCCTTGCCGCACTTCGCGCAGGTCATGTTCACGCTCATGCCGCACGACTCGCAGGTGTATGCTGCCATTGAGAGACTGCCTCCGGTGGAGTTCAGGATGGGGGATCGCTTCAGACGGCAGATTAATCAATTGGGCCGCCGCAGGCACGGGGCAAGATCCTGGTCCGGCCTCGACGCCGCCATCACTTCGCACCTCTCCACCCCCGAGATGGCCCCACACACGCTTCAGCCGATCCGGCTACCCGGTCTTGTGGATACCGGTAGCCCGCAGGATATCCTCCATCAAACACCACCTCGTGAATGACGACTGAATGAGATTGACCCCCACGAAGGCGGTGAACGCGAGCCACCAGGGACTCACCGACACCGCCAGCCCGAGGGAGACGAGGATAAGCGTCCCCGCAATCAAGCGAATCTTCCGGTCCATCGTCATATCGTTCTCTCCTTGAGTTTCATTTGAGAATCGCAGAGCCCGAATCCACGGCTCGCTCCACATCGACCAGCATGGCGCGGATGGGATGCCGGGGGTCGTGGCACTCCTGGCACTCCGCTACCGCATTCATCAGCTCCTCCGCGGGCGCCGCGGGAAGGAGCGCGAACGTCATCCGGGACTCATAGGGCGCCACGTCACCGTACCAGCCGCCGACCCCCGCCCCGTGGCCTTCCAGCGGGAGTCGGCTGTAGGCCGTCACTTCGTGTCTTTTCAGGACTTCGGCCACGGTGGCCTCGTCTTCCTCGAGATACATCAGCGCGACGAGCTTCATCGTCTCTTCCTCCTCAGACATAGGCGCCGATCAGGATCGGCTGCTGCTAGGGCGTATCGTTGTGCACGGGCTCGTCCAGCGGGTCCGTGGCCGCGCCCGCCACGGCGGGTTCGTTGAACGCTTCCGTGGCGACGGATCCCCGCTTCATCAGGAAGTAGAGCCCCGGAACCACGACCAGCGTCAGGACCGTCGATGCGATGGACCCCGTGATCAGGGCGACGGCGAGTCCCTGGAAGATCGGGTCGAACAGGATCACGATGGCCCCGATGACCACGGTGCCGGCGGTGAGGGCGATGGGCCGAGTCCTCACGGCACCCGCCTCCACGACGGCGTCCACCAAGGGAACCCCCGCGGCGGTCCTGGCTTCCAGATAGTCGATAAGCAGGATGCCGTTCCGAACCATGATGCCCGCCAGCGCGATCATGCCGATCATCGACGTGGCGGTGAAGAACGCCCCGAAAATCACATGGCCCGGTGCGATGCCGATGAGCGTCAAGGGAATCGCCGACATCATCACGAGCGGCGTGGTGAAGGATCCGAACCATGCCACAATGAGCACGTAGATCAGGATCAGCGCGCCGGCGAAGGCGATCCCGAGGTCCCGGAAGACCTCGAAGGTGATGTGCCACTCTCCGTCCCACTTCATGACCGGCCGTTCCGTCGCTCCCGGCTGCCGCGTGAAGAGCCGCCCGAGAGGTGCACCGCCGGCGACCCGGATCTCGTCCAACTCCTTCTCCAGGTCCAGAATCGCGTACACCGGACTCTCCTGGTCACCGGCGACCTCAGCCATCACGTAGATGACCTGCTTGCCGTTCTTGCGATCCACGACCTGAGGACGGGTCGACTCGGCGGTGCGGACCATCTCTCCCACAGGCACCATGTCCCCCGTCCTCGACCGAACGTGGAGGCGACCCAAACGTTCCGGGCCCGATCGGTTCTCTTCGGAGATCGACACCCTCAATGCCACCGGATCCCTGGCCTCCGGAACGGACATGTGTCCGACGACCTGTCCGGACAGGGCAACCCTCATCGCTCCCACGACCTGCTCCTTCGCGACGCCTGACAGTGCTGCCTTTTCGGCATCCACGTGGAGCTGAAGCTCGGCTTGCGGGTCTGACAGGGACCAGTCCACGTCCACCACTCCGGGGTGGCTCCGGAACCTCTCCATCACCGCGGAGGCGACCCGCAGTCGCTCCTCCGGATCGTCGCCGTAGATCTCCGCCACGAGCGTAGACATGACCGGCGGCCCCGGCGGAACCTCGACGATCTTCGCGATGGCGCCCGTACCGGAGGCAGAGACGATCTGCTCGACCAGCGGTCGGATCGCCCGAGCCACGTCGTGGCTCTCGGCGTCGCGCTCAGACTTGTCCACGAGATTTACCTGAAGATCCGCCACGTTCGGCCCCTGCCGGAGGTAGTAGTGGCGGATCATCCCGTTGAAGTTGAAGGGAGCCGCGACTCCAGCGTAGAGCTGGACGTCGGCGACCTCGGCGATCGATCCAACCGCCCGCCCGACGTCGGAGGCCACGGCCACAGTCGCTTCGAGCGGCGTGCCCTCCGGGAAGTCGACGATGATCTGCAGTTCGTTCTTGTCGTCGAAGGGCAGCATCTTCACCGAGACGCTGCGTGTCAGAAATAGGCTCGCCGAACCGATCAGGAGCAGGCCCACGACTCCGAGGGCCCCCGCCATCGCTGCCGGTCGCGCCAACAGCGGGCGCATGAACGCCGCATAGAGGCGATAGATCCTGGTCTCCTCGAGAACGTAGGCCTCACCCTCGGCCTCATCCGCATGCGCCCCCTTGAGGAGTTTGAACGCGAGCCACGGGGTGATGACGAGCGCGACGCCGAGGCTGAAGATCATGGCCACCGTGGCGCCGATGGGCATGGGGCTCATGTAGGGTCCCATGAGACCCCTCACGAACAGCATCGGCAGCACGGCTGCGATGACGGTGAGCGTCGCAAGGATCGTCGGATTGCCGACTTCGTCCACGGCGGCTCGGGCGGCGGCCCGGAAGGGACGATCCCGCATGGAGAAGTGCCGCTCCATGTTCTCTGCCACGATGATCGAGTCGTCAATGACGATCCCTGTGACGAAGATCAGAGCGAAGAGCGTCACCCGGTTCAGCGTGTACCCGAAGATCTGGTAGACGAAAAGGGTGAGGGCGAACGTCACCGGCACCGCCATCATCACGACCAGCGCGCTCCTCCAACCCATGGTGAACAGGATCACCAATCCGACCGCCAGGACCGCCAGGACAAGGTGCTCCTGAAGCGTCACCACCTTGTGACGCGCCGTCTCACCGTAGTTTCGGGTGATCCTCACCTGCACGTCGTCCGGCAGCAGCCGTCCGTGCGCCTCCTCGAGCCGTCTCTCGAGCGCTCGGCCGAGGTTCGTCGCATCGGCCCCGGGGCGCTTCGACACCGCAAGCGTCACCATCGGAATCCACGCCTGACCGCCCTCGGCATGGAAGGTGTAGTGGTTCACTTCGGTCGGCCCGTCCACGACGGTCGCAACGTCCCGGACCTGGATCAGGGCTCCGTCCCGCACGTCGAGAACGACGTTCTCGACATCCTCCGCCGTCGACAGGAACGGCCCCACGGTCACCCTCACCACCCGGTCGTCATAGGTGTAGGCACCCGCGTCCACCTCGGTATTCTCGCCCTGAAGACGTTGGGCGACGTGGAGGGGATCGATGCCGTAGGTGGCCAGTCGCTCCGGGTCGAGGTCGACACGGACCTCACGCGGATATCCTCCAACGACAGCCACGTCACGCACTTCAGGCACGCCCTCGAGTTCCACCCTGAGCTCGTCAGCAAGGCGACGAAGGTCACCTCCGTCCACGTCGCCGCTGTGCAGGGTCGCCGTGAAGAAGGGCACGTCGTCGATCGTGACGGTCTTGACCAAAGGCATTTGAAGGCCGGCGGGCATGCGGTCCGCATACTTCATGAGAGTGCTGTAGAGCTGGACCAGGCTCTTCTCCATGTCGCGGCCCACTTCGTAGCGAACCGTCACCAGCCCGAAGCCCGGCTCCGCGTGGCTGTATACGTACTCCACGCCCTCAATGCCGGAGAGAACGTTCTCCAGCGGCAGGAGGATGCGGTTCTCGACCTCCACTGGGTCCGCCCCGGGCAGGGGCAGGTAGATGTCGGCGAGGGGAACGATGATCTGCGGCTCCTCTTCGCTGGCCATCGTGGAGAGCGTCCACACACCGACGCCGAGGGCCGCCGCCATGAGCAGCGGCGTCAGCTTCGACTCGAGAAAGACCCCGGCCAGCCGTCCAGCGACATTCTGCCTCACCCGTCCACCTCCTCGGTGTCGGAACCCGCGTCTGGGGAGCCGGATCCTCCGGGCACGATGAAGGCCTCCTCGCGAGCGGACGAGACCCTGAGTCCATCGAACAGATCGACCGTCGGTCGGCGCACCACGGCCAGATAACCGAGGGGGCCGGCGAGCAGCTCGACGGCGCCGTCGCGCTCCTGGCCCAGCCGGACCCACCGCAAGCGCAGCGTGTCAGCATCGAGCGTGTAGACGCCCGTGAGCTGCCCACGTGACACGACCGCGTCGGAGGGCAGCCAGCGCGGCCCGGCGTCGGAGCGGCGGACCTCGATCCTGGCGTAGGATCCGGGCATCACCCCGGCCGGGGGCTGTGACAGAACCGCCTCGATCCGAAATGTGCGGCTTCCCTGTCCCAGGGCAGGCACGGCGCGGGTCACCCGCGCAGCAGACGCCCCGGATCCCGGAATCACCACCTGCACGGTGTCACCCGCGGCGATCTCGCCCGCCCGGTGGGCTGGGAGGTCTGCGACGACCTTGAGCGCGCCCGGGGAAACCAGTGTCAGCAGTGGCTGCCCAGGACCCGCAAGGTCACCGGCATCCACGTTGCGGTGGGTAATGACACCCGAAAACGGCGCCTTGAGAACGGCGTAGGCCTCCTGCGCCTGCGCCTCCGCCAGCATGGCCCGCGCAGACTCGACCGCTGCGGTCGCCTGATCGAGCTCGAGTTCCGAGGCCGCCCCGTCCGTCGCCAACGAAGCCACGCGGTCGTAGGAACGCTCAGCCAGGTCCACTCCGGACCGGGCTGCCGTGACTCTGGCGCCGATGTCCGAGGCGTCAAGGACCAGGAGCGTCTGCCCCACCTGGACGGTGGATCCGACTTCAACGAGGACACGCTCTACGGATCCGCTCATGCGTGTGGCGATCTCCGCCGTGCGGTCTGAAACGACCGCGGCGGGGAAGCTCTCTACCACCGGGGCCCGCTGCGCTGCTGAATACGTCACTTCCACCGGTTCGCCACCAAGGGGAAGTCGACCCGGTTCTTCGGCCGAGCACGCTGCTCCGGCCAGGGCTACGGTGAGCCAAATCACTCGCTTCATCGGTCCATCTCTCCAGGCTCAAGATCGGTGCTGGTATCTGTGAGAAACGCCAGTCGCGCAGCTGCGAAGCTGAGCATGAGACGGGCGTTCACGGCTGCTGCACTGAGGTCCGCGGCTCTCGCCTCGGCCCCCAGGAGATCTGCTGTGGTGGTCATGCCTTCCTCGAAGCGCCTTCGCATGAGGCGCACGGCCTCGGTAGCGGCCTGGGATGCGGCCAGTGCCGCCTCAGCGCCTTCGCGGGCGGCACCCACGGCACGCGACGCCTCCCTGCCCTCGGCTTCCGCTTCGCGGACCCGGAGGTCGTGATCCAGGCGAACCGCTTCACTCATGGCCCGCGCGGCCTTCTCGCCGGCGGTCACGGCGAATCCCGCGAAAATGGGAATGCGAATCTGGAAGCCCACGGTCCAGCTGTTCTCGATCCCCGAGAACGCAGCTTCTGAGTGGGTCTCCAGCCGCCCGAACGCCTCAAGGCGGGGAAGCCGGACCCGGCTGGCCTGATCCACCCGGGCCTCGGCGGCCCGCACGGCCTGCTCAGAGGCCAGGAGGTCCTCGCGCCCCCGCATCGCGCCCTCGGGTACGCCCTCCACTCGGGCAAACGCTGTGTCGGTCGGCACCGGTGTCACGCCGGCGGGCCACCCGAGCGCGAGGCCCAGCCGTCCTCGGGCGTCTGCCAATCCACGATCTGCGTCGATCGCCCGTGCCTGGGCGGCGCTCGCCGCCGCTCGGGCCTGCAGGACGTCCGCGTCCGTCAGAAGGCCCTCTTCGCGTCGTCTCGTCAGTACGCGCAGGTTCTCGACGGCCGCTGTCAGGGCAGCAGCAGCAGCTTCGCGACGGTGCCCGGCACCTACCGCTTCCAGGTACCGAGCCTCAGCGCGGAACGCCGCGGCGCGGCCAGCCCACCGGGCCCCGAAGCGAGCAGCGTCCGCGTCGGCCTTCGCAACCTCGCGGCCGGCGAACGCCGACATGTCGAGCGGACTCCAGACTACCCCCACGGATCCACTCCAATCGGTCAGCGCCTCCGGGTGGTTGAGGCGGGCCGGATCGAAGTCAGCCTGTGAGAAGGCGCCCTGCCGGAGGCGTCCGCCGAAGGCCGCGACGGGGTCGTTTGACCGCACGGCACCGGCTTCGACTCCGAGGGTGGGCCACCGGTAGGACGATGCGGCGCGGCTTCCGTGCTCCGCAGCTTCGGCTCTCGCCCTGGCGGCGCCCACATCCGGGCTCAGCCGGGTCGCCTCGGCGATGGCCTCCTCCAGCGTCACCGCTCTCTCCTCTTGAGCGTCGGCCGCGATGGGCATTACGGCGGCAAAAACCAGGAAACTCAAAAACATTAAGATATTCATATTTTCATATCTTTTCGGCTGAGAAAGATCCGGGAACCGGGTTGATCCGTGACATCGAAGTCGTGGTATCTTCTAGGCTGTCAGGCTATGAGCAGTTGGCGCTGCGGACGCAGGCGAGGACCTTCAGGGCACGATCGTCACCGATGCTGTAGAACACGTGCACTCCGTCCCTGCGGCGGGCGAGGATGCCCTTGTCCCTCATGTTGGTGAGGTGCTGCGAGGCCACGGCCTGCTCCACCCCGAGCGCCTCGTAGATCTCCGTAACCGTGCACTCCCCCTCCCTCTCCAGCACGTCGAGCACCTGCAACCGAAGGGGATGACCCAGGCACCGGAGAATCCTGGCCGTATCCTCCACGGCCGAGGTCTTCAGCAGTTCCATCGCGCTTCCTGCCATGCCTTTGCTCCCACCGGGTCAACGAAAACTCAATGATATATGAATATCACTATGCGTTGATCTGCGGTCAACCCTTCGAGGTCATCTCGATCGTGACTCGGGGCCGCCATCGGAACGGCGAAGCGAGAGGTCAGTTGCTGCGGTGTCGCCGTGAGACTTCGTCGAGCAGCCGGCGCTCCGCATCGGTCAGCGAGCTCATGCCGGTAGCCGAGATCTTGTCGAGAACCTGATCGACGGCGTCGTAGAGCGCAGCATCGGCTCGTGGCTGATCCTGCTTCGGACGGCGAGCACTCTCGGCGCCTGCCTGCTGGCCGTCTGCGCCGGGAACGATCGCCATGCGCCGCCTGCGACCGGCGTTCCGGGCTCGACTGAAACGCTCCGAGAAGCGCCAGTCGCTCTTCAGGTACAGGAAGCCGGTGACCAGGCCTCCGAGGTGCGCCAGATGCGCGACACCGCCGCCCGATCCGTCCACGGCACTCAGGAGGCTCAACATGAACATGAAAGCCACCAGCCACTTGGCCGCGACCGGGAAGATGCCGAACACGTAGATGCGAGCCTCCGGCCAGTTCATCGCGTACGCCAGCATGACCCCGTACACGGCAGCCGAAGCACCGATCACCGCCGCGGGCAGGAACAGGTAGCTCAGCGCGACCCCACCCAACCCACAGATGAAGTAGAACTTCAGGAACTCTGAGCCACCCCAACGACTCTCGAGTGGAGACCCGAAGAAGAACAGCATCAGCATGTTCATGGCGACGTGCCAGAGGCCGCCGTGGATGAACATGTAGGTGAAGACGCCCCAGGGCCTGATGAAGATCCGGGCCGGCTGGAACGCGAACCAGTCGTAGGTGAATTCCCGGCCCAGAACCAGAGTCACGGCGAAGATCGCGCCATTCGCAATCATGAGGCGCTTCACCGTCGGGGTGATCGTGCTGCCGAAGTTGAAGGCTCTGGTCGGGTAGGACATTGGCCGATCGTGGAGGGTGGACTTCGCCCTTAGGGTACGCTCGCCCCCCGGGGAGGTGTCAAACACCCCGTTTGGGAGCAGGTTCCTGCGCCCCGGGCTCGCGCGAGGTTTCGCAGCGGAAATCCGACCCCTGACGCCGTCACGTCACCGTCGTCGAGTCCCTGCGATCCTTGGCGAGTGTGGCGATACGGTCGCAGAGCCGGGAGAAGTCCATACCCGCTGCACGGGCCGCCTTCGGTAGCAGGCTGTTGGCCGTCATTCCCGGCAGCGAGTTGGCCTCCAGACACCACGGGGTCCCGTCTCGATCGACGATGAAGTCCACTCGCGAGAAGTCTCGCAGGCGCAGGGCATGGTGGGCCCGGAGAGCCAACTCCTGGAGAGTTGCCGCAAGCCCCGGAGGGATGTCTGCAGGGAAGATCTCGTCCGCGAGGCCGGGTTGATACTTGCACTCGTAGTCGAAGATCTCGTGGGAAGGAACGATCTCCCCGACCGGCAGAGGCTGGTCACCGACGATGCCCACGGTCAGTTCCCGCCCCCGGATGTACTCCTCGAACAACACCACGTCGTGAAAGCCCTTCGATTCTTCGATGGCGGCGTCCAACTCCCCTCGGTCGTGGGCCAGCAGCAGCCTCAGCGACGAGCCACCTCCGGCGGCCTTGACGATGACCGGCAGGCCGAGGGCCTCCTCGATCTCATCGGGGGTCGGCTCTCCACTCAACCAGGCAGGGGTCGGAACCCCGGCATCCCTCAGGAGCCGCTTGGAGACCTCCTTGTCCATCGCGAGCGAGCACCCCAGCCGATCGCTGCCTGTGTAGGCCACGTCCGCCACATCGAGCAGCGCCTGGATCGTGCCGTCCTCCCCGGATCCCCCGTGCAGCGCCAGGAAGAAGACATCGACGTCTCTCAGGGCAGGGTCTCGGGTGAGCGCGACGGTGTGCCCCTCGTCCAGAGCGTCCAGCGCCTCGTGTGGAGGAGGAGCTGCCTGGACTCCGTGCACCAGCAGGTGCTGCTCTTCGTCCGCAGGGAGCACACCCCTCACGGTGTCCACCGCCATTACCGTGTGGCCGGCCTCGCGCAGCGCGGCAGCGACCTGGGCTCCAGAGGACAGCGAGACTTCTCGCTCATCGGACGTCCCACCCATCAACACGGCGATCCTCATTGATCAGCCCGCAGCGCCAGTGAGAGCCCTGACGATGTCGTATCGGGTGACGATCCCAGTGAAAGCACTCCCGTCACGTACCAGGCACGCCGCGTTGCCTCTCTGCAGCAGACGGGTGACCTCCTGTGAATCGACGTGTCCGTCGACCACGGGATATGGCCCTTCCATGACCGTCTCGACCGGCGCGTCGAGCACGTCGGGCTCGGCAATCACCCTGGCCATGAGGTCCGTCTCGCCCAGCGATCCGACGCACTCACCGTCCAACACCACCGGCAGCTGACCGATATCGTGGGCCGTGATGGTGGACAGCGCCGTACGCACGGAGGTGCTGGGTGCCACTGAGATCACCCCTGCGCCCCCGTCCTTGGCCGCTACCATCTCGAGGGCCTTCTTCCGCCGCGAGTGCTCGATGAAGCCAGCTTCCCGCATCCACTCGTCGTCGAAGACCTTGGTCAGGTAGTGCTCCCCCCAATCGCAGAGGATCGCGACCACGAACGCGTCTGGATCGTCGATGGCCTTGGCCGTCTCGACGGCGGCGTGAACGATGAGCCCGGATGACCCCCCGACGAAGAGGCCCTCTTCCCTGGTTAGGCGGCGAGCCATGGCGAACGACTCCCTGTCGCCCACCGTGAGGAAGTCATCCACCACCGACAGGTCCAACGTCTCCGGAATCTTGTCGTTGCCCAGTCCCTCCACCTGGTACGGGTGTCCCTCCACCTTCTCCCCGGTACGATGGAAGGGCCCGATCATCGACCCCTCGGGGTCCACGCCGACGATGCGGACGTCGGCCTTCTGCGCCTTGAGATAACGGGCGGTACCGGTGATGGTCCCCCCGGTACCGGCACCCGCGAAGAAGTGGGTGATGCGGCCGTCGCTCTGCTCCCACAGTTCCGGTCCGGTGCTGGCCGTGTGGGCCGCCGGGTTCGCCGGGTTGTAGAACTGATTGGCGAGTACGGCACCGGGAATGCTCTCGGCGATGCTCTTCGCCTTTACCACGTAGTTCTCGGGGTGGTCGGGCGGGACCGCGGTGGGTGTGATCACGACCTGGGCCCCAAAAGCGCGGAGGAGCTTCACCTTCTCCGTACTCATCTTGTCCGGCATCGTGAAGATGGTCTTGTAGCCCTTGATCGCCGCAGCCATGGCCAGCGCGAGACCAGTGTTTCCGCTGGTGCCCTCGACCACGGTGCCGCCGGCCTTCAGGAGCCCCGCGGCTTCGGCGTCTTCGATCATCGCCATGCCGATGCGGTCCTTCACGGATCCGCCGGGATTCATGAACTCGCACTTGCCATAGACGGGCGTCCGGCAGTCGTCGACGACACGGTTGAGACGGACCAGGGGCGTCCATCCGATGATGTCGGCGACGCTGTTGTAGGGACGGCGGTGGCGTTCGGACATTCCTGACCTCACGGAGATCGACGTTCGCTGGGAGAGCCCCCCATCCGTAGCACTATTCATGCCCGGCCGGAAACTCAGACGGAGCCTAGCAGAAGCGAAATGCGGGGGCCAGGGGTGGACTTCACCCCTCGGAGCCCGAAGGAACGCATCCCGCGGAAGCCGGCCGACACACCCGGACTGTGTGTCAGGAACCGCCGACGGTGTCGGGGCGCGGACGCTTCGAGAAGTTGACGGGCACCTCGGCCCACACCTCGATGCGCTTGCCCTCTCTCCGGGCCGGAGAAAACCGGAGCTGCTTCGCGCCTTCGACAGCTGCCGCGTCGAAGTCGGGATGCCCGGCAGACTCGAGTACCTCGACGCTGTCCACGCCTCCGGTGTCCGTGACCCTCACACGAAGCAGGGTCTCACCCTCCATGTCCTGGTCCCACAGCTGGAGCGGATACTCGATGGGAACGTCACCGTAGAGAGGCGTCGGCTGCTCGATGTCGCCGTCACCGGCGCAGCCGAGTGCCACGAGCACCGTGAGAAGCGCGGCACCCGCCACCGTCCGCCCCGCTGCACGCTGGATGTAGTCCCTCGTCACCCGTCTCCCTTTGCTTCTCTCCCCAGCTCGTAGAGGAGTTCCAGAGCTTCCCTGGGCGCCAGCGCGTCCGGATCCATCTCGCGCAGGCGCTCCACCACGGGATGCTCCATCACGAACATCGACAACTGGTCGGGAGGTCCCTCCGAGCGTGGCCGGTGCGCACCGTACCGGCCGAGGCCCTCACCACCATGGGTATGTGTTCCCTCCAACTCGGCCAGAAGTTCCCGGGCACGGGCAATGACCCCGTCCGGCAATCCGGCCAGGCGCGCGACCTGGATGCCGTACGACCGGTCCGCACCTCCGTCCACCAGCCTGCGCATGAACACGATGTCGTCGCCCACCTCCCTCACCGACACGTTCATGTTCTTCACCCCGGGCAGCAGATCGCCCAACTGCGTGAGCTCGTGGTAATGGGTGGCGAACACGGTCTTCGCGCCGAGGTGCTCATGCACGAACTCGGTGACGGCCCAAGCGATGGAGACGCCGTCGTAGGTCGATGTGCCCCGACCGATTTCGTCGAGCAGGACCAGGCTGCGGTCCGACGCGCCGTGGACGATGGCGGCGGTTTCGCTCATCTCCACCATGAAGGTGGATTGGCCTCGAGCCAGATTGTCGGAGGCCCCGACCCGGGTGAAGATCCGATCGGCCACCGGAATCCGGGCCTCGTCCGCCGGCACGAACGCCCCGATCTGAGCGAGGAGCTGAATGAGGCCCACCTGTCTCAGCACCGTGCTCTTTCCCGCCATGTTCGGCCCCGTGAGGATGACGATACGTCCCTCGTCGTCCAGCGTGAGGTCGTTGGGAATGAACTCTTCCCGTGGCATCATGGTCTCCACCACGGGATGCCGACTGCCCAGGAGGTTCATTTCGAATCCGGTGTGCACCTCTGGCCGCACGTAGCCTCTCCGCTCGGCGGCATGGGCGAAGGTGGTCAGGACATCCATCGCGGCGATGCGGGCTCCGGCTTCGATCAGGCGGGCGACTTCCGCGCCAACCTGGGCACGAACGTTCGCGAACAGTTCGGCTTCGAGTTGGCCGATACGGTCTTCCGCACCAAAGACCTTCTCCTCCCACTGCTTGAGCTCAGGCGTGAAGTACCTCTCGGCGTTGACCAGCGTCTGCTTCCGTACGAAGTCGTCGGGGACGAGGTGCAGCTTCGACTTGGTGACCTCGAGGTAATAGCCGAAGACCTTGTTGAAGCCGACTTTCAGAGTCGAAATGCCCGTGCGCTCGCGTTCGCGGGTCTGCAGTCCGGCTATGAAGTCCCGCGCTCCGTCGCGCACGTCGCGGAGTTCGTCGAGCTCCTCCGACCACTCCACCCGGATGACCCCTCCCTCCTGGAGTGTGGCCGGTACTTCGTCCGAGATGGCACGACCCAAGAGGTCCGCGACATCCTCGAGGCAGTCGAGGTCACCCACCGACTCACGCACGACCGCGGACACCGCGCCGGCGCCGGCGTCCCTGACCGCGGGCAAGTTGTGCAAGGACGACCTGAGCCCTGCAAGATCGCGCGGTGAAACCCGGCCCGTTCCGATCTTGCCACCCAGGCGCTCGAGGTCGCGCACGCCCTTGAGCGCATCACGGATCCGGCTCCGAAGGGAGGGTTCGTCCACCAACTCCCTCACTCCATCCTGCCGCCGCCAGATCTCCTCCGGCACCACCAGGGGCTCCAGGATCCACCGGCGCAGCAGCCGCGCGCCCATGGCCGTCACCGTATCGTCCAGCACGTCGAGGAGCGTGCCCCCTTCTTCCCCGGCGCGGAGAGGCTCTACCAGTTCCAGGTTCCGGCGCGTCATCTCGTCGAGGAGCATGACGTGGCCCGGGCGGCGGATACGAACTGCCTGGAGGTGAGTCACGCCGGACGGTCGAATCTCACGCAGATACTGAACGAGAGCTCCAGCAGCACGGAGGATAACGCCGTCGGAAGCCTGGAACCCGAGCCCGTCGAGAGTCTGCAGCCCATAGGTCCTGAGCAGCTCTTCCGCGCAGACGTCCTCTTCGAACATCCAGTCGTCTCGGTACGTCCGAGCAGGCCCGCCATCGACGACCGAGAGAGACGACAGGCCCTCCGACTCCAAGCTGCGCGGCAGGAGGAGTTCGGACGGCTCCATGCGCCCGAGCTCCGCCCGGACTTCGGCAGCGAGCACGCGCTGCGTGGTGATGGCCCCAGTACTCACGTCCAACGACGCCAGACCGAACTCCCCGTCGCCATCGGGAACGAGGCAAGCGAGGAAGTTGTTGCGCCTCTCGGACAACAAGGCTTCCGAGAGCACCGTCCCGGGTGTCACGGTCTCGGTCACTTCCCGTTTGACGATGCCCTGCGCCAGCGCCGGATCCTCCACCTGATCGCAGATCGCGACTCGACGCCCGAGCTTCACCAAGCGGGCCAGGTAGTCATCGAGCGCCTTCGCCGGTATTCCCGCCAGCGGCACGCGGGCAGCCGCACCATTGTTGCGGGACGTCAGCGTCAGCCCGAGAAGCTGCGCACCCTCTTCGGCATCGCCGTGGAAGAGCTCGTAGAAGTCACCCACGCGAAAGAACAGCAGCGAGTCCCGATGCTGGGACTTCGCCGCTCTCCACTGCTGCATGAGGGGCGTGTCGTCGGAGCCGGCCATGATCGCTCGAGAAACGGAGGGCCGCACGCACTGCGCGGACCGGCTCTCCACGGGGGTCGTCAGGTGCCTCGGTCTAGGATACCCGGCCCCTCCGGGTGGATCAACCGAACTGAAGCAGAGACTCTATTCGTAGGGGCCGAACAGCAGATTACCCGGGGCAGCCGGATCGTCGGCGATGAAGAAGTCGCGCCCCAGGTTCAGGAATTCCTCGCGGCTCATGACGCCGTCGCCATCCAGATCCAGATCCATGAAGACCTGCCTGGCCAGAGCTGAGCTGAGCCCGAACACGCCGAAGAAGTTGCAGAATTCGTCCGGACCGATGACGTCGTCCTCATCCGTGTCGAAGAGCACGAAGAAACGGGCGCCCATGGTGGTCACCTCTTCCTCGCAGCGTCCCTCGTCCGCGAGCACATCACCCCAATAGCGGAGCCACTCGCTCAGATCCACTCCACCGTCACCGTCCACGTCTGCCGATGTGTGGATCGTGTCCCACCGCTTGGCGTATCCGTCTTCGAGCTCCCTGAAGCCGGCCGATTGGGCATTGAGCCCGTGGAGCATGCGCACGTTGTCGATGACACGCGCGAAATCGGCGGGACCGACCTTTCCGTCCTCGTCGACGTCGTACACGTGGAAGTATCTGGTGAGCTTTTTCTGCTGGAGGTCAGTAAGCATCGCCGCGAAGGGTTCTGGGTGGAATGAGGCTCGCCGACGGCGGCGAGCGACACGCGGCAGGAGAATCGTTCAAGACGGCGCGGGAATCAACGCCCCAGCGACATCGAGGTCACGTCAATCGATGAAGATCCGCTCCTGGGCTGCCACGAACAGGGTGTCCCTGAGGCTCGGGAATCGCCGGAACAGATCGGTGCCACGCCGCTCCAGCCGCTCTTCCGTGAAACCCATCATCACCAGGTCAGCCGCGCTCGAACGCACCTCTACGAGACGTTGGAAGTCGATCTGGTCGTCCGTGGGAATGACCAGCACGTTCTTCTCGCTCATTAGAAGTCGACCGTCCGTGATCATCGCCTGAAGTTCGGTGGTGCGCTCCTTGGCCTGGGCCCTCGGGTACGCGGCGAAGATGTTCACCTCGGCCCCCGCCCAGTCCTTGTGGCCCAGGATGATATAGGCGAGGAGAATCATCAGGTTCGCGTTCCGATGATCGTGCCACGTGAGCCAGATGTGTATCGTCTTGCGCGCCCCGAAGAAGTTGTCCCCATGGCGGAGCACGAGTCGGTTCATCCGCGGGACCGCCGCGAGCTTCAGTCCTTCACGGATCTCGTCTACCACGGAAGGCTCGTCGTGCACTCCGTACTCGAACAGGATGGTGTTGTTCTCCATCCCCGAGACACCGGGCATCTGAAGCGACTGGGCCAGAGCCGACTCCAGGGACGGGCTGATCATCGTGTCGACGAAGATGGCGCCCTTCCGCTCGTCCATGGATCGCACAAGGCGCTGCTGCACCTCCCTGCTCTCGTCGAAGCTCTCCGTGACGAGTAGTCCGCGGATGTAGTGCAGGTAGGTTCCGAAGCCATAGCGATGACACAACCACTCCATGAGCTGCATCGGGGAGGACCGGTCGAAGGTCCGGGGCGTCACCATGATGACACTCGGTCGCCAGTCCACGGGAGGAGATTTCTGGAGTCGTATCTGCAGATACCGGGTGGCCTGCGTCATCACGCCCTGGAAGATCGCCGCCAGGTCGTCGACCCCCTCGCGATTGCGCCGGATCATGAGGTACAGAAGGGCCATCAACAAGATCGCGAGCAGCGCGTAGAAGAGGTCCATCTGCAGCATCAGGACCAGGCACATGATCGCGCCGAACAGACTGAGATACCACTTGGACCGGAAGCTGGGACGGTACGAGGGTCGGGCCGCGAAATGCTCCAGAAACGAGATCGCGCAAAGGGCCCCGTACGTGACCATGAAGAACATCGAAACGATTCGAGCCACCAGGTCGACGTTGCCCGCGAAGACGAAGACCAGCGCGACGGCTGACGTCACCAACGTGGCATTGCGGGGTTCGTTGGCGTCGCCGTGTCCCGCCGACAGGAAGTCGTTGAGACCGTCAAACGGAACGATCCGATCCCGTCCCAGAGCCTGGAGGGTACGGGGCGCCACGAGGATCGAGCCGATGGCCGAAGACAGCGTCGCTCCCGCCAGGCCGATCGGGATGATGGGACCCCAGACCGCGATCTGGCTCATGATGAGCTGGTCGTCGGCCAGGATCTGCGAGTTGGCCGAGGCGGCCAGCTTCAACACCACCAGGACGTAGATGACTACACCGGCGAGAGTGGCCGAGATGATCCCCAACGGAATCGACCGACGGGGATTCTTCAGGTCACCGGAAAGCCCCACGCCCGCCGTCATCCCGGTGAAGGCTGGAAAGACGATGGCGAACACCAGGATGAACGGATCGGCGTCGGCCAGTTGCGAGACCATCACGACGGACTCGGGGCGGATCGCCTCCGGCGCGCTCCCGGCGAAGAACATCACGAGGGAGAGCGCCAGAATGGAGGCGACTCCCCACAACGCTTTCACCCCTAGGTCGGCACCCTTGGTGACGACGACCGCAACCAGGGCGACAGTGGCTGGGAACGACACGAAACGCGGGTCGAAGGCCAAGCCGAAGGATGCCTCGAACCAGCCCGACAACTGAGAGAACGCCTCGGCGAACGCGATCATGTAGAAGGCCACGGAAATGGCCTGGGACATGTACAGACCGATACCGATGGCGCCCCCGACGGTCGTACCGAACGAACGGGAGATGATGAAGTACTCCCCGCCGCCCTCGACCCGGCGATTGGTCGCAATCTCCGCGATGGCCAGGGCAGTCGGGATCGTGACAGCGTGGCCCAGGAGGATGATGAGCATCGTACCCAGGACGCCGACATTGCCTACCGCGTACCCGAAACGGAGGAACATGACCGCGCCCAGAATCGTGCTGACGCTGGCCAGGAACACTGGTCCCGTACCGAAACCGTGCCCTACCGAGGCTTCTTCTCGCGGCTTGGCGGTCATGATCGCTCAGAGTGGAAATCGACTGGGCCGCTTACCAAGCCGACCACATTCTCGCTACGCTTATACTCCTGCCACATCAACGGACCCACAAGCGATAGATCATGGAACACGAGATATCCTACGGCCTCAAGAAGACCCTGCGCATGTCGGTGGACGATGCGGAGGCCCATGTCCGGGGAGCCCTCGCAGACGAGGGATTCGGCGTCCTCACGGAAATCGACGTGAAGGCCACGATGAAGGCAAAGCTGGACGTCGACTTCCGCCCGTACAAGATCCTGGGGGCCTGCAACCCCACACTGGCACACAGAGCGCTCATCGATGAAACCGACATCGGGCTGCTTCTCCCCTGCAATGTGATCGTCTACGCCGGGAACGAAGATGGGACCGCGGTCGTGTCGATTCTGGACCCGGCGCAGCAGCTCGCAGTTGCCGGCCGAGAAGATATGCAGCCCCTGGCCGCCGAGGTGCTGGCGCGCATGCAGCGCGTGGTGCAGGCTCTGTAGGGGTCCGCGATCCTCACAGGCTCTAGCGCAGTACTCCGGCGAAATACGCGAACGCGCTCAGGAACACGGCCACGGAGATCACCGCGGCCCATATGAGAATCTGCCGCGCCTGCAGGGACCCCGGATCGACAGCACTGACCGCGGTGGCCTCCATGCCCCCACTGCCTCGACGGATCGCCGACAGCTCCTCGACGTTCCTGAGCAGCGACCGGAGACGTCTCTCGAGATCGGCGGGGTTCTCCGGCTTGGTGATGAAGTGGTTCCCACCGAGCCCGTAGCTCTCCGCCACATCCTCGTCCCGGTCGGAGGAGGTGAGGACGGCTACCGGAATCCGCCGAAGCTCGTCGTCCGCCTTGATCGCTTCCAGAACCTCATGGCCCGTTCGCCCCGGCATCTTCAGGTCGAGGAGAATGAGGTCCGGCTTCACCACTCCGACCATGTCGATCGCCTCATCACCGTCGTGGGCCCGGTGGACTTCCACGGGGACCTGAGTCGCTCGCTCGAGCGCCATCTCGATCAACAGGGCATGGTCGTCATTGTCCTCGGCGAGGAGGACCCTCCAGCGCTCTCTGGCTGAACGGAGATCAGTCACCGTCTGATGCGCTCCTCTGTATGCGCGTCGCGTACGAGGGCAGCAATGAAACCCATCGCCCTCAACTGACTCAATAACTCGCCCGCCGACGCTGCCGAGTCAAATAGGCCGACCCGCACCCGAAGAAGCCGGGCGTCCGTGACCCTGACCAGGCGGGCCTCGAAGCCCTCGTCGAGCGCACGCCGGTAGAGCGAACGAGCGCGCTCCACCTCGGAGAACGCCCCCAACTGCACTGAAAACCGGGGTCCCTGGGTCACGACCTCGGCCTGGCGTCGCGCCGGAACGTCCTCAGCCGGCGGTGGAGGCTGGACCTCCACTTCCTGGGCAGCTTCGGGAGGTGGGCCCGCCGTGTCCCGCCACCGCACCGCCTCCGTCGTGACCGGCGTACCCGGGTGGTCGCGGACGAGTGCGTCCACATACGCCGACGCCACCGCCCCATCGCCCGACGCATGGGCAACCTGAGCCAAGCGGAGGAGGGCATCGTCGGAGTAGGGACCTCCCGGGTATTCCACCACGAGCCGCCGGAAGTCCAGCGAGGCGTGAGCTGGATCAACCGTCAGGGTGCCCCTGAGCCAGAGCGCGCGCTGCCTGTCCCTGCGTGACGCCTCGGGCAAGGTGGCTTCCCACCACTGTATGAGATGGACCCGCGCCTCTTCAGAGCGGCCGTCCTTGGCCAGTTCCTCGATCTGATCCAGCGTCGGGCCCTCCTGAGCCGCGGCCGGAGGCGCCGGCACGAGTTCGACGACGACGAGCAGCGCCAGGGCGAACAGCCTCACGCCGCGGCCCTCTCACACATCAGCGCCAGAAGCCACTCTTCGAGGAAGTGCTGGTCACTCAGGGAACTCGCCTTGAGGAGGCGATCGACGCGCAGCAGCCCCTCAAGCGCCCGGTCGATCTCGATGGGCGTCCACATCCCTCCCTGGGTAGCCAGTGTCCTCGCGAGCCACTTCTGATGGGGCGGAAGGACCGCTTCCAGGGCGGCGGGTCCGTGTTCGGATACGACACCCAGGCGAAGAAGATGAGTCGTCAGGCCGATAACCAGGCCCACGCCGTTCTCCCCCTGGCCCAGGAGCAGCGGAACCCCTTCGAGGGCGTCCTTCATTCGCCGGGCGCCGACAAGGTCGAACCACCGCCAGCGGTCCTGGGAGGGCAGCGTGGTCCCTGCAGCCTCTACGTCCTTCAGGGTGATACGCTCGGCGTCGCCCACGAAGCCCGCCAGTTTTTCCAACTCCTTCGCCAGGATACCGAGATTGGTACCGATAGCCGCTCCCAGGGCCTGCGCCGCATCCACCTCGAATTCCTTGCCGTGAACTGAACCAGACCGCTCCATGATCCACCCCGGAACGTCGTCCGGGGTGAAGGGCTGGAAACCCACCGACTGCGCATTCTTGACCAGGTTCTTGTAGAACTTGGCCTTGGAACCCTGCGGAACCGTGGCGCTGAGAATGAGGGCGAGCCCCGGCGGGGGAGCCGCTACGACGTCCAACAGCGCGGTCCGGGCCTTGGGGCTGCCCGCGAGGCCCTCCGTCTCCCTCACGACCACCACCCGGTACTCTGCCATCATCGGCGGGGTGGCGAGGATCGAGGCGAGCGTCTCCGCATCGACTTCGGTGCCGCGGAGGGGGTCGAAGTTGAAGTCCTTGGTAGCCGGATCCAGGTGCGCTTCGACCAGGGCGCGCACGACCTCTTCCTTCCTGAATTCGTCTTCGCCGTGGAGATAGAACGCACCGCCTCGAGCCTTGGCGAGGGCGGGGATCTGGTCCAGGGGATTCATGCAGCTCCAGGACCGGTCACTAGTCCAAACCTGCTCGGCGAAGTGGATTGGCGCTGCGGTAGCGCTGCTGGAGGGGGGAATACTCGTACAAGAGGCTCTGTGCATCGTCCCAGAGCCCAGCTTCGTTGTCGCTGAGGATGGGCCGCAGAGCCGGCACGACGATGGGCATCGTGCTGACGGGTCGCAGACGCGGCGGCGGGTCGGACACCACGATGGGCGGGAGTTCGACGACCGGCGCGCCCTGGCGAAGGGCCGGTGACCAGGCGAGCGCAGTCAGGAACAGGGACATCGCGAGCACGGTAAGGGCCGTCGACGCGGATGCCGTGTGTGCGCTCAGCGCCGCCTCGTCATCCACGTGGTAGAGCCTGTGCTGCAGACGGGGTGTGAAGTCCTCCGGGACTTCTTCCCTGGGCAGGCCACGCAGAAGCTCCCGGCCTCTTGTCATGACATCGCCATAGCGCCTGCACGCCGGGCATGCCTCGACGTGGGAGGTCGCAGCCAGGCGAAAGTCCTCGGACCCCTCGTTGTCGAGGAAGTCCGTAAAGCGTTCGACGAATTCCGAGCAGGTCATGACGGGCAACGCCCTCCGCAAGCATTTCATGCCGCCCACCGGTCCGAGATGCATCCGGGGACAGTCGTAGGTGATACTGTCACGGGAGGGGGCGGGTTCCACCGCAGACCGCATTCCACCGCAGACCGCATTCCGCCGCGGGAGCGGGCGAACGCACTGCGGCCCCGCCGAAGTATTCCGGCGGGGCCGCCACCTCCCCACTTCCCCGTTCCTGCTGGGCAGCCTGCGCGCCTAGTCGATCATCGGGGCGATGATCGTGGCGAAGTTGTTACGCGCCCTGTTCAGTCTACTCTTCACGGTTCCGAGGTTGCAGTCCGTGATGTCGGCGATCTCCTCGTACGTCTTGCCCTCCAGTTCACGGAGGACGAAGACGATCCGATGGTGCTCAGGAAGCTGCGCGACGGCCTCCTCCACCTTTTGCCTCAGATGCCTCTTCCTGAACAGGTCGTCAGGCTTGTACTGAGTGTCCTCCCACTCCAGAGGCCGGTGGTCCGCATCCCAACTCCTCTTGATCGTCTGGAAGAGAATCAGCGGATTCCGCGACCGGTTCCGCAGCTCGTTCTTGGCCAGGTTGCTCGCGATGGTGTAGATCCAGGTGGAGAACTTCTTGGACTGGTCGAAGCGCCGCAGGTGGCGATAGACCCGTACGAAGGTCTCTTGCACGAGGTCCTGCCCGCGCTCGCGGTCTCCGATCGTCCGATACACGAAGTTCAGCAGCCGTTGGTCATACCGGGACACCAACTCACCGAAGGCGCGGGTGTCGCCGTCCAACGAAGCCTGAACCACCTGGCTGTCTGTGAGCCCGCGCAGATGCTGGCGGTGCTCATGAGATTCACCCGTCTTCGGGAGTCTCTCGGCCGTCTTCTTCGTCAGTGCCCTCGCCACGTCGTCACCTCATTCGGTTCGAGTATCCTGCCACGGTGGCAGGAGCCAACCCGGCTCCCCTTCCCGATGCAGGGCGCGTGCCAGACCCGAAATCCCTTCAAATCCGGCCATCTCACCCCCATATGACGTTCGAGGTCGTTCTTCTTGCACACACCCCGAGGACACAGCCGTCACCCATTCGGGACGCCTAGGCCCCAATCACGAACTGAGCGGCGTAGAGAATCGTGGCGACGCTCTTGCAGTCGACGATCTCCCCGCAACGAACCATCTCGAGCACTTCCGAGAATCGGAACGTCAACACTTCCACGAACTCGTCGGCGTCCAGATTCGACTCCCCGATGCTCAACTCCGATGCCACGTAGAGGCGGATGACCTCGTCGGTGAAGCCCGGCGTCGTGAAGATCTCGGTCAGCGGTTCCAGGGTCCCGGCCCGGTGGCCGGTCTCCTCTTCCAACTCCCTGCGGGCGCATGCGTCCCATGCCTCGTCGGGTCCGTCCGGAAGCCCGGCCGGCACCTCGTACATATATCCTCCACTGGCGTAACGGTACTGCCGGAGCAGCAGCACCTCCGGGTCGGGCTCCGCCAACGACCCGACCACCGGCAGTACGGCCGAGGCCCCCGGGTGCCGTATCATCTCCAATTCACCGGTCGATCCGTCCGGAAACCGGACCTCGTCCACGGTCAGCCGCACGATGCGGCCGTCATGAACGAGCCGGCTGGCCAGGCGACCGGGTTCAGTCGTGGCGGGGACATCAGTCATGCGCATACTCCGTAAAGGGCAGGAACTCGTCGCCGCCTGCCTCGTTGTGGGATACGTTCGACGTTCGATGGGGTTGCACCGCCGTAGCCACCACCCAGCGTCAGGAGGCGGCTGAGACCTCGACTTCGAGCGGGCCGAGATCGAGCTCCTCGAGCGCGGGGGCGATCGACTCGGCATCTCCCACCACGACGATCTGGACCTCCTCCGGGCGAATGTGCCTGCGCGCGGCCTCGACAGCGTCTTCTCTGGTCACGCTCCGAATCCGCTCCCGGTACCGATGGTGATAGTCATCGGGAAGGCCGTAGACGATCAACTCGGATACCCTTGCCGCGACCTGTCCCACTGTCTCCAGGCGAAGCGGGAAGATTCCCGCGGCGAAGTCGCGTGCAGCCGCGACCTCGTCTTCGTGGGGCCCATCGGCGACGAGCAAGTCCAACTCCGCCATGATCTCCCGCACGGCGGGCGCCGTCACTTCCGTGCCGACCGACGTGCTCACCTGAAAAGGTCCAGGGCGCCGACGGAAGGCGAAGCGCGACCGCACGCCGTAGGTGAAGCCGTTCTTCTCGCGCAGATTGAGGTTGAGCCTACTCGTAAAGGCCCCTCCGAACAGCGTGTTCAGCACGATGAGGGGAAACAGGTCCGGGTCCGACCGCGAGGTGCCGACATGTCCGACTCGGATCTCCGACTGGACCGAGCCGGGCCGGTCTATGACCCGGACCCGCCGCTCCCGCGTCGACGGCTCGGCCGGGATGTCCGAGGTGACCGGAGGCTCACCGGACCAGGCGCCCAGGTGCTCCAGAGCCATCGCCTCGACCTCTCCGAAGTCGACGTCACCCGCGAGCACCAGCCCGCCCCCGACCGGTCGGTAGTAGCCCTCGACGTAGCCCTTGAGGCGAGCCGCGGTCGAGGACTCCATCGATGAGACGGTCCCCCGCATCGGTCTCGCGTATGGGGCACCGGTCGCATAGATGTGCCGGGCAGCCGCGTCCGAGGCCACGGAGGACGGGTCCATGGCGAGCTGCCGAATACGCGCGATCTGCTGCTCGCGGGCCCGGGCTACCTCCTCCTCCGGAAACGCCGGCTCGAGCAGGGCCTCAGCCAGGAGTGCGAGGCCATCCGGAAGTCGCTCTGCAAGGCAGGAGAGGGACAGGTTCGTTCCCTCCCATCCCGTGGAGCACCCGAACCGAGCCCCGATCGACTCGAACGCCTCGGCCAACTCAGTGCCACTCCGGCGAGCCGTCCCACCCTCGAGCGCATCACCTGTGAGCACAGCCAGGCCTGCATGATCCTCGCCCAACGCGGCCTCACCCGCTCGGAAGAAGAGGTTCACGCTCACCACCGGCAACCGGGTCACCTTTGCCACCCTGAGATCGAGCCCGCTCGCGAGTGGGCTGCGGGTGACTTCCGGAAAGTCGAAAGATCGGATATCCCCGCCCAACGGCGGCTGGCTTCGATCGAGGATGCTCATCGCCCGGCCTCCGGTTCGTAGACGACGACGGCCCGGTTGTTCGGTCCCAACCGCTCCTCCGCAAACGCTCGGATCTGATCCGGTGTCACCTGCCTCAGCCGGTCGATCTCACGGTTGAGCCGCTCGGGGTCGGAGAAATACAGCTCGCACATGGAAAGCAGGTCCGCCCGCTCGCCGGCGCCCTCTATCGCCAGGACCAGGTCCGTTTCGGTGACGGCGATGGCCCGCTCTACCTCCTCGGCGGCCACGCTCGTGAGATCCTCCAATTCCTCCTGGAGGGCCTTCTCGAGTTCTTCGTGCGACGCGCCGGGATACCCGGTTGCCCAGACGAGCAGCATCGACGCCCCTGTGAGAAGCGGAAAGGCGTAGCTCACGGCGTCCTTCGCCACCCGTCGCTCTCGTACCAGGCGGCGGTAGAGGCGAGATGCCCGCCCGGTACCCAACACACCGCGAGCCACCTCAGCGACGGCAAACCCCTCGTCACTGTACGGCGGGATACGGAAGGCCATGATCACACGGGGGAGAGGCACGTCTGCGACGACATGGTCGCGGACCGTCTCTCCGATCAGGCTCGGGATCTCGGTCCTGCCAGGAATCTCCGGCACGGGCGCGCCCGCCGGAATGTCTCCGAAGTACCGCTCAACGAGGTCCAGAGCCTGTTCGCGGTGAAAATCGCCTGCGAGCGTGAGAACCGCATTGTTGGGGACATAGAACGTGCGGAAGAACGCAGCGACATCGTCGAGGGTCGCGGCATCTATGTCTTCCATGGACCCGATGACGGTGTGGTGGTAAGGGTGGTCCTCAGGGAAGACCAGGGCCTGGACCCGCTCGTCCCAATCACCGTATGGCTGATTGTCGTACCGCTGGCGCTTCTCGTTCTTCACCACGTCCCGCTGGTTGTCGAGCTTCTCCTGATTCATGGCCGGAAGCATCCACCCCATCCGATCCGACTCGAGCCAAAGGCCCAATTCCAGATGATGTGACGGGAGGGTCTCGAAGTAGTTGGTCCGGTCGAACCAGGTCGTCGCATTGAGCGACCCACCGGCCCGCTCGACCAGCTCGAAATGCCGGTTCTTCGGAACGTTGCGCGAGCCCTGGAACATCATGTGCTCGAAGAGATGGGCGAAGCCGGTGCGCCCCGGGGATTCGTTTCGTGAGCCCACCCCGTACCACAGGTTGACTGCGACCACGGGCACCGACGTGTCCGGGGACAGGACGACCCTCAGGCCGTTGTCCAACGCGTGACGTTCAACCGGGACAGACAACCTGCTCATGGGCGCTCCTGGAGGCGGCGGCGGAGTGAATCCGGCACCATAGTGTCCATCAGCATGGCTCTGGCCTCGTCCGGGCCCTCATCCAAGCGGTCCTCCACCTGGGTGACGAGGGCCAGATCTCCCTCCAACGCCCTCAGGCGCGCCCGCTCCAACATCTCGAATGCGAGGCCCTCGCTGCCGATCACGGCCGCGGCGAGCGCAGCCATGAGCTGGGCCTCCACGTCCTCCGGCGCGAGGTGGGCGCCCTCGTTCAACTCGGCGAGGGCCTCGTCGATACGGCCGGCCTCGATGAGGACGAGTCCCAGGGCGACCCGGGTCCACCCATCCTCCGGATCGAGGCGGGCAGCCTCACCCATGGAATCAGCGGCCCCGTCCGCCTGCCCCGCCAGCATACGGGCGACCCCCAGCTCAAAAGCGATCTGGGCATCGTCACCATCGAGGGCACGAGCTGCCTCGAGTTCATCGAGGCCCTCCTTCACGAAGCCCTCACGCGCCAGGTAGGCGCCGTACATGAGTCTCGCGACAGGCACCTCGGGCGCGGTGATCGCCGCCGTTCGGAGGGCTGTTTCCGCATCCGGGTCATCGAACACGGCCAGGCCGCTCCCCGCGGTGACCAGGACGTACGGATCGACCGAACCGAGGGCGACCGCCCGCTTGAAGCGCTCGTAGGCCACCCCCTCCATTCCGAGCTCCCTTTCGGCAACCCCCAGCCAACAGTGAACCGCGGGCTGATCTTCGAACTCCGAGAGGCTGTCACGCAGCATACTCGCCATTGCCTCCCAGTCGCCCTCGTCGGCGAGGCTGAGAGCCTTCTCCAGAAGCTGTTCCAAGTCCATCAGCCCACCACCTCTCCACCTTGGATCAGGCACCGTCCCGTCATCGCCGTGGGAATCGGAATCCCCATCAGGCTCAGGACGGTCGGAGCGACGTCCGCCAGTCTTCCGTCCACGATCTGCGTGGCCTCCCTCTTTGGGTCGAACACCATGACATCCACAGGCTCGGTAGTGTGCGCGGTGTTCATCGAACCGTCGGCGTTCAGCATCTTCTCGCAGTTGCCGTGATCCGCCGTGACCAGCGCCAGCCAATCCGGATGCTCGCTCACGATGTCGAGAATCCTCTCGAGATGGCCGTCCACGGCCTCGACCGCCCGCGTCGCTGCCGGGATAGATCCGGTGTGCCCGACCATGTCCGGGTTCGCGAAGTTCACGAGGATGAAGTCGTACTTCCCGCCGGAGACCCCGCTGGCCACCGCCTCGGCTACGCCTGCAGCACTCATCTCCGGCTGAAGGTCGTATGTCGCCACCTTGGGAGAGGGAATCAGCCTGCGATCCTCGCCGTCATAGGGCACCTCGTTGCCGCCGTTGAAGAAGTACGTCACGTGGGCGTACTTCTCCGTCTCCGCGACCTTGAGCGTCGTGCGGCCCTCCCGCGCGAGGACCTCCACCAGACAGTCGTCGATGTCCTTGGGAGCGAAGGCCACCTGCACCGGAAGGTCCCGCTCGTACTCGGTGAGCGTGACCACCGAGTGAGGCCTCACTCCCTCCCGTTCGAACCCGTCGAAGTCGCCCAGGGTGAGTGCTGCGGTAAACTGCCGCATGCGATCGGCACGGAAGTTGAAGAGGACGACCGCGTCGCCTTCGCGCATTCCATCTTCCCCGACCCCGGCCATGAGCGTCGGAGGAATGAACTCGTCGGTGACGCCGTCGTCGTACCGACCGGTGAGGAAGGCCGGCGACGGTGCCGCGGCATCGGATACACCCCGCACGATGCAGTCATACGCGAGCTTCGTTCGCTCCCAGCGCTTGTCGCGATCCATCGCGTAGTAGCGGCCCGAGACTGTCGCAATCCTCCACCGGGGGCTGGCCGCGCACGCCGTCTCCACCTCCCCCACGTATGCCAACCCACCCGTAGGCGAGGTGTCCCGCCCATCCGTGATGCAGTGCACCCGCACATGCAGTTCGGGCGGCAGGCTTCCCAGCAGGGCGATCAGGTGGCGGAGGTGACTGTGGACCCCGCCGTCCGAGACGAGCCCGACGAGGTGCAGGCTCCTTCCCTGTTCGATCAACTCAGGCACGAGCGACGGGAGACCCAGCGACTCCCCCAGGGAACCGTTCTCGGCCGCAGCGTCGACTCGAACGATATCCTGATTCACGATGCGACCCGCACCGAGGTTGAGGTGTCCGACCTCGGAGTTTCCCATCTGCCCGTCGGGCAGACCCACCTCCCGCCCCGAGCAGGCGAGGCTCGCGCGGGGCCGTGCGTCGTAGAGCCCCCGGTAACAGGGCACCCGGGCCTGGGCCACGGCGTTGCCCTCCCACGGACCCTCAGCGAAGTCCGTGTGACCCCATCCGTCCAGGATGACCAGCAAGACCTTCCTCATGACACCAGGCTCCATCGCACACATGGCTCGGCAGGGAGCCGAATGTAACGCGCAGGGCTGGAGCGGGAAGGACGCCTGCCGGAGTTCTGCCCGAGAGAGTGCGGAAGATCCCCCACCCACCCACGCGTTTACAACTCCTTCTCCACCTTCTACGATCCGGCTGAAGACACCCTACCACACGAGCCAGGAAGCCAGCGTGCGCTACTCGCCATTCGCCATGGAGCGGTACCAGTCCACCCACGAGCACCGCGTCCGGTACAACCTGTCCGAGAGCGGCGTCCACCCCATGACGCTCGCCGAACTACTGGAGATCGCGGAGCACCCCGGGGGTGTCGACGATGTGCTGCTAGGGTACGGCCAATCGAACGGATCGGACCTGCTGCGTGAGAGGATCGCGACGCTCTATCCCGGAGCGACCGAAGCATCCGTCCTGGTCACGGTGGGTGGAGCAGAGGCGAACTTCACCTCGTTCTGGCAGCTCATGGAGTCCGAGGGCAAGGCGGCGGTGCTCCTCCCCAACTACGGGCAGGTACCCGGTCTCCTGCAAAGCTTCGGGAGCCAGATCCTCCCTGTGAACCTGGTGGAGGAAGCGGGTTGGCAGCCGGACATGGACGGGCTGCGCCGAGCACTCGAGGAGGGGGCCCGTTTCGTTCTGGTCACCAACCCCAACAACCCGACCGGAGCCGCGCTCACAGCCGAATCCATGGACGAGATGGCATCGCTCACGAAGGAGCACGGGGCGTGGATTCTGGCGGACGAGGTATACGGTGGAGCGGAGCGCGAGGGCGACCAGACCCGGTCGTTCTGGGGAAGCCACGACCAGGTGCTCGTGACCAACTCTCTTTCGAAGGCCTACGGACTTCCCGGCCTTCGCCTCGGATGGATCGTCGGGCCCGAGACGCTCCTCGAGCAGCTTTGGGGCCGAACCGACTACACCACCATTTGTCCGGCGGCCCTGTCGGACACCCTGGCCACCATGGCGCTCGAACCGGAAACCCGCGGCCGCATCCTGGCGCGCACCAGGGGGATCGTACGGGCGAACCTGGGCCTGCTGCAGGAGTGGATGGAAGCTCAAGCGGGCAGATTCAGCTACCGGCTTCCGGACGCCGGCGCCATCTGTTATGCCCGATACGATGCTCCGGTGAACTCCACGGATTTCGCAGAGAAGCTCCGTACGGAAAAGAGCGTCCTTGTCGTGCCCGGAGACCACTTCGGCATGGACTCGTACCTCCGCATCGGATTCGGGAACCCGGAGGACGAACTCCTGGAGGCGTTGGGGAAGATCCGCGACGCGTTCGACGAGGTGGGCCGGTAGGAGTCACGCGGAATTCCAGCCAGTCAGCCGAGGGTACGAGAAGGCTTCACCTATCCGCTTCTTCTTGTGATATTTAGTGCTATCCAGATGTGGTAACCCTTTTTCCGTATCTGGAAGAGATGAAACAGGAAGAGCGGCGAGCTGAGTGGGCAAGCAGACGCCGACCCTACATAGATAGATGAATATGAGTCCTGCGGTGAACTGCCGTAGGCACGGAGGCCATATGAGCAGCGCGCTGGCAGTGCTGCACCTGAACATCGTGTACCGGTTCCCGAAGGCGTTGTCGTGGGTTCCCCGCAGGAGGCGTGGACAGGCCGGGGTCGCGGGAGAGAGCTTCCCCGACACGCTCGTGCTGGCGAAGAGCGCACCCGCGTTCCATGCATGGGTCGGGGAGAACGTGTCGCCGGGAGAGCGTTCCCGTTACGCCTTCCTGGAGTCGGAGGAGACCCTGTCCGGGTTCCGCGGACGGATTCAGGTGATTTCGGGCGGTTGGAGCAGAAGAGACGTGGGGCGTCTGGTGGCAGCGATCGAGCCGGCCGTGCAGTGCGGCCGGATGTGCTGGGCCGCCTGACGGGCACTGGCTAGACCCCACCCTTCGCAGAAGTGGATTGAACCGCCGCCGCGCCCCGGTGCGCGACGGCGGTTCTTTCTTGCCGGTGAGTCCCGTCCCGCCTACGATCGGGCTCAGCCACTTCCCCAACCCAAAGGTCCCGATGAGCCCGCGCACCCGCGTTCTGGCCCTCGCGCTTTCGTTCTTTTCGTTCTTCCCTGCCCCGACGCGGGCGCAGGACATCGGCCCGTTCGACGTCCTCATTCAGGGTGGGCGAGTGCTCGACGGAACCGGCAATCCGTGGTTCCGTGCAGACGTCGGGCTGCGGGACGGCCGCATTGTGGCGGTCGGTCAGCTGGCCGGAGCTGCCGCGGACAGGATCATCGACGCGACGGGCAAGTATGTCGCACCCGGCTTCATCGATATCCACTCACACGCCGATGACGGAAGCGCGCGCGTAGGCGGCGCCACCATCCGCACGGACGACGTAAACCGGAAGGCGGCTCCCAACATCGTGTCGCAGGGCGTGACGACGGTCGTGGTGAATCAAGATGGTCGCTCACCCTGGCCCGTACGGGATCAACGTGCGCTTCTCGAGCAGCAGGGCGTGGGCCCGAACGTGATGCTGATGGTCGGGCACGGAACCATACGGGGTCAGGTCATGGGCGAAGACCACCGTCGGCCCGCAACCGATGCCGAGGTGACGCAGATGCGCAGGCTCCTCAGGCAGGGACTCGAGGAAGGCGCGATAGGCCTGTCGGCCGGACTCGAGTACGTGCCCGGTCGGTGGAGCACCACCGACGAGGTCGCAGCACTGGCGGAAGAACTGCTCCCCTTCGACGGCGTGTACATCTCCCACGAGCGGAGCGAAGGTTCCGACCCCATGTGGTTCTGGCCCAGCCAGCACGACGCCGGACCGCCTACCCTACAGGACGCCGTGATGGAGACCATCGAGATCGGACGGCGAAGCGGCGCCCGCGTCGTGGCCTCCCACATCAAGGCCAAGGGAGCCCATTTCTGGGGATCGAGCGGATCAGCCATCCAACTCATCCAGCGGGCGCGCGATGCAGGGGTTCGGGTGTGGGCCGATCAGTACCCCTACGCCACCAGTGGATCAGACGGGAGCACGGTACTCCTCCCCCGCTGGGCGCTGCGGGATGGTGAGGCCACCAGCCGTGAGGACGCCCGCTCGCCGGCTGCCATGCTGCGCGTCAGAATGGCCGAACCCGAGACCGCCGCGATGGTCCGCCAGGACGTGGCACACGAGATCCGCCGGCGCGGCGGTGCCGACCGCGTGGTCGTCTTCGAGTACCCGGACGAGCAGCTCGTCGGACGGAATCTCGCCGATATCGCCGCGGATCGGGGGGTGTCCCCCGTCGAGATGGCGATCCGGCTCCAGTACGAGGGCAACGAGAGCCGACCCGGGGGAGGCCGGCTGCGAGGATTCTCGATGGACGAGATGGACGTAGAGAACTACGCTGCTCAGCCGTGGGTGGCTACGGCCTCGGATGGGGGCATCGCTCTGGCGAGCGACGGCTCCGTGCACCCTCGTTTCTATGGCACCTTCCCCCGCAAGATCAGGCACTACGCCCTCACAGCGGGGGCTCTCTCCCTGGAGGCCGCTATCCGCTCGAATACGTCCCTGCCGGCCCAGATCATGGGTATCAGGGACCGGGGACAGATCCGGGAGGGCCACTGGGGCGACGTGGTGGTGTTCAACCTCGAGGAGATTGCAGACCAAGCCACGTTCTTCGAGCCGCACCAGCACGCCTCCGGCATCGAGCACGTCCTGGTCAACGGCGAGTTCGTGGTGCAGGACGGCGAGATCCTCTATTCGCTGCCAGGCCGTGTGGTTCCGTCGCAGCGCGGCGGACCTCCAGGCATCTCGTAGCCGACCGCTCATGCGATGATGCACCCCATCGCCTGAGGACTCACACGGGGGTGCGGCCGAGCCCCCGAGGCGGCGACCTTCGCCTATTTTCTCTTCCTGCTGGCCTCGTACCTCTGGATGTGCACCTCGGCCGGGGTGGCAGCGATCACTCTCGCAATGACATCGAGCGGGAGATCATCGAGCTTCCTGAACCGCACGCACGACTTGCCCATGTCGAGCTTCTTGCCCGCGGCTGCGAACTGCTCGCGGAGCGACGATTCTCCGTCGGAATCGCTGTAGACGCTCATGAGGTACAAGGAGAAGTGGTTCTTCTGGGCGGCCAGCGCAGCGTACGCTAGAGGCTGCTTGTTGTAAGTGCTCGGGTAGCGCGCGAGCGGAATCTCATAGCTCGGCATACCCCATGTCATGGACTCTTCATAGCCCTCCGGAAGGTTGTCCAGGATGACACGGCGCACGGCCTCTACGACCTGACGCCGGTCCTCCGGCAGTTCTGCCAGGTACTCCTCGGGGGTGGAAGCCTTGGACTGGACCACGGTGTTCTCCTTGGATGAGCTTGCCGGAACCCTACGCCCGCGGGCCCCCGGTGACTAGAGGGGCTGGGTGAGCATGGGGTCGTCCTCCCGCGTCGAGCCGACTCTCCGGTCGACGGCGTGATACGCCCAGCCTCGCGCTCGCCGAAGCATGGCCTCCAGGTCGCGGCGCGACGTAGTCCGTTCGAGCCAGGCCTCGTGCTCACCGGCCTCGATGACCACCGGCTCTCGCTCGTGGACCAGGGCGACGTCCGGGCCGGCGGTCCTCGTCAGAATGGCGAAGCCGTGCAGGTCCATTCCCCCCGCATCTCGCCATCGGTCCCATACAGCCGCCATCGTGAAGAGGCCCCCGTCGAGACCGTGGAACCAGAAGGGCGTCTTGCCCCTGCCCTGCCCCTTCCACTCGTAGAATCCATCTGCTGGCACCAGGCACCGACGCGACACGAACGAGTCACGGAACGATTTCCTGTCGGCCACGGTCTCGGCGCGGGCGTTGATGAGCGAGCGACCCATCGTAGTGGATCCGGCCGGCACGAGTCCCCACACCATCGGACCGATCCTTCGTCCCCGCCGGTCTCTAGCGAGAACTGGGACCGCCCGCCCAGGGGCGATGTTGTAGCTGGGTGTGAAGTCGAAGCTGAGGGCGGGCACACCGAACGCCTCTACGAGGTCATCCGCGCCGCGCGTCAGAGTGTAGCGTCCGCACATGTCCCGGAACCTCGACTACATGAGATGCTCAGGCGTGGGTCCGCGGGTGATGAAGCGGGCCTCATCGAATCGCCGCCTGCGCATGACGAGATCTTCTCCGGACTCTTCCACTTCCCTGAATCCGAGGAGATGGAAGAACTGTTTCGCGAACCGGCGAGCAACGTGCTTGTCCACCACGATGGTATTCGCGTCCTGAGCATCACGGCTGATGCCGGGAAGCCAGTGAGCCCACCGCTCCACGCCCAATCGCCGCAGCACATAGGACACCCGCAGCCAGAATGATCCGAATTCCCGGACGAGGAAGAACCCGTCCTCTCCCTGCTCCTGGTAGAGGGGCATCAGAATCCTCGATGCCTCGCCCACGGCCACGTCGCCGCGGACGTCGAACCCAATCGATTCTCCCTGGGTTACGTGCTGGAAATTGCGGTACCCCGGCTTCATCGTGAAACCGTCAGCGGCCTCGACATTGTGCCGGTATCGCATCTCCAGAGCCCGTGGAAGTCCCACCACCTCCCGCTGAAGGACCTTGCGGCAGAGCGGAAGCATGGGAAGCCGGCTCTCGGGCATGAGTCCGGCGGCAGCCAGGCAGAGCCAAATCCCCGCTTCTGCCCGGTCCACCGATTCCGGCTCGAAGTGCTGCCCGCTTTCGAACGCGACGGCGACCAGACCGTGCGATCCGAGGAATGCGAGAAGCGTGCCCCGCACCAGCTCCTCGAGCCCCAGGATCATCGGGGCGGGAATGTGCTCAGCGAAGGCCCGATTCGGAAGCGTATCGCCGAAGGTGGAGAACGGGGCTCCGAATCCGGATGTGGTGTGAAGGTCCAACACGTACACGGGACCCCTCGCCTGCTCTACGACCCGCTCAATGGTCTGGAGGAGCTCCATCTGTTCGCGGTCCTCCGTGTCCTTGGAGCCCCCATTCCTCAGAGCCGCGAGTCGATTCGCAGTCCAGGCGCGGTTGAGGTCCCTGTCGACGTAACGGCACCCCCTTTCGAGAGCCGCCAGGTTACCCGCTACCGCCACGAAGTCACCGATCATCTCGCCCGCGAGGGGTTCGAGGGTGCGGAGCACCGACCGGAGCGCAAGCACGCCGGCCTTTTCGTTGCCGTGAAGCCCTCCGACACACAGCAGAGTAGGCCCGCCTCGCGCGCCTCGGACTCGACCGAGAACCCGCTCAACGGGCCCGATGAGCTCTACCTCCCGTGCCTCGTCCTCCTTCACTCAGGCTACTCCTCTCTAAGCTTGTCTTCCAGCAGTTCGTAGGCGATGGGCATGAAGTCGCGTTCACTTATGATGCCGACGAGCTTCCCGTGTTGCACCACGGGCAGGCAAGATACCCGGTGCTGCCTCAGAAGATCGATCGCCTCCAGCGTCGGCGTCTCCGGAGCCACTGACACGGGGTCGCGCTCCATGATGGATTTCACGGGGGGAGCATCGTCCGACACCTGGTCATACCCCTCGGCCATCAGGCGCAGAACAGACCGATAGCTCACGAGGCCGACCAGTCGATGCTCATCGTCCTCGACCAGCACATGCCGGATCTGTTTCCGGTCCATGAGGAACGCCACCATGCCGACCAACTCATCCTCGTGGACGGTGAAGAGTGCGGTCGTCATGTACTGCTCCACGCGCACGTAGTTCAGTCTCCAGCCTCCGGCCTCGTGGATGTTCGCGTCTTCCCACTCGTGGACCGGGCGCCCCTCAACTTGGCGCGCGACCGTGGCGGCAGTGACGGCTGCGAGTCGCTCCGACGTGGTGCCCTGCCCCCTCATCCCGGCCAGGGACCGCACCATCCATTGGGTCCCGGTATTCCCGCTCTCTACCCGCTCCCGGATGATGCCCAGGTAGTGGTCGATGTCCCCTGCATCGACGCCGGTGGAAGCCAAGCCGGCACGCGCCAGGGGAAGCAGTTCATCTTCCAGCAGGCGGCGCGCACTGAATGTCTCGCCGTCGATCCACGTGAATCCAGCGCGCAGACCGTGGCGGGACGCCATGAGGAAGTTCGCCTTGACGTCGTCGAAGTCGATGCGGTCTCGTACATCGCCATATGCCTCGGACACACCGAGCACCAGGCCGATCCACAACGCGGCATTCGCCATCTCGTCCTGAAGAGACGGGCCGGCCGGCAGAACGCGGCATTCGATACGCAGATGCGGTTGTCCCTCACTGGCCCCGTAGCACGGCCGATTCCACCTGTAGACCGTGCTGTTATTGAGTTGAAGGGCCTCCAGCTTGGGGATGCCACCCTCCTTGAGCACGCGGAGAGGGTCCTCGTGCACCTTGCTCGTGAGGAGGACGCGGAAGCGGGCTATGTCTTCCTGGAACAGCTCCATCACCGACTCGTTCACCCACTGCTCGCCGAAGCGGACGCGCGGCGAGAGTTCCCTCATATGCACGCCCGTGCTGCGGGTATCGACCGACTGCTGGAACAGCGCGATGCGGGTCTCGTCCCAGAGGCGCTTCCCCATGAGCACCGGTGAGTTCACTGCGGCTGCGAGCACCGGCGCGGTAACGAGCTGCGCCACGTTGTAGAGAGACGCGAACTCGTCAGAGTCGACCTGCAGGTGCACCTGGCAGCTGGTGTTGCACGCCTCCAGCAGGACCGAGTCGTGCTCGATGTAGAGCTCGTCGGTCCCCTCGATGCGGAGCTTGTAGGGCTCCCCTGCCCGCATCTTCAACAGTGCGTCGTTCAGCGCATGATAGCGCGGTCGTGGCGTGATGTTGTCGAGGGTGAGGTCGCTCTTGGTGAGCGTGGGCAATATTCCCGTGAGAACGATTTCGGCACCCGCCTGATGTGCCGCCTCCCGGGCCCGGACGAGGAGTTCCGAGATCCTTGCTTCGATGGTGGAAAAGCACAGCCCCTCAACGAGCTGGGGCTCGATGTTCGCTTCGAGGTTGAAGAGTGCCAGTTCGGTGGTGAACGGATCGCCCAGGCGTTCCAGGACCTCCATGGCCATGGGGGCCGGCCGCCATCCCTCATTGACCAGGAACATCTCCTGCTCCACACCCATGCGCCTGACCCCCGACTCGATCCTGCCGTCGCCGATCATCTGTTCCATCGCCTGCAGGTCCCGTAGAAGCGCCTTGCTGAAGGCCCTTACGGCACCAGGCGCCTGCTCTTCGCCGGTTACGTCGCGACCCATTTTCATTCCCGGGGAGAAAGTGAGATGTGCGGCAGTCTACAAGGAGGGGCCCACCAAGGGCCAATTGGGCCCAGCGACTACTCGAAGTAGACCGCGATGTCTTCGAGCGGCTTCTTCGAGATGTCGGGCACCCTCGCGCCCTCCTCAGGATAACCTACGACCAGCAGAAGGAAGGGGCGCTCGTTCTCGGGGCGTCCCAGCAACGCATTCAGGAACTTCATGGGGGAGGGCGTATGCGTGAGCGAGACGAGGCCTGCATGGTGAACTGCACTGATCAGGAGTCCGGTCGCGATGCCCACGGATTCCGTCACGTAGTAGTTCTTGGCTCGGGTCCCGTCGGCCCCCAACTCGTAACTCTCCGCGAAGATCGCTATGAGCCAGGGAGCACGCTCGAGGAAAGGCTTGTTCTCGTCTGTCCCGAGGTGGTCGAGGGCTGCCAGCCACTCGTCAGGAGCGCGCCCACCATAGAAGGCCCGCTCCTCCTCCTCGGCCGCCTCCCGGATCCTCCGCTTCATCTCAGGATCCCCGATCGCGACGAACCTCCACGGCTGCCGATTCGCTCCATTAGGTGCCGTCCCCGCTGCCATGAGGCAGCGGTCGATCAGATCCCGTGGTACCGCTCGGTCCGAGAAGTCCCGGACCGTGCGGCGGCCCTTCATCCGGTCTAGAAAAGCCTGGGCTTCCCGGCGCATCTCTTCGAGCGGAAGTTCGCTGTAAGAGGCGAGAGGTACGAGGGGAGCGCGGGGCATTGGGCTAGTCCAGGGGCTCGCCGTCCCGGATGAGCCGAGGGTACAGCTCCAGGAACGTACCCGTGGGTCCAGCTCGCCTCAGGATCTCCTCCACCGACAGCGCGAAGGTCTGTGCAAGGATGCGCACGTTGACCAACGCCACGACGTCCTGGTCGGTCAACCGGACCTCGGCCCACCGCGCAGGAGGCAGGCCCCGGTAGTGTTCATAGGCTGTTTGGAGCCGCCCCGCCTGAGCGGCATCGGGGAGTGGAAGGTGGAGTGCGCCCGCATCCACTCCGTAGCGCGTCATCAGCTGCGACCAAGCGGAGCCCGACCGCCTGAGCGCGGCCAGGGCCTCGGCGGAAACACCTGCGCGCCTCGCGAGAAACAACACGACTGGGATCTCGTCAGTGGGCAGGCGCCAATCTCCGAGGATAGAGACCTCGCTGCGGGAAACCCCGAAGAACTCCGCGACGGCGGAAAAATATGCCTGCCGGACTGCATCGTTGTCCTGTCCCGCCACGCCGGGAGCCACGAACGCAAGAACCGCCAGTGTGGTGCCCGCCCGTCGTAATGAAGCCACACTTCCTCCCATCAGAGAGATCCTGAGGGGTTCAATGTCCGTGTTATACCCCACTTGGGCCAGGGTTCCCCATCCGGACATGGGCCCGCCCTCTACCCGGAGCGACCCTGCCAATGCGGCATGGCCACCTCTCAAGATGCTGGCACGACTCTTGATGGAGTAACGGGTGACGCCTCGACGCACACGTGGAGGGAATCGAACGAGGCTCAAGGAGGGAACGATGGCGACCAACACAGGAAACAGAGAAGCCGACGAGCGACAGGCTCCGATTCTGGGCGAATCGGAAGGCAGCAGTCGCAGAGCGTCAGACCACGCCTCGCGGGCCGATGTGGTCTTCGACTTCACGAACGTCCATCACCCTGATTTCTCTGACCTTTCACTGATCCTGACCGCGCGTCTGCAAGCGGGGCCCCAGGACCGGGTATGGGTGCGAGCACTGCCGCCCCACACCTGGTACATCCTGAGAGCCCTCGGTCTGGATCACCTGTTCAGGGACCTCCCGAGCCCGACCTCCGAGCCCAACTGACCCAAGGGCCGCCGGAGCGTCCTGTTTCGAGGACGCTCCGGCACCACCACCATGAGCGCGGCCGGACGTCGGCGCTCAGCGGCGAACCGGAAACGAGTGGGACAGAAATGTCAGGTGGGGGATCAGCATTCGGCCCACTCGTCCGATCGCCCCTCCCGGCCCACTGGATTGGTGGGGCCGGGGGTCATTCCTGACGGTCGGAAACGATGCGCTGATAGCTCTCCGGATTCCACTTCGGGCGCTCGGCCGCGTTCCCGATGTCCACACCCAGATAGAACACCAGCCGTGCGATGCGCGCAGCCTTCTCCGCGTCGATGCGATCGGGCTCGTCGTCCCGTCCGTGGTAGTCTTCGTGAGTACCGTTGAAGAAGAATAGGACGGGCACACCCTTCTGCGCGAAATTGAAGTGGTCGGAGCGATAGTAGAAGCGCTCCTCGGGCCATACGTCGTCGATGGCGGTCATGCCGAGTTCCGGGTGGTTCCCGTTCACCCGATTGAGGGTCTCGCCCAGGTCCGAGTGCTCCTTGCCGATCGCAACGATCGTATCGGGCCAATTCCGTCCCACCATGTCGGTATTGATGTTGGCCACCGTCTGCTCGAGCGGCACCGTGGGGAACGACGCGAAATACTCGCTGCCCCAGAGGCCCTTCTCCTCGCCGCTCACGACGAGGAAGACCATGGACCGCCGAGGTGCCGTCTCCAGAGAAGCCATCGCCTCCGCGACCTCCATGACTGCGACGGTCCCCGAAGCGTCATCGTCGGCACCGTTGAAGATCGAGTCGCCGTTCTCGTCCGGGCTCCCCACGCCCACATGATCCATATGCCCTGAAAACACCACGAACTCATCCCTGAGCTCTGGATCACTGCCGTCGAGGATGCCCACGACGTTAGGCGCGCCGACCTCTGTGCTCTGGTTTCGTACGGTCAGCGTCAGGGCCATCCCCGGGACGTCGTGAGCCTCCATCGCTCCCTCGACCCTGGCCTGCAGCGTAACCAGATCTACTCCCGTGCCCTCGAGCAGGCCCACCAGGGAAGCAGCGCGCATTCTCAGCATGGGAGCCGAGGGAGGAGGCGCATCGGCCCCCGGCTCGGTCCAACCCGTCCGAACGCTCGGACGGAGGGCCCTCATGGCAGCATCCGCCCACTCGACATCGTCGGGTCCACTCAGGATGATGAGCGACTTCGGTCCGTCTCCCCGCATCGCGGAGATCTGTCGGAACAACTGCCGGTCACTCCCGGTCGACAACTGACCGAGGACCATCACCACGTGTTTGCCGGTCAGCGCCCCCTCGGGCAGCGTTCCGGCCGATCCCGACACCAGGACCAGTCCACCCGACTCCACCATGTCGGAGACGCCGCCGAACAGAGGCAGGATGTCGTCTCCAAACGCGAGACGCTGCCCCTCCGGTGTGGCGAGACCGGAAGCATCCACGTCGAGCGCCATCTGGACGAGTGGGTATCGCTGGATGTAGCCACCGTCTTCGGCTCCACCCCGGAGGCCCCACTTCTCGAACTCCGAGGCGATCCACTCGGCGGTCATGTCGAGGCCGGGACTCGGCGTATTGCGACCCATCATCGAATCGTGGGCGATGACGCCGACCCGCCAGAAGAAGTCTTCGGCGGTGATCGTGGCAACGGCCCGTTCCACGTCCGAGTTCTGCGCCGCAGCGCCGAAGGGGAGAATCGCAGCGAGGGCGATCACGAATGGTACCCGTCTCATATGAAGCTCCAGAAAGATCTTCGCTGTGGCCGCCGGCCACGCTCGACAGCGATGGGAGGGTTGAAGTCTGTGTTGGAATAGCCGGGGGCACCAGACCCGCCTGATCATCGACTATCCGCCGACCAGGAGCCGGAGGTAGGCAGAGAGACGATCTGCAGCGACTCGTCCCCGCAGTACGACCCAATGATCACCGATGGGCGCCACCAGTTCGGTCCGTCCCTCACTCTCCAGACGATCCAGATCCGACGGCTGGGTGCCGGAAGGGAGATGAGAGATTTCGATCGTATCACCCTCCTCCGTGAGTTGGCGAACGCGGACGATTCCCTCCACCCGGGCATTCTCGAGCCACACCACATCGACTACCTCGAGGCCCGGCACCACGAGAGATCCGGACTGCGGGCGGTCCTGCCCGGCGATCGCGGCCTCCACGAGCTGGGTGCGTGCGGGCTGGTCACCGGGACTGTTCTCCGCCACCGCGACCTCGAAGCGACGAGGTTGGTCCAGCGGCTGGGCAACCGCTCCAGACTCCGGGGCAGCGCGCCGGACGGTCGCGGTGAGATCTTCTGGCGGGCTCACCTTGGTCGACTGAGCCCCCGCTGCAGCGGCTGCTGCTGCGGGGCTCGGCGACGCGGGCTGGCCCTGGACCGGGCTCTCCTCTTCACCGCCCGTCGCGTCGACCATCGCGTCGACCATCTCCATCGACTCGGCCGCACGTGCACCCCTCCCTCCGAGTACCACCTTCCCGGCATCGGTTTGGACCGCCGCAGGCGCCGCATCCCCCTCGACCTCGGCGGGCACCCCCGCTCCCACGGCAGGAGGCGCCGAGCCATCGGACGCCGAGCCATCGGACGCCGAGCCCACAGCTCCCGCTTCCGAACCCGACTGTACGGATTGGGCGCGGGACCTCGACTCATCTTCAGCAGCCACCAGCCCTGCGGGGTCCTCGGATTCCGGGGCTCCGACTCCGGGCAGCCCGGCCGCGTCGCTCACGACGGGTTCGAGCATCAAGGCCCGGGGACTCGTTCCCGGCACCTGTCCACGGAGCATCCATCCCGTACCCAGGGCGAGTACCACCGATGCAGCCCAACTCCACCGATTGATTCGTGACAAGCCCCGTGCGCGGGCGGCGGCGGTGCGGTGGGCCGCGACAGCCCTCAGGTCCTCGAGAGGCGGCATCTGCACCATCGGCGCAGACCGGTCCAGAATCGCTTCGGCCTCAGCGCGGATCGCCCGTTCCCGATCCAGGCGAAGATTGCATTCCTGGCACGATTCGAGGTGCTGCCGAATCCGCGCGCCCTCGCTTGCAGGGTACGAATCCAGCGCTCCGTCCAAGTACGCGTGGATCGTGCCGTCATCAATGTGCGACATGGTCTGCCTCCTTCTCCCTGTACGCTTCTGCGAGGCGCCGCCGGGCTCTCGCGAGCGTCGTGCCCACAGCCCCCACGGAGAGTCCGATCTGGTCAGCGATATCCGGGTAGCTCATCCCCGCATCCCACAGGAGCAGGACCTCCCTGTCACGCTCGCTCAAAGTGTCGAGCGCCTGCTTCACGCCTTCCCATTGCTGCTTCTTCTCCATCTCGGCCTCCGGATCCTGGCTCCGGGCACCTTCATTCACCTCGGTCTTGAGCAGTGCGAGGTGCTTCCTTCTGCGGATGACGGTTCGCGCCTCATCCATCGCCAGGTTCGCGGCGACCCGGAACAACCATGCCCGCGGCTGACTGGGCTCGTGCTGCAGAGCCCGGACAAAAGCCTCCTGGGCCAGATCCCGGGCCCGGTCCGCGTCCCACACCTTGCGGTGGAGAAAGCGGACCAGGTCCGGGAACGTGGCGCGATACAGTTCGTTCCAGTCGATGCTCACCGTACCTCGACGGGCTCCCTGAACCGGGAAACCAATTCCCTCACTTGTTGATCGGTCATCTCATCGACGCCTTCGTCTACGATCTGGAGGCTCACGGCCGCACCGGCGACCAGCACGTCAGACAGCTCCCGCAAGATGGGGCGCAGTTCCGGCAGTTCCGACATCAGCCGGAAGTAGGCTCTCCCGTACGCCCGAATCGACACAACCTCGGATCCTTTGCGATACTCCGCATCGGTCCATACCCCATCTTCGAGGCGGAAGAGCCGACCGGCCAGCATTCGCTGCGGCGTGTTGTCGACCGCGTCCGCCAGTCCCTCGGCCATCATCGCCTCCATCTCGTCGAGACTCTCCATGGAGGTGGCCGACCGGAACTGCCTGGCTTCCTCGGCCCGACGCACGGCCGACGCCCCGGAGCTGGCCGCGGGCGCGGACACCACCTGCGTCTTGGCCACGCGATTCATCGGCATGGCCGCGCCACCACGGCCGACCACGACTTCGGGCTCCTGCACCAAGTACGAGGTGTAGGGGCTCGGCAGGCCATAGCGGAGCGCGAGCGTGCGGATCTCCTCGCGGAGACTCTCCGTCTCACCTTCCGTCCAGATCTGGCGCATGAGGTGTCCGAGCTTCCGCGATGCCCATAGGCGGGGGATATACCCGTTGGCCGCAGACGTCCGGGGGAATGCGGCGGAGGTCTCGAAGACCTCCGTGCGTCCGGCCCGGGTGCCACCCACTGTGATCTGCCCTTCGGCCTCGCCCCTGAAGCGGCCAAAGACGATGAGTTCCTCGCCGGCGAAGACATCCGGGAGGCGAACAGGGTAGATCTCCGACCAGGTCACAGGCGCGTCACCGATCTCGATGTCCGTCAGGACGGGGTGGCGCACCTTGGCCGCCAGCAGACTGATCGCGTGCTCCACATTTTCGCCGGGTTCCACGTAGTCTGTGCTTCCCCGCCCCGCCTCACCCAGACGGTCGAGGAGGTGAGTGTTCACGTCGTGCCCGACTCCGAATGCGAAGACGCGGGCTCTGCCGGCCATGCGCTCTGCTCGGTCGGCCAAGCGTTCGGGCGACTGCTCACCCACGGACGGCAATCCGTCGGTCAGGAAGATGACCACGGGCAACCGATCAGTCGGGCTCTCGAGACGAAAGGCCTCGTCGAGGGCGCCACCAATGTTGGTGCCGCCGTCTGCGATGAGGCCCTCCACCCACTCCCTGGCTCGCTGGAGGTCACCTCTGCCCGGACGCAGCCAACCCTCGCTCAGTCGGTTGACGCCGCTGGAAAACGATACCAACCGGAAACGATCCTGATCTCCGAGCGTGCCCAGCAGGCCCTGGAGGGCCTCCCTGGCCTGGACGATCTTCTCGCCGGACATGGACCCTGAGACGTCCAGCACCACGGTCAGATCCCTCGGCTGCGCCGTGCCGGTCACCCGTCCGGGGGACAGCGTCAACATGAAGTAGCCGTCTTCCCCCGGTGGCCTGTGTGTCGCCACGGACATGCCGAGAGCTTCGCCGGCCAGAGGCAGGAAGAGGGACAGCCTACCCACGAGGTCTTCATCGACCTCCACCGTGATGCGACCGCGAGTCCGAGTCACCTCGAGCGTGTGCGTGGGTGAGAACGGTTCCAGAAACATGTCGCCGTTTTCGACCACCACCTCGAAGCGTGTGTCCACCGGCGCGTCCATGCCCCTTCGCCCCTCGACCGCCTCTCCAACCGGTCTCGCATTGCGCAGAGATCCGGCGTAGAGGAACTGGAGGGCGTCGCCGGCACGCTCGAGCACCTGCGTGTAGCGGAGGGTCACCTTCCGCTCCTGACCCGGTTCGATGGGGAAGACGCGCGCGCGGAGCAGACCATGGCCGGCCAGTTCGATGAGCGCCGGATCGAGCCGTCGGCGAACGATGTCTTCGTAGATCCGGCGCGCCTGATCGGCATCCATGATCTCACCGCGAAGCTCCGCATCTCCCTGGAACAGCGAGAATCCCTGGAATACCGCCTCGCCGGGGAGTGGATACAGATAGTGGCCCTCCGCGACTCTGTTGCCGTCGTTTCGGAACCACTCGCTGACTTCGACCCTCGCTACCCGACCATCCACGGTCACGCGTACTTCGCTGCGGACCTTGTCCACCACGAAGCCGCCGGCCGGTAACGGCACCGGCAGAGGCTCCACCCACCCCTGAGCGAGACCCTCGACCGGAACCCACATCGAACCCATCACCATCGCCAAGACCCAAAGGCCCAACTGCCGCCCCTTCCTCATGATCCCTCCCGTGCCGTGGTCCCTCAACAACGTGTCAGTACGTGCTATACCCGATGACGTATGAGGTCACAGGTCTTGCACACCGGGACGAGAATTGACTGATTCGTGTGCCGGAAACGGAGATTCCACAGGGAGGCAGCACTGAAGATCGTCGTATTGGGCGGAGGACGGGTCGGCGGAGCTATCGTGCGCGACCTGGCGGCCGTCGAGGAGTATGAGGTGTTCGTGGCCGATGTCGATCCGGTGGCCCTCGAGGCGCTCGAAGCCGCCGGGGCAACGGGAATCACCATCGACCTGTCTTCCGCGGACAACGTCGCCAAGGTGGTGGCCGACGCCGATTTGGTGGTGGGTGCGGTTCCAGGGTTCATGGGCTACGTCACCGTCGAGCGCGTCCTGGCACTCAACAAGCCCATCGTCGACATCTCCTTCTTCCCCGAGGATGCATTCGGGCTCCAGGAGGCGGCCGTCGCAGCCGGCGTTCCATGCTTGGTGGACTGCGGCATTGCCCCGGGCCTGAGCAATCTCCTGCTCGGACACCTCGAGGCCGACCTGGACGAGACCGCGAGCTTCCATTGTTTCGTGGGCGGGCTCCCAGTTGAACGCTCGTGGCCCTGGGGCTACAAGGCTCCGTTCTCGCCCGGCGATGTCATCCAGGTGTACATGCGCCCGGCGAGGCTCCGCGTACACGGCCAGGAGGTCAAAGTACCGGCGCTGTCGGACATTGAGTTGGTCGACTTCCCCGGCCTCGGGACGCTGGAGGCCTTCAACACCGACGGCCTCAGGTCCCTGCTGGTGACGTCCGATACGCCCACGATGGTCGAGAAGACCATGCGGTATCCTGGACATGCGGAGCGCATGAAGGTGCTGCGTGAAGCCGGGTTCTTCTCGGATCGTGAAGTCATGACCGCCTCGGGACCCGTCCAGCCGCGGGACGTGACCGAGAGCCTGCTGTTCAGCCAGTGGCGTTTCGAAGAGGGCGAGCCCGACCTGACCGTGATGCGCATCAAGGTCGATGGGAAGAAGGACGGCAAGCGTGTCCGGCACACCTTCAATCTGCTCGACTACTACAACACCGACACCGAGACGTCTTCCATGGCCCGCACCACAGGGTATACCTGCACGGCCATGGTGAACCTGGTTGCCAAGGGACTTTGGTCCGAGCCGGGTGTAGCGCCGCCGGAGATCGTGGGGCGGGACGAGACCTGCTTCGATTTTGTGCTCGAGTATCTCGCCGACCGGAACGTGCACATCTTCCGCCGTATCGAAGAGCTGGACTGACCGCGCCCTAGCGCGCCGCCGGCACCCGCAGCACGGGCAACGCACCTGACTCGATCTGCTCGTCGAGCAGCGCCCACGCCACGAATCCATCGTCGGACCGCGGCTCAAGCAGCGTAAACGCAAGTCTACCCAACGGCTGATCCACCGACACATAGGCCGTCCCGGCAGGCAGCGTAGCCACCGTGGGCACCCACCGACCCCACAGCGTGCGCTCTCGATGACCCTGGAACTCCCTCTGAGCCACCGTCGTGGAGTCGATGACGAAATGATCGACGGGTCGTTCCCGTGCAGTGGCATAGCGGACCACAGCCACCCCGTGAGCCTCGAGGCGCTCGATGGCGTCCTCGGCTTCGGGCAGCACGTAATACGCCTCGGGCGCCACCTCGGTCTCTGAGGGCTGGAAGGAGCCATACTCGTACATCTGGGTCGGCACTCTCACGTCCCGGCGACGGAGGATCACGTCGCCGGTGTAGGGGTGCCGTTCCTCGTCCACTTCGCCCATCAGGATCGTGACGGGAGTATCTGAACGTCGAGGCGTCGCACGCACCGCCAACTCGCTTCCGACCACCGACAGCCGGTCGGCGTCGCGGATGATCTCCTCGATCCGACCCGAGTTCTGTTCGGCGAAATCCAGGACCTCCTCGACGAACCAGAGCGTGCCTCGCACCCGATCCTCGAAGGTCGCGTACGCATAGGCTTCACTGAGGATGGCCATGCGGTTGCGGAGCCCGACATAGTTGTTGTTGAAGCGGGGCCGGTGGTCGAACGTGTACCACCCGGGCTCACCTCCCCTCGGGTACGCATTGCCATAGTAGTAGTAGTCCCAACCGTGCTTCTCCTTGATGCGTCGGGTCACCTCGGGAAGCCACTGGTCGCGCAGGAATCGGTCGATCGTCCCGGGCGTGTTGGGATGCAGGGGCGGGGAATAGGTGAGGTGATAGGCATGGCGGGTGCCGTTGGTCGTATGCAGATCGACGGAGAGGTGCGGGTCGTAGGCGTTCATGAGGCCCACGAGGGATCGCGCCTCGGGGGAGTCGAGCTTGGTATGATCCCGGTTCAGGTCCAGGCCATCTGCATTGGGGCGCTGGCCCATGCCGCCCATCGGTCCGTGCTGACGGGGCCGGTTCGTGAGCTGCACCCGCTCAGCGCCGTCGGCGTTGTATATGGGAGCGATGAGGAGGACGAGAGAATCGGTCCAGCTCGGGTACTGGCCGGCCGAAAAGCGCCGCAGCAGCATGAGGAGCGCTTCCTTGCCGCACGCCTCGCCGGAGTGGATGCCCCCCTGCACGTAGATGCGGGTCTTGCCCGTAGCCAGAACCGACGCGGCGGATGCGTCGGGAGCGCCCACCACCAGGAGAGGGAGGCTTCGGCCTTCACTGGTATAGCCGAACGTCGTCAGGTGGATGTCGTCGGAGGCTTCGGCCAGCCGTCTCGACAGCACCATGACCTCGTCGTAACCCGTCGTCTCCATGAAGTCGCTCTGCTCGGCCCGCGTGAACAACAGGTCGAACGGCTCTGTCTGGGCCCGGATCTCACCCGGAACAAGTATGACGACGGAGAAGAACACGTTGAGACAGGCACGGCGGGACAGCATGGGCTGGCACTCCACGGCAGACCGACATATGTGCTCCAGAGGAGCCTTGGCGCCCAAGCTAGACGGGCGAAACAGCCCTGGCTATGGGGAGGAGGACCCTATACTCTTCGGCGCTTCCCTGCCCTGCCCCCCCTGAGAGCATCCCGGATGAGCACCGAACTCCCGGTCTTCTACAACTGCATGAAGTGCCCGGCGTACTGCTGCTCGTACGCCCGCATCGAGATCACCGACGAGGACCTGGCGCGGCTCGCCGGGCATCACGGCATCAGCGTGAGGGCAGCCAAGAAGCGCTTCACCGCGACATACGTGGAGGACGGTGAGTCGGAGATGGTGCTCCGCCACCAGAAAGATGAGATCTACGGCTCAGTCTGCCGGTTTCTGGACACCGAGACACGGGCCTGCACGGTGCATCCCGCCCGGCCGGAGATCTGCAGGGACCACCCCGGCAAGCCGACATGCGCCTATTATGCGTTCCTGATGTCGGAGCGGGACTACCAGGAGGACCCTGACCAGATCGTCCGGGCCTACAACGCGCCGGGGGACTGGGTCCCGTTGGACTAGCCACCGGCAGCGCGAAGCCGATCAGCAGAGAGGGCCCACCGGCGTTTCGCCGGTGGGCCCTCTTTGCTGACGAGTCAGTCGAGATCAGGCTACGTCGAAACCAGCTTCCTCCAGCTGATGCCGCTGCGCCACGTCCTCGGACACGACCTGGCCGTCGAAGAGGTGGATGCTGCGGTCGGCTTCATGGGCGTAGCGCGGATCGTGCGTCACCATGCAGATCGTCGCCCCGTCGCTGTGAAGCTCCTGCAGCAGGTCCATC